>DHPL01000032.1:4457-15618 GCA_002407905.1 Anaerolineaceae bacterium UBA5365
ACCGGTTTGCCGCTTTGCACCAGCAAGGTTTCGTCTTCATCAAGGCTCTCCAGGCTGCGCAGGATGGCATCGAAGGCCTCCCAGCTGCGCGCGGCCTGCCCGCGGCCTCCGTAAACCACCAGATCATCCGGCCGCTCCGCCACGGCGGGGTCCAGATTGTTTTGCAGCATGCGGTAAGCGGCCTCAATGAGCCAGTTCTTGCAGTGCAATTGGCTGCCGGTTGGGGCCTTGACGACACGTGCTTGGGACATAGCTGAGCCTCCTCAAGTAGACTGCTGTGATTATACCTGAGGGGCCTTTCCAGCCCCTGCTTCGCACCCGGATTTGGGCAGCGCAGGGCCTTAAACAACCAGCCCGCGCTCTTTACGCGGACTGGTTTTCAAGAGAAGAATGCTTTAGAGAATAAAGAACTTGATGGACATCACCAGGGCCATGATCACGGTGCCCCAGGTGGGCATGCGGCTCTTATCCTGCGTAAAGACGGAGACAAGGAAGCCGATGAGCACAGCGCTCACCACGCCCACGGCGGTGCCCAACACAAAGTCGCCGGTGAAGGCCGTGATCAGGATCATCAGCGCCAGAGGGACCCAATCCTCATCCCCAAAACTCACGTTCTTCAACACCTGCAACATGGAACAGCCCAAAAGCAAGAGTACCGGGGCGGTCGCTGCGCTGGGGATCATCATGAACAGCGGCGCGAAGAAGATCGCCACCAGGAACATCATCGCGGTAAAGAAGGCGGTCATGCCCGTCCGTCCGCCCGCTTCAATACCCGAAGCCGATTCCACATAGGTTTGCACGTTGGTGATGCCAAACACGCCCCCCACCGCCGTACCGATCGCATCGGTCATGAACACGCGTCCAATGCCCGGCAGGTTTCCATCCTTGTCCAAAAGCTCAGCCTTGCCGGCCAGGCCCAGGGCGGTGCCCATGGTGGAGAAGAAGTCGCCAAAAAGGAAGAAGGCAATGAAAGGCAGCATCTGCAGGGTAAACACACCCTTCAGGTCAGGCTGGAAGGCAACTTCTTTGAGGGAGTTGAAATCCACACTGAAGATGGAAGCCGGCATCTTGACCACGCCCATCGGAATGCCGATCAGGGTGGTCAGCAGGATGCTGATCAGCATGGAACCGCGGATCTTAAAAGTTTTGCCGTCTTTTCCGAATTGCACAAAATGCAGCACCAGGGTGATCAGCAAACCGATCAAAGCCAGCTGGACGCGGGGATCCGAAAAATCACCCGCGCCGGAGAAATCCGGCTTGACCATGCCGCTGTTTTTCACGCCCAGGCGCGCGATCATGATACCAATCGCGGCCCCAATGCCGACCTTGATATTGCGCGGCATGACCCTGATCATGTCTTCGCGCACCCCCATCACCGTCAATAGCGCCAGAATAACGCCGGTTACGATGAACATGGCCACACCCACCTGCCAGGTGGTATGGCCGGCAGCCACCAGGTTGTAAGCCATAATGGCGTTCGAGCCCATGCCCGGGGCGAGGGCAAAGGGCATCTTGGAATAAAAAGCACTTACCAGGGTGAAAATCGCGCTCATCAGCGCGGTAGCCAGCATGACACCGCGTGGGTTCATGCCGGCATCGGCCATCATATTGGGCTGCACCACCAGGATGTAAGACATGGTGGCAAAGGTGGTGATTCCCGCGATCAACTCGATGCGGGGGTTGGTCCCGTGTTTCTCCAGGTCCCAATACCGACTTAACTTGGAATTCATTCTTGCCTCCGTGCAAAAATGGCAAATTACTCAGGAAATACCGGCACGAACTTTTGGGCCAGCCCGTCTACCAGACCCCGGTCAGAGATCAGAATTCCGGGTAAGACCACAAGCGAAAGGGTCAGGAGCTTGTGATAGGTACTCTTGCCGCCGCACACCTCCTTTAGCGCGTTATCCACTGCTTCAATCTCCGGCCCCAATTGCGCCACCGGCAGCAGCGACATCAAGCCAGCCACCGCCAATTCCAGTACCGCGATCCGCTTTCCATCCCGGTAAGCGCCGATCCCGCCGCCGCAGCGCGTCAGGTCCTGGGCTAGTAGCCATGCATCCTCGGGATTGCGATAGACCAGGATGAGGTTATGCGAATCATGCGAGACGGTCGAAGCCACCGCCCCGGCAGTAAGGCCAAAATTACGGATCACAGCGATGGTTTTCGCGTCCGCGCCGTAGCGGTTGAAGACCGCCACATAGGCCAGGTTCGGGTCTTCCGCCACGGAAACCACGCCATCTCTTACCGGCAGCATTTCCGCGCGCACCCCGTTGAACACGCTTTCCGCGCCCTTGCTCTGCATCACGTTCACCCGCACTTGCTCACCGCTGCCTTCAGGCGCGCGCAGCACGAAACTCTCGGGGCCTTTCAGGAAGGGCAGCTGCATGGTATTGGGGAAGCGCAGCGGTTCGCCCTCACGCTCGGCATCGGCCAGAAGTTTGCCATCCTGGGCAACCAGCTTGCCGCTGATGAACACGGCTGTGGGCGGAGTGCCATCCAGGGCCGGGACGATCTGCAGGTCGGCCGTGAACCCCGGCGCGATGGCGCCCAGGTCGCTGATGCCGTATTCGCGGGCGGCATTGTAAGTAGCCATGCGGATGGCATCCACCGGAGGCGTGCCATAGCTCACGGCCTTGCGCACCACACGGTTGATGTGCCCGGTAACCGAAATATCGCGCGCGTTCAGGTCGTCCGTACACAGCGAAACATTCTCGCGGTAGGTCAATTTATTCACAGCCTCCAGACAATCTTTCAAAAAGTCTGAAAGCGAGCTGGATTTAAGGTTGACGTGCATGCCGTTGCGCAATTTTTCCAGGCTTTCCTTGCCTTCGCGCGCCTCATGATCGCTCACCGGGCCGGCGCAAAGGTAAGCAGCCAGTTCCTTGCCCTGCAGGCCGGGGGAATGCCCCTGCAGGAAGGTCTTCCTCTCATGCCCCAGCTGCAAAATATCGTGCATGCGTGTTTCGTTATTGATCACGTTCACAAAATCCATCAGCTCCGCGATGCCGATCACGCCTTCCAGGTCCAATAATTCCCCGATCTCCCGGGCTGTAAAACTGGCGCCAGCCCCTTCCAGGTGGGGTACGGAGGGCACGCAGGAGGGCACCAGCACAAAGTGGCGCAAGGCCGTGTGCCGGCCATTTTCCACCATGAACTTTACGCCTTCCATGCCCATCACGTTCGCGATCTCGTGCGGGTCCGTCATCAGGCTGGTGGTGCCAAAGGGGATCACCGCGCGTGCCAGGTTCTCCGGGATGAGCATCGTGCTCTCCACGTGCAGATGCGCATCGATGTACCCTGGGATCAGGTAAGCCCCCTGGCCGTCAAAGCGTTCCTTGGGTGTTTGGGCGTTCTCCTCACCGGCATAGCGCACAGCGGCGATCACACCATCCAAAATGTCCACGCTGGCAGGGTAGATCTCACCCGTGATCACATTCACCAGCTGCACATTCTCGATGCTGAGATCAGCAGGAATGCGCTGCATCGCGGCGTCAATGAGCTTTCGTCGGTCGTTCAACTCGGTCACTCTCATGGGTCGCTCCTCCGTATTTAGTTTTGCTCCGCTGGTCCCGCGGGCGTTCATTATTGTGGTTGGCCTAATTTTATATCCAAACACCGGATAAAGGCGGTATTTTAAGGAAAATTAGTTAAGGACCTCAACAGTATTAGACGCGTTTGGGGAGGGTAAAATGGAGGCTATCATGGCCAAACCCGAACATGTCTACGCCGTTTTCTTTTCTGCCACCGGCACCTCGCGCAGCGGAGCCCTGGAGATCGCCAATGCCCTGGACCCCCGGGCCATCACGCTGGACCTCACCGTGATCAACCGGCAGGACCCCGCACCCGCCTTCAGCCCGCGGGACCTGGTGGTCTTCGGCGCGCCGGTCTACTCCGGCAAGGTTTATCAGGGTGCCCTTGAGCGCTTTAGCCGCCTGCGCGGGCAGGATACCCCCTGCGTGCTCACGGTCACCTTCGGCAACCGCGCCTTCGATCACGCCCTGCTGCAGCTCTCGGATTTTGTGCGGGCTCTGGGCTTTCTGCCAATAGCTGGCGCCGCCTTGGTGGGCCAGCACACCTACGGGCAGATCGCCCTCGGCCGGCCCAACCCTGATGACCTGGCTCAGAACCGGGCCTTCGCCAGCCAAATCGCGGACCTGCTGGCGGAAGGCAGCTTAGCGCAGCCAAACTTTCCCGGAAACCCATCCTACGCGGAAAAACCAGGCGGCGGCCGCGGCCGCTGGCGTCCCCTGACCGACGCGGATAAATGCGTGCTCTGCGGCCTTTGCGCCGAGGAGTGCCCCGAACAGGCGATCGACTATTCTGATTTTTGCACCATCGCCGATGAGCTTTGCTGCGCCTGCTTCAGGTGTATCCGGGTATGCCCCACCGGTGCCAAAAATATGGACACACCAGCCTATCTGGAATTTGCCCAAGCTTTCACCCAGCGCCTGGCCGAACCGCAATCCAACGCCTACTTCCTTTAGCAGGCTCAGCCCAGCTCAAGCTCTCCAATTAGTGCGTTCCGCTTCTGCCCCCAGGCCTTTTGGGCCATCAGTCTTTCTGAGGGGAAAAGTCAGCCGGTTAACTGACAGGCGCTTGGGCGTGTAGGCGGTCTAGAACTCGTCATGCTCCGCGGCCGCGGCCGCCGCGAGCAATTCCCGCGGGGCTGGCGCGAAGCATAGGCCCTCAAAGGCCTCCCCGGGCATATGCTCCTGCAGGTAGACCAGGCCGGCCTCCAGGTCATTTTGCCGCCTTCCAATGCACGCATCGCTTATCAGGCAGAAACCAAAATCGCTGTAAAGTTTGATCGCCCGGTAACTTTCCGGCTGAGTATGCAGACAAACCGGGTAATCCTCACTGGGGATCCCTTGCATCACAGCGCTTAACAATCCTCGGCCGATCCCCCGGCCCTCATAGCCCTTAAGCACCTTGAACCAATGGATCGTGCTCACCCTGCCGTAAGCTGGCCAGGCAAAACAGCTGCCAACGATCGCCCCCTTAGGTTCACGCGCCAGGAGGCAGCGCTCGTAAAAGGCATTTCCGTGCGGGGCATAGACCCGCTCGAAGTACGCGTCCATGTACGGCCGGTTTTCCGCCGCGCTGCCAGCGTCGTCAAAATGCATGCCCTTCCAAAAGGCCAGGTCTTCCGGCCGGCACAGCCCCAGGGAATGGCCCGCCGGCAAATTGCTCAACGCTGCATTTTTGAGCGCATGGCAGACCATGAAAAGGTTCAAGTTCGCCGGTTCCTGGGCCATGCTCAGATCAGGCGCGTCGGAATTCCCGCCCGCGCCATCCAATAACTCAGGCAGGAGTCCCAATCGCTGAAAACCAGGTTTTCCTCCACGGCCTTTTTGCTGTCCTTATCAAAACCCCCAAAACCGGGCAGCGCGTCCAGGTTGAAACAGCTGTCCCAAAAGAGCTCATTCGCTGCCAGACGGGCAGTTTTCTCAGCCAAAGCTTCGGCTTCATCCTGGGCAAAATTGCCCAGGTAAGCCTGGCGCAGGCCCGTGTTGCCGTAATACAGGTTCAGGTCCTGGTCCAGGGAAAGGTAGATCCGCTCGCTGCTGCGCGGGATATTATCCCAAATGCCCCATTCACGCATCAGTCCCAGGCAGGCCCGTTCAGAGCCGCAGGCTGCTTTGGCAAAAAAGGCCTTACCGTCCACACCCCACTGCTGCAAATAGGGCGCCAGCGGTGCCAAATCGGCCATACTGGGGCGCAAAGGCAGGTAATCCATCAGGCGCTGGATGGGGGCGTGGTTGACCAGGGCCATGTAAACTTCGTCATGCGGATTTTGGTCCAAAAAGGCGCTCACGGCATCGCGGCCGTCAATCAGCGGCTTCCCGACGATCAGGCTGATCACCAGCTTGCAGCCGGCCTCCTTAAATAGCCGCGCTGCCTCCCCTAAAGCCTTAAAGGCCCCGGTGCGTCCCACGATCTGGTCATGGGCAGCCTCTCCCCCGTGCAGGCTGAGCGAAAAGGTATCCCAACCCTCCGCCTTCAGGTCGCGCAGCAGGGCCTCCGGCTCGGTTTGTTTCAATAACGCTAGCCCGGTGGTGGAACCGTGGTGATAGGTATACGGCTTGAGGTGCTGCGCGGTGAGCGCGTAAACCTCCGGGGCCTGCGGATGGTTGAAGACTTCGTTATCCAGGGTGAGGCTGGCCTTCAGGCCAAGCTGGTTCTGGGCATCCAGAAAGCGCCGCAGGCGGGGGAAGAGGAGGCGCACGCTTTCAATGGGCATCGCCCGTTCCGGGCCCCCATCCACGTAGCAATGCCGGCATCTGGTGTTGCACCCGGCGATGAGCATGTCGAGGTTGGTTTCCATAGCTTAATTTTAATCAATAAGCCCTATCGCTGAGTCAAAATCCCCGCGATCAAGGCCTGGCCAAACGCTGGCGGCAGTACCGGCAAAAAGCCTGCAAGGTCTGGCGCGCCTCCGGCTGGCTTTTGAGGTCCAATCTGCGCTCTAAAGCACCCCGAACTAAGCCCTGATACATGGCCGGCAGATCACCCAAGGCCCAGGCAGCCCCCTGCCCTTTGCTGAGCATCCGGCCGGTAGCGAAATAAGCCAATGTGCGGCAAAGGTTGAGCACCAGGTAAGCGGGGTTGGTATCCAGGTCCGCCATGGATGCATCAAGGTCCCGCCACACGCTGTCTAAAAGCAGCTCCTGGGGTACTTCCCCAAAGACCGCCCCGATCTCCTCTCCCCGCCAGGTGATCCCTTTTTCTCGGATCAGCGCGAAGTGCGTCGCCAGGTCATGGTCCACCCGCCAGGCATCGCTGCAGAAAGCCCGCGGGTCCGCCAGAAAGCTCTCCCGGGAAGCATTCGAGAAATGCAGCTCGTATGGGGTAGGGTAGACGAAACGCAGACTGAATTCGCGGCGCACCAGGCTCAGTTCAATGCCCCGCGGCGGAAACTGCGCTTCCATATCCAGTAGACCCTCAACCACGCCCTGGCGCAAGCTGGG
The DNA here is from genome assembly GCA_002407905.1 of Anaerolineaceae bacterium UBA5365. Classification (GTDB taxonomy): domain Bacteria; phylum Chloroflexota; class Anaerolineae; order Anaerolineales; family Anaerolineaceae; genus Mesolinea. Next base: position 11,426 of record DHPL01000032.1, read on the forward strand.
GTTCAGCCCGCCGCGGACGATCGCGATCAGGTCCAGGTCGCTCGCGTCCCAGTCAAAATCTCCGTGCGCCAGCGAGCCATGCACATACACGCCAACCAACTGCTCGCCCAGGCTGGTACTGAGTTGCGCCGCGATCTGGTCCAGCAGTATTCGGGGGTCCATTATTTAATCCAATCCGCGTGCCAGGTCTGCTAGAGCCCCTGAAATGAGCGCCAGGTTGACTTCATCCAGGCGCTGGTCCCGCGGGGAGTGAATATCGGCCAGGTAATAGCCGATGAGGGGAGACTTGCGCATGGCAGTAATTGCCACGGAACTTGGAAAATTGAACTGGTCCGATGGGTAAAAAGTGCTGAGCGGCGTGTCGTAGAGCAGGGTCTTGGACCTGGCAGCAGCCTGGGTGTCAAAAGCGGCCCGGATTGCCGGGTAGAGCCGCGCGTCCCCGCGCACCTTGCTGCTGACTACCAGGATAATTGCCTCGCCGTCGCCAATGCAGTCCAGGTTGACCAGGGGGGTTAGCCCGATCTCCCGGCGGTGGGCGGAGTAAAACTGCGAAGAGCCCACCAGTCCGGATTCCTCGTGGTCAAAGAGCACAAAACAAACTTTCTCCCGCTCTTCCGGCCTTAAGGCTAGCAGCGTCTCCACGACGCCCAGCACACCGGAACTGTTATCGTTGGCATTATGCTTATTGGGCGGCCCCAGGACAAGCGCGGCCAGGAAGAGCAGCCACACCGCCATGAACACCATGATGGGCAAACTGGGGTTATCGCTCAGCCTGCCTGCCAGCCCGCCAAGCAAAAGCCCGGCCGCCAGGGGCAGGGCTACCAGCAGCAATTGCGAAAGCAGCATCAGCAGGAAGTTGCGCGGCATAATGTAGGGCAGGGGCATCAGGGCGGGCGTGTCGTAATGCGCTCCAATCAGGATGCGCGCCTGGGCAGGGCTGCCGATGACAATGTTGGTCACGGGCAGGAAGCCCTTCTGGCTCTCCAACCGGACTTCAATACCCTCGCCAGCCAGCGCTTCCACCAGATAAGCCCTGAAAGCCTGCTTCTGGTCTTTGGTCTTGCGGACCATGTGTTTTTGGAGGATCGTTGTTGAAATCGGGTGCATTATTACCCTTCCGGTTTTTCCAGTTTTCGGCACATCGTAATGGCGCCTTCCGCCTCGCTCACTGTTTCAAAGCCCAGTGCCTGGTAGAGCCCCCACGCGGCAGTATTATCCGGGCTTACGCTCAGGCTCACCTGGCTGTATCCGCGCCGGCCCAACTCCCGCAGCAAGGCCTGCGTGAGCGCCTTGCCCAGGCCTAGTCCCCGCCACTCGGGCAGGATAGCCAGGCTTAATTCCGGGGTTTCCGCATCCAGATAAGCGTAGCCCGGCTGGCTGGCGGTAAAAAGCCGCGCCCAGACCATGCCTACTGCCTTTCCTTCAACCCGGGCTGCCAAGGCCAGATCGCCCGGGCGGCCAAAGAGCTGATAGTAATGGGCCAGCGCCGCGCGTAAGGCTGCCCAATCGGGTTCCACCCCGGGGGGCAGATGTACCGCCAGCAGGGTGAATTGCTCCAGCAGGGCGTAATCTGCTGGGTCGAGAGCTCTTATTTGTATGGGATTAGGCGCGGGCATCATCGGCCTTAGCGTTTCCAGCGGCGAACCTGCTCCAGAAGCGGAGCAATGTCGGCCCGGTCGCACAGGTTTGCCGAGATCGCCTTGGGTGCCGGCTTGCGTTCCCGCCCTTTGCGCAAACTTGCAATCAGCTGAAAGCCGTTGAACAAACGCATTAAAAACCGGTCTCCCGCCTTCATGCGCTCATAATGGATGCCAGCCTGGTAATAGAAAAAAGGAATTTGGGCTTGCTCCTCGCGGGAGAAGTTGCCGTTCCGGGTGGTCTGCAATTGCTGAGGGCTGGCAGGGGAGGCCCCTGTAGCAAAAACGATCAGCCTGCGCACGGGGATATCCTTGCTCAAGCGCTTTTTGAGTTTGTGCAGCCCGTGAATGACTCCGGCGTAAAGCCCCCCGCCGTAGACCACGATCGGGCAAGTTTCCAGTTCTTCCCGGTTAAGCTCTTCCAGCTTGAATAAAGGGGCGTGCAAGTCTTCCGCGATCCACGCCGCGTATTGCTCTGTGAGACCGGTTTTGGAGGAGTAGACCACCATGATTTTCTTGGAGAGCTCAGCCATTGCTAAAGTATACGTCTTCAAGGAGGGGTTTTATAGCTTTTTAGAAATCTGTAATAAGATTATCGCCTTACTTACGTTAGTTAGGCATGCGTCAGGTTCAGAATGCCCGCGCAAAAGGAAACCGCCTTGAAACTCATCTGGCCTTCGCGGAAAAACGGCTTCAGGCTCTCAAAGATGGAGTAGTCTTCTTCCTCATCCCAGTCCGGCAGGCTGGCTTGCCGGCAGGCCTGCATCAACTTCTCGCTCTGAAACGCAATATCCCCAATCAGGATCATCCCCGCTGGTTCCAGGCCCTGCAAGAGCCTTTGCAGGAAAGCCACCTTGCGCGCCTGGGGCACGTGATGAAAGGCATAACTGCTCACGATCAGGTCAAAGCGCTCGTCCTTAAGTTCTGCTGGCCAGCCCTCTGCAAAGTCAGCCCGGATCAGCCGGGCATGCGGCAGGTTCTGCCGGGCCAGGTTCAGCATCTCCGCTGAGAAATCCACGCCCGTGATCCTGTGGCCTGCCTGGGCCAAACGCTGGCTGAGCAAACCGAGCCCGATCCCCAGGTCCAGAACGCTACCGGGCTTTCGGGCCAAGGCCGCAGCCAGTAAGGCCTCCAGCACGCGCCGGTAACCGGCAAAGGGGTATTCATCCGCCTGGTCTGTGTTTTCCACGTCCGCCAGGTACTGGTCTGCCCAGGCGTCAAAGCGGACGTGGCCGAAATTTCTCACTGTCTCGGTCATGCCCACCATCCTATCACGACCCCAGTCCAAGAGCGTAATAAGAAACCTGGCGGCTTCAAACTCCAGGAGCTGCGCCGTCCCCTGAATTAATATCCTGTTATTACAAGTTTAAGATATTGTCAATAATCCCTCCTCACGGCGGCCAGCCGTGTAAAAGGCCCCGGATAAGCCGGTAAGCCTCGGCAAACGAACTTGCGGCCTGCGTCCAGCGGCTTTATGATGCCTTGGCACGATAAAGGAGACTTATGCGTAAAACACTCATCTTGACGATCCTGGCAGGCCTCATGCTGGCGGCCTGCGGCCCAAAACCGGCAAGCCTGCCAACCCCCACGCCGATGCAGCCCAGCCCAAGCCCACTGCCGAGCCCCACCGCTACGGCGACCATCCCGCCAAGGCCAACTGCCACGCCCCTGCCTACCGTGGAAGCCGCGGCTACGTTGGTGGCTGAAGCCCAGCCCACCCTGGAAGCTGTTGCCACCCAGGCCTCTGGCATCGATTTCAGCGGATTCATTAAAAGTGCCGCCATCAAACTGGCGGTGGATGAGCTCAATCAATATGCGGCCGGGCGCTTCAATTGCGAGGAGGCCTCCTGGACCCACAACGCCATCGCGCTCACCTGCCTTTTGCCGAATGCGGCAGACAGCACAACCCACCTGGGCCTGCACTTTATGGTCATCGAGAACCTGAGCAAAGTATCTCTGGAAGACCAGCGCCTGGCCAATCTGCTGAACGAGCAAACCACGCTCAGCTTCACAACAGGTACCGTCAACAGCCCCCGGGCGTATCGTTCTGTCAGCACCCTGGCCCTGCTGCGCCAGGTAGCCGATGGCAGCCTTGCCACGGCAGCCGCCTGGGGCCGCGAAGCCGGCTTTACTGAAGTTACCCGTTAGATTAAACCGTCTTTAAGCAGCCAGGGCCGCTTTCGCGGCCCTGGTTGTCATTTATGCACAGGATCATTGCGGATTGGTACGGAAGACCTCATCCCAAAACCAGGTAGAGACGCCAAAGCGCTGGTTATGGGTTTTGAAGTGGTGCGCCATGTGGTGCCGGCGCAGTTTCTCGAAGTATCGGCCTTTGAATGAAAAGTGATGCAAGGCATAGTGCATGAGGTCGTAAATCAGATAACCCAGGATAAACCCGGCAAACACGCCCGGCACCCAGGCGCTTTGGCCCATCAGCCGCCCGATCACCAGGCTAAACAGCAGGTAAAACAGCCCGGCCAAAGGCAAGCTGACCACCGGAGGCATCACCAGGCGGGTTTTCACCCGCGGTTCAGCATGGTGCACCCCGTGCATCAA
>DHPL01000006.1:0-576 GCA_002407905.1 Anaerolineaceae bacterium UBA5365
CCGATTGAGCTACCAGGGAAGGCAGACTCATTATTATACGAACTTGCCGGGAGGTGTCAAGGAGAGCCACGGCTCAAACCGGCCTTTCTCTCCCCTCATTTACGTATTTTCAGTTAGTAAACCCCGAACTTTGAATGTTAAATATGTAGGCCTATCTGTTATGATTATAGACAAGTTGCAAGCTATGGCTATAATCATTTCACGGCCATTTATTATTCCTGCCAGCCGCATCTTGCGGGCTGGTTCACCGCGAGAGGTCCTCTATGCCTAAAATCCTGATCATCGAAGACGAAAAAGAACTCAGCCGCGTCCTGCAGGCTTACCTGACCAAGAGCAACTACCAGACCGTTTCCGCCTTCACCGGCGACGAAGGCCTGCAAGCCTGGGAGCGCGAAAAGCCGGACCTGGTGATCCTGGACCTCAACCTGCCAGGTATGGACGGCATGGACGTTGCCCGCGAGATTCGCAAGGTGGATCAAACCCCCATCATCATGGTCACCGCCCGCGTGGACGAAGTAGACCGCCTGATCGGCCTGGAAATGGGCGCGGACGACTACGTGACCAAACCCTTCTCCC
>DHPL01000006.1:716-1110 GCA_002407905.1 Anaerolineaceae bacterium UBA5365
CCCCGCGAAGTGGTCGCCCGCGTAAAAGCGGTTTTGCGCCGCACCAACCGCGTGACCGATACCCCCAATCTGCTCACCCTGGGCAGGCTCACCATCGAAACCAGCATGCACTCCGTGCGCATCGATAACGCCAACGTGGACCTTACCCCCACCGAATTCGACATCCTTTCACAGCTGGCCTCCCAGCCCGGCCGCGTATTCACCCGCCTTCAGCTCCTGGAAGCCTCCCAGGGCATCTCCTACGAAGGTTACGAGCGTTCTGTAGACGTGCACATCAAGAACCTGCGCCAGAAGCTCAAGAGCGTGGACCCGGATACAAACTATGTTGAAACTGTGTTTGGGGTGGGCTATCGCTCAGCTAGATTCGACGAATAATTTATGCGTGCAAGACTCC
>DHPL01000006.1:1262-1398 GCA_002407905.1 Anaerolineaceae bacterium UBA5365
ACTGGGGTTCATCTTCATCCTGATCATAGCCCTTGGAACGACTTTTATCGTTACCAAGATCTCGGCCGAGGCTGAGGCATTTCATTTGGTCCAGGATAAATTACTGCCCTCCCAAACCGCGATGATGTCCGAACTC
>DHPL01000006.1:1556-1864 GCA_002407905.1 Anaerolineaceae bacterium UBA5365
GGGATGGGGTGGATAAGGTTTTTACGCGTGCCGATGGCTCAATCCATCGGAACTCAAGTACCGGCCGGCGCTCCTATACCCTGGTCAATACCTCGCGCGAGGTGATCTACTCTGCAGACGAGCATCTGGTAGGTTCAATATTAAGCGAAACCGCCATGCAGAAAGCTGTTCCGGTGGTTATCGACCGCAGCACCAAAGCCTACCTCCTGCCCAATTTGTGGATCGAAGAACTGGGCGAGAGCCTGGTGGGCGGCTTTGATAACGCTGTCAATCTTTCAGTTCTCACGGCCATCGCGGTGGCGGCGGTG
>DHPL01000006.1:2057-2290 GCA_002407905.1 Anaerolineaceae bacterium UBA5365
ATCAATATCATGATCGATGCCGCCGAACAAATCTCTCAGGGCGATATGAGCCAGCGGGTACCGGTAGATAACTACCCCCAGCTGGGTGAACTGGGCCGCACAATGAACCGCATGGCCGCCAGCCTGCAAAGCGCGGACAAACTGCGCCGCGGTTTCACCGCCGATATCGCCCACGAACTGCGCACCCCCCTGGCCGTCCAGCAGGCCAACATCGAGGCCCTCGAAGACGGGGT
>DHPL01000006.1:2498-7713 GCA_002407905.1 Anaerolineaceae bacterium UBA5365
AAGCGCCTGGTGGAAGACCTGCGCATGCTCGCCCTGAGCGACTCCGGCGAACTCAACCTCAACAAGATTGAAACAAACTTACAGGACCTCGTGGATTCCACTATCTCGCGCTTCGAGTCCCTGATGCGCCGGCGCGGGGTTCGCATCGTCCAAAACTGGGAACACGGCATGCCCCTGCTCTGGGTGGACCCAGACCGCATCCAGCAGATTTTCCACAACCTCCTGCAGAATGCCCTGCGTTACACGCCGAACAACACCATCGTGGAGCTCACCGCCTTTGTGGATGGGCCGAATGTGATCGTAAAGGTGCGGGATAACGGCCCTGGCATCCCGCCGCAGCTTGTAGAGCAGATCTTCGACCGCTTTTTCAGGGTGGATGGCGGCCGCAAACGCGAAGGCGGCAGCACCGGTTTGGGCTTGCCCATCGCCCGCAACCTGGCCCTGGCGCATATGGGCAACCTCCGCGCCGAAAACCACCCGGACGGCGGCGCCCTCTTCATCCTTACCCTGCCCATCGCCCACCTGGACCCCGAAGAGCAGCGGCCGGTCATGCAGCCCAACCTCTTTGGCGACGATGCGGACGACTCCGACCCGATGATCGTTTAACCTTCTTTAGGCGCTGTTTAAGCGCTCAAAAAGGCCTCCTTCCAAAGCAGGATATAATCACCGCCTGGAGTAACCTGGCATGACTGAAGCACAAAACACCCCCTCACCGCGCCCAAAGCGCCGGTTTCTGGTTGTTGTGCTAATCGTTCTAGCCGCGGCGTTGCTCATCACCGGCATCGTTCTGGCAAGCATCTGGAACCGCCCCATGGGCGTGGGCCTCGGGCTGCCAACTGCCACGCCCACTGCCATCAATACCCCCATCCCGGAACCCACCGCCACCCAGGCCGCGGCAGCCCTGCCGGCCACCCCATCCCCTTCGCCCATCCCCACGGCCACGCAGCCAAAGCCGGTCTGCGGAGACATCCCAGTGATGTACGTGCTCGTGATTGGCGCGTACGATGGCGCCCAGGACACCAAGTACCTCTACGGTCTGGCGGATGTTGTGCGTGTGGTGCGCGTGGACTTCATGAAGCCTTCAGTGCAGGTGCTCACCCTCCCGCGCGATCTTTACGTGCACTTTCCGGATATCCGCGAAGACCGCGCCGAACGGGTGCAATGGGGCAAGCTTAACCAGGCCTATTTCTTCGGCAACCCGGGCAAAAACTACTACACCGGCGCCGGCGAAGGCCCCGGCCTCCTTGCCCGTACCATCCAGGAAAACTTTGGCCTTTCTGTGGACCACTACGGCGCCATCAATATGCTGGTCTTCACGGACCTCATTGATATCATCGGCGGTATCGACGTCTACCTGCCCAATGACGTAGATGGCCGCCCCATCGGCGAAGAATCCACCTCCCCGGAAAAGAGCCACGGCTATTTCTTTGCCGGCTGGAACCACATGAGCGGCTACGACGCCGAATCCTTCGTGCGCATCCGCGATCGGTACAGCGATATGGTCCGCAGCCAGCACCAAAGCTGGGTGATCTGCGCCATCAAAAACAAATTGGAAGAGCCAGCCGTTTGGGCCAACCTGCTCAAGATCATTCAAAGCGTGCTGGAGCGCTCGCAAACCGACTTTACCGTGGGCCAGCTTTTCGACCTGGGCACCTGCACTCTGCCCAAGCTCAAAGCCAGCGACATCCAGTTCTTCAGCCTGCCGGTGGCCACCAACAAAGAAGTGGAAACCCAGGGCATCCCCACGGATAAACTCTATCCCGCCCGGGATATGGTTGCCGAGCTGGATAACGGCAGCCCGGCCATGTCCTACGTGCTTAAGTACGACCCGGAATGGATCAAAACCTTCATTGACCAGTTCGAAGCTGGAACCTTGCAGCCTGAGCCCAGCTCAGGCGATGGCGGCTGTCCGGACTGGCCCCCGCATCCCTAATCCTCAATAATCGACGCTTAAATCCATCCCCTCGTACAGCGGGGCAACTTCCTTGTATCCGTTAAAGAGCTCGGTTGGGATGCGCCTGTCCGCTCCCAGGCGGATCTCGCTGGCCTGCGACCAGCGCGGATGATCAACCTCCGGGTTCACATTCGCGTAAAACCCGTATTCATGGCTGTTCAGCGTTTTCCAGAGCGTTGGCGGTTCTTCCGCGGTGAAACTGATCCGCGTGATCGCCTTGATGTCCTTAAACCCGTACTTCCAGGGCACCACCAGGCGGATCGGGGCGCCGTTTTGGGGGGTGAGCGGCGTTTGGTACAAGCCGGTTGCCAGGATGCTCAAGGGATGCCTGGCTTCGTCCAGGCGCAGGCCTTCAGTATAGGGCCAGGGGTAATGGGGGTTGCTTTTCTGCCCGGGCATTTCTTCCGGCCGGTAAAGCGAGGTAAAGGCCACGTAGCGTGCCCCGGGCAGGATCTCCACTTCCTCAAGCAGATCGGCCAGGGCAAAACCCTGCCAAGGCAAAACCATGGACCAAGCCTCCACGCAGCGGTGGCGGTAAATGTACTCCCGCTGTTCAAACCCGCTCGTCAGGTCGGCAATGCTCATCTTCCGCGGCGTTTTCACCAGGCCATCTATCTCCACTTCCCAGGGCGAGAGCCTCAGGTCTTGCGCCAGGTCAGTCACCCCATTCTTGGAGAACGAGAACTCATAATAGTTGATGTAATTCTCCGCGATGCTCTGGGAGGTCAGCGCGTCCACCTCCGGTTCCAAGGCATCCGGAATGACAGGCTCACCGGGCTTTGCCAGCCCCTGGCAGGCAGCCAGCGCGGCCCCCAAAGAAGCCAAACCAAGCCCGCGCAGGAATTGGCGCCGGTTCAAAAAAAGAGCTTTGGGCGTAACAGAATCTCCCAGGGGGTTGATCACTTGCATAGCGGCCTCCTCGCTTAATTAAAGCTTAGCCAAAGCTTAAAAGCAAAGCGGGCCTTCTACCGCGGGCGGTATAATGATGCCGGGAAGAAAATCAAGCCCAGCGAGAGGACCGCCTGCATGCCCAGCTTCCGTATCATGACCCTCAACCTTGGGGGAGGGGTGAAGAATTACCTCGGCACCCCGGAGACCAGCGCTGAAAAAGGAGCCCTGATCAACCAACTGGTCAGCAAGCTCAAGCCGGATTTTCTGGGTGTCCAGGAAATTGCCCAATACACCGACGAAGACGGTCAGCTCCACTCCATGGTCAGCCAAATCCAGCAAGCCGGGCACTTTCCTTCTGTTTTCTACGGCGAAACGCTCTCCATGAAACGCCATATGCAGGTGAAAAAGGACCTGATGATCAACGCCGTGTTCAACGACTGGTGGGATTGGTCCAAGGGCAACGCTGTCTTTAGCCGTTACCCCTTCTGCCGCCTGAGCGACGAGCGCTACGTGGGCCACCCGCGCAACCTGCCCCTGTTTCAGCCGCTGAGTTACGAAGGCACGCGCGATACGGACCCGCGCTACGTCATCCTGACCCGCCTGCAAACTACGCCCTTCCCCTACGTGATGAACCTGCACCTCTCAACTTTAGTGGGCGAGCGCGGTAAAACGGTCTGGCAGGACGTGATCGATGCCGCCCGCCTCACCCGCGCGCAGCAGATCCAAAAGGTGATCGGCCTGGTGGATGAGCACGTGCTCCAAAGGGGCCTGCCCCTCATCCTGATGGGTGATTTTAACGCCCTGCCAGGCGAGTACACACTCAAACAAATGCTGGAGGAAGAGCGCGGCTTCCTGCGCCTGGTGCCCTCCAACGATGCCGCCAGCCACACCTCGGCTGGCCTGGTTGACCACATCTTCATTTCCCCCGCGGCGCGCCTTAAAAGCTATAGCTGCGAGGTCATCGACGACGACCTGGCCCACGCGGTGTCAGACCACCTGCCAGTAATAGCCGAGATCGTGCTTGAATAATCCCCCTTGTAAAGGTAAACTGCCCCAATGAATTCACCCCAATACTTTGGTACCGATGGAATCCGCGGCACCGCGGGCCTCTTCCCCATGACCCGGGATTTCGTTTATCAGCTCGGCCGCGCCGCCGCCCAGGTGCTGCGGGACCAGCATGGCCAGCCGCCCCGCCTTGTGGTGGCGCGCGATACCCGCGAGAGCGGCTTTTGGCTCAGCCAGGCCCTTTTGGCCGGCCTCCGCGCCGAGGGCGCCTATGTGCGCGACCTGGGCGTGCTGCCCACGCCGGCAGTGGCCTTCCTTACCCAAAGCCAGGCTGCCCATTCCGGCGCGGTGATCAGCGCCAGCCACAACCCAGCTGCCGAGAACGGCATCAAGTTCTTCAACGACCGCGGCATGAAACTCAGCGAAGCGCAGGAACTGGCCATCGAGGCCCGCCTGGCAGATTTACTGCAGGAAGAGACCCCCGAAATTCCCGATGAGCCGGAACATATCGCCGCGGAACTGGCCGAGGAATACATCCGCGACCTCCTGAACGAACAACCCGGCCTGGACCTCAGCGGCCTGCGCATCCTGCTGGACTGCGCCAATGGCGCCCAATATGCCGTGGCACCCATCGTTTTGCGCGAGCTGGGGGCCGATCTGGTTGTGCTCAATGCCGAACCCGACGGCCAAAACATCAACGACCATGCCGGCTCCGAAGCCATGCGCTCAGACCCGGCAGATTTCGCTGCCCGTCTCCGTGAACACCAGGCCGACCTGGGCATCGCCTTCGACGGGGATGCCGACCGCGTGATCCTGATGGACGAAAAGGGCAACCTTGTGGATGGCGACCACATGCTGGCCATGCTAGGTGCCTGGCTGCACAAGCAGGGCCGCCTTTTGGGCGATGCGCTGGTGACCACCACCATGGCCAACGGCGGCCTGAAGGTCTACGCGGAGCAGCAAGGCTACACCCTGGTGCTCACCCCCGTGGGCGATAAATACGTCACCGATGAATTGCTCAAATTGGCCCAGGCCGATGGCAGCGAAGGCAAGATGGGCATTGGCGGTGAACAAAGCGGCCACATCATCCTCCTGGACGGCCGGCACCACACCGGCGACGGCCTGCGGACCGCCCTGGCCATCCTGGCCATCCTGCGCGAGCAGCCCGGTCAAACCCTCAGCCAGCTCACCGGCCAAATTGCCAAATTCCCGCAGCTCATCGCCTCCTGCAAGGTAGCCCAGAAAATTCCCCTGGACCAACTGCCCGATGTGCAGGCCTTTGCCCAGCAGATCCGCGACCAACTGCCCGGATTGCAAACCCTCAACATGCGTTACTCCGGCACCGAAAGTAAATTCAGGCTCATA
>DHPL01000006.1:7803-8094 GCA_002407905.1 Anaerolineaceae bacterium UBA5365
GCACCGAAAGCAAGTTCAGGCTCATGCTGGAAGCCGATACCCGCCATAGTCCCGCCGAACTGGCCGCCCTGGCCTGGCAGATGGTAGACCAGATCCAGACAAGCACCGGCACGCCTCCGGGCGCCAAAGCCGAAGTAATGAACGTAGCTGAAGGGGGCCTCATCCCGCGCCCCTCAGCAGCGTAAAAGGAGACCGAATGCCCCAAGCCCCAGACCCTGTTTTTACCGCCCAGTTTGCCAGCCGCTTCAACAAGCTTAACCGTGCCATCCTGGCTGCGGACCAGCCCGAGGC
>DHPL01000006.1:8335-8455 GCA_002407905.1 Anaerolineaceae bacterium UBA5365
CTGGACGAATGCGGCATTTGGCTGCAGGCAGGCAGGAAAAGCTTTGGCCAAAACGGCGTGGCAGCCTCGCGCATGCTCAGCCTGCTGCTCACCCTGGCCGCCACCGGCACTCAGGGCCGC
>DHPL01000033.1:0-222 GCA_002407905.1 Anaerolineaceae bacterium UBA5365
CTTCATCGGAGCCCATCCGGATGACATCGAGCTAGGCTGCGGCGCTCTGATCGCCGACATCAAGGATAAAAGCGGCATCCATTGTGTCACTTTTTCGGACAACAAGAAGAACCCGGACCTCCAGCATCTTCTTCCCGAGCATTACGAGAGCATGTATGTTTTGGGCCTGAAGGATGAGAACATCGAGGTCTGCGATTTCCAAACCCGCCTTTTCCCGCAAAA
>DHPL01000033.1:412-24920 GCA_002407905.1 Anaerolineaceae bacterium UBA5365
ACGCGGCAGAGCTCCACCAGGTCGTCTTCGTGCACACCGCACAGGATATCCACCAGGACCACGTGACCCTTACCCAGGAAGCCATGCGCGCTTTCAGGGGCACCACGGTGCTTGGCTACGACGTTTTGCGCTCTTCCTACGGCTTCTTCCCCCATTTTTTGGTGGAAGTTTCCCGGGAAGCGGTGGACCTGAAGGTGGCCGCCCTGCGCGAGTACCACACCTACGCCGAGCGGTATTATTTCTCGGAAGATGTCATCCGCTCCACGGCCATCCGCCACGGCGCCCTCGCCGAGCGGGATTTTGCTGAAGGCTTTGACATCATCCGCATTGTCGGCGGCTTTGGCTGTATTCCAGCCTGAACCAAGGCAACAAAAACGCCCCCGGATTTCTCCGAGGGCGTATCATATCCAATTCTGAATCAATTACAGTAAAGCCGAGCGATCGACGGCCTCTTTGTTCCGCGAGCCAACCGGCCGCACATGCTGCGACTGGAAGGGAAACCAAAGCACCTGGTCCGGCACCATCCACCCATCGGTCAGGTAAATGTTCTGCTTAAATTGCACAGCCAGCATTTTATTTTCAACCTGCACAACCGTTCCGCGCAGCCAACCGCGCACCCGCTGACCATTCTTCTCGTGATCGCAATTCACTTCAACTTTGTCGCCAACCTGGTATTCCTCATTTTCTTCCGGTGGCCGCATGAAATTCCTGGTTACCATATTCCTCCTCTTACACCGCGTCCTTATATAAAAACTTACGATTGATTTCGTCCTTCACCATCTCCCGTGTGTCCTCATCGTGGATGGCGTCCAATATCTCAGCAAAAAATCCTTCAACAATCAACTTCTCGCCCTCGTCTCGGGGAATTCCCCGGCATTGGAGGTAAAAAAGCTCTTCTTCATCAATGCGACCAACCGTGGCCCCATGCGAACAGCTTACGTCGTTCGCGCAGATCTCCAGCCCCGGTATGGCGTCCATATCCGCCTGGTTGCTCAAAATAAGGTTGCGGTCGCTTTGGTAGGCATTCGTCCGCTGCGCCGCCTCATCAACATAGATCATGCCCTCCCAGGCACTCTTGCCCGTTCCCCCAGCGGCTCCGCGGAAAGCCAGATCGCTATGGGTATCCGGGGCCAGGTGGTTTTGCTGGGTATCCAGGTTAAAGTGCTGCCCGCTGCCGGCAAAGTACACGCCTTTCAACAATGCCTCCGCGCCGGGCTGGGGCAGGTCCACAGTCAAAAAGACCTTGTTTTTCTTGCTGCCCAGGGCCGTGTAATTCCAGTGCAGGCGGCCATCTTTTTGCACCTGGGCCACCTCGTGATTGACCATCCAGCTTTTATGATTGAGCAGCTGTACTTCGTCCAATTCCAGGTCTGCATCGGGGCCAACCCACACCTGCACCAGGCCGCTATGCAAGGCCGCGGCCTTGTCAGCGCTCTTGAAGCGCAGCACAACGCGTGCGCTGCTGCCTGCTTCCAGCCAAATCCAGGTGTTGCTGTGGCTGGCGCCGCCTGCATTCACGATCAGGTCAAGCGTGATCGTTTCTGCAAGCCTGGCTCCGGCGGATACGATGAGCACATGGCCATCTTTCGCCAGCGCGCGGTTCGCGGCCGCAAACCGGTCCTGGTATGGTAAGGGAAGCGCTGCCTCAAAGGTCTGCAAGCGTTCGTATTGTTCGCTCTCGAATTCTTTGAAGCTCAGCAGTTGCACACCCTCTGGCAGCTTCGCACGGTTGGCTTTCGCGCTCACTGTACCGGGTGCAAAACTCTCTGATGGAAAGTCCGAAAAATCCAGCCAGCGCCAGGCATCGTGCTTGGTGGGCGGGAACTCTGTATCCAGGGCTTGCTGCCAGGCAAGCTTGCGCCGGGTTTGGGCCGAGGCGTTCAAGCTCTCCAGCGCGGGTTCCAGGCGCAGTTCACCTGGAAAGATCTCATTGGGGATGATCGGTACAAGGCGGGGTGTCTTAACGTCCATCCTAACCCACGCTCCCAACCATCTGCAATTGGATCAGGCGGTTCATCTCCACCGCGTATTCCATCGGCAGTTCCTTAACCAGGGGTTCAATGAACCCGCTGACCACCATCGTAGTGGCCTCTTCATCGGAGAGACCGCGGCTGTTCAGGTAGAACAGCTGCTCTTCGCCGATTTTGCTCACGGTTGCCTCATGCCCGATAGTCACGTCTTGTGAGTTTACGTCGATCGTTGGGTATGTGTCCGACCGGGAGTTTTTATCCAGCAGCAGGGCATCACAAACCACATTGCTTTTGCAATTCTGGGCCTGAGCGGCCACCCGCACCAGGCCGCGGTACGATGACCTGCCATCCCCACGGCTGATGGATTTTGAGGTGATCTTGGAACTGGTATCCGAAGCAAAATGGATCATCTTGGAGCCAGTATCCTGCACCTGCCCCGGGCCGGCAAAGGCTACAGAGAGCATCTCGCCATGGGCCCCCCGTCCGCGCAGGTTACAGCTGGGGTACTTCATGGTCACCTTGCTGCCCAGGTTGGCGTCCACCCACTCCATCGTTCCGCCTTCGAAAACATTGGCGCGTTGGGTTACCAGGTTGTACACGTTGGTGGACCAGTTTTGGATGGTCGTATAGCGCACGCGTGCATCCTTTTTGACCACGATTTCGATCACGCCGCTATGCAGTGATTCATCGCGGTACAGCGGTGCTGTACAGCCTTCAACGTAATGTACCTGCGCCCCTTCATCGGCGATGATCAGCGACCGTTCAAACTGCCCGATGCTGGCGTTGTTCAACCGGAAGTAGGCCTGCAAGGGCAAATCCACCTTGACGCCTTTGGGCACGTAAACAAAGGACCCACCTGACCACACGGCGCTATTGAGCGCGCCGAACTTATTGTCCTGGATGGGCACCACGGTGGAAAAGTATTCTTTAAACAGGTCCGGGTATTCCTTGAGCCCATTTTCAATGCTCAGGAAAATCACGCCCTGTTTTTCCAGGCTCTCCTGGATGCTGTGATACACCATTTCCGAGTCGTATTGAGCGCCTACACCGGAAAGGAATTTCTGCTCTGCTTCCGGGATGCCCAATTTATCAAAGGTATTCTTGATCGTTTCCGGAACGTCATCCCAGCTCTTTTGGTTGATCTCGCTTGGGCGCACATAATAGAAGATTTTATCCAGGTCCAGCCCGCTGATGTCTGGCCCCCAGCCCGGGTCCGGCCGCTGCATGTAATGCCGAAAGGCCTTCAGCCGGAATTCGCGCATCCAGTCTGGTTCTTCTTTAAACTCGCTGATCTGATTGACGACTCTTTCGTCCAGCCCTCTTTGACTCTTGAAGGAGTGGGTTTCAGGGTCGCTGAACCCGTAGGAATACTCAGTCCCCAGGTTGGAGAGAAAATCTTGGTTCTGATCTGTCATTTCAACCAGCTTACATGGGGCTCTGGGCAGCAGCGGCTTCGCGCACCCAATCGTAGCCTTGTTCTTCAAGTTTCAGCGCCAACTCAGCCTTGCCGGACTCAAAGATGCGCCCGTCGTAAAGCACGTGGACAAAATCCGGCTTGATGTAGTTGAGCATGCGCTGGTAGTGGGTAATGACCAGGATACCGGTTTCTTTACCCGCCAGAGTGTTCACACCTTCAGAAACGATGCGCAAGGCGTCGATGTCCAATCCGGAATCGGTCTCATCCAGAACCGCGAACTTGGGTTCAAGCAAGGCCATCTGTAAAATTTCAGCGCGCTTTTTCTCACCCCCGCTAAAGCCTTCATTCAGGTAGCGGCCGCCAAAGGCATGGTCCATTTTCAGCAGGTCCATCTTGCCTTTGAGCAGCTGCCGGAATTTAACGATCGAAATACCCTTGTCTTCCGGGTCTTCAGCCCGGCGCCTGGCATTCAGCGCTACGCGCAGAAAATTCGCCAGGGTCACCCCGGGGATGGCCACCGGGTACTGAAAAGCCAGAAATATCCCGGCATGGGCTCTCTCGTCAGTGCTCAGATCCAGGATGCTTTTTCCATCCAGCAGGATGTCCCCCTGGGTGATCTGGTAGCGCGGATGCCCCATGATCGCGTAAGAAAGGGTAGATTTTCCGGTGCCGTTGGGGCCCATGAGGGCGTGTACTTCGCCCTGATTGATCCTCAGGTTGAACCCTTTCAGAATCTCTTTATCTGCCACCGAAACGTGCAGGTTTTTGATTTCCAATACAGCCATTATTGGTATTGCCTTTCGCGGTTTAAGTGCCGCGATTATAGCAGATTGGCCTTCCAAAGTCAATTAATTTTGATTTTCTTTAGCTTATTAACAACTATCATACAAAGGCTGTCTTTTTCTGCTCAAGACGCTATAATTCTCTTGATCGAACCGCTTGGGTTTATGGATCGTTACAACCTGATTAGGAATAGAAGGAGATTTCATTATGGCAAAAAAGAATATTTTCCAGCGTTTGGCCGAGAGCTTTGGCAAGTCTACGGCTGACCTTGAACGCGAAAAGGCTGCCGAGCTGGCCAAAGAACAGCGCGAAGCCATCCAAAAGATGCGGGATGCCGAGGCCAAAGCCGAAGCAGCTGTCAAGGAAGCAGTCAAGCCCGTGCAGGAAGCAGCCGAAAAGGTAGAGGCCGGCGTGAAGGCTGCTGCCCGCGAAGTAGACGCCGCGGCTGAGGAAGCCAAACAAAAAGCAGCCGAGTTCGAAGCTGAATCCAAACGCCGCACTGAAGAATACCTGGCCAAGAAAGCCGCCGAAGAAGAAGCCAAGGCCGCTGCCGCTGCCCGTGCTGCTTCCATCGTTGCCACCCACACGGTTCAAGCCAACGAAACGCTGAGCTCCATTGCCCTGCAGTACTACGGCCACGCCCTGCCTGCGTACTATAAGCACATCTACGAGTTCAACAAAGACGTTATTGGCGATAACATGAACCTCATCCGCCCTGGCCAGACCCTGCAGATCCCCGTTCTGCCTGACGAACTTAAATAAGCAGTGCTGGAGATCAAATGACTGAACAAAGCATTGACCTTGGCAGCCTCCTGCAGGCGATCACTCAAAATTTATCCGACCACCGCGAAGACCTGAACAAGGCCGACACTTACAACGGCAACCATGGCGATAACATCGTGGATGCCTTCCGGACCGCCGAGCAAGCTGTGCGCAAATCGAAAGGCAAGTCTGCTTCTTCCAAGATGCAGGCCGCCAGCCGCGCGCTGATCAAGAAACAAAGCGGCTCCGCTCAGATGTATGGCAAAGGCTTTGGCCAGGCAGCCAAAGACTTCAAGGGCAAGGAATTTACCCCGGACACCATGGGCACCCTGATCGAAGCTCTGATGGGCGGCGGCGCGCCGAAAAAGGCTCCCGCCCCCACCCGCCGGACGCAAACACAGCCTCAACCACAGCCCAGCGCTGGCGGTGATTTGCTCTCAACCTTGCTGGGCAGCCTGGTAGGCCAGGAAGCCCCTGCGCCTCAGCCGCAGCGCCGGCAGGAGCAACCCCAGGGCGGCGACCTCCTGGGAAGCCTGATCGGTGGTTTACTGGGCGGCGAAAGCCAGCAGCGAGCCCCGCAACGTCAGGAACCCGCCGGCGGCGACTTGCTCTCAACCTTGTTGGGCAGCCTAACCGGGCAGGATTCTCAACCCAGCCGCCAACAGCAAAGCCAGGGCGGCGGACTGATGGAAACTCTCCTGGGCGGTCTTTTGGGCGGCGGCGCAAGCAGCAACCTGCAGAACGATGTTTCTCCGGAAGACCTCATCGGTTCCCTCCTGGGCAGCTCGCCCAGCCAGCGTCAGCAGATCAGCGAGCAAAGCGGCATCTCCACTGGAGATCTGCTTAGCGGCGCCTTGCGCTACTACGCTGCAAAACGCAGCGGTAGTTCCAACTAGGAATCGATCATGAGCGCGCTCAGCAAGAGCAGCCCCATGGGCCGCTCGCAGGACCGCACCGAAAGCGGCGCCCTGATCATCCAATCCATCCTGGGGATGTTGGGCAATCGCTAGCTTGCAGGTATAACAAAAGTGCCGCCCCTATGGGGCGGCATTATTTTTTAATTCTTTGAAAACTTAATAACTTACTTCGCGGGGGAGGGCCTTGGCCTGTTCCACCCAGGAGCTTACCATCTTCAGGCTCGGAGGACGGCGCACGAGTTTCTTGGCCTTGTTGGTCTCCAGGATTTTCTCGTAGAGGTTCTCGGGCTTGCGAGTGGCCAATTCCACAACGGTATCCACACCAGCTTCTTCAAGCAGGTCCGAATACTCCTGGCCAACGCCTTTAATCCGGTAGAGGTCAGCGTGATTGACCCATTCCAAAATCAAGGATTTCTCGATCCCCGCATTGGCTGCCAATTCCTCGCGGCCTTTGGGGGTTTTGCCGGCGGCCAGAAGGCCTGCAACGGTTTTGATACCAGCATCATTCAGTTTCTTGGCGTATTTGGGGCCGATGCCCTCGATGTCGATAATACTTGGCATATGGATATCTCCTTTATTGTTAATATCAAACCTTTGTCAGATTATAACATTCTGGCCGAAGATTGGATAAAATAAAAAATATCGTAGAAACTTAGTAAATTTAGCTGTTAATGACAAGTCTGATATACTTAGCGCCGCCCCGATATACCAAGGAAAAAAATGAAAAGCACACGCGAAAAAATATTACACACACTGCTGACAAAACAACAAGCAACTATCAATGAATTAGCTCAAATTGTAGGAATTAATGGCATTTCAGTTCGTCATCATCTCATCAACCTCCAGGCCGAAGGCCTCATCAATGCGGAGGAACAGCGCCATGGTGTTGGCCGCCCCCGTTTTGTTTACCGCCTCACCCAGCGCGGGCTCGAAAAGTTCCCCACGAATTACCTGCGCTTCACTGAACTGCTCATCGCCAAGCTGCAGGAAGTGCTCAGCCCCCAGCAGCTGAACAAGGTGTTCGAGGGCGTTGGCATCCAGCAAGCCGCGGATATCAAGGAAGAGGTCGAGGGAGATACCCTGGATAAGCGCCTCGATTCAATGTCCATCCAGTTGAGCAATCTGGGCTACCGCCTCGATTCCAGGGGCGACGGCCAGGACCTTTTGATCATGAACCACAATTGCCCCTACCACCACATCGGCGTTGCCCACCCCGAGATCTGCAAGGTGGACGAAACCATGTTCGAGGACTTGCTAGGCGTACCGGTGAAACACGAACGCTGCATCGTCACCGGCGATCCCCATTGTGTTTACCGCGTGAAAGGTAAAAATGTCTACTGAAGAACACGTGCCCTACCACTGGAGCATCGACGACACCCACCCGCAATTCCACGACCGCCTTGTTGAGGCCCTCTCAACGGTCATCGACCCGGAACTGGGCTACAACGTTGTGCAGTTGGGATTGGTCCGCGAGGTTGGCATTAAAGACGACGAAGCGCATGTACTCATGATCCTCACAACGCCTTTTTGCCCTTATGGCCCCAGCATGCTCGAAAGTACACGCCAGGCCACGGAAGAAGCCTTGGGCCTAAAGACGACAATT
Organism: Anaerolineaceae bacterium UBA5365; assembly: GCA_002407905.1. GTDB lineage: Bacteria > Chloroflexota > Anaerolineae > Anaerolineales > Anaerolineaceae > Mesolinea. The sequence continues at coordinate 7,865 of DHPL01000033.1, forward strand.
GAATTTGGCACCCAACCCTGGGACTTCGGTTATATGGACCCCGAACTCAGAGATTCTGAATGGGGCATGATGCTCTAAGTTGGAAATTAGACACAAAAAGGAACTGGCGCTGCCAGTTCCTTTTGTTTTATTTTGTTCAGTCTACGTAAGTTTGATCGCTTTCAATAAACGCAGCCCCAGCATCATGTTGCCGTTTACCTTTACTTTGCCGCTCATAAACGCCTTAAAGGGGTCCAGGGTACCGCTCAGCAATGCCTTTACCTCTTCAGCACCAGCCCTGAGCACGAGCTCCGGGTTGAGCGTGGTACCTTCTACCAACTTTGCCTGGCCGTCCTTTACCTCAGCGTACCAATCGCCGCCCTCCGGTCCGTCAACATGGAACTGAATCTCTGCCACCACGTCGTCCACATTCTCAAGGGCAAAGGGGTTGGGGATCCGCGCTAAAAACTCCCGTACGTTGTCGTTAAAATCGCTCATCATCTCTCCTTTGTTTATTGCAGTTTACTTGCCTTTGAGATTATAAATGTTTAGCCCGAAAAGCAAGGCCTTGTGCAGGCTTAGGCCTTCTTACCAGTAATATCTGCGTATTCTTAGAAAAATAAATCTAGCTATAAAATCTAAGGTATCCTGCCTTTACTGCGGTTATAATAGCCTCGTTGTCAGATGGAGCCTTTTGGACCCATCCATTCTAAATAGCGCGATCAAGGTAAACCATCTGATCGCAAAGAAAGCGCGAAGGAGCTCACTTATGGATAAATACGAATGCATCGCCTGCGGTTACATTTACGACCCCGCCAAGGGCGACCCGGACAATGGTGTGGAACCTGGCACCTCATTCGAAGACCTGCCCGAAGATTGGGTATGCCCGGATTGCGGTGTTGGCAAAGACCAGTTCGAAAAAATCGGCTAGTCAGTTTGTAACCAGCATTAAGGCTCTCCACCAGGAGGGCCTTTTTTGTTTAATTCCCACCCTTGTTATCCGGCGGCTACCTACCGTATAATTGAGCCACTATACTCGTTCAAGATTGGAGGAAAATTTAATATGGCAAGTGTAACGTACGACCATGTTTGGAAAAAATATGGTGACGTCGTCGCTGTACAGGACCTAAACCTGGACATCGAAGACAAAGAGTTCCTGGTTCTGGTAGGCCCCTCGGGTTGCGGTAAAACCACCGCCCTGCGCTGCCTGGCCGGCCTGGAAGAAATCACCGAAGGCCGCGTTCTGATCGGCGACCAAGTGGTGAACGATGTTGCTCCAAAAGACCGCGATATCGCCATGGTCTTCCAGAGCTATGCCCTGTACCCGCATATGACGGTGTACGACAATATGGCCTTTGGCCTGAAATTGCGCAAATTCAGCAAGGAAGATATCGAGAAGCGGGTGCAGGTAGCCGCCAAGACCCTCGGCATCGAAAATTTGCTTAAGCGCAAACCCAAGGAACTTTCAGGCGGCCAGCGCCAGCGCGTTGCCGTAGGTCGGGCCATCGTGCGCGAGCCGAAAGTTTTCCTCTTTGATGAGCCTCTCTCCAACCTGGACGCTAAACTGCGCGTTCAGACCCGTGCAGAGATCTCCAAGCTGCATAAAAACCTGGGAACAACCTTCATCTACGTTACGCACGACCAAACCGAAGCCATGACTATGGCCACCCGCATTGCCGTGATGAACAAGGGTAAACTGCAGCAGCTGGATACGCCCCAAATGCTCTACGACCACCCCGCCAACCTCTTTGTAGCTGGCTTCATTGGCTCGCCGGCGATGAACTTCTTCAACGGCAAGCTGGTTGAGGAAGAGGGTGGCATGGTTGCCGATATGGGTACCTTCAAGGTGCGCATCCCGGATAAAGACCGCGAACGCTACCAGGGTGTTGTAGGCAAGGACATCATCTTCGGCATCCGCCCGGAGGATATCCACACCCCCATGTACGCGCCTCCTGGCATCATCGCTGAACCGGTGCACGCCAACGTGGATGTTACCGAGTTGATGGGTAATGAGATCTTCCTCTACCTCGTCAACGGCGCGCATAATTTCATTGCCCGCGTTGACCCCCGCACGGATGTGAAATACGGCGAGGAAGCCGATGTGGTCTTCAATATGGATAACTTCCATATCTTCGACCCCTCCGCGGATCCTGAGAATCCGCCAGTCGTCGCTTAATCCTTTTTCAAGTCTGCAAACGCCACCCTAAGGGTGGCGTTTTACTTTAAGGCCAACGAGTAAACTGGCTGAGAGGCCCGCCTGTGCCCTCATCCGAACCAGGAAGTCACCACCCCATAAAGTACGCTGGTAAAGTAGCCCCAGATGGTGCCCAGTAAGGCTCCGGCAACCACGTCCCGCGGATAATGCGCACCCAGATAGATCCGGGTAATACCAGTGAGAGCGGCCAGCACATAAAGCAGCAGCGCCAGGTACCAGGGCAACTGGAAGAAGGTGCTTAGCATCGAGGCCATGAAAAAGGCCTGGCTGGTATGACCGCTGGGAAAAGAATAGCCAATCGCCTTGCTTCCTACGATGCGCATCTCTTCAACACCGAAATAGGGCCTCTTGCGGCCGATGAGCAGCTTGGCCAATTCCACGGTCAGCCAGACGCTGATCGTGCCAAAAATGAACTGAAACGCGAAGAGCCGCTGCCCAAAGGCAAAGAATGCCGCCGCGATGAGCAGCGCGACCAACCCGTTGCCAAATTGGGTCAGTACCGACATTAAGCCATCAGCAAACCGGGAAATTCGCGCGTACTTGTTGAGGAACTTAAAGACCAGGTCATCCAACCTTGCTCCCAGAGACCAAACCACCGTCAGCGCCAAAACTACAAAAATGAGGAAGAAGAGCGCCAGGAGCTTGTGTTCAAGTACATTCGTCCAAATATACCGGCGAATAGGTTCCGGAGCGAGCAAAATGCCCGCGATGCCGATGATCAACGTGACCACAAAGCGATGCAAATGCCGGGTTTGCGCCTTGGTTTGCTCCTGAGGGAGCGGCGCAGTTGGTGAAGAGGGCAACGGGTTCCGCATCCTAGCCTGTTTGCCTGACCCGGGATTTCTTTGGGATCATCACGCTAATCGCGTGCTTCAGAACACTCAATTCAACGTTTCCCTCACCAAAAACTTCACCGTCATACATCAGCGTCATGGGTGGGTCTACTTTAATGCTGATCTTCTCTGCCAGGATCTTTTTGATTTTCCTGGCTTCCGGGAGGCCATCGCGCAAGCCGCGCGCAACATAGCTTAGCAGGTCTAATTTGTTGGCATCCTCAAAGAAGATCAGGTCCAGTTTCCCATCCTGCATCGCGCTGCGTTTGCCCAGCCGGTAATTCAACCCGATTACCGGCATATTCACCGCAAGCAGTACCAATCCCTGGGAGCGAATGGGGTCCTTTCGAAAACATAATTGGATCTCAAAACTGGCTGGCTTTTCGAGAGTAAAGGTCTTGACCAGCTCGCCAAGAGCCTGCAAATTGCCATGCTGCAAGTCATCCGCGGGTGGAAAGAGGGATGAAACCAAACCCACCGAGAACACTTCCATGAAATAGGTGGAGCGGCTGCCCACCTTTGCCCTGCCAACATCGATCTTCAGCTTGCGTCCCTCCCTCAGAACCTTTACAGCCTCCGCAGGGTCCGCAGGTATGTCGAGAGCCAGGGGCATATTGTTTTGGGTCCCGTTGGGAATAATGCCTAGGCTGGCCTGACTGCCAACCAGCAAACGTGCCAGGGACGAAGAGGTGCCATCGCCCCCGCATGCCACAAAAAGCGCGATGCCATCCGCGAGCGCCTGCTTTACGCGGTCAGCCAGGTCGGAATCCGGCCTTAAAAGGAAGACCTGAGGGTCAAAACGATAGCTCTGCAACAGACCCACTACCTCCTCCAGGCTGCTGGTATTGGCTTTAGCCTCCCCGGCCTGCGGATTGTAAACAAGCAGCAGTTTCTTCGGGCGGTAGTTTTTGCCTGCTTTCGCTGGTGCGGGTTTTTGAGTTTTTGGGGGCATGGTCCACCTGCCTCTATCCGGGAATGGCCATCTAATAACCCGTGGGCGGCACAGGGTTCAGGCCGGCTGGTCTTACTTTCCTCCTGCCGCGGGTGAGCAGTACAAGCAAACCCCCGGCAAAAAATGTAAAAGCGCCAGCCAGGATGAAGCCATCACGCCAAAACTCCAGCGGGAAAAGACGGATGAGTGTGTCGCTGTAGTTGAAAACCCAGCTGCCTTCCTGGAAGAATATCCGGTGAAACTGATCGAAGAGACTGTTGAAGTTGAATGCCAGGTAAAGCAGCATCAGCGCGATAAGCCCCATGCTCAGCCATCCTCCCATGTTGATCCCCCGGCGCAGCAACCGCCATTGGCCCTGGATCAAGAGCCAGAAACTCAGCGCGAAGGCGATACCCAGGCACAGATACCAGACGGTAAGCGCTCCCTGGACCACTTCCTTCACGTCCACCATATGCTCCAGTTCGCTCGGCGCGTAAAGGGGGCCCCCATCCGCAAACTTAAGCTTGCCCAGGTAGCTGATCTCCGCGTCGTTCACCAGATAATTCACCGCGTATGCACTCCATTTGTTGCGTTCTGCGGTGCTCATGCCAAAGGGATCGGCAGGGAAGCCAGGGCGCGCGTATTCGAGCTGCGGGAAACTTGGCGTCATGATCAGCCGCACGCCGGCCATGAGCAGAATGAAGGGTAACAGGATGGCGATACTGATCGAAAATGCTTTGTTCATGGCTTTTCCTCAAAAAGAAAATTAAGCACCAGCCGGTTTGTCATCCACTCGATCGGTGCCTGATCATCCGTAAAAACAAGGTCTCCGGGGTTAACTGCCGCCCGTGCTTGCAGCGCAAGCTCGCTGGCCTGTGCCAGCACTGAACTGGGGTCCGCCGCGGCTACACGTTTTGCATTTGCTTCAAAATTGGCCCAGGATGCCTCTGGGTTTACGGCGGCAAAAAGGATGGTGTTATATGCTTCTGGCAGTTCCACAGCAAAAACCTGCGGAAAAACCTGCCCCATGGTAGCCGCCAGAGCATCCACAAGGCTGTAATCATTCGGGCTGCGGCCCACATTGATGCTCACCATCCCCCACGAGCTCAGCCTTTGGCGTAAAGTCTCAAAGAACTCTACTGTCACCAGATGGGCTGGAATGTACGGGGGACGGTAGGCATCCACAATGATCAGGTCGTAGATCGCTTCGTTTTTTGTGATCTCCCAGCGGGCATCCCCGGCGACACTCTCCAATTGAGGAATCTCGCCGAGGCCAAAATAGCGTTCTCCGACCCGCAGGATCTCCGGGTCCAGCTCAACCCCCATTACCTTTGCTTGCGGGTAAGCCATTGCTGCCTGGCGCGCGCTTGTCCCCGCCGCCAGCCCCAGAATAGCAATCTGGTCTACCGCGCTTGCAGCCTGCTCATCGGGGTTGAACAGGGGAGCAATCAGGAATTGACACCAGGGTCCGCCGTAAAATAGGTCTTGGGGGTGCCAGATGGAATGGATACCCTGCCCCTCATTCAGGCGCAGATATCGGTAGCCGTCGCGTTCGACCACCTGGATGTAGTTGTACGCTGACTCGCCTTCATAGATCAACCCGGCTGTGGTCTTGGATTGTCCGCGAGGGCCGAGCGTGAAAAGGATGAGGGTCGTGAGCAGGGCGATAATTGCAACTGCCGCGAATCGCTTTTCCCGAAGGATTGTGAATCCGAGCGAGCTCAATAGCAGCAGCAAGCCCGCGATGAGCAGGAAGCTGCGGTAAGTCCCCAGAGCTGGAATAAGCACCAGGACGGTCAGGAAGGTCCCGATAAAGGAACCGGCAGTTGAAAGCGCTGAAAGCAGGCCGGAAGTGCGGCCTGCGTGGGCAGCGTCTGGTAAGGCCAGGCGCAGGCTGAATGGAACCACCGTGCCCAGCAGGACCACCGGAACAGTTAGTAATAGTACAACAGCCGTAAACGAGCCGGCCAATAACGGCAGGTCCAATGCATCGAAGGCGCTGGCCGAGACCCGCAGTACCGGGCGGGAGATCAGCGGGACCGCAGCAGTAAATAAACCTGCCAGGCCGATCAGGCTGTACAGCAGCCTTGCTTCAGGCCTGCGGTCTGCCAGGCGCCCCCCCAGCCAATAGCCGATGCTGAGGTAAACCAAAATAAGGCCGATCACTACCGCCCAGACGATATTCGAGGTGCCAAACACATTTCCCAGCAGCCTGCTGGCGCTGAATTCCAAGGCCATGGTAGCCGCTCCGCAAAGAATCACCGTGCCGAGCAGCAAACCTTTTGGCAATCTGGTGCTGATTTCGTCCTCTTTTTCAGACATATCTGGAATTATAAAGTAGCCTGTGGCCTCGCCTCACCCTGCCTGCTACGCGGAGACCTGCGGCTCAACTCATTCTCCCCAATAGGCTGATTTACAGTCGGGGGTGAAACCACGCAAGCGTACAACCAGATTAGTCCAGAAATAATCAAGAAAGGGCTTTTGCTGATAAAATATAGTTAGCGGAGAAGGGCTCTTAAGGCTACATTCGCCTTTATCTAATACCAGAGTTCCACCCCCAGAAATACAAAATTGGCATACGCCTTCGAAGCGTCTACACACGCGGACGTTTCGCTTAAGTGAGGAAAAATGAAGAAAATCGGATTTATGGACACCATCTTGCGCGACGCGCACCAGAGCCTGATCGCGACGCGCATGAGCACCCGGGATATGGAGCCCGCCCTGGAACTGTTGGACCAAGCCGGCTACGACAGCCTGGAGGTTTGGGGCGGTGCCACATTCGATGCCAGCCTGCGGTACCTCAAGGAGGATCCCTGGGAACGGCTGCGCATCATCAAACAGCAGGTGAAGAACACTAAACTCGCCATGCTGCTGCGCGGGCAGAATGTTTTGGGTTACCGCCATTATCCTGACGACGTGCTGGATAGCTTTGTAAAGCATGCCGCGCTCAATGGTATTGATGTTTTCCGCGTCTTCGACGCGCTGAACGACCTGCGCAATATGGAGCAGAGCGTGCGCTCCATCAAAACCTACGGCGGCATCGCCGAGCTGAGCATCTGCTACACTATCTCGGATTTCCACACGATCGATTATTTTGTAGACCTCACTCGCCGCATGCTCGATCTGGAGCCAGACCGCATCGCTATCAAGGACATGGCCGGCATCCTCACGCCTGCCGTTGCCCGGCAGCTGGTCACCCGCATCAAGTCCATTACCGATCTGCCCCTGCACATCCACACCCACTGCACCGCGGGCATCGCCGAGATGACCTACCTGGTTTCCGTGGAAGCCGGCGCGGACCTCATCGACACCACCCTTTCGCCTTTTAGCAATGGCACATCCCAGCCTGCCACCGAGAGTTTGAACGTAGCCCTGAGCGAACTGGGTTATGAAACCGGTTTGGATTCCGCCAAACTGGACCAGCTCGCCGATTATTTCCGCACCGTCAAGCAAAAGTACGTAACCAGCGGGCTTTTCAACCCCAAAGTGATGCAGGTCGAACCTAAAGCCTTGCTCTACCAGGTGCCCGGCGGCATGCTCTCCAACCTGATCGCCCAGCTAAAAAGCCAGGGCCAGGAGCACCTTTATGATGCCGTGATGGCCGAGACCCCGAAAGTCCGGGCCGACCTGGGCTACCCGCCCCTGGTGACCCCAATGAGCCAGATGGTTGGCACCCAGGCCCTGATGAACGTAATGGCCGGGGAGCGCTACCTGATGATCCCTCAGGAGATCAAGGATTACGTAATGGGATACTACGGGCGCCCGCCCGCCCCCATCAGCGACGAGATGCGTAAGAAGATCATTGGCGATGCTGAGGTGATCACCGCCCGCCCGGCGGACCTGCTGGAACCCGGGATGGAGAAAGCCCGCGAAGAGCTTGGAGCCTATGGCCACAACGACGAGGACGTCCTGAGCTACGCCCTCTTCCCCCAGCAGGCCATGGATTACTTCAAGGAACGCGCCATGCCCTTCGCCTATGCCCCAATGTGAGTCGTGAGGGCCTGAACAAAACCAGGAAAACCTGCATTTGAACCGATCTGGTGGATTCAGATCGGTTCTTCAATTCCCACCTATAATTGAGACCCGGACCGAGAATTTGGCTGGCAACTCATGCTTCTAATGAAAATAAAGTCTCTTTTATTGCTCTCGCTCATCCTTCTGCTCACAAGCTGTTTTTCATCTCCGGCTGCAGAAACCAAGGTCTACGAATTCTCCGAATTGTCCTCTCAGAACCGATCTTTAGATATTTCACTCGAGCATGGTTCCATTGAATTGATCTTTACAGAAACGGATAGCATCGAGCTCCGAGTCACCGCCGGACCGGTTTTGTGGCAGGACCTCCTTATTGACGCGAAGGAAAATCGTGTGAATATCAGTTTGGGTGAATCCCTATCCAATGTGGCAAAGAAGGCCCTGCGGGACTCCCGCTTCCAGATTGAAATCCCAAATGAAACCGCAGTAACACTTTCAACCTTTGACGCAAGAATAACTCTTACCGGAGAGGGATTGGCCGTCAATATACGCTCAGTCAGCAGCAGCGTGCAACTTAATCACTTCAAGGGAAACGCTGCAATTGTAAACAACCGCGGGCCGGTGACAGTAGAGAACAGTACGGGTCAAATCGAAGCGATCGGAAATTATGGATTAATCCAATTTCTCCAGTCTCATGGCAAACTGGTTGGTTCAACGATTATGGGGAATATCAGGGTGGATAGCAACCTGGACGAAGTAATTGACCTGAAATTGGAAACCGACCATGGGGATGTCGAAATAAAACTCTCAAACCCAAATGATCTAAATGTGATGCTCAATTCCGCCAGCGGCGATGTTGTCTGTGATCATCCCGCGCTGGATAGCAGCACAAGGTATTGCAGGGGAACCATCGGCAACGCCGCCTCCCGGATACAGGTTCGAACCGTCAGCGGAAGAATAGGCCTCACCCTGCGCTGATCCACAGCAAGTTTCAACACAGTTTGGTCAACGTGAAATCGTGATGACCAGTTCCAGGGTATCCAGCCTGGAATCCTGATACTTTTTCCATGAGAATTAATGCCCCCATTTTCACGATTATGAGTAAATTGATTTATTAATTTGCATTGACAAAATGTTAATCCGAATGTAAAATGAGTTCCGATTGTGAATTATTACTCATGTTTGTGAATAGCGAGGCAAAATGGCTCCAGGATTGACACCGCGGGAAAGGGTTCGTTTATCTCTAAATCATCAAGAGCCAGACCAAGTCCCTATTTCTTTGGGCGGTTCAGCCAATCACCTAACGGAGCAGCTGTACGTAAAGCTGCGCAACCATTTTGGTTTGACCGATGTTCCCCGCCGGACCTTGGTAGGCTATTACTCCACTCCGGATTACAACCCCCTCCTGGATGCCCTGGGCACTGACTTTCGCTACATTCACATTCGGCCGGAGACTCGGTTTGTAGCTAATTCCCTTATCGGAGATTTTCAGGAGTTTACAGACGAATGGGGAGTAAAACATCGGCTGGTATCCGGTTATTACGACATGACTGGCCAGCCATTCCCAGAAGACCTGACCATCGAGAGCATCGATGCCTATAACTGGCCAGACCCGTACGACCCTGTCCGGCTGGTGGGTGTTGAAGAAGAAATCAAACACCTTTATAACGAGACTGATTATGCTTTGGTGGCACATCGTCCCGTTTACGGCAACCTTTGGGAAATGACCAAGCTGCTCCTTGGGATGGAAGATGCCTTGGTACTCACTATTCTTGACCCCGCTGTCTTCGACTACTTTATTGGCAAATTGGCCGAAGTGCAGGATGGCTTCTATGATGCTTTCTTAAGCGTCGTCGGGCCGTACGTGGATGTGGTTGAAATAGCTGATGATTACGGAACCAATACGGGTCCCTTGTTTGACCCGAATGTTTATAAGAAGCATTTCATGCCTCGATACAAGAAAACCATCGAGCTGATCAAGAAAAAAGCCCCGAACGCAAAAGTCCTATTGCACAACGACGGCGCGATCAGAGACTTTATTCCCGATATCATCGAGACCGGTTTTGATATCCTGAACCCCATCGAAAGCCACCTCCCCGGGATGGACCCCACAGATCTCAAACGTGAATACGGCAAGGATCTCGTCTTCCAGGGCGGCGTAGATGTCACATCGATTCTCAACCGGGGAAGCCTGGAGGACGTTTGGAAGGAAGTTGAGAAACGAATCAAAGAGATGGGTCATGGCGGTGGTTATGTGCTGGCGCCGGCTCATAACTTTGGCAATGACGTGCCGCTTGAAAACTTCCTTGCCTTTTTTGAAGCCGGCAAAGCGCTCGGCAAGTATCCTTTGTAGGGGAGAAAACAATGCTACTTTACGAATTACGCAAAAAGGTCCTCGATACCGCGCTAAGTCTCCCAAGTTATGGCCTGGTTTGGTTGGCTGGCGGCACAGTTTCGGCTCGGGATCCAGAGACAAACTTGGTTTGCACCACCCCAAGTGGTTTGGATTACCGAACACTGAGCGCAGAGGATATTTGCGTAACGGATATCGATGAGAAAATTGTTGATTCTAAATACCGGCCGTCTGTAGCCCTCACGTTATGGACAAATTTTTTCCGCAAACGGCCTGACGTAAACGCGGTAGTTCATACACATTCGCATGCCGCCACTGCCTTCGCGGTTACTGGGCAGGAAATGCCGATCATCACTGAAACCCAGGCAAATTGGTTCAATAGACCGATCCCAATTACCCCCTACCTCAGTGTGGAAGATCCCCGTTTTGATATGCTGCCGGTTGAACTGACCGCCGATGGCTTCGCGGTCATGCTCGGACAGCACGGTGTGATTACCCTGGGTTCCAACCTGGACCATGCCCTGGAACGAGCCGTCACACTTGAAGAAGCCGCTAAAACTTATGCTTACGCGAAGATCTTTGGAACGCCCAGAACTCTGCCGCCCGAAGTAGTCCGGCGCTCGTTTGATTATTATCACAATCGCTACGGACAAAACGCGGACACCGAAGGTGAAAAATGATACTGACTGAAGCCACTGTTCTGATCGATCACGTGAGCACGGATAGTTTTGCCTGTATTCACGAGCTCTCCCAGCTGCTTTGCCAAATAGGCTATGTGAACCCGGAATATGGCAAGCTATGCTGTGACCGTGAGCGTCTCTACCCCACCGGTTTACCAACGAAACCCTTCGCCATCGCCATCCCGCATGCTGAAGGTTTGGAAGTAAATGAGTCTTCACTAAGCGTCGCGATCTTGCGCGACCCGGTGAACTTTCAGAACATGGCAGATCCGGAGGAAGCCCTCCCGGTTGAAGTTGTGCTCCTGATGGCGACTAAGAATCCGGAAGAACAGGTTTCAACGCTGCAAAAATTAGCTGAAATATTCTCCTCCGCGGATGAGCTGAGGGAGTTGCGGTCGCAGTCCAGTAAAAAGGGTGTGGCCGATTGGATTAATCAGAGATTAAGCTAGCAGGCAAAACGTCCTTAAAATAGGAGGTGACAATTCACAAAAACCTATACAATATACGCAATTGTTCCAAAGTTAGTAGATTAGGGAAAGGTTTATCAAATTGAGCAAATTAATTGTAGTTGCATGTGGTGCTGGTATCAATACTTCAACGATCACCGAGGATTCAATTCGCGAGAGACTCGATCAGGAAGGCATGATGGATGTCGAAGTAAAGCGGATCCTCATCGCGGACATCGAGCGTTACGCCTCACGGCCTGACCTGATCCTGGTTGTCTCGATGATGAAAATCTATCGAACATTCGATGTCCCGGTGATGCAAGGTATGCCCTTCCTTATTGGAAGTAAGGAAGAACGCAAGGAGATACTTGATAAGGTTGTAAGCATCGCTCGCGGATCCTAATAATTAAATAGCTTCTAACCCCGGAGGAAAAATGGAAGTAATTGTTTCTGCCGTTAACTGGTTTCTCGGCCTGGGTTCATCTGTTATCGTACCCATCGTCCTGATTTTTCTTGGTCTAATTTTTAAAGTTGGTTTTGCCAAAGCCGTTCGCGGCGGCGTGATCACTGGTATCGGCCTTGCCGGTCTCAACTTAATCACTAATCTGATTGTCGTGGCATTGCAGCCTGCAGTGCAAGCCCTTGCTGACCGCCTTGGTATTGTGAAGGATATCGTAGATATCAACTGGGCCGATGCGGGCATTGCCTGGGGTTGGCCTGGTGTTGCTGGCGTCGTCCTCGGGATCATCGTCGTCAATATCATCATGCTCGTCCTCAGGCTAACCAAAACCCTTTGGGTTGATGTTTGGTCCTACTGGCATGGCTCTGCCCTGGCTGGTTTTGTTTGGGCTATGACCAATAATATTCTTTTAGGTGTGATTGCGGGCGTGCTCTATCTGGTCATCGGCGGCTTGTTCAGCGATATTACCGCGAAGAAGTTCCAGGAATTCAACGACATGCCGGGTATCGGCGTTCCATGCGGTACTACGGTTCAGGCAGCCATTTTTGCGATACCTGTCGTATGGGTGCTCGATCGTATCCCCGGTTTGAAGGACCTGGATGCCTCCCCCGAGAATATCCGCAAACGCCTGGGCCTGGTTGGGGAACCGGCGATCCTTGGCCTGCTCCTGGGTATCATCATCGGCATTGCTGCTGGGTACAACGTACAGCAGTTCCTTGGTCTTGGCATGCAGGTCGCCACGATGATGGTAGTTCTGCCCCGGATGGTCTCACTGATCGCAGAAGGTATCGTGCCCATCACCCTGTCGATCGTTCAGTACATGAAAAACCGCTTCAAGGACCGCGAGCTATATGTGGCCGTTGACTGCGCAGTTCTGCTGGGTCATCCCGCTGTTATGGCGTCTTCCGTGATCCTTTTCCCGCTCTACATCCTCCTGGCTGCCGTTCTGCCGGGTGTTCGCATGCTCCCCATCGCCAGCCTGGCTGTAGTGCCTTTCTGGGCTGGCGCCGTAGTCCCTTATACCAAGGGTAATGTGATCAAAACAGTCATCGTACTGCTCCTCTACGCGATACCCTTCATGTACCTGGGAACTCTGCTTGTCAATTCCCAAACGCAGACGTATCAGATGATGAACATGTACTCAGACCAGATCGCACAAGGCCTCCAGCTTGGTTCCTGGGACATGGGTGGAGATCCCCTCGGTTCTCTGATCCGGGGTGTCTTCAGCCTCTTCGGCCGCTAAGCATTTGAGGTAATTTGAGAGGAGGCAGAAAATGCCTCCTCTTAATCATCAGGACAAGCTCATCGTGAGTGCTCGCGTTCTTGTAGTAGGCGGTTGGTGTGGCAACCTGCTGTATATTGTTGCAGACCACATCAGAGCGCTGACGGAAAAAGCCGGGCTGGATGCCATTGTAAAAACATTCAGCGTCTGGGATTCGCTGGACACATTGCCGTCCAGCGATCTGATCATTCAGCTGCTTCCCGCATTAAAACAAGAAGATCTATCTTGCCCGCTGATCAACGGCCGGCCATTACTCGCAGATTTGGAAAATGAGCCTGTTAATTCCAGGATCCTTATGGCATTCGAAGAGCTGAAATCGCGATGAGTAAACCAAGTGGCCTCGGGCAATTCAATGAATTGCCACAAGACGAAATTTATCTTGATTACGCGGCTACTACACCGGTCCACCCCGAAGTTGCGGCACTGATCTACCGTATCAACCTTGAAGAATTCGGCAATCCGTCCAGCTTGCACCGGCGCGGAATGCAGGCCTCCCGCTTGCTTGAAAACGCCCGGCAGAAGATCGCAGGCCGCCTGAATTGCGGCACCAGTGAAGTGTTTTTCACAAGTGGGGCAACGGAATCGGACAATATTGCTATTTTCGGAGTGATGCGTCAATACCTTCCGCAGGATGCCCACCTGATCACATGCTCCATTGAACACCATGCCGTCCTGGACCCGGCAAAGGAACTATTACGGGAAGGTTATTCCGTTACGTTTCTGCCTGTGGACGGAAGCGGGACGGTCGATCCGGAAGACCTCCGAAAAGCATTGAGGCCGAATACCCGGCTTGTTTCCATCATGGCTGTGAACAACGAAACCGGTGCCATCCAGCCGGTAGAGGAACTTACCAAAATAACAGCTGAATCCAATGCCCTTTTCCACACGGACGGCGTCCAGGCCCTGGCATTGCTCGATTTGGATACCAAATCTCTGGGGGCAGACCTGATCTCACTTTCAAGCCATAAAGTGTACGGCCCAAAAGGTGTTGGTGCCCTTTACGTAAGTTCAGGGATTAAGCCACACCTCTCTCCATTGGCTTACGGCGGTGGGCAGGAAAAAGTCCTAAGGCCGGGTACCGAGAACCTGGCAGGTATTGCCGGTTTTGCAGAGGCAGTTTCGCTGCTGGGTAATAAACGGTTTATCGAAAAGCAGCGCCTGCAGGATTTGCGGGCAGCCTTTATTAGAGGGCTCTCTGAGCGGATCCCGGACACCGTGATTAACGACGGCCAGGAGCAATTGCCCAGCATTTGTTCGGTTACATTTCCCATGGCTTCCGCCGAAATGATGCTTCTGCGCTTGGACAAATTAGGCATCAGGGTATCAATGGGGTCTGCCTGCACCTCAAAAACCATGGTTCCCTCCCACGTCCTCAAAGCCCTCGGAAAAACAGATGCCGAAGCCGAGGCAACCTTGCGGTTTTCGTTTGGGATGCAAACCGTAATCGATGAAATTGATCGAGTCCTTTCCGTGATCCAGGCGGTTTGGGCAGAATCGCGGATAGAATAGAGCAATGCCCAATCGATCTGCTGCAAATGGGTCCAATCGAGAGCTTCTTCTTGCCGATGTCGCGGTGATGTACTATCTGGATAAAATGAGCCAATCCGAGATTGGCAAAATAATCGGCGTGACGCCTTCGATGGTTTCCAGGCTTCTAACTGAGGCGCGGGATAAAAACCTCGTTGAGATTACCGTGCACTCCCCCCTGATCACCAACCGCGAGCTCGAAAAAAAGATCCAAGAGAAATACAGCGTTCAAAAGGTGAGGATTGTTTCAGTTCGGAATTATGAGATGCCCTGGCTGCGATATATCGGTAATCTTGGTGCGAGAGTTTTGGAAGAAGAACTCAGCGATGGGATGGTGGTTGGGTTTTCCTGGGGCGCAACTTTAAAAGCTGTTGCCGAGGCATTGGCAGACATACCTCTCCAGAAAGTACGGATTGCCGAGTTATCGGGGGCATTGGGCTCCAACTCGGCTGATTATCAGGGCCATGAGCTAACCTTAACACTGTCTAAAAAATTGAATGCGGAATATTTCCTGCTCCATGCGCCGTTTTTGTGCAGTGATAGCAGTGTGTGCGCATCACTCCTGGAAAACGAAGTGGTTTCCCGTCCGCTCTCGCTTGCAAAACAGGCCTCCGTGGGAGTCTCGGGCATCGGAAGTTTGGACCTGCTAAGGGGCACAATGGCCAGGTTCGGCTACCTCAGCGAACAAACAGTAAAAGATCTGAGAAGCATTGACACGGTTGGTAATGTCTGTGGATTATTCTTCGATAAACACGGAAATCCGGTGAATTCTGAAATTTGTAAACGCATTATTACGATTGACTATGATTCCTGGTTCAAGATACCTACCCGCATCGGTATCGCTGGTGGGCCCGATAAAGTTGAGCCGATCAAATCTGCCATGCTCGGGGGCTACATTACTAACCTGGTTACCGATTCCTGTACCGCCGAATTGATCTTGAATTCGGAGTAGTGACCCCAAATTAGCTGGCCCCGTTTCCCATCAGCCGATCCGTTTTCTTCTGCCAATACCGTTTGAAGAACCAGGACCCACACGAATCCCCGGCGGCCTGCCCCGCCCAGCGGGTATAAAAGTCTGCTTCTTCCGCCAAGGCTTTCCGGCTAAGCTCGGACCAATCGTTACAATCCGCAGAAGCATCCAGCCAGCTATTTTCCAAGGCATCGCGTTCCTGATAATAAGCCTCCGGCAAACCCCTGCCGATTACCGTGCGATGGAACAACTCCCTCTGGTACCAATACGCCTCACAGCCCTCCCCGAGCCGGTTGGAAATAGGGTTCACTAGCGGAGTGCCAAACTTCCAGGGCTTATAAAGCGAGATACAGGGCGTTGAGCTGCCAGTGAACCAAACTTTGATCTCCCGGTCCAATTGCACCACCATACTGGCCGTTGTATGGTCACCCACCAATCCTCCAGCATGCATGCACGGGCTTCCCAGCGCTGCCTGGCAAAATGGATCAACGGTCTTTGGGTCATGCTGCCGCAAAACCTTGAACATGGCGCTCACATCCACCGCGGTTCCAATCGCGTTGCAAGTCTGTACCCACCTGGACGCGGAGCCGGAAAAATGGGTGAATAGCGGGTCGCTATATTTTCCCCTGAAATCCACAACCCTACCGCCGCTATAAGCATCCCCCTCAGTTCCGATGCACAAACGGTTTGAAAGACTGGCCTGGTCATAGCTTTTATAGGTCCAATTCCGCCCTGCCGTCTCCAAAACGATAACCTGCTCCCGGTCCATGATCAAGAAAGAATTGTCATAGAAGAAACGGTGGTCGTAACCACAATTACCGCCCTGGCCGTATTGTTCCAGCAGGCCGATTATCACATCCCTGGCCTCGGGAGCGCTGGCGCCCCGCTCCAGTCCCAACCGCACCAGGTCCATACCCGTCAAACCGGTTTTACCGTAAGCGCCTTTGGTGAACACAGCTTCATTGCCGATGCAAACGCCATGCTCATTAACGCCCATCTCCGCGCCCCAGATCCAGGTTGGTTGAGAGAGTAAGCAGGCGAAGGTGTTCTCAACTTGGTCGATCCGGATATAGGTTGCCTCAAGCTCGGCCGAATCCTGGTGTGCTGCCGGATAGAAAACCAGTGCCTGTGCCTCGTTTGGGCTGCGATCGCTGTTCTTCGCAAAAATTGCCTTTCCTGGAAGTATCGTCCCCAGCGTGTCACACATGCTTCCTCCCTTTGCCGATATCCTGATTCTAACCCTAACCGCTTTTTACTTAGCCTCAGGAATTCAAGCAGCCGCAAACCGGCGAAGATGGCTATCTTTACTAATGCAGATTAAAGTAAAACGAGGAGAACTAATCTCCTCGTTTCAACCAGGCTGGGGGCACTGGAGTCGAACCAATACATACAGATTCAGAGTCTGCTG
>DHPL01000033.1:25091-30080 GCA_002407905.1 Anaerolineaceae bacterium UBA5365
GTCCTGCCATTAGACGAGCCCCCAGAGGGTCGAGGGCTTATTTTACAGCATGAAGCCCTTTCCCGCAAGGATTTCCGCCCCTCCATAAACAAAACCACAGCGCTCCCTGAGGAAGGCTGTGGTTTAATTGCCCCTCTTTCCGGAATACCCGTAGAATACCTTTTTCCTTGCCACCCCCAGCGCAAATCCTAGCGCACAATCACCGGCAGGAAAATGATACTTTCATCTTCAGGCACCCCAGGATCGCCTGGATCCCCCGGGTCGCCCGGGTCGCCAGGGTCCCCGGGATCTCCGGGTCCTGGATCTATTGTGGGCGTGATGCACGAATCATAGTTAACATAGTAGTGCGCTCCGGAAGCAGTCGGGTGAAAGGTGCTGGCTGAAATATTGCGGAAGAAGGTCTGCCCATTCAACTCGTACTCCACCTTGAAACCGCAAAAATGATAGCCAGGATCCGTGCCAAAGGTCGTCCCGATTAATAGCGGTGCGCCGCTGATATGCCTTACCGTAAAGTTCACCGGCACCTCTGCCGTCTCATTATGAATTCCCATCGTTGTATAACTTGGGAAAAGGCTAACTCTGGGGACGACAAAACCAGAAGCGTGCTCCAGGATCTGCCCACCTACATCATCGACAGGCCCAGTACCCCAGCGATAATAATACAGGCGGAGCTTTTTCATCACTGCGCCTTCAGGGAAACTGGTTTGGCTGGTGTAATACGCTTTGGTCGTGTTCTGCGTGCTGGCATTCAGGCTGGTCTGCAAGCCAATGTTTGCATCCATTTCGGGATTAGCCAGAATGTTTACTTCCATATCCTCTGGGTTCGTGGAAGGCGCAAGGCTTTGTGTACCGCTGGCAAGCGTGTATTTTATCCTGGCCCCGCAAAACTGAACGTCTTGGTTCGTATCACTTATCCTTAAAGCATACGCATACTGTTCAGAGATCGGGAGCGGGTCTAGGTTGCTAACCATACCAAAGCCAGTCATTACCACGGTTTCCGCTGAATGGGACTTTACCGAACCGTAGAAGTTAAAGGTGCGGGCAATCTCCATTTTGAGCTTTTTGGTGCCCTGGGTCTGGTGATAATAGTAATCTACCCCATCTATCCTGGCCCTCGCAGGAAGATTGATGTCGGCCATCAAGCGGTAAGGTGACAACGCGTCCGTTTGTACACAACCGTTATGTACATATCTAAAGGGATCACTCGTCCTTTAGACATTCGCTGCCGTACCAGGAACGAAAAGGTAATCAGCAGTAGGCAGTGCACTGGGCAGCCGATACCGTAGGCGCACTGCCCTAAGTTTGGTGTCCGGCGTGTCATCATAGGGGTACCAGTTCAAGGTATATGCGCCATTGGAATTATCGATCAGGATGCCGATCGTTTCTGCGCCGATCGTGATCTCCCTTGAACCATCTCCGGCTGAACCCGACGAGCTCACATCAAAGAAAATTTCTTGTCCGCCAGCGCCATTAACTTTCGTCAGGGTGAGGCGGGAATTCCGGGCAGACGCATCAAAATAATAAAAGGTTGCCCCAAGCAGCCTGGTACCGCTGGGCAGGTATACAGGGATAGTAAAAGCATGGTCTTCAGTACTGCCACGCGTGGATGAGACCAGAAAGGTCCGGCTCTCCAAATTGTAGGCCATCAGCGAACTGCGCGGCTTGAACATGACCCCCGGAACCCATAAGTATTGGTCCGTCTGACCCTGTTGGGCCGGGGCACCGGATGCCGCTGCATTGACCATGCTAAACGGAGCTGTGCTGACGATCAAGACAGCAAGGCATAGGGTGATGATTAACTTACGCATTATTTCTCCTTATATAAACTAATAGTTGACAGCAGTTGGACTAGTTTACTTTTATGAACTTTTTAGTCATAATTTATGTATAATGTTTATCTTATTTGAAGTATTTATTTAGATGATTCCAAACAATTTAATAAACCGAGTTTTCTTGTTTGAATGCTGGAAAGCACCTGGCGGCTTGCTTCCATTTTGAAAATTGCCTGCCTGAGGGCAAAAATACGAAGAGAAACTCCCTCCTCGTATTTTTCCTGACAATGCCTGTGGGTTCGGCTAAATCCTGCCTGAGTGGCGGCTTTTCTATGGGCAGTTAGTTGCTGATCATCGGCAGAAACACCGTCGTTGTTGGCTTCTGAGGCGGTTCACCTGGATCCCCAGGGTCTCCGGGATCACCTGGATCTCCCGGATCAGTGGGCGGAGGCGGGAATGGTGCCAAACAACCTCCCTGAGACCCATAGTGATATCCGGATTGGGCTGGCCGGAAAGCTAAGGCATCAACGTAGCGGTACTGCACAGTACCATCCAACTCGTATTCCACCCTGGCGCCGCAGAACATGTATCCCCTCCGAGCTTCCTGAAGAACAGCATAGATGACCGCATTGCCGTACATATTATCTACCGTGTATGCCTCATCTAAGGCAGATTCGTTATTCTGAAAGGCTAAGGCGCGATAAATTGGCTGTACACTTGCAAGTGGTATCGCGCCGCCAATGTGCTGACCATAGAGTTCGAGCCCGGTCCAGAGCTGCACAGGTGGATTGTCTGTAAAGTAAAATAAACGGGCCTTTTTCAAACTAGCCCCTGTTGGGAAACTAGCCTGGGCTACAAAGTACAACTGGGGTGAACTGGTGTTGAGCGTGGTGTTCAATGCCGCTGTTGAGCTCGTTTCAAGGCTTGAAGAAGCCAGGATGTCCGTCTGTTCCATCTGGTATTCAAACGGAGCATTCTGCTGGGTCAGGGCATTCGTACTTACTGTGCCGCGGGTGAATTTGATCCGCGTCCCGCAATATTGCCGATTAGGGGAAGTGTTGATGCCATTAACAATATATGTCAAGGTGGCCTGGTCAATTTGAATTTGGGTTGAACTTGTAGCTGTAATTTTGATGAAGCCCTGATTGGTGTTTGTATTGACCACGTAGAAAATCGGGTGGTTAGTTTGGTAGTCAGGTGCTCCTCTGACGGCTATGTTGGCCCAGACAGGCTTTGCAGAATCGTCCTTATCATAGAAGTAGTGATCAACAGCATCAATGATGGATCCGTCAGGCAGGTCAAGGTCCGCCGAAAAACGATCGCTAAGCACGGGTGAGTAAACACAGCCGTGATAGCCGTAAACTTGCGTTGAACTGCTGTAGATAGGGCTTAGCGTCGAACCTGCATAGAAACGGTAATCGGTACTTGGCAGCGTTGCGGGTGCCTGGTAGGTGATGCGTACTGCTCTCAGCCTTATTTGGTCATCATCGCTGTGCGGGTGCCATTTCAAGGCATAAGCCCCGCTGCTATTATCAACCACCTCACCCAGAATGCCATCGCCGATTTCCGCAAAAGCCGATGACTCTCCGGCAGATCCGCTGGATGTAAGCCCCAGAATGAGATTCTGATTGCCCATCCCATCATATTTCACCAGTTGTAAAAGGGTGTTTCTGGCAGAAGTGTCGTAATAATAAAACCGCATTGCCGTGAGCCGAGAGCCGTTTGGGACCCAAATCGGGGCAGTAAATGCGTAATTATCACCCGTGCCATAGCTGAGCGAAACCAAACTGCTCCGTCCATGCATAGTGTAATTTTGCTCGGAGGTTTGCGGCGTAAATATCGTTCCTGGAATCCAAAGGTATTGTTCATTGGCCAGGATTTGGTTGCTGGCGGGCCCCACAAATTCCCCGGTATCAGCGGCGTTTTCCAAATAATGCAGTTCCTCAAGGCCTGCTTCGGGTATCTGGCCGTAGACGGCCGCTGTTGGCGCGCCCTGTATGAGCATCAGCGCTAAACAGAGCGTCAAAAATAACTTGTGCATTTGTCTCCTTCGTTCTAAATTAATCCTATTTCTGACAGCAGTGGAGACAGTCTACTAATATGAACGTTTTTCTCATATTATATGTACAATGTTTATCTTATTTAAATTTATTATGATGAACAGAGATACCAAAGCAATTTCTTGTGTGGTCAAAGGTCCTAAGCTCTTAATCCATACCAAAATAAGGTCTCGAAGGACCCGATGCACGCCTGCTCTGTGGACCCAATGCCAAGATAATGGGAACGTCCAGGATACTTCTGGCTTAATGCGGGGTGGTTCTACAGCTTAGAAAATACAGGATTACGCACTTGAAATTACAGGTGTAAGCTGCTGGAATTACTCCCGGTCTTTATCCTTACTGCGCATATTGATACTCTCGACGAAGCCCACCCCCATCAGCATCGAAACCAGCGATGACCCCCCATAGCTGATGAACGGCAGCGTGAGGCCGGTCACCGGAAGGAGGCGCAAATTCACCCCCACATTCACGATCGTCTGAAAAGCCATCAGCAGGCCAAAGCCATACGCCAAAAGCGCCCCATAGGCATCCGGCGCGTGCTGGGCCACCATAAAACAGCGTACGATCACAAAAGCAAGCAGGCATAAAACCAGCGCCGTGCCAAAGAAACCAAATTCATGGGCCAGCACCGAGAAAATAAAGTCGTTATGCCGAATCTTCAGGAAGCGCAATTGCACCTGGGTGCCCTGCCCATAACCCTGCCCAAACCAGGAACCCGAACCGATGGAAATCAGCGCCTGGTCCACATTATAGGTATCGCCGTAGCGGGCCTCGGCTGTATCCGGCCGGCTGAAAAAGTTCTCGATACGCCCTTTCTGATACTCCTCCAGATAAGGCCAATCCAAGGCAGCGGATACGCCGATGAACAAAATTGCCACCGCCGAGGCAATCAGGATAATGCGGGTCTTCAGCCCACTGATCCACAGCATTCCCGCCCAGAGCACCATGATCACAATGCTGGTACTCAGGTTCGGCTGCAGATAGATCCAACCCACCAGGCCGACGGTAACCAGCAAGCTGCGCGCAACGGTAGTCAGATGGTTGATCTTTTCGATATGCTTGGAGAAGAATTGCGCCAGCGATAGAATGATCGCGATCTTGGCCAGCTCTGCCGGCTGGATCGAAACCAAGCCCGCCTCAAGCCAGCGTGCCGCGCC
>DHPL01000033.1:30332-40175 GCA_002407905.1 Anaerolineaceae bacterium UBA5365
GGGTGGTCTGCCAGCGTTGGGTTGCCCGCGATAGCCGAGGATATCAGCGCGATGCCAAATATGGAAAGCAGCAAGGTGGCTGCAAAGAGTAAAAAGTCGAAGCGGTTCCAGATGTCTTTGGTGTTCATTATTTAAAGAAAGACCTCGCGGCTTTCTCAATTTTAAGCTCCGGCTCACCATTCACCAGCCGCAGCTCAATGCTTGCCCCTTGAGCCCCTTTGCCCGGGATAGGTACTTCTTTACCCGCAAAGGAGAGCCTCTGGGCATAATTATGCAATATCCCCAGCCAGGCATCGTTCCTGCCGCTCCGGTTAGCGTGCACTTCGCCGTACACACTGCCCCAAACCAGCAAACTCCCATCACAGCTTACGACGGCGCCGGCTGGAAGGCTGCCAAAGAGCACCTGGTCCTGCGCATAGTGCCGGCTCTGCCCGCTCTCAAGTTCCAGCCGCTCCCAGGCTAAAGGGGCCTTCACCAGCGTGTTTTTGGGCATTGCCTCAATTGCCGCGTTCTGCGGCCCAATGCTCGCCGGAATGCCGTATGCAGCAGCCGCTTGCAGCGTGCCGGAATTGGTGGAAAGGATGGCCCAGAGGCAAACGCCTTCATCGCTCATATCCCGCAGCAAGCCTTCTACTGCCGCTTCGCTCCATTCGGCTTCACCCAGGTCCAAGGCCAGGCGCCCGCCCTTGAAAAAGCGTTCCTGGTGCTGAATTTGCCGGATCAGCAAATCCCGCTGCGCCAAGGCACTCCCATCGGGCAAGGTGACCATGATGCCGCCCTTAAGCCCTTTGATCTTCAGATTACTCTCCAAAGCACCTCTAAGGTAAGGTGATTGCGTAAGGATCGATGGGCATGATCACAGCCGGTATCTCAATCGTGGGCAAGCCGGTACTGGCGCCTTCTTCTGCAGGCGGGGCTGGGGTTTCGATGCCATCGGCTTCCTTGAAGGCGAAGTAGGCATCGATAATTTTGCGTACGATTGGCGCGGCCAGGGTGGAGCCTTCCTTGCCATTGTAGGCAAAGGCCACCACCGCGATTTCCGGGTCTTCCTCGGGCGCGTAACCTACAAACCAGGCGTGCGCCGGCCAGGTTTTGAACGATTCGTCGCACCATCCCTGCGAGATTGCCAGCTGGTCGCAGTATTCAGCGGTGCCGGTTTTGCCGGCTACATGGTTTTCATCGCCATCAAATTCGATTTGCGCCGTTCCGCCGGTCACGGTCACCATCTCCATACCGCGTTTTGCCAATTGCACGATCCAGGGCTGGACCGTCTTTTTCTCCTGGACCCGGTTTCCGTTCTCGTCCACATAGGTAACCGGCTGGTTGTTTTCATCAAACACGCCGATCACTGGGTCCACCGTGATATCCCACAATTGCTTCGGCTCAAATTCCTTAACCACATCCCCTTCCGGCCCCACGATGTGGTGCACCAGGGTCATCTGCATGTGCTTGCCGTCGTTCGCGATCGTCGCAATGGAATTCAGCACCTGCACCGGCGTAGCCAGCACGTAACCCTGGCCAACAGCCGCCAGGTAGGTATCGCCGGTTGCCCAGTTCTCGCCCTGATTGCGCCGTTTCCACGTGGGGTCCGGCACCAGGCCGGGGTCCTCACCATCCAGCTCGATATTCGTATACTGCCCATACCCCAATGCCCGGGCGTACTCGTTCATGCGGACGATCCCCAAACCGCCATCCGGCAATTCAGCATCGTACCCGCCGCCCACCTTGTACCAATAGATGTTACAGCTCCAGGCAATGCCGTGCAGGTAATCCACCGGGCCATGCCCATCGCGCTCCCAGCAAACATATTCCAGCGGAAAACTGGGGGTATTGTTGCTAAAGGTCTGCATCAGGGTGATGCGGCCGGGGCACTCTAGGGTTTTATCCGGCGTGATCACGCCCTCGTTCAGAGCGCCCAGGGCAGTTACCAGTTTATAGGTACTGCCGGGCGGCAGGCGGGTTTGGAAGCATTTGTTCAGCAGGGGTTTGCTATCGTCCAGTGCCAGCTGTTCGTAATAGTAACTGGGAATAAACCGTGTCATGCGGTTATTTTCATAACTGGGGTAATTGACCATCGCCAGGATTTCGCCGGTCTTCACGTTCATTGCCACCACAGCGCCGCTGCTGGTCAGGGTGTAGCCGGCACGCGTGTTCCAAAAATCCATGCTCTTCAGCAGCGCGTCCCGCGAGATCTGCTGCAGGCGGGCATCCAGCGTAAGGTAAAGCGAGGAGCCAGCAATGGGCGGCTGGGGTTCTTCCAGATTGCGGATGATCTCACCGCCCACGTTCACTTCCACTACCCGTTCCCCGTTCCGGCCGCCAAGTTCCGTCTGCATGGAGCGTTCAATGCCGGCATAGCCCACCTTGTCCCGCCCGGAAACAAAGCCCAGATTGCGGTAATAATTCAGCTCTGCCTCGGGGATGGGCCCCAGAAAGCCGATCACCTCCGCGGTCAGTTCACCGGTGGGGTATTCGCGGATGGATTCGATCTCAACGTCAATTCCCGGCCAGTCCATGGACTTCTCTTTGATGGCCATCGCCACAGCCTGGCTAACATTGCACTTCAGCCGTGTAGCCTGGAAGGGCCAGTTGGTCGCCGCAATCTCCACAATCTGCTCGATCCCCAGATCGCTGGCACAGGGGGTAAAAAGGCGGGCAGTCTCTTCGTCCACCACTCCACGTGAGATCGGGATCTCGATTAGCGGCGAAAGCTGCGTGAAAATGCGATACTGTTCTCCAGGGTCATCCTCCGGGTCCGGCAGTTCAGCCGGCACCACGGTTATGTTGTAGGATGCCATATTACGTGCCAGCACAACGCCGTTGCGGTCGTAGATCACGCCCCGTTCGGTGGGGTCTGAAATCACCCGGGTGCGGTTTTCATCCGCCTGGGCCCGGTAGGCAGCGCCGTTGATCACCTGGTAGGAGAAAAGTTGGAAAATATAGAATACCAAAACCATGCCCAGTAGGATGTAAAGCCAGCGAAACCGCTTTAAGTCGATGGTGGGCTTGGAATAGGATTCAGGAGCGTTCATAAGTCCATTCCTCGCGGATATACGATTCGGGCAAGCTCCGTTACGATGGCATGCACCGGAATCGCCAAAAGCATATTAAGCAATACAGAAGGTAGTGTAATCTGAGTCAGCACCACGCGCCAATCAAAGGCCTGGCCCTCGAAAAAAAGCACGCCCAGATAGCCAATATGCAATAGCAGCGTGCCGGTAAAGGTCAGCAGGAACATCGCCAGAAGCGGGGTTTGCCAGACTTGCCCCTTGATGAAACTGCCAGCGTAATACACAGCCATATACACCACTACCGGCAAGAAGAAGGGGTTGATCGAGATCCCGCCGATGATCGCCGCAAAAATCAGTGCCAGGATCCAAAACCGCTTGCTCTGCTGGTGCAAGCTCCAGGCCGCAATGTAAAGCAATATCAGGTCCGCGGTGCCAGAAAGCAGGGGTGTGCGGCTCACGGCCCCGTACTGCAGCATCAGCACTGCCAGGTACCCGAGGGAAACAATCACGTAAGCTAGCATGGGTCCTCAGGGCAGAAGCGGCGTGATGTCCACTGGCGTAAAATCGGTAATCACCAAAACCGCGGAAACGGCTGTCAGGTCCACCATGGCCTGCACAGACCCAGTCTGAAAAAGTGTATTCTGGCGCGATTGCATGGTGAGCACCTGCCCAACGAAGATATTCGGAGGGTAACTGCCGCCCAAACCGCTGGTGAGCAGCACCTCGCCCACCTGCACATCCACGTTCTGAGGAACCATATTAATGCTGATCTCACCGGTCAGCGAGCCGTTGATCTGGGCTTCAACGCGCTGGGTCTGCATGCGTACATTTACCACGGAACGCGCGTCGCTGATGAGCTGGATGCGCGAAGCATTCGCGATCACGGCATCTATCCGCCCTACCAAGCCTTTCTCGGTCACCACAGGCATACCATGCCGAACGCCCTGGTTACTGCCCTTATCAATGATGATGTATTGCTGGAAGGGGCTGATCTCCCGGCCGATGACCGTGGCCGCCTGGTAACGGTACTCCGGGTGTTCCTTCTCGAAGCCCATCAGGGCCTCCAGCACCCGCATTGAACCCAAATCTTCCTGCAAGGCGACGATGTGCCCTTGAAGGAGCGCCAGTTCGCTTTCCAACTGAGCGTTGCGGGAGCGCAGCTGGGCCATATCCCGCGGGGAGGTAAAGTAATCGCGCATGGCGCCATATTGGCGCGAAAGCCAGCCCTGAGTGCCGATCAGGGGGCTGGAGCCCAGGCTGAAAAGCGGGGTAAGGTAGCCGGAAACGGCCAGAAAAAGCAAACCAACCACCACCAACGCGATGATCAGGTTCCTCAAATTTTTTGGATTAAAGATTTTTTGCATCTTCAGGAGTTTACCGCTTAAGCGCGGAAGGCGATTTAAGCAGGAATGTTGGAGTAGGGATCGCGCTCGATGCCCACCAGCAGGTCTTCAAACTCTTCCAGATCGTCCAGTACCAGGCCGCAGCCCCGGGCCACACAGGTCATGGGGTCTTCTGCTACCCAAACCCGCACGCGAATCTCATTGGCCAGCCGTTCTGCCAAACCCTGCAGCTGGGCGGTACCACCTGCCAGGCAAATTCCGTTGTCCATCAGGTCCGAGAGAATTTCCGGCGGCGATTCGTCCAGCGCGTCCTTGATCGTGTCGATGATCACCTGGACTGATGGCGCAAGAGCTTCACGGATTTCAACCGAGGAGATCTCTATCGCCTCCGGCAAGCCTGTGATCAGGTTGCGCCCGCGCACGTCGGCGGTTTTTTCTTCTTTTAATGGGTAAGCCGAACCGATGGCGATTTTCACCTTCTCAGCCATCTGTTCGCCGATGAAAACATTGTATTTGGAACGTACGTATTCGATGATCGCCTGGTCCAATTCGTCACCGGCTACGCGCAGGGATCGGGAGATCACGATGCCACCCGTCGAAATTACCGCAACTTCAGTGGTGCCGCCGCCAATGTCCACGATCATGCTGCCATAGCCTTCGTTGATCGGCAGCCCAGCCCCAATCGCGGCTGCGGCAGGTTCGTGGATCATATAGGCTTCGCGCGCGCCGGCAGCCATGGCGGCATCGTATACCGCGCGCTTTTCCACCTCGGTGGCCCCGGATGGAATACCCACCACCACCCGCGGGTGCGGCCACATCACCAGGCTGTTTTCATGCGCTCTTTCAATAAAGTAGCGCAGCATTGCTTCAGTAATATCGTATTCTGAGATCACCCCATCGCGCAGAGGCCGCAGCGTCACCAGGTTGGCTGGGGCACGCCCAACCATGGCCTTGGCGGCTACGCCAACATACTTTGGTTCACGCGTACGCTTATTGATGGCAACCCAGGAAGGTTCGTTGATCACAATGCCCTTCCCGCGAATATTGACCAGCGTGTTGGCTGTACCAAGGTCGATCCCTAAATCGAGGGATAACAAACCCATCAGCCATTTAAACGGTTTTAGCAGGTCCAATGAGGTTTCTCCACGCAAGGGCAGCAAGCCCCGATTAATCTAGGCGATTATATCATAGGCAAGCGTTTACATTGCCTTTGCGGGCTTGCTCTGCCAGGGGCAGGAGGCAATTGCTGAGAGCCCTTATTGTTATGAAATTACTCTTTAACCATCCCCATGATCTGCCAGGTGATCCCGTAGGGGTCCTTGAGGCTGCCGAAAAGTTCGGCAAAGAATTCCGGTTTCAGCGGCATTTCAATTTCGGCGCC
Organism: Anaerolineaceae bacterium UBA5365; assembly: GCA_002407905.1. Classification (GTDB taxonomy): domain Bacteria; phylum Chloroflexota; class Anaerolineae; order Anaerolineales; family Anaerolineaceae; genus Mesolinea. Next base: position 36,068 of record DHPL01000033.1, read on the forward strand.
AGCTTCTACCATCCGGTCCCAAATGCGCTGGGCCTCGGCGTTATCGTAAGTGGCGTAATTGAGGTAGATGGCATTCCCGGCCCTCACTTCACCAGCGGGATCGTCAGAGGCCATCAGGTTTACCTCTCCCAGGCGGATGCTGGCGTGCATCACCTTGCTCACGTCTACTTCCGCCCCATCCATTTGGGCATCCGCGTAGGTCATGATGTAAGGCGCCTCGGCATCGAAAACATGCTGGTAAAAAGTCATCGCTTCCCGGCAGTTGCCGTTGAAATACAGGTAGGGTTCTAAGATCGGTTTTGCCACTTCTCCTCCAAACAGGTTGATTTCAGGGTTAAGTTTAACAAGTGAAGCAGGCTTCATTCAAGCCCAAGATTATATGGTTTAACCTTTTCCGGATGCCAGTAAATTCGCGGGAGGCAGCCTTAGTCTGCCTGCCTATCAGAAAAAGAACTGAGACTGGCCAGGTGTGCAACTGGACAGCCTCAGTAAAAAGGAGCATCCTCGAAGAATCTTCCTGTTTACGCTCGCAAAAACCCTAAAGTTGAATTGCAAAGTGTTTCATCAAACAGCAGAAAGAGAAATTGCTCCTTCAGTTTAAGTATCAACGATTACTTAATGGTTTTCAAGGAAATGTGGCGCGATAAATGTGAGAATGTCGGCAGAAATTATCGTAATATAGACATCAGCCCCTCTCAGAGCAACGCACTCCGCTAGCATTATTCAATTTAGGTAGCTCAGCTCCGCGATGTTACAATTGCACAAAATCCCGTCCGGAGGCGCGCATGAACCTCTCTTTCAACCTTTATCGCCTGCAAGTCCTTGATAGTAAAGCCAGCCAGGTCAAAACCCGCCTGGCGGAGATTCAGGCGATTCTTGCCTCCGATTCTGAAATAGCAGCTGCCCAAGAGGCCGTGGATGCTGCCCGCTCAGCCCTGACTGCCGAACAAAAAAAACTGCGGGACCTCGCCCAGCAGCACGCGGCTAAAAAGATGAAATTCGACCTTAACCAAAGCCAGCTCTTCGGCGGCAAAGTGCGCAACCCGAAAGAACTGCAAGACCTACAAAACGAAGCCGAATTCCTCAAAAACGACATGGCAAACCTGGACGAAGCTCAATTAACCGTTATGGAAACCCAGGATCTCTGCCAGGCAGATTTAGATGCCGCCGAAACCAGTTTGAGTGAAACGCTCAAACGCAAAGCCGGCGAAAACTCCAAACTTCTCGGCGAGAAGGGGAAACTAGAGGAGGAACTGGCCAATTTACAGGCCCAACGCCCCAGCATTAGCTCCCAGCTCCCCGCTGAAGCAGTGGAAGCCTACGATGCCCTGCTCACGCTCAAGGGGGGCCGGGCTGTGGCCGAGGTTGAAGATGACAGCTGCACGATATGCGGGATGCGCATGACGCCTGCCGAAGCCCAGGCAGCCCGCTCCCCCAAAACGCTTGTTCGCTGCCGCAGCTGCGGCAGGATCCTTTACCGAACCTGAAATGATTTAACGGCTGATAGCCAAAACCAACCGCGGCAGGGCCCAAACCACCAGCATGATCAAGAGCAGAAGCACCAGCGGGGCGAAGTCGATGCCCCGGTAAGGCTTTACCAGTTTCCGTAATGGGTTGAGCAGTGGCTCTACCAGGCGCTCGATCAATTGCCGAAACCGATTAGTTGGCGGCAGCAATAAATTTGCCACGGAGTGCAGCAGGACCAGAATCGTTACAAGTTGCCCGGCAAATTGAATAAGGAGGATGATTGCGTTTGTCATGCTGCCTGCTTTCTGGAAGGGCGCTCGCCAAAGATGCTTTCGCCCAAACGGATATGGGTTGCACCTTCCTCAATAGCTGCCTCAAAATCGTGCGAAGTGCCCATCGAGAGATAATTGAAAACGGGTTCACCCAATTTTTGGTTCAGCCTGGCGGCCAACTCCGCCATTTGCTTAAACCAGGGCCGGCTGGCTTCGGGGTCCGGGCATAAAGGCGGCATGCACATCAGCCCGCGTAAACGCAGCCGCGGCAAGGCCTTAATCTCCTGCGCCAGAGTCAGTAAACCATCAAAATCTGCTTCCAGCCCGGATTTGCTTGCCTCATCTGCCAGATTGACCTGCAGAAGCAGTTCCTGTGTGCCCTCATCCATATTCTGGGCGAGCAATTTGGCAAGCTTCAATGAATCGACCGAGTGAACAAGTGCAAACCTGCCGGCTACATCCCTGGCTTTCCGGCTTTGCACATGCCCTACCATATGCCAGTGGATGCCCGGTATCCCTGCCAGTTTCTCCTGCTTCTCAAGCGCTTCCTGCAGGTAGTTTTCGCCAAAATGGCGCAGGCCGTACGCGTAAGCCGCTGCTATCTTCTCCGCAGGCTGGAACTTGCTCACTGCCACGAGTGTTAGATCATCCGGGTCCCGTCCGCTGCGCTGGCAGGCTGCCGCAATTCTGCTTTGGACAGCCGCGATATTTTCTTGGATCTGGGTCTCTAAGTGGGGTTTCGGTTCAGGCGTCATCGCCTTTTAATGCTATCACAGCAGCGAAGCGTCCGGTGGCTCCGCGCTCCTTGCGGTAGGAATACCAGTCGTCCAAATTCTCGGCAGTACACAACCCGGATTGCTCGATTTGTTCTACCCCAGCCTGGCGCAGGCAGTATTCATTGGCGGCCCATAAGTCCAGTAAATATCGCTGACCCTGAGGCTTAAAGAAGGCTTGCCCGGCATCTCCCCAGAGGCGCAAAAAACTCTCGTACACTTCCTGGCCTACTTCATAGCATTTTCCACAAATTGACGGCCCAAGGCCCACCACCAGATCCCGCGCATGGCTGCCGTACTGCTCGGCTATGCGGCTCACCGCCACACTGGCTACCTGATGCAGCGTACCGCCCCAGCCAGCGTGTACCAGGCCTGCCACCTTTTGCACCGGGTCGTGGATCAAAATCGGGACGCAATCGGCAAAGACCATGGTCAGGGTAACCTCAGGATTTTGGGTAAAAATACCATCCCCCGGCTGCGGCGGAATCTGCGGGTCTCTTGGTGCGTCCGTGAATAGCATCGTTGTGCCATGTACCTGCCAGGAATTGAACTTGCTTCCCGGCTCCCTGCCGATCGCGGCATACATCCGCCGGCGGTTTTCCTCCACATTAGCGGGTTTATCACCGTTAGTGCTTCCCAAGTTCAAGCTGGCATGCGGCGATGGACTCACACCGCCGCGGCGGGTCACCAGGGCATGGGGCACACCTAAACGGTCCAGGTTCTCAAAACTGTACCAGCGGATGCCCTCACGCTCATGGCAGTTCACAGTACCTCGCTTTTTGCTTTTAGGATCGCCTCAACCCGGGCTTGCCGGCTCTTGCTCTCCTCAAAAACATCTTTCAATGCCGGAAAGCCGTACCAGGCTGTAAACCAACCAAACAGCGCCCCGGTGATTACCCTCAATGCTGGCGTGCTCTCGCGGTAAGGCAAAAAAGCCAGGATTGGCAAACCAGTTTGTGAAAACAGCTGGGAAAAGCCATCCAGCGCGATGGGCAGGAGCCCAAACCCCAGCCATAGTGCCCAATGGATACCCTTGATGCGCTTCCCGGAGAGCAGGTAGATCAGGCCGAAGAGCAGCATGGTGCCATAGATGGCCATATCGCGCTCACAAAGCGCTACCTTGTAGCCTAAAACCGGGTCTCCCAGGAAGGCGCGCGCGCTGTGCAGGTCATCTCCGTGAAGTCCGGTGGCAGCTTCGTAACTCAGCAGGCCTTCCACACCCGCGCCCTCCCGCGGATACACGGCCTGCTCCCCAAATAGGAAAAAGGACCTGAAAGCCAGTTGATGACAAAGCGGTTTATACAGCGTATATACCAGCTCTGCAGGTTTCTGCAAACCTGCCTTTAACATCACCGGTGCAGCCAGCGGCAAGCCGACGTAAAGGGCCAGCAAAATCAGAAAAAAGCTCAGATAATGCCGGCTCATTAACCTGGCCAGCTTACCCCCGGTAGAAGGCTCCGGCCTCTGGCTGAATTGGCTGATCACCGCCCGGTCCTTACTAACCTGGGCGAGTTCAAAGCGCTTCACGGCCTGAGCATACATGCTGGCTGCCTGGCCGGGCGCCAGCTCCCCCTCCAATACGTACGGCCCGATTTC
>DHPL01000033.1:40355-65163 GCA_002407905.1 Anaerolineaceae bacterium UBA5365
TGCAGGCGCAGTGGGCGGTCTTTGCTTAAAGAAATTAACTCCCGGCGCAGCGAATCAGCCGTCGGGAGGCTTTTTTCATCGTAGAAAAGATAGGCTTGAATTTCCGGCGCCGGGGCGATTACTGCCGGGTCCGGTTGGCCGCCATCCATCCGGGCCATTTTAGGCAACTACTTCGATCAGTGTGGAATTTGCCCCGGTTGCTACTGTGAACTCGCCGGGGTAGTAATCCACCGGCGGGCTGCACCAGCGCCAGAGCCAATGTGCGTCTTCCAGGGTGCAGTTAATGCAGCCGTGGGAGTATGGTGAGCCAAAACTGTTGTGCCAGTAGGCATAATGGATCGCGGCGCCATTGCTATCGAACAATGTCGTCCAGGAAATGCCCGGGGCGTCGAAGGCCGACATACCCCCCGCGCTCATATGCAGCGAGACCATCTTGCGCCAGACCAAATGCTGCCCCATTGGCGTCAGCCAGGTGCCGTCAGCCCGTTGCAATCCACCCGAAATCTCAGTATAGAAGATCTCTTTGCCGTTTTCGTAGCAAGATAGTGATTGGTCGTGCATGCGGATGATCATTTTTTTATCGCGCACATCCGGGCTAAGCGGTGTTAGCTCCTCCGCGGAGATCGGCCGGCAATAAACCGCGTCCACCCAGAATTTATCCGGCAGCGCGCCGTACTTTTGTGTGAGCAAGTATTGGGTGCGGCCATCTTTCTGGCGTAAGTCAATCGCCCAGAAATTCTGGCCGTAATACAGTTTGGGCACAGCGTACTCGCGGATCCAATAGGAAGCCGCCGGGTACTGTGTCAGTTCAAAATCCGTCACCGGAACGCTCATTTGCACCCAAAGCCCGGGCTGCCCGTTCTCGGCTGTTGGCAGTTGGGCAAGGGGCTCATTGAGGATGTACTTTACCGGGTGGATGTAATCGGAATAGATGAAACCCTGGTCGGTCTCGGTCCAGCGCTGCCTGAAGCGCAGCAGGTCCACTTCGGTGGCAATCACTTCCTGCTTGAGCTGCACAACCTCATCGCGCATGATCATCCCTACGGTCGGCGAAGCCATATTCGGTTCGCCCTTGATCTCAGTGGGCGCGCCAATGTCGCCCTGGCAAATCCTGCCCAGCCGGGCTCCGGCCGGATAAGGCGAGCCAGCCTGAGGAAGAAGACGCGTGTTGCGCGGCAGCATCAGCGCCCCCGCGAGCATGCCGCTGTATTTCAAAAAGTCTCTGCGGTTAAATTTATGCTGTTCCATCGCGAAAAATTATAGCGGTTTCACCACAATTAGCCAAATCGCCTGTCCATCAACCCAACAAGGCAAAACCCAGCAGCAATGCTGCTGCGGGAACCGTCAGGTTATCCAAGCCGGAAATCGGCAGGCTCTCAACCAGCGTAGCGCCAAGGGAAACCAGCACCAGGCCCGGCAGGTAGGCAGTGAGCGGGCCGGCAAACACACCCGCACCAATGTACACGGCAAGAACCGCTGCCGAAAAAACCAAGCCCCCCAAGAGCATCCCCAGGCTGCCGGCCCAGGTTTTACGCGACGACCAAAATAGCGGTTTGCTCTTTACCAGGTTGCCAAGTGGATCCGCAAGTCCATCCCCGCCGCAAAGCAACATTAAGGCAGTCACTCCGGCAGGATGGTCTTTCCAGACCAGGAGGGTGATCAGTATAAAAACAATCCCATAGTAAAAAGGGCCTTTTAATAATTCACGTCGGTCGCCGCTGCGGGATAAGGCATTTACATCCGCCTCCCTATCGATCACTCCCAGACCCACCAAAAGATATTGGATCGTTATAGGCAGTGGAAGCAGCGCGGCCAGATAACGCGAAATTGGCAGATCCGGAAAAAGCAGCCAACACAGAACGAATATCGGCCCGGTGCCAATATGCACCAGTTTACGGCTGAGCTTGCTGCTTACATATTGGTTTTTACTCACCCAGGCACAAAACGCCAGCCATGTGATGGCCGCAACAAGAGTGACAAGCAGGGCGAGCCAGGGGCTATTTAGCATCAGTACTCGCGGGACCGGCGCGATTCCTCCCGGGAGATGTCGCGCTCCTTGATGGACTCGCGTTTGTCGTACTGCCGCTTGCCTTTCGCCAGACCGATCTCCAGTTTGGCCTTGCCAGCCTTCAAATAAACCCGGGTAGGCACGATGGTCATTCCTTTGATGCGCACCTCATCCCAAATTTCCTTGATCTCGCGTTTATTGAGCAGCAGCTTTTTATCCCGGTCCGGGTCATGCTGGTAGGCCGAGGCATGTTCGTAAGGCGCGATGTGGGCTCCAACCAGCCAGGCTTGCTGCCCATCGGTGCGCACGTAGGCTTCCTGTAGGCTGATCTGGCCTTTACGGATGGATTTGATCTCCGTGCCGCGCAAAACCAAACCTGCTTCGTAGGTTTCCTGGATAAAGTATTCAAAGCGTGCTTTGCGGTTGGTGGCTACGGTCTTCACATCCATAGCCATAAATTTTAGCACAGCGAAGCTTGCCCGCTTTTCTTACATGCTCGTTAATTCGACTTGCCTAAGGCCTTGCAGCCCTTATAATGCCAGTATGGCAAAAGACATCGTTTTAGCCCTTGGCGGCGGCGGATTTCGGGGCATAGCCCACTTGGGCGTCATCCGCTGCCTGGAGGAAAATGGCTACACCATCCGCGCCGTTAGCGGCAGCAGCGCCGGCAGCCTGATCGGCGGTCTGTACGCTGCGGGCGTGAGCGTGGAAGCGATGGATGCAAAGGTGCGCGAATTCGCCCACAAGCCGGATTTTGGCCGCAGCGGGTCGGACCAGACCGCCCTCCTGGGTACGTCTGTCCTGGAGAACATCATTCAGGATCTGGTTGGTGACCCAAACCTGGACACGTTGCCCATCCCCTTCGCGGCCACAGCCACCCTCATCGACACCGGCGAGAGCCTCACCATCCAGGACGGCTCCCTGGTGGATGCCATCCTCACCAGCTGTGCCATCCCGGGAGTGTTTCCCGTCCGGCAGCAAGCTGGTCATCCCGCGGTGGATGGAGCCGTCGTGAAGCCCGTTCCCGTTGAGGCCGCGAGGCGCTTCTTCCCTGCCCTCCCCGTCGTTGCGGTGGCATTGAACCGCCGGCCGGAAGGAATGGCGCCCACCGAACTCCTGGTTCCTTTCATGGGCCGGGTACCCAAGCCCCTCGCCTCCCAGATGGAGCGCAGCCGCATCTTCGAGACCGGCAAACTGGCCATGCGCTCTTTCCAATTGATGATGGATAAGATCACCGACCTAAACCTGGAGCTTGAAAAACCGGATGTGGCCGTTTTCCCCGAAGTAGGCCAATACCCAACGGTGGATGATGTGATCCCGGATGGTTTGCAGGATCTGGGATACGCTGCCATGGAAGCCAAATTACCTGTATTGGAAGAGTCCGGCAATCTGCTCAACAGCTACCGGCGGATCATGCAGTACTCCGGGAGCGCCAAGCCCTAGCCGCGTCTCAAAGCAGCGATCAGGCTCAGAAACAAACCCAGCCCCGCCAAAACGATGATCACAAAACCCAGCGGGATGCCCCCCGGCGCGGTATTGCCCGTCACTTCGGTGAAGGTTGGAATCTGCAATGGCGGGGGTTCGGTGAAGGTAGGCAAGCGGGTTGGTTCCGAGGTCAGCACAAACTGGGCTGCCAGAGTAGGGTCGATGGTTGGGGTTGCCACCAGGGTTGGCGTGGGCGGCGGCTCCAGGCGCGGAACGCTGCCGATCAGGTTGACCAGCGGCGCGTACACCCAGGCTTTTCCGTCCTCGCCTCCCACCCATTCCACCTGGATCCAATCGCCGTAGACTCCGGTGGCGTTCAGGGTCGCGCCGATGAGCAGTACGCCTACTTCTTTGTAGAGCTGCCCGGGTCCGCTGCGCAGATTAATCGGGATGAACTCATCGCCGCCCTGTTCCAGCGCAATCACATAAGCCCCGCGCGGGGAACTGGTGACCGTCGGAATGGATACGGTTGGGAACTGTCCCCAAACCTGGCCGGAACTCCTTGGAAGGACTAAGAGCGCCAAAATAAGGGCAAGCATAAAAATGCTGCCAAGCCGGGCGAAATTCTTGAATGAACGAGGTGCTTGCATCTTCTAAACCGCTGCCCCGATTATAATCGAGTCAAAACATGCTCAGGAACAGCCTATGACCCCCAGGATCTACTACGGAAATTTGCAGCCCGCTCAAATTGCTCAGGACCTCGAAGCCGCTTTTCAGCGCGGGAACTACATCGTCCAGCGCTTTGGGAATCCGGATCAGATGGCGGTGCAGATCGCTACCCGCCGGGACAGGCAGGCTGGCGGACAAACTGCCCTCACCGTTACCATCGAAAAAGTGAAGGATGGGGTCTCCATCCTGGTGGGTAACCAAAATTGGCTCGGCCTGGCCGCCAGTTTGGGGATGACCGCCCTGAGCGCGCTGCGCAACCCGCTGCGCCTCCTGGGCCGCCTGGATGATATTGCCCAGGACCTGGAAAGCGCCCAGCTTGAGGATAGCGTTTGGCAGGTCATTAATGCCACTGCCCGCCAGTCCGGCGCGGGGCACGCGCTTTCAGACCGTCTGCGCCAAATGATCTGTCCCTTCTGCCGCAGCGGTAATGCTGTCGGCAGCGGCCGTTGCGCTGCCTGCGGTGCACCGTTGGGCGAAGAACAGCCCCGGCCTTGCCCAAAATGCGGCTTTGTTTCCAAGCCGCACGAGCTGCGCTGCCAGAATTGCGGCAATCGCCTGCCTGTATAAACTCTTTCAATTCTATTAAGTTAACTGCTTTCAAGTCTATCGCCGGCGCTTAACCGCTAAGATTAGGCCATACCATTAGCTTAAGAATAGGTTGGAATCATGCTACAAATTATCGCTGATACCACTTGCGGCATACCCGTCCCGGAACTGATCGCCCAAGGCATTCAGGTGCTGCCGCAGATCGTAACCTTTGGCAACGAATCTTATCGGGACGATACGGAAATAGACACCGCGGCCTTCCTCGAGAAACTCGCGCGCTCGCGTAGCCTGCCGGGAACTGCCGCGCCCCCGCCGGCGATGTACACCCCCATCTTCGAGCGCATCCTGGCTGCCGGCGATTCCGCGCTGGTCATCACACCATCCCAGAAAATGTCCGGCACATTCCGCTCGGCCTCATTGGCTGCGGAGGAGTTTAAGGATCCGCGCATCCAGGTGCTGGATAGCCTCACGATTGCCGGAGGTCTGGGCAGCATGGTTCAGGTGGCCCACAGCATGGCCGCGGCAGGCGCCTCGCTCCAGGAAACTCAATCGAAGATTGAATCGATGGTCCCGCGCGAGCAGGTTTACTTTCTGGTGAACACCCTGGATTACCTGCACAAGGGCGGGCGCATCGGCGGCGCCAGCCGCCTGGTAGGCAGCTTGCTGCAGATAAAGCCCATTCTGACCATCATTGATGGTCAAGCCGAGGCATTCGACAAGGTTCGCACCTATAAGCAGGCCCTGCAGCGCGTTGAAGACCTCACCTTCAGCCACTGCGTAAACAACCCGGAAGCCCATTTGACCATCAGCCACTGTGATAACCAAGCTGAAGCCCAGGCACTGGCCGAACGCCTGCAGGAACGGCTGGGCCTGGCCCGCATCCCCATCTATACTGTGCCGCCTGCCATCGTTGTCCACGCCGGGCCCGGCGTGCTGACCACCAGCGCTTTCACCCAAGCCTGATCATGCCCCAGGGTCTTGAGGACAATTCGGCCGCGCCGCGTCTGCTCTATGCGGATGAGCATATCCTCGTTGTAGACAAGCCCTCCGGGCTGCTCAGCTACCCGGATGGTTACATTCCCGAAACGCCTCATCTCACCCAAGTGCTTGAAGCCCAATATGGCAAACTCTGGCGTTTGCACCGCCTGGATAAAGGCACCAGCGGCGCGGTATTACTGGCCCGGGACGCGGAAACCCATCGCCTGCTCAGCGAAGCCTTCCAGAAGCACAGTGTCCGCAAACGCTACCATTGTCTCGCCTGGCCCTCCCCTGGCTGGGATGAGCTCAGCTTGGATTCACCACTCCTGGTCAACGCGGATAGGCGCCACCGCACGCATGCCCATCCCCGCGGCAAACCCGCGCTCACGCAGGCGCGCGTCATGCAGCGTGAGGGACAACTTGCCCTCCTGGAACTTGAGATCTTTACCGGTATCACCCACCAGATCCGGGCCCACCTCTGGCAGGCCGGCCTTGCCATCTGCGGCGACCCGCTCTATCTGCCCCCTCAGGCTAAAGCCACCGAAACACCGTGTAAACCCGAGCGCATGCTCCTGCATGCCTGGCATCTCGGTTTTGAACACCCCATTACACGGGAATACCTGGACGTGTACGCACCAGACCGGCAGGTTTTCGCGCCATTTATCAGGCTTAACGCCACAATTCTGGATGCGCCTGGCGCAGCGAGCGATGCCCCAACCGGCCAATAATGAGATGATCTAATACCCGGATATCCAGAATCCGCCCCGCCTCAATCACCGAACGTGTAAAAACCAGATCATCCGGGCTTTCGGTAGCATCGCCGGAAGGGTGGTTGTGCAGCACACAAATGCCGTGTGCCTTGAGCGTTTGCGCTTTCTGGAAAATCTCGGCCACCCGTGCGGTCGAAGCGTCCTGGGAGCCCCGGTAAAGCGGTTCATGCCCAATCACATGATTGCGGGCATTCACCCAGACCACCCATACTTCTTCCCGGCTTAGCCTGGCCATTTGGCGTCCGAAGAGGGCCACAAAGTCTTCAGGGCTGCTCACCTTGGCGGGAATTCCCTCTCCGCGGCTTGCCAGCCGTTCCGCCAAAGCCAATGCTGCCTTGATGCGCGCGGCCTTCGCCAGACCAATACCCGGTTCCTCGCACAGCTCATGCAAACTCGCCGATTCCAAACCCGCCAGCCCGTCCAGCTCATTGATCAGCCGCTCTGCAAGTTGGATCGCGTTCAGCTCCTGGTTGCCGGTTCCCAGCAGAATTGCCAGCAGTTCGCCGTCCGTCAGTGCCTCTGCGCCCTGAGCAAGCAGACGCTCACGGGGGCGGTTCGGCGTTTCCAGGTCGCGAATGCGGACGGAATTTCGGGAAGGCATGCCCTGATTTTACCCGCCTTCACGCATGCCGCTCACCAATTCCAGCTCTCCGCGCGATTATAATAACCAAACCATGAGTAAAAGCGTCCATCGCATGGAAAAAAAGTTCAACGCGGTTTATGAACAACTCGATTCGATGCGGGTCTTCGCCCTCCAGGCTGCCAGTGAATACAGCTTTTCCAGGAATGAAACGTACAAGATCGAACTGGCCATGGATGAAGCCTGTTCCAACATCATCGATCACGCCTACTCCGGAGAAGGCAAGGGGCCCATTTTCATCCAGGCCGATTTGCACCCGGAGCGCCTGGTTTTCACCCTGGAAGACCACGGGCAGCCCTTCAATCCCACCGCGGTGCCCGAGCCGGACTTGGTGAGCCCCCTTGAACAGCGCAAGGAGCGCGGCCTGGGCCTCTATACGATGCGGGCTGTCATGGATGAAGTCCGCTTCGAATTTCCCCAACCGGGCGTGAATCGCCTGATCATGGTCAAGAAGGGCCAACGCAAGCTATGAGCCTCCCGCCGGTTCAAAGCAAGCTTCAGGCAGGTTTGCTTTCCTTTAGCGAAACGCTGCAAAAAGTAAGCGATCTTCCAGCCGCCTGGGCAGCCATCCAGCGTTACAGCCGCCGTATTTTTTCCAGCGAGGTCTCGCTGCATCTGCACGCCGAGAGCAGCCAGGAACCGGCCATCTACGATCCGCTGCTCGGTAAATTTCATATGCTCATCGAGACCAGCCGCAGCAGCATGCTTAACTACGACACAAAAGCCCAAAAATACCAGATCGGCGCGCCGCTTTCGGGTGCCGAATCTTTCCTGGGCTCCATCGTGCTCAGCCGCCCAAAACATGATTACACTCCCACCGAAATCGAAGCCGCGGATGACTTTGCCGGTTTGATCAGTTTAAGCCTTTCCGCGCTGCTCCTCGAGCTGGAGCAAGATTACCAGCAGCAGCAGATCGACCTGATCGCCAGGGTCACGTCGCAGATCGCTCAGATCACCAACCTGGATGAACTCAGCCGCGAGGTCACCCGCCTGATCCAAAAAACCTTTGGATACTATTACGTGGCCATCTTTACCCTCCAGCCTGGCGCGCAGCATCTGGACTTCAAAGCCTCAAGCAGCGTCTCGGAATCCGCTAAAACCATGTTTATAGGCAAGAATCGCAGCCGCCGCATCCCCTTGGGCACCCACATCGTGGGCAATGTTGCCCAGAGCGGAAGGCATATCCTAGCCAACAACGTGAGCGCTGAGCCGCGTTTTGTTGGCGATGTAAGCCTGCCGGAGACCCAATCGGAGCTGGCTGTCCCGCTGAAGGCCAGCGGCGAGGTCCTGGGGGTCCTGGATATCGAAAGCGACAAACGCGATGCCTTTTCACGTACCGATCTTTCAGTGATGACTGCGCTGGCCAATAACATTGCCTTTGCCATCCAGCGTCTGCGCCTCTTTGATTCCCTTGAGGAGCGCAACGAACAACTGCAGGCCATCGACCATGTCAGCCACTCCATCAACAGCATCCTGGACCTGGATGAACTCCTCCAGCATGTCACCGACCTCCTGCACCAGGAATTCAACTACCCCTACGTGCACATCTTCCTGGTCAATTATGTGCCCCAGCAAATCGAATTTAAGGCGGGAAGCGGAGCCCGGGCAGAGATTTACCGCGAGCGCAACATCGCCTTCGATATCGAGGCCGGTACAGGAATCATCCCTGAAACCGTCCGCAGCGGCCAGATGCAGCACTTGCCGGATGTAAGCCACGCGGATAAGTTCCTGCCCAACCTGGTGACCGGCACACGCAAAGGCTCAGAGCTCAGTTTCCCGCTTGGTTTCGGCAGCCAGATCCTCGGCGTTCTGGACGTGCAGAGCGACCAATCCAACGCTTTCAGTTCCAGGGACATGGAATTGCTCGGCACCCTAGCCAGCACGATCTCCATCGCCCTGAGGAATGCAAATCTCTACAACTCGGAGAAGTGGCGCCGGCACGTGGCTGAAAACCTGCGCGATATTGCCCTGATGCTCTCCGATGATGTAAGCGTGCCCGGCCTGCTGCGCTCGATCCTTAGCAAACTCATGGAAGTTCTGCCCTGCGATGTGGCATCGATTTGGCTCTTGAAAGAGAGCGAAGATCATTCTGAAGCTGGCGAGCAAAAACTGACACTTTACAGCTCCCGGGTTGGCGATGAGGCTTATCCTCCCCTGCCGGAACTCAGTTTGAACCCAAGTGAGACCTGGTACAAGGCTGCCCTGGATGAGGATGAAACGGTAATTTACACGCCGAATGCCGGCGGGGACCCCATCGCCCAACACTATGGCTTTGGGTCCCAGTACTCGGCCGTGGCTGCCCCGCTGACCACCGCGGGCAAGCAACTGGGCCTGCTTGTCTTGCATCATCACAGCAAGGGCCGCTATGGCATGGAAACCCGCAGCATTTGTTCTTCCTTTGCTGGCTATGCTGCCATCGCCCTGCAGAATGAAGACCTGCTTACTGAGGCCCGGGCGCAGGCCTGGGTTTCTACCATTCTCCTGCAAGTCACACTGGCCACCCAATCGCTTAGCACGCTGGAAGAACTTAGCGCCATCATCCTGCACCTGCTCATCCTGGTTTTGGATGGCAGCGGCAGCGCTATCGTCCTTGCGGACCCGGAGTCTGGGGCGTTCCAATTACATGCCATGTGTCTGGATAAACAAAATGAGGTTCTGCAGGTAGAGGTGAAGGACCTTCAAGATAGCCCTGCCCTGCAAGCTGCAGCCCAGTCATCGCAGATCGTAGCCTTGCCCGCCGTTGATTTTGACCCTCAGATCAATTCCGCGCTTTGCCTCGGCAGCAAGGACACACTCCTCCTGGTGCCGCTCCTCGCGCATGAGCAGCGCCTGGGCTTCCTCTTGCATGCCAGCCATACCCCTTACATCGACCTGGAACCCGAACAAGTTCTCGGCGCCCAGCGGTACGCCATCCTCCAGGGTTTTGCCCAGCAAGTTGCCCTTTCCGTCCAAAATATCCGCCTAATCACCGACCGCGAGGAAGAGGCCTACGTTGCCAACCTGCTTCTGCAGACTTCGCGCATGTTCTATGCTTCCGGCAGCCTGGATGATTCGCTCAAGATGATCTGCGACACACTGATCATGGCGGGCGGCTTCTCGGGTGCCATGGTGCTCGAAGCAAAGCCCCAGCGCGATCAGTACCAGATCCGCTCCATTTCCAGCAAGCGCTTTACCCGCTACCAGGAATATCAATTCCTCGGACGCGCCTTGGGGCGAGCCAAGTTGAGCGGCCTTCGCGGCGGCCGTACAGAAGCAGCCATCATCAAAAGCTACGAGTGGTTTCTGGAATTGGGGCTCCTGCCCAGTCCTCCACAGGACGCTGAACTTCCCCGGCAGGAAGAGCCGGACCCATCCAGAGACCGGATCATCCTCCTACCTCTGGAAGTCAACCAGGCCGATTACGGTTTCCTGGTCGCCCTCGAGTCAGGAAAAAAGACCAACCAACGCCGCCTGGACCTTTTGAAAGGTATTGCCCAGCAGATCGCCTACGCCATCCAAAACGATGAGCTCAAAGCCGTCCAGCAGCTTCAGGAGCTCACTGAAAAAGAGTTCCAGATGGCCCGCCAGATCCAGCGCACCTTCCTGCCCGAAAAATTGCCGGAATTGCCCGGTTACGATCTGGATGCCGTCTGGCAGACTGCCCGCCAGGTTGGCGGTGATTTCTACGACGTTTTTCGGCTGGGGGACCGGCATGTGGGCTTTGTGATCGCCGACGTGTCTGATAAAGGCTTCCCAGCCGCCCTCTATATGACGGTGACCCGCACCCTCATCCGCGCCACCGCGCTGGACACCCTGTCCACGGCTGAAACCCTGGAGAAAGTCAACCGCCTCCTGCAACTGGATTCACAGGAAGGCTTTTTCGTCACCCTCTTTTACGCCATTCTGGACCTGCCCAGCGGTCAGCTGCGTTACACGGTTGCCGGCCACAACCCCCCGATCCTGATGCAAACCGGCCAGCCAGCGGTATTGCTTCCGCGCGGCGGCATTGCCCTGGGTGTGATGGAAGAAATCCAGCTCCAGGAACGCGAACTCAGCTTAGCTCCCGGCAGCAGCCTGGTGATGTACACCGATGGCGTGACCGAAGCCACCAATCCGCTCGGTAATTTCTACGGCCAAAAACGGTTTTTGGGGACCCTAAACAAAAATTCCGGTCATACTGCCGCGCAGATCATCCAGGCTACGCTTTCAGACCTGGAAAGCTTCAGAAACCAGCAGCCCTTCAACGACGATATAACCCAGATGGTACTGCGCCGGCTCTGATCAGGGGCAGATCAATATCGGAAGCGGAACAAGCTCCAAAATCTGGTCCAGCTTGGAACCGGTGAGCCGGGCGAGTAAAGTATTCTGATAGCCGCCCATGATCAGAGTGCTGATAGCCGGGTTTTCCAGCGTGCTTAAAGTCGCCGCTGCCAGGTCATGCCCTGGCTGGGTTTGATGATCGTAAGCCAGGCCCAGCTTTTCCAGATATTCCCCCGCCTCTTTCACCACTTTTTCCATTTTTCCCGGAGCCTCCTCCAGGGTCAGGAGGTGCAGGGGTTTTCCGGAACGGGAGGCGAGATAGGCACCGATGTAAAGCGCTTGTTTGCTTTGCGGGCTGCCGTTATACAACACCAGCGGTTCCTCCGCTCCTTGCACCACTTCTTTGACAAAAAGCACCGGCCGGTGCGCGCTGCGCAGCAGAGCAGCAACTCCGGAGGAAAACCGCGCCAGCCAGCCGCCGGTACTCGGCGGAAAATTCAGCTTCAAGACCAGGAGGTCCGAGAGCAAACTATGGTCGGTCAGTAAAGGCGTGATTTCCCCGCTGGCAAAACTAAGCTTGCCCACCAGGCCTGCGCCCCGCAGCAGCTCGTCAAATTCATTTTTCATTTTGGCTTGCGCCTCAGGATCAGGCTCCTGGTCAAGCGCCAGAACGTGTAAACCCCGCACGCTTGCCCCGGGGCAGCTGGCCATGCTGATCGCCTGCCGGGTGGCCAGAAACCCGGGGTCCAGGTCTGAAACGCCAACCAGAATATCGCGGAAAAGGCAATCGTCGCTGCCGGGTATTTGAAATGCTTCGTCCGGGCTCTCAGTTTCCGGATCCTTCAGCAGATTGTAGGCCGCCTCTCCGGTTTGCGAATGCGGCAAGCCCTCGCGCACGGCAAAAAAATCGGCCGTTTTTTCCAGACGCACCGGTACGCCCAGCTCCTCCTGCAGCGCCTTCTGCTGGTCCAACACCCAGAGGTAGAGGTCAGTCGTGGTCCATTCCTTATATGCCTGAGCCAGCCCGGAACTGCGAATCAGGGCCGCGATGGGTTGGTAAAAATGGGCATACCAGTGCCGTGCTGCCTCCTCGTAGCTCACAGCTTCACCGCGTTCCTGCCCCATGTAATATTGGTGCACTGCGATATGTTCTTTGAGCAAGGGGTAGTTTTGGATCTGCTTCAGCCTCAGATTGGCCTCCGGCAAAATCAGGTCCAGTTGGGTTTCTTCAAGGAACTGGATGTAAGCTGCTTCCAGCACCAAATTCTCCGGGCTGAGGTCGCTCGGCACAGGTACGCGCGTGCTTAACTCGGTCACATAGGCTTCGATCTGGTCAAAGCCCATTTCCTTGGCAATGGATACCCTGTGATTTCCGTCCAGAACGAAGTAAAGCTCACCGATCTTGTACAAGCTCACCGGCGGAACCCCAGGGCTGCCCGGGCTGACCATCGCGGTTTTCACGCTCGCCCAGCGCGCGGCATCTCCCGCGTGGCGCGGCCTGAAGTAGCGGTCAAAGTCGTCTTCCCGCCCAAGTGAGCCCACAATTGCGTCCAGCGGCACGGATTGCAAGCCGCGTTCAGTGCGGCCAACCGCCTTTAATTTGCTTGAAATCTCCCCATAGGGTAAAAGGTCCAGGCTTTCACCCGCCAAGCCGGTCCAAAAGGCCTGCATCGCGGCCTTGGAGCGGTAACGGTGAAAATCCTCCAATGCTTTTCGGTAGGTATGCGCGTCATCTTCCATGCATCAACCATCACTTTCGGCGCTTGCTGGCCTGGGCGAATAATACCATCAGGGCTGTCCCCCTCCAGCAGTCTGGATAAGCATTGCTGACAGAATTATTACACTTGCATCGGTCTTTACCGTGCATGATAATATTTTGATTATGCCTATATTAACGCCCCTGGCAGATTATTTTAACGAGAAAGCCTGGCGCCGGCACCTGCTATTTGCCGTGCTAACTTTCATCGCGGTTGCCATCAATGGCTACCACCTGGGCACATTCGACCAAGTCTTTCACCTTCCCTTCCTGAAGGAGTGGAATGACCCCACACTCTACCCAACCGATCCCTTTGTAGGGCTGAAGGACTACCATTTTTCATACTTTTGGTTCATGTTCCTGCCTGCCTACCGGGCCGGCATCCTGGAACCGGTGCTCTTCATTGTGCATATGCTGGTAACCTACGCCACCTTCTGGGGCTTTTGGGAACTCTGCGACCAGCTTTTCCACGACCGACTGGCCAACCTGCTGATCACCTTCGCCCTGGTCATTCCTCACCTGGGTTTCCCCGGTTTCCAGATTATCGAGTTCAGCCTGCTCAACCGAACCTTTACCATTCCCTTGCTGCTCTTCGCTATCGTTTTTTACCTGCGCGGCCGCTACGGAATCAGCTTTTTAATCCTGGCGATCACCTTCAATATCAATCTGGTCTACGCGGCTTTTGTGATCGCCATGTTTGGTGTGGACATGCTTGCCAATTTCAGGCGCCTGCCCTGGAAGCGCATCCTGCCGCCGATGCTCTTTTTCATCCTGGCCATCATCCCGCTGATCCTGCGTAAAAACAGCGTTTCCCCCGGCCTGGATTTCAGCCTCAACCCAGCCCTGCGCGATGCCGAAGCACTGAGCACGCTTTACACGGTGTACTACCCCATCGGGCCGATCAATTACGTGCTTCTGGGTAGTCTGCAGGGCCTGGCGGGCATTGCCACCCTGCTCATTTCCTTCAGGAAATTCCCCAGCCAGCCAGCCGATGGCGTGATGAAAAACTTCCTCATTGCCATCCTAATCGTGATTGCCATTGGCTCATTGGCCTCATACCTCTTTCCGGTAACCTTCATCATCCAGTTCCAGCTCATTCGCATCGGCGTATTCCTGCTTTACTTCACTTATCTCTATCTCGCGTGGATCGTCTCACGCACCATCGCCACCGAAGTTCGCCGTCCTCTGGATAACTGGGTGATCGTACTGGCCTACGTCACCTTCCTTTTGCCGGTCATGGCCTTGCTCTTTTGGCTGCTGCGGGCAAAACCCAACCAAAAACTCATCGCCTGGGCTGGATTGAGCATTCTGGTCCTGGTAGCTGCCGCGGAGTTGGTCCTGGCCTATCGTTTCCACTTCCTGGCCCCGGGCTATCACATCTACGGCCCGCGCACGGTTTGGCGCGAGACTCAGGAATGGGCCAAAGCCAATACTCCCAAAGACGCGCTCTTCCTCACCCCGCCTTACGAATTCTGGCACTACGAACCGGATTGGCGGGTCTTTTCCGAACGCGGCACGGTAGCCACCATCCCGGAATTCATGGTGCTCCATTTGAACCCTGCCTACATGCCCGGTTTTCTTGAGCGCTTCGATGATCTGGCGCCTGGCGCGAGGGCCCAATTCAACGGCGACTATAACCACAGCTTCGCCCTTACCCGGCAGGCCTTCGATTCGCTCAGCTTGCAGGATTACCAGCGCATCGCCGCCAAGCACGGCGCCCAATACCTGGTACTGCCCCTCAGTCATCAAATCGCGCTCAGCCCCATTTACACGAACAGCGGCTACGCCATATACCAGCTCCCCTAACAGAATCAGACCCTATCCATGCTATAATTTTTTCCCCGGAGGCATTCAAAGCCCGATTCATGACGCATGCATCTAGCCCCCTTCCCCCTATCGATTATCTGATCGTCGGCCATGTCACCGATGACCTTCAGGATGACGGCCCTGCGCTCACCGGCGGAACCGTGGCCTTTGCTGGCCTCACAGCCGCTGCCCTGGGCCACCAGGTAGGCGTACTGACTGCCTGCGCCGCGGAAAAAGACCTGAGCCTCTTATCCGACCTAATTATCTACGCGCATCAGTCTGAGAATACTACGGCTTTCCGCAATATTCCCACTGAAGCTGGACGGGTTCAATACCTCTACCATCGGGCGGATACCTTAGATCAGATCTCTGTTCCTGATGCCTGGCTGGAGGCTCCCATCGTGCATTTGGGTCCGGTGGCCGCGGAAATTGACCCCCAGATCTACGAAGCCTTCCCAAACGCGATGCTCTGTCTCACCCCTCAGGGCTGGCTGCGCGGAGTGGACGCGGAGAGCCGGGTCCACCCCACCGATTGGCCCTTCGATCATGCCCTGCTCAAAGCCGCGCATGCCACGGTGCTAAGCCTGGAAGACGTGCAAGGCCGTGAAGAACTCATTGATGAATTCGCGGCGATGAGCCGCATCCTCGTGGTTACTGAAAACCAACGCGGCTGCCGGGTCTACTGGAACGGAAGCGTCAGCCATTTCCCAGCCCCCTCCCGCGCCTTGGTGGACGATACCGGTGCCGGCGATATTTTTGCCGCCGCCTTCTTCCATCGCCTTTACCACAGCCAAGACGCCTGGGAGGCCGCCCGCTTTGCCGTGATCCTGGCCGCCAATTCGGTCTCCCGCCGCCGTCTGGAAAGCATCCCCACTGCTGAAGAGATCGCGGCCGCGCAAACGGAGATTTTGGGCTGATGGGCAAGGTCTACACCGTAGTCAATCAAAAAGGCGGCGTGGGCAAAACCACCACAGCCATCAACCTCGGCGCCTGTCTGGGCGAATTGGGCCAGCGCGTCCTGCTCATCGACCTGGACCCCCAAGCCAACGCGACCTCCTGTTTAGGCGTTGAACGCGCCAAGCTGAAACAGGGCACTTACGAAGTGCTCATCGGCCTCCAGGAGCCTACGGCCTGCATTTTGCACAATCCCAGGTTCAAGCTCTCGCTGCTGCCTTCCACCACCAACCTGGCCGGAGCCGAGATCGAACTGATCGATATGCCCCGCCGCGATGCCCGCCTACGAGAAGTGGTGCAAAATCTTAAAGACCGCTACGATTACATCTTTATCGATTGCCCCCCTTCGCTCGGCCTGCTTACCCTGAACGGGCTGGTTGCCGCCCTGGATGGGGTTATCATCCCCGTACAATGCGAATATCTTGCCCTGGAAGGCCTGGGTATGCTCACCCAAACCCTGCAGCGCGTGCGCGGCAGTTTGTACTCTCAGCTCGCCATCCGCGGGGTGCTCCTGACCATGTTCGATGGTCGCACCAACCTCGCCAGTGATGTGGTCCGCGAGGTGCGCCAGTACTTCAGCGGCCTGGTTTTCGACACTGTGATCCCCCGCAGCGTCCGCCTGGCCGAGGCGCCGTCATTTGGCATGCCCATCTCGATTTACGCGCCTGAATCCACCGGCGCCAAAGCTTACCGTCAATTAGCAGAAGAATTATTGGCCGCCGACCAGAGCGCCAATTCATAAAGTGAGGACAAGACCATGGCACAACGCAGCGGACTAGGCAAAGGATTAGGGGCGCTGATCCCCGGCAGCGGGGACGCCCAGCCGGCAATGCAGGGCGAGGCCATGCTGATGATTCCTGTCGGGCACATCGCGCCGAACCCCCAGCAGCCGCGTAAACAGTTCGATGCGGAGCAGCTCCGCGAACTTGCCGAATCCATCCGCGAACACGGCGTTCTGCAGCCGCTCGTCGTCATCGGCGGCGAAAAACCCCAGCATTACACACTCATCGCCGGGGAACGCCGGTTGCGCGCCAGCAAACTGGCCGGGCTCAAGGAAGTGCCCGCCATCGTTCGCAGCGCCAACCAGCAGGAACAACTTGAATTCGCTCTCATCGAAAATGTGCAGCGTGAAGACCTTAATGCCATTGAACGCGCCCGTGCTTACCAGAACCTCCTGGAAAACTTTGCTCTCACCCACGAGGATATCGCCCGCCGGGTGGGCAAGAGCCGGGTGGCCATCACCAATAGCCTGCGCTTGCTCAACTTGCCGTTAGCCGTTCAGCAAAGCATCCTTGAAGGCAATATCACCGAGGGCCATGGCCGGGCGCTCCTGGCTTTACCCAGCGCCGCTGCCATGCAGGCCACGCTCGACTCGGTTCTGCGGCAGAGCCTAAATGTCCGCCAGACGGAAGCTCTCGTTGCCCGCTTTGGGCAGGCTAAGGCCACCCCCGCCGCTCCCGCGCGCTCCAGCGCCTACGCTGATCTGGAGGCCCGCCTGCGCCGGCATCTGCAAACCAAGGTCAGCCTCCAAAAAGGCAAGCAAGGCGGCAGTATCACCATCGCCTTCTACTCGGATGAAGAACTGAACCAGATTCTCGAAAAACTAGGCCTGGATGACTGAAAAATACCTGCTTTATAACGCAAAGGTTTATTGCGGCCTGCCCTACGCGCAGCCGTACAACGCAATCCTGATTGAAGGGGATACGATCCGCGCCACTGGCGCAAAAGCCCTGCGCCAACCCAAGGACATGAGCACGCACCTGCTCGATTTAAACGGCGCCACGGTCTGGCCCGGGCTGGTGGACTCACACCTGCATCTGGCCTACCTGGGCGAACGCCTCCAAGCGGTGGACTGTGAAACCAGCAGCCTGGCAGAACTCCTGCGGCGTGTGGAGACCAAATGCCTTGGCCTGCCCGCTGACCAAAGCTGGGTGATTGGCTACGGCTTCAATCATAATGATTGGCAGCCTGCTATTTACCCCACGCGGGAAGACCTGGACCGTGTAAGCCATGGCCATCCGGTGCTCATCCATGCTAAATCCTTGCATGCCTCCTGGGCGAACAGTCTCGCGCTGGAATTATCGGGAATCGGGCCAGGCACCGCGGACCCCGTGGGCGGGCTTATCCAGCGCGATTCGGGCAGCCTGCCCACAGGCATTTTGCTGGAGAATGCCACCTCCCTGGTGATGAACGCCATCCCAAAACCCGATCTCTCCCAAAGCCGGGCTGCCATCAAAGAAGCCCAGGCCCATTTATTCTCCATGGGTGTCACAAGCGTCCACGATTTTGACCGTTGGGAGGCTCTTCACGGCCTTTTTGCCCTGCAGGAAGCCGGGGAGCTCCAGCTGAATGTTGTGAATCAAATGCACCGGGAATGGCTGGACCAAATCCTCAGGGAGGACTTGCGCGGCCAGATCTCCGCGCATGGGCTCCTTCCGGGTTGGATCAAATGCTTCGCGGATGGTGCTTTGGGCCCGCAAAGTGCCGCCATGCTCCAGCCCTATGAGAATTCGGCTGAAACCGGCATGCTCCTGATCAGCGAGGATGAGCTCCTGGAGACAGGAAAGTTGGCTGCCGAAGGCGGCTGGCCGCTGAGCGTCCACGCCATTGGGGATGCAGCCAATCGCACCGTCCTGCGAGCCTTCGCCCGATTGCGCGCTTACGAAGCCGAGCGCGGCCTGCCCCACCTGCTTCACCGCATCGAGCATTGCCAACTCCTCCACCCTGACGACATTGCCGAGTTCAAACGCCTGAATATCATCGCTTCAATGCAGCCTATCCATGCCACCTCGGATATGCACACCGCGCAACGGCATTGGGGCGCCCGCAACGCCACCAGTTATGCCTGGCAAGCCCTGGAGCAATCTGGTGCCAGGCTCATTTTCGGTTCGGACGCGCCGGTTGAAACAGCCAGCCCCTTTGCCGGCTTGCACGCCGCAGTCACCCGCCGAAGGCCGGATGGCAGCCCCAGCCCGCTGGGCTGGCAGCCGCAGAACCGCCTTAGCCTCAAGACCGCGCTGGACGCCTACACCATCAACCCCGGGCTTTACTGCACGCCGGATCTGCGCGGCCGCCTTGAAGCGGGCTGGAAGGCCGACCTGATCATCCTGGACCAGGACCCCTTCAGCATGGACCCGCAGGATCTCTGGAAGCTTGAAGTCAGGTCCACGATGGTAAACGGGCAATTCGTTTACCACCGCGCATGAACCCCGTCATTCTACCCGCCGGCCAACTGCCGCAGGAAACCATCAAGGCATTTCGCTGGCAGGATAATCTTGTTCATCGGCATTTGGATTGGCTCAGTTTGGAAGAACGCCTCACGCAGCCGCTGGCCTTTGCCTGCACCCGCGATGGCGTATTAAGGGCATTGCTCTCCGCGGCAGCCGATAGCCCCCAAGCCGCCTGGCTGCGCTTGTTCGAGTGCGGCCGCGGCTACCCGCATGCCCAGGCCTTTTCATCCCTGCTTCAGGCTGCGCTTGCCTCCCTTCAGGAACAAGAGGTTCCCACGCTCTACTCGCTGGCGTTCAGTGATTGGTTTAGGGACCTTCTACTCGGTAACGGCTTCCAGGAGACGGATCAGGTGATCTCCCTGCAGCTCACCAGCCCTCAGGCAGCTTTCCCGGTTCTGCCGGAAGGTTTTACCTTGCACCAAACCCGCCGGGTGGACCTGCCGGAAGTATTGGCTTTGGACCAGGTTTCCTTCACGCCGGAGTGGCGCCTCTCTGACCGCACGCTGGAAATGATCTATCAAAATCAGCATTACGGCACCGTGATGACCGATGGAAGCCGTGTGATCGCGTATCAGTCCAGTTCGGCTAATTTTCAAGGCATGCACCTCAATCGGTTGGCCGTGCATCCTGAATATCAGGGCCGCGGATTAGGCGCCATTATTCTGCAGGACCTGATCGCGCAGGCCCAGGCTTGGTCCACAGCGGCGCTAAGCGTGAATACCCAACGCGAAAACCATGCTTCTCGCAAGCTCTATGCCCGGCTCGGTTTCCAACCCTCGGGCAAGCCGGTCCCGGTTTTTGAACTCGGAGTGATTCACTAACTGGAAGAAAATTCCAAGCTGTGGCAAAATGCTGCCACGTCTATTGAGGAGTTAATTATGACCAACAAAAATTTGCAGCGTCAGGCAATCGTTGAAGAACAAAAGAAAAAACAAACCCGCACCTTCCTGATCGTCGGCGGCGTGATCATCGCCCTGGTTTTAGTATTTGTGCTCTCCAAGCTGCTCACCGCTTTTACGCCGCGGTCAGAATTCAGCCTTGGCGACCCTAACGCGCCGGTGAAGGTGAATGTATTCTCCGATTTCCGCTGCTCACATTGCGCTGAGTTTGCCGAGAACCAGGAAGACCAGTTCATTAAAGATTATGTTGACACCGGCAAGGTTTACTACACGTTCATCAATCACCCCTTCCTGGCCGCTGATTCAATGGATGCCGCCGTGGCCGCGAGTTGTGCCGCCCAGCAAGGCAAGTTCAAAGAATACTCGCGCGAGCTTTTCTCCCGCTATACTGAGCCCAATGCCTTTACAGCCGCCAACCTGGGGGCTTACGCCCAGACTCTCGGCCTGGATATGGATAAATTCAACGCCTGCTCGGCAGATAGTGCCACACGCTCCTACATCAATAAGGGGATGCTCTTCGGCGGTAAGCAAGGCGTAACCGGTACACCCAGTTTTCTGGTGAACGGCAAGGTGGTTTACTCCAACGCCCTCATCCAAACCGTCGAGGCTGAATTAGCCAAATAATTGCAGAATTCGTAGAAAGCCCGGAGTGCATTCCATGCCTCCGGGCTTTTTTTCAATACAGCACGAAAGGTTAGTACGTGATGCCCAGTGCCTGCAAGGCTAGAACAATGGCCACCGCAACAAACAATGCCGGCAGAAAAGAACCGGTGCGGATCTTCTTAATCCCCAGCATGCTGCTGATGGCAATCCCCGCTAGGATCACCCCGCCCACCGCGGTCATTTCTTCAGCTACGCTCGCTTCAAAACCCTTCCCGGCTGCCTGGGCCGCAAGCGTGATCGCCCCCTGATAGATAAACACCAGCGCGGCGGAAAAGAGCACACCGGCCCCCAGGCTGCTGGCAAATGCCATCGCGGTCAAACCGTCCAAAATGGATTTGATCGCCAGCATCTGGTAATTCCCGGTTAGTCCAGCCTGGATCGACCCCAAAATAGCCATCGGCCCGATGCAGAAAAGCAGCGATGTGCTCACAAAGCCATCCACAAAGCGGCTACGCCCATCGGTGCTTACCTCATTCGCCGCAAAGCGCTTGCGCAGGCGCTCTCCCAGACCGTCCAGGCCTTCTTCCAGGCGCAAAAGTTCGCCAATGATCGTTCCGATCACCAAACTGGCCAATGGAATCAGGATATTGCGGGTTTGCGAGAAAATAAAAAGCCCGTAGGCTATCGTAAACAGGCCCAAGGCCGAAACTAGTGTCTCGCGCAGCCGTGTTGGAATATGCTTGCCAAAAAAGAGGCCAACCAGGCCTCCGATCAAAATTGCAACCGCATTGATCACGGTTCCCAGCATCTTAATCTAATTCCTCCTGCATCGCGGAGAGTTCCAGCATGTAGACCAGGGTCGAGAGTTTATTCAGGTACTCCAGGATCAACTCGTCATTCGGTCCTTGCTCGGCATACATTTGCACCACGCGGCGCTCTGCACGGCGCACTACCGTCCGGGCCATGTCCAGCGCACCCGATGCAGGGCTTTCGCCTGCCAGAACAAAGGCCTGCGGGTTCGGAATGATGCCCTGTAAGTGCCGAATAGAAGCCATCAGGCGTTCCAGGGCCGCTTGGATCTTGCTGCGCATTCCTAAGGCGGTTTGGCTGGCGCTGTCCAGGCCGGCCAATGCCCCCATGATCACCGAGAGCTCAGCCTGACACTTTTTCAACTCCGCTTTGGAGTTGGCATCAGGGGTCAGCCCCCGGGCAAAGGCCAGCGCTGCAGCTGCCTCCTCAACGGCGCCTAGCGCTTCAATGCGCGCGTCTGCCTTGCTAACGTTGCTCCTGCCAATCAGGTCAGTTGCTCCAACGGGGTTATTTCTGCTCATAGACTCCTATGGGGTCGGTTCCGGCGCGCCGGGGGTATTCCGGTTGCTGGTCAGGATATACCATTCGTTGATATCGGTAAACCGGTCCGAAGGGTCAAAAAGCGGACCAATCGACACGTTCTGGATCGTATTCTTTACGCCGTAGTTATAAACCGGGTAGAAAAGCGGCAGGGAAGGCAGTTCATCATGGAAAATGCCCTGGAAGTTGCGATAAAGCCGGGTACGCTCAGCCTGATCTGCATTGATCCGGGCCTGTTCCAGGAATTCAGAAGCCTGGCGGTTATCCCATCCGGCGTAGTTTTGGCCGCCGTTGATCATCGCCTGCCCCCAGAAGGGGTAGGGGTCTGGGTCCGGTGTTCCGCTCAAGTCCAGTTCAACCAAAGCGGCGTCATAATCCCGTGCGTTCAGGCGCGCGCTCAGCGCGGCATAGGGCAAAGGTTCCAAGTCAGGCTGGATTCCGATCGTGCCCCAATTGCGTGTGATTGCCTGCGCGATCTCAATCTGTTTGGGTTCATCGAGGCAGAGCAGAGTAAATTGAAGCGCGACGCCTTCGGCGGTGTGCATCAGCCCGTCCGAGTCGGTGCTCATACCGTGGTTGAGCAAGGTTTGGCGTGCGCCTTCAGGGTCGAAGGCGTAACTGCCCTGGCCGGAATAATAGGCCCAGTTGCCCAGCATGATCGGCCCTTCCGCGAAGACTGCCTGGCCTTGAAGGTTTTGGTCGATGATCGCCCGCCGGTTGATTGCGCTAAGCATGGCCTGGCGGGTGAAGGCCTGGCCAAAGAAGGGCAGGTTTTCGTTTTTCAGGTTCAGCAACACCATATTCAGGCGCGGCTCCACCGATGAGTACAAATTCAGGTCCGGTTGCGCAAGTGCGGGCCCCAGCGTGTCCAACCCAATCCGGGATACGCCATCCACTTCGCCGGCCTGATATGCTCTAGAAGCCGAACCTTCATCCGGGAAATACCGGATGACGAGGTCCGGAATGAATGGAGCGCCCAGGAAGTAATCTGTGTTCGCCTCCAGGTTCAAACCCTGGATCTGCCCGTCCTGCACGTCCGCGTCCACAAACTTGTAAGGTCCGGTGCCGATCGGATGGATATTAAAGGGGTGATCCACCATTGCGTCCAGGCTCAGGTCGCCCAGCAAATGCGCAGGCAGGATCTGAAAATTCAGGTAGTCCAGAAACGGGGCAAAGGCCTCAGGCAGGGAAAACTGCAGGGTCTCATCCGAAAGTGCATTCACGCGTACCTCCGGCCAGAAACTGCGCAGGTCCTCCGGAATGAAGGCACTCTGGCCCTGCAGCAAGCCAACCGTAAAGATCACGTCCTGGGTGCTCAGCCGCACGCCGTCATGCCAGTAGACTTCCGGCCTAAGAGTAAAGGTGTAGCGGGTGCCATCCTCGGAATAAGTCCAGGATTCAGCCAGTTCCGGCTGGGCCTGTCCGCTGGCGTCAAAATGGATCAGGCTGTTGTAGATCAGCCGGTTAACGTCCCGGTCGGCCTGGTTTTGGTAAGCGAGCAAGGGGTTTAGCCGCATGAGCCGCCCTACGATCGCCTCGGTGTAAATGCCCCCGCTTACCGGGCTAGGTGTGCTCTCTACTTTGGGGCCGGGAGCGGCGGTCTGCTGGAAGTAAAGCAGCAGGCCGACCACAAGGCCGGTCACCAGAATAATCACTAACTGCCAGCGAAACTTTCTCATAGACTAAAAAAGACAACTCCCGTCAGCGGAGAGTCGTCTTTATCCTCCATTCGGAAGCGCAGGCCGTAATTCCTACGGCTGCAACCCGGATATGAACACTGAGATCAGCGCCAAAACCAAAAATAAAACGCTGAGCCCGATGGTGACGTAGAAGAGCACCTTATCAATGCCCCGCCGCTGGGTATATACGCCCCCGCTGTCTCCGCCAGAGAGGCTGCCCAGGCCCACGCCTTTGCTCTGCAGCATGATGCTGGCGATGAGCGCGATCGATGTAATGATGATGGCAATGTTTAATGCGGTATTCAAGTGAACCTCCGAAAGATAACAGGTGGATTATACCCGATGCCGGGCCTCCGTCAAATATCCAAAAAACTGTAATTGTGCAATCTTGAGGCTGGAATACTTACAGACGCTATAATCACCACCGTGGAAGAACTTATTCTGGCTTTACATATGCACACCACCTATTCCGATGGCCAAGGCTCGCACGCGGATATCCTTGCCGCCGCGATGCAGGCCGGGGTGGATGCCGTGATCGTGACGGACCACAATGTTTGGGTGCAGGGAATGGAAGGCTACTTGCAAAAAGGCAAGAAGCGCGTGCTGATGCTAGTGGGCGAGGAAGTACACGACCAAACCCTGGAACCCCAGGGCAACCATATGCTTATCATCGGGGCCTCGCGGGAGTTGGCCCGGTTTGCCCCCAAGCCCCAACAGCTCATTGACCAGGCGAATGCCTCCGGCGGCATGACCTTCACCGCGCATCCCTTCGAGGACGAGCTGCCCCGCTTCAATGAAGGCCGCCTGGACTGGCGCGACTGGTCCATCACCGGCTTCACCGGCATAGAACTCTGGAACCAGCTCAGCGAATTCAAAACCCGCTCACAAACCTTGCCAATGGCCATCCGGAATGCCCTCTTTCCCAAGGGTATGAGCCTGGGCCCCAAGGAAGAGACCCTCAAGCTCTGGGATGATCTTCTGGCTTCCAAACCGCACCCGATCGTGGCCGTAGCCGGCGTAGATGCCCACAACACGCATTACAAGTTTGGACCCTTCACCGTGGTGATCTACCCTTACGAATTCCAATTCAGATCACTGACCAACCACTTGCTCGTTCCCAACAAACTCACCGGGGAGATCAATGCCGACCGCCAGATGATACTGGAGGCCTTGCGCGCCGGCCGCAGTTTCGTCGC
>DHPL01000018.1:0-1432 GCA_002407905.1 Anaerolineaceae bacterium UBA5365
GGAACTTGGAAGATAGTTTTCGGGAGGACACGAGTTGTCCGCCCCTACCACCAGCAACTTGTGTAGGGGTCGACCACTTGTGTCGACCCACAGTGATAGGCCACCCGTCTCGCAGTTGTTGGGGTCGAGCCTATTGCCCGACCCGCATGGGTGAACCTTCCTATTATTTCCCGAACTCCAGACGATCAATGTGGGGATCGACCACTTGTGTCGACCCACGGCGACAGGCCTCCCACCAGTACCGTTGTTGGGGTCGGACCTACTGCCCGACCCGCTAAATCGCGCTCATCCAGCGGTGCCCTTAATGCCCAGTTGATAGTCGTAGGGGTCGACCACTTGTGTCGACCCCCATGGGTAATCCTTTTCCCAAAATAAGTACGCCTTAGCGCCCTACCCCAATCACCCGGAAACCCAGCCGTTCCAATCGGCCGCGATCCAGATAATTGCGCCCATCAAGCACCGGTACCGGGTTGATCTTCTCCCAATCCAGCTCACGGTAATGCGGCCAATGCGTCACCAGCACAATCGCCTCGGCTTCGTCCAGGGCATCTTCCACGTCCTGGCAAAAGGTCACGCCCAGGTCCGCGTACTGGCGCCGGGCGTTATCCAGCGCGATCGGGTCGTGCACGCGCACCAAGGCGCCGCGCAAGAGCAGCAGGCGGCTGATATCCAGGCTGGGAGCATCGCGCAGGTCATCCGTATCCGGCTTAAAGCTAAAGCCCAGCATCGCGATGCGCCTTCCTTTTAATATCTTCAGCGTTTCCTGCAGGGTATCCACCACCCAGGCGCGCTGGTTGTAGTTCACATCGCGGGCAGCCTGAATGATGGGCATCTCCAGCTTGTACTCATGCGCGGTCGAAACCAATGCCGCCGTGTCCTTCCCAAAGCACGACCCACCCCAGCCGATGCCCGCCTCCAAAAAGGCCGGACCGATGCGTTTATCCAGGCCGATGCCCCGGGCGATCGCGGTCACATCGCCTCCTACCTTCTGGGCCAGGTGGCCAACTTCGTTGATAAAGGAGATCTTCAGCGCCAGGAAGGCATTGGCGGCATACTTAATCACCTCCGCTGAGCTCAAATCGCAGACCAAAACGGGTACGCTGCCCATCCCCTCCGGACGCGGCAGGCCTTCAGGGGCCTCAAAATCCTGGAGGATCAAATGCTTGTAAAGTTCCTTAAGCTTTTCTGCGCCTTTTTCGTCCTCGCTGCCAATCACAATGCGGTCCGGGTAGAAAGAATCGTGCAGGGCGGCGCCCTGTTTGAGGAATTCCGGGTTGGAAACCACCGCGTAATGGCCGTTGGGCTTCTTGCCGTGGCTGCGCTCGTATTGGTCCTTGAGGATCGCCCCTACCCAGTTCCCCGAACCGATGGGCACGGTAGACTTGTTCACCACCACCGTAAAACCTTCCCCCATGCGCTCAGCTACCGATTC
>DHPL01000018.1:1616-18958 GCA_002407905.1 Anaerolineaceae bacterium UBA5365
GCGATGAAGACCACATCGGCCTCGGGAATTCCGGCATCATCGTAATCCGAGGTGAAGCGCATCCGCGGTCCCACAGTCTTGAAGAGGTTCTCCAGGTTCGGCTCGTAAAAAGGAACCAGCCCGGCCTGCAGCAGTTTGATCTTCTCCGCATTCACGTCGATGCAGGTGACATCGTGCCCCAAATAAGCCAGCATCACGCCGGTGTTCAGCCCCACATAGCCCGTACCAATGATCAGAATACGCATAATTCTCCTGTCTGTGCTTTACTCCGCCCCATTCTAATCGATTGCCCCAAAATCGGAAGGTATTTAGCTCTTGACTTTAACTTTATTAAGGTTTACTATCATTATATTCAAACCATAATGAAAGGACTGTCATAATTATGGCGATCACCAAGCTGCCGCAATGGATGCAGGACCTGGAAGAGGAGGATCTGGTCTTCATTCGCCGCTTCCTGCTCAACTCCGGTTCCCTGAAAGAAACCGCCAAACTTTACGATGTCAGTTACCCCACCGTGCGCCTGCGGCTGGACCGCCTGATCCAAAA
This sequence comes from Anaerolineaceae bacterium UBA5365, assembly GCA_002407905.1. Classification (GTDB taxonomy): domain Bacteria; phylum Chloroflexota; class Anaerolineae; order Anaerolineales; family Anaerolineaceae; genus Mesolinea. The sequence continues at coordinate 2,163 of DHPL01000018.1, forward strand.
AATCCAGATGGCGGAGCAAAACCAGCACGAACCCTTTGTAGCCTTCATCCAAAAGCTGGTGCTCAATTACAAGATGGACGTGGAAACTGGCCGCCAGGTGATTCGGGAATACCGCCAGAGTAGGGAGGAGAATCAATGACATCATTCGCTGAACCAATCTCGCTGCTGCTTTTAGGAGCAGGGCTGCTCCTGCTGATCGGGCTTTGCCTACTGGAGTGGTTTCTGGCCTTGCGCTCACCCCTGGCAGCCTTCGTGCTCGCGGGGAGCATGAGCGTCCTGGCCGTCTTTACCAGTTATTGGCCCCTGGTCTTCTCGCTGATCCTGTTTGCCATCTTCCAGTTTGCGGCCCGCAAGCGCAGCAAGCTCAGCATGCAAGCCGCCGCCCTTCGAAATATGCAGGCCAAAGATCTGGGCCTCTAACCCCAAAATCCGGAAAGCGAGTTCTGATGAGCTATCAACTTCTACTGATCCTGATGGGTGTCTCTCTGGCAGGTTTACTGGCTGCCAGCCTGGTCTGGCCGCGGGGCAAGCAAGGTTTTAATATCGTCTTGTTTCTGGCCTTGGGCCTGCTGGGCAGGCTTGCCTTGAGTACCCTGGGCAAATTCCAGGCTTGGGTGGCTGCGGCCCAAATTGAGCCCAGCCAGTTTGTCTTCCTGCCGCCCTTCGTTTTCCTGGCCCTGCTCCTGGGCTTGGCCGCTCCTTTCATCTACCTGGTGCGCTCCATGCGGCGCAACCCGGGTTATCTGGCCTTATAAGAACGCCTTGGCCTAAACCCGAAGCCGTCACCGCGCGCGGAGCCGCCTTTGCGCAGGCCCTTATGTTATGATTCCCGAATCCATTCACAGGAGCGCGGCATGCAGCAGAATACCCGATTCCCCGGCAAATCAGGCAGCGTAACCCCGGGCCTTCATGGCCGGGAACTCCTGCCTGCACTGTTTCTCCCCGTTGCCAAAACCAGCACTCAGAAGATGGCGGAAGCATGATGCTCAAAACCCTCGGCCTTGGCGATAACGTGGTGGATGAGTACCTGGATCAAGGCCGGCTATACCCCGGTGGGAATGCCCTCAATTTTGCCGTCTTCGCCGCCGAGTTGGGCTGCCAATCGGCATACATGGGCGTCTTCGGGGACGACCTCGCCGGCCAGCATGTCCGCCGGGCCGCCGCAGCCAAAGGCCTGGATATCAGCCAGTGCCGGGTTGAAAGGGGCGAGAACGGCCACGCCTACGTGGAGTTGCGGGAAGGCGAACGCCGTTTTCTGCGCAGCAATCGCGGTGGGGTCTCGCGTGAAAAGCCCCTGCAAATCGATGCCGCCGCTTTGGATTACATCGCGGGTTTTAACCTGGTGTGTACCAGTGTGCACAGCTATATCAACCACGCCCTTCCTTTAATTAAAGCAACCGGCGTAAAACTGGCTTACGACCTATCGGAACGCCGCGATGCAGAGCTTCTGGCCGCGGTTTGCCCCCACTTGGATTTTGCCTTCAGTTCATGCGGCAAACTGAGCCCCTCCGAGACCCTGGATTTCATCCAAACTTTGCACGCCTGCGGCGCCCCAATGGTTTTAGCCACCCGCGGAGCGGAAGGAGCTCTATTTTCGGACAGCAGGCAGGTTTTTTCGCAAGCGGCAGTAAACTTGGACAGGGTCATTGACACAATGGCCGCCGGGGATGGCTTTTTGACCGCCTTCCTGGTCAATTTGCTTCAAAACCAGGCGGCATCACCTTGGGATCTAGCCGTGCAGGAAGCGCTGCGGTCTGCGGCGGCGTTCTCTGCCAAGGTTTGCCAGTGGGAAGGCTCCTGGGGCATGGGCTTGGATCTAAATTCCAATGACGGGACGGTTTGAAATGGATGCTTCGCGGATCGTAAAAGAGATTTTGGCAAAAACACCAGGAGGCATTCAGGAGATCAATTACATTGGCTGCGGGGGCTCGCGGGCCTCGGTCTTTGCCGGGCACTACCTCATGAAGCACGAGGCTAAAGCCATTGCCAGCAACTGGTTTAATAGCAACGAATTCGTCCACGCTGCTCCGCGTTCGCTGGGCCCGGGGAGCGTTTGCGTCGTCTGCTCGCTAAAGGCCACCCCCGAGAGCCTTGAAGCGCTCCGCCTGGCAAATGCCCGCGGGGCGGCGACCGTCGCCCTCACCGGCAGCCTGGATACCGGCCTGGCCAAAGAAGCCCAGTACCCCCTTGTGTATACAACGCGCGCGGATGGCAACCAGGCCCACGCTTTGCGCATCGGCTTTGAGCTCCTGCATCAGCAGGAAGCCTGGCGGCACTACGCCGAAGCCCAAACTGCCCTGGAAAAAGTGGACCCCCTGATCGCCGGCGCCCTGGAGCGCAGCCTTTCGGCAGCCCGGGAGTTCGGGCTCCTCTACAAGGACGATCAGCTCTTTCACATCCTGGCCAGCGGCAGCGCCTATAGCGCGGCTTACATCATGGCCTTCTGCCATCTGATGGAAATGCAGTGGAAGCATGCCGTGCCCATCCATAGCGGAGAATACTTCCATGGGCCCTTTGAAGCGACTGATAAGGACCTGCCAACGATTCTGATCAAATCCACCGGCCGCACCCGCCCCCTGGACGAGCGGGTGGAGCGTTTTTTAGCCCAATACGCCTCCCGCGTGACCATCATCGATACGGTCGAACTTGGCTTGCCCAGCCTGGGCGAGCACGTTGCCGAATACTTTAATTCTGTGCTCATGCTTACCGTCGCCCACCAATACGTCGATGAGCTCAGCAAGCAAACTGGCCATCCCATGCAGCACCGCCGCTACATGTGGCAGTTTGACTACTAATCAATATTATTCGAGTTAATTCGGAACAGACCTACTAATCCGGGTCGATTTGATCACTTCGGCCGTTTGGTGTGATTTGAAGTAAAGGCTAACCTAATTATTGGTTTCATTGGTAATTCGTTGTTAAGTCCCCGAACTTTTTGGCAATAATGATGCCCTTAAGTCCTCCCGATGGTTTCTGAATCTCCTTTACCCAAGGAATATTCTTTCTATTAACCAAACCTGAAAAAACAAGATTGATAGTTTCATGATTTGTAAAGGTTGTATCGCTAAATGAAACTAACTCGTTGACTAAAGGACCTAGGTGCCTATAATCATTGATATTGTTAATTAATTAACGCATTATTCACTAAAATTTAATTTTTAAATAGCCGAGTTAAATCTGTTAGTTCGAAATGAGGGAACTAATCCAGTTATGAGTTCTACACTTACCAAGTCATTTAAGGTTCTTGAGTATGTAGCCGACATCCACAATTTGGAGGCCTTGGCAAAAGCAACTGGGTTGACCAAATCTACCACCTATCGTATCGTCAATTCCCTTGCCCGCCTGGGGTATGTTGAACATGTGCCCAGGGAAGGATATTATCTGGGGCGGAAGCTGCTTTCCCTTGGCTTTAAGGCGTACTCACAATTACATTTGCCTTCTATTGCCCACCCCTATTTAGTAAAACTCGCGAATCTTACCCAGGAAACGGTTCATCTCGGTATTTTGGACGAGGATGATATCGTCTACATTGATAAAGTGGATGGAAATCGTGGCCTTCAAATGCGTTCACGGATTGGAGCGCGTGTTCTGCCGCAATCCACCTCACTCGGAAAGATCCTGATTGCAGCTAAGGACGACACTGTTTGGTCAAGTTACTTCGATCCCAATTTGCGCCGAACCTCAAATACGATTGATAAGTTAGAGGATTTTCTAAACGAATTAAAAAAGGTTCGGTCAACCGGATATTCTCTTGATCTGGAGGAGAACGAGACTGGCATTTATTGTATTGGGGCAGAAGTAAAGGATGCGAGCAACCAAACGGTTGCGGCCCTCAGTCTGTCTGTTGCTAAGGTTTACCTAACGGACAAGAGATTCAACGAGTTGATCCCATTGGTCGTAGATTATGGTAAGCAGATCTCGTTTGAGTTGGGTTGGAAATCCGAGGGGTTATCCCAGGGAGAAGTGAGATGAGTGTTTCACCAACCTCGGTATTATATTTCAGCGAACATTTTTGTCAGCAAACAAATTTGACATGTTTTTTAGGTAATAGGAATTATTATGCGTAGACACTCTGACAACTATGAAGATACACTGGCAAACGTAAATACCTTTTCTTCACCATCCGACTTAAAAATAACCGATATGCGCTTCGTGAACCTGGAAGGCTGTCCCTTCCCAGCCGTAATCATGAAACTGTACACCAATCAAGGTATTGTCGGTTTTGGAGAAGTCCGAGATATGGGGTCCAAGACATACGCTTTGATGCTGAAAGGAAGGCTCCTCGGCGAAAACCCATGTAATGTGGACAAACTATTCCGGAGGATCAAACAATTTGGTTCCCACGGACGCCAGGGAGGCGGTGTATCCGCTATAGAAATTGCACTTTGGGACCTGGCTGGAAAAGCTTTTGGAGTGCCAGTTTACCAGATGCTGGGCGGCAAGTTTAGAGACTCGGTAAGGATTTACTGTGACACAGATGTAATGTTCGCTAGTGAAAGAAGCGCAGGCAAAGCCATGGGAGAAGCCCTTGCCCAGAGGCTGGAAAAAGGCTTCACCATGTTGAAAATGGATCTGGGAATCAACCTTTTAGAGGGGCTCCCGGGGATGCTGAATGCTCCCCTCGGATATTTGGAAAGCCAAAGGGCTGCGTTTGATAAGGGCAATAAACTCTACCCCTCAGACCTCGCGCATGACCAGCAGGAACTAAGGAAGGCTATTCGAACTACCTCTTCTCTTGAGGATTTGATGGAGAGATTCGATGCTCGCAATCGGTCCTATGAATTCCTGGCTCGTATACACCCCTTTACGGCGATCCAAATCACCGAAAAAGGCTTGGATTACTTAGAAAACTACGTCGCTGAAGTCAGAGATGTGATTGGATATGAAGTTCCCCTTGCGCTTGATCACTTTGGGAAAATCGCAATCGAAGAAATCATCAAGCTTGCAAAGCGGCTAGAAAAATTTAATATAGCATGGCTTGAGGACCCAATTCCTTGGCCACTTACAAATCAATGGAAACGCCTGGCTGACGCTACCACTATCCCCGTTTGTACTGGAGAAGAACTTTATTTGGCCCAGAGTTTTGAACCAATTCTCGATGTTGGCGGCTTAAGTTATGTGCATCCGGACATGTTAACCCTGGGCGGCATTTACGAAACAAAGAAGTTGGGTGATTTGGCAGAACGCTACGGGGCCAAAATGGTTCTCCACCAAGCGGGCACCCCAATTCACGCTCTAGCCGCCGCCCATGCTGGAATTGCAACTGAAAATTGTCTGGCAAGTGAATGGCACGCAAACGATGTGCCTTGGTGGGATGATCTCTATGTAGGAAAAATGGCGAAACCCCTGGTGAGATCCGGTTTTCTCGAAGTATCCAACGAGCCGGGTCTGGGGATTGAAGACCTAAACGATGAACTGATAAAAGAGAGAGTAAGCGCTTCGATCCCAGGAATGTGGGAACCAACGGATGAATGGAATTTTGAATACAGTTATGACGAAAGGTTAAATTGATAGGTAAAACAATGATCTTTGATTGCCACACACATTTGGCTCACCCCGATCACGTCGGTGGAGACTTTCTGGCAGATGCCAAGAGGGCCTGGGGGGAGAGTTATTCCATGCCCTGCAGCCCCGTAGAGCACCAAGAGGCTATGAAACAATGCGATGGCGCAATCGTTTTGGCCCTGGACGCCGAAGACGTCGGCTTCTATGTGCCTAATGAATATGTAGCTACCTATGTGAGCACAAACCCGGATTCCCTTGTTGGATTCGCAAGTGTAAATCCAAAAAGGTCCGATGCAATAGAACGGCTTGTTTATGCTAAAGAAGAGCTCGGTCTAAAGGGCCTCAAACTCGCCCCAATCTACCAGATTTTCGACCCTGTATCGCCCGAGTATTTCCCCCTTTATGCAAAAGCAGAGGAACTAGAAATGCCGGTCATGTGGCATCAAGGCACGTCGTACATCAGGGTTGGGCCTCTAGATCTTAGCAATCCCGTTTTGATCGATGTAGTGGCACGCCATTTTCCAAAACTGAAGATGGTCATTGCTCATCTCGGCCACCCATGGACCTCTGAAACTGCTTGTGTGATTCGAAAGCACCCAAATGTGTTTTCAGATGTTTCCGCACTCGTTACAAGGCCCTGGCAGTTTTACACCGCCATGCTGAGCATGGTGGAATATGGTGTAACCAACAAACTATTGTTTGGAACAGATTTTCCGTTCTTTGATTGTGATCGCACCATCAAAGCATTCAGGAATATCAACCACATCATTGAGGGTACTAACATGCCTCGCATTCCAGAGGAGGTGATCGAATCGATTATTCATGGAAACCCTCTGGAAAAACTAGGCTTAAATTAGAAAAAATCGGAGGAGAATGAAAGTGACGGATAAAGAACTTTTTGAGTTAATGGAAAAACGGTTGTATACAGGGCTGCTTTGTGATGTCATGGACGAAATGGGCCTTAGAAACCAGGCGATGAACATCAACATCCGCCCATTAGAAGAAACCTCAGTAATGGCTGGCAGAGCCAAAACCATCCTTGCGGTCGATGTTTACGAAGTAGTCGATGAACCTTATAAAGTAGAAATCGCGGCCCTGGACAGCATAAAAGAAGACGAAATTCCCGTGATTTGCACCAATTCAAGTTCTAACAACGGAATTTGGGGTGAACTTCTTTCTACTGCGACAAGAATGCGTGGAGGTAGAGGTGCGGTAGTTGATGGCCTCATGAGGGACACAAAAAAAATCAGGGAGATGGGATTTCCAGTGTTCTCAGCAGGCTATAAACCTCTCGACTCTAAGGGTCGGGGGTTAGTCATTGATTTTGATTGCCCAGTCGTTGCGGGGGGAATACGCGTACTCCCAGGTGATGTTATTTTTGCGGATTTTGATGGTGTAGTAGTGGTGCCTAAAGACATTATCCATGAGGTCGTAAAAAAAGCTCTGGATAAGCTCGAGATGGAAAATCATTCTCGCAATGAACTATTGGAAGGAAAACTATTGCAGGATGTTTATGACAAGTACGGAGTTTTATAAAATCGCAATTCAAGACCACAAAAGAAACAAGGAGAAAAAATGAAGCAGTTGAACAAGGTAGTAACCATTATAGTAAGTGTAATGCTAGCTATCGCAATCGTGGGGTGTAGCACAGCCGCGCCTGCACCCGCCGAGCCGCCCAAGCCAGCAGGAGACTCACAAGCTCCAAGCACCTCCGGCCCAACCTTCGATGGGGAAATCTATGTAGGCGTCACTGCCGGTATCACTGGTGATGCCCCATTAGAAGGCGAAGCTATGACTCGTGCCGTCACCCTTGCGTCCGAAATCATTAATGGTCAGGGCGGTGTCTTAGGGAAAAAATTAGTTCCGGTTATCGAGGATGATTCATACACACCAGAAGGTGCAATCACTGTCGCCAACAAGTTCATAGCCGACGAAAAAATTGTCGCAATGGCCGGCCCCGGCAGGTCCAGCTCCTTCATGGCAATCTCAGATCTGATCAAAGAAGCTGGCATGCCGATCGTAACACCAGCTACCAGCACAACTTTCTATAAACTCGACAACCCTTACTGGTTCCGAGATAGAACTACTGATGGCGTGAATACCAATATCGCCACCCGGTTCCTTGTTGAAGAACTTGGGCTCAAGAACATTGGCGTTATGCTAACGAATGATGACGCCGGTTTGGCTGCCCGGGCAGTGATCGAAAGCACCTTGAAGGAGTTAGGTGTAACCTATCAGATCATCGTCTACAACGGTGGGGAGATCGACTACAGTGGTCAGGTCTTACAGCTTCGCGATGCCGGCGCAGATGGCCTGGTGTTGTGGGGACATACCGTTGACTACGCTGTGATTTGCAGGAACATGTATCAGCTGGGCTATGATATTCCGACAGTTGGAAATACCGGCTTTATGAGTGCAACTTTCCTTGATCTGGTCGATGATGAAGTAGCTGACGGCCTTTATGTAGTTACAGACATCAACCTTGAGAGCGAAGATCCTTACGTTAAGTATTTCCTCGATGAATATTCCAAACGCTACCCGGATATAAAGCCTGACGTCATTGATGCGATCCACTTTGCCCACATGTTCCTGATCGCCGATGCGATTAAACGGGCTGGTGTGGCAGAGAGGCAAGCAATCGCTGATGCGTTGCATGAAACTAAAGATATTCCAAGCGTACTTGGCCCCCTGACGTGTGACAAAAACCAGGACTGTGCCCACACTGCAACGGTTTTCCAGAACGAAGGAAAAGTTGCCCATGCAATCAAAGCTATTACATTGGATGTTGAATAATTCAAGACCTAACCAGTAGTTAGCAGCATAAATTTCAGATCCATGTCCAGTCTCCAGAGACTGGACATGGACCCAGGACAGAAGCATGTCCGGAGGCACAATAACTTGGAAACTCTAATTCAATTAGCCATCAGCGGTCTCGCAATGGGTCTCATCTATTGCCTGGTTGCCATCGAATTTACTTTAATTCTCAACACGAGCGGATTGATGAACTTTGGCCATGACAAATACATCATGTTCGGAGCATTTTTATTTGGTGGCACATTCGTGATTCGTCTCGGTTGGGATTTTCTTCCATCAGCTGTTGCGTCTGTATTACTTATGGGCGTCGTGGGGATATTCATTGCAGTAATTGTTTTCTCACCCCTCCAAAAGCTCCCCCGGGTTTACGCGATGACAGGAACGATGGCTCTTTCAATGATCCTTCAGGAAGCTACTCGGTTAACTTATGGGGCAAGGTCATTTACCGTGCTGGGTTTTTTGAGTGGCACAATTAATTTTGGTTTTGTTTCTATTCAACGAGTCTATCTTTTCATCATTATTGTTACGACGATCTTGCTCATCTTCCAGAATTTATTGATGATGAAAACAAAACTAGGACGTTCATTCAGAGCCGTAGCTCAAGATAAAGAAACAAGCAGCCTGATGGGGATTAATGTCAATACGATGCTGATCGCCTCCGCGACTATGAGTTTGCTGATCTGTGGAATCATCGGTGTTCTGATCATTCCGGTCACTGGTATCACACTGGGTATGAGCAACATGATTGGATCCAAAGGTTACATTGCCGGTGTTGTGGGTGGTATGGGTAGCCTCAATGGTGCAATTATCGGCGGATTGGTAGTAGGACTAACGGAAGCTCTTTTTCTCGCATTTGGCGGGAACCCGGTCTATAAAGATGTCGTTTCCTTTGTGCTTGTTGTTCTTTTCCTGCTTTTGAAACCTGACGGTATTTTGAGCGAGAAGAAAGCGGCGATTTAAGATGGGAAGGAACACTGATTCATGAAAGAAAACATCCTCCAGTTCATGTCAGCCCGATGGAAGGCACTGCTCGGATTAGGCTTTTTAATCCTTTTGCCTCTGTTCATAGATAGCTCCTACCATCAAATAATATTGAATAAGATCATTATCCACTCCATCGTAGTATTAGGCCTCAACTTTATTACCGGATTGGTAGGACAACTCAACACTGGTACCGCGGGGATGTATGCCTTGGGTGCGTATACATCAGCATTATTGACTACACGGCTCGGGGTATCTCCCTGGATAGGTTTGATCGCCTCCGTTTTTATGGGGATCCTTATAGGCTACTTACTGGGATACCCAAGTTTACGCGTCTCAGGTGTCTATCTCGTTCTAACAACCTTATCCTTTGCTGAAGTAGTGAGAATGCTCTTAACCAATATGATTCCGATTACCGGTGGAGCTTTAGGCATCACCAGTATTCCCGAGTTCACTATTTTTGGCGTGAAGCTCGGTAGAAGCTCGGTAGGTTTCTATTTTATGCTTGCAGCGATCTTAGTGCTCTTTATACTGATCAGCAATCGTTTGATCAATTCGAAGTGGGGCAGGGCATTCAAAGCTGTACGCGACAACCCCGAATCAGCGGAAACAGCCGGAATTCAAATCTCGACTATCAAGATTGGTGCATTCACACTTGCTTCAGTGTTCGGTTGCGTAGCTGGCGCATTATATGGAACTCTCATGGGTTTCATCTCCCCAGTTGAATTCACTACCTTAATGTCTGTTCGGTTTATCATGATGTTAATGGTTGGAGGAATTGGTACTATTGGAGGGAGTATTGCCGGTGCCACGCTTGTAACTCTTTTGCCAGAACTATTGCGGTTCATGGGCGAAAGTTATTGGTTATTCTTTTCCCTGATTGTCTTGTTAAGTGCAATCTTTGCACCTAACGGCTTGTATTCCTTGTATACCTTTTTCAGGAATCAGGCAAATAAGTACATTTCAAAGTTAGGTGGAAAAGCTAGTGGAAGCATCTAAAGATCTTTTAGTCATTCAAAATCTAACAAAGAGGTTTGGCGGGCTGACAGCTGTTCGCGACCTATCGATGACGCTGACTCGCTCTGGGATTCATGCGCTTATCGGACCAAATGGTTCCGGCAAAACAACTACAGTGAACCTGATTACAGGCATGTTACCTGCCGATGAAGGCAGCATTATTTTTGATGAACATGAAATTCGCGGCAGAAAACCTTACTTAATTGCTCGTGCCGGAATCCGGCGGACATACCAGAACATAAAGCTGTTTTCATCATTGACGATCAAAGAGAATATGATGGTCGGTGGCCACAGCTTGACCACCGCGGGCATGGTCCGAACGATTTTTGATTACAAGACACATAACGCTGAGGAGAGGATGTTGTCCGAGAAAGCCGACCAGATCCTTGAAACGGTTGGGTTGACTGGTGTTGCTAATCGCATTTCTGGGTCTCAGCCCTATGGCATCCAAAAAGTTAGTGAACTTGGCATTGCGCTGATGACTGACCCCAAGTTGATCTTGTTGGACGAACCAGCAGCAGGCCTAAACCCCTCAGAACGTTCTGCATTTATTGACAAAGTGCTCCATATTAAAGATCGCGGCATTAAGATTTTGCTCATCGAGCACAATATGGACGTTGTAATGAACCTGAGTGAGATCATTACGGTGCTGAGTTTTGGATCAAAAATCGCTGAAGGTACGCCTTCAGAAATACAGAATAATGACGATGTGATCAAAGCCTATCTCGGCAAGAAATATAAAAAGATCGGCTAAGGAGTAAACCTTGTTAGAAATCGACAATATCCAGGTTTCCTATGGTGAAATCGAAGTGCTGCATGGCATTTCTATGTCCGTGAACGAGAGTGATCGTGTTGCAGTGATCGGGGCAAATGGTGCCGGAAAATCTACCTTAATGAAAACCATTATGGGCTTGCTTACACCTAAAGCGGGCAAAATACTCTTCAAAGGCGAAGCGATTCAGGGTCTGAAACCGCACCGTATCGTACCCAAAGGAATAGTGCTCGTTCCAGAAGGAAGAAAGATATTTCCCAAGTTGACGGTCAGAGAAAACTTGGAGATGGGCGCCTATACCCAAAATTACACGAAGCCTGAATTTAACTTGCGCCTGGAGCAATGCTACGACATTTTTCCTCGCCTCAAAGAGCGTGCTAACCAACATGGGGGCACACTCAGTGGGGGCGAACAACAAATGTTGGCCATTTCCAGAGCCATCATGGGAGACCCCAAATTGTTGATGCTCGATGAACCATCCCTTGGGCTTGCGCCCGTAATCATGGATGAAGTATTTGAAGAGATCATGCGCATCAGCAATGAACTAAAGGTGCCCATTCTATTAGTTGAACAAAACGCTTATAGTTCCCTTGAAATTTGTACTAAGGCTTACGTTCTGGAATTAGGGAAAATCTATAAGGAAGGCACAGGTGACGAACTCCTCAACGATCCTGCAATAATCAATGCATACCTAGGAGGAAGTTAGTTATATTATGAATACAAAAGGCCATTTAACACCGAAAGTGTTTGTGTCTTTAGTTAATAGTTATTATGATACCAATCCTGATTTTGTAAAAGATATTGAAAGGCTTGGATGTACTGTCAGCCTCCGGCTTGAAAATGAAGCTATTACTCAAGAAGCTCTCTTAGAGCAATGCAGAGATAGCGATGTTTTCGTAGCAAACGCTAAACCTGTAACAAAAGAAATGATGGAGACTTCCCCCAACCTAAAGCTTATTGCGGTGTTTGGGGCTGGCTACAACCAAATCGATATTAAATACGCGAAGGAGCGCGGAATAACTGTGACCACTGCCCGGGGGGGCAGTGCAATAGCAGTAGCAGAATTGGCGTTTTCCCTTATGCTGGCCCTAGCAAGAAAAACTGTGTTGGATGACTCAATGATGCGTAAGGACAAGTGGTTGAGTCCCATAGGTGTTGAGCTCTATCAAAAAACTTTGGGGGTCATCGGGTTGGGAGTCATCGGTAAGGAAGTTCTCCGTATCGGTAAAAATGGCTTTTCCATGGACGTTCTTGTTTTTGATCCTTTTCTTGATCCAACAGATATCACAGAGTTAGGAGGCAGCCAGGTAGACCTGGACTATTTACTTGCCGAGTCTGATTTTGTAAGTGTACACGTGCCCCTCTCGGAAAAGACGAAACACTTAATCAGCACTGAACAGCTGAATAAAATGAAAAGTTCAGCATTTTTAGTAGACCTATCTCGCGGTGGCATAATCGATGAAGCAGCCCTTATAAAAGCTCTTCGGGAGAACAAGGTTGCTGGCGCCGGGCTTGATGTGCACTCGAGCGAGCCAGTCTCTACTGAAAGCCCCAGCCCTTACAAGGATTTATCAAATGTGATCCTCACTTCGCATGCTGGCGCTGGGTCCGAGGAAGCGGTTAGAAGAATTGGCCGGATAATCCTGGAGAACATTGAAGACACCTTAGAGGGTATGTCTCCCCGCCATAACGTCATTGTTTAAAAATAATCACTAACGAGCAGGAGAAAACTATGATTACTGACTTTGACATTCTTATCCGTAATGGCAAGGTGGTTGATGGCACTGGATGCCCTTGGTATAGATCGGATATCGGCATTAAAGGCGACCGAATCGTGGCAATGGGCAGCTTAAAGGATACAAAGTCGAAACTCATCATCGATGCGTCATCGAAATTCGTAACACCCGGATTTATCGAATCTCATAGTCATAGCGATGCAACAATCGCAGAAAACCCATTCGCATACAGTAGTTTGCGCCAAGGCGTCACAACCGAGGTTGTTGGTCTATGCGGTGCCTCCTCAATTCCAATGAACGAAACTGGTAAAAAGTTTGGTGCTGGAGGATTCGGGAATTTCAAAAATATCAAGACTTTATTCGGGTCAACCGGCGAAATATTTGAAAAACTTGAAGAAAATGGAATTTCCGAGAATGTTGTTTGGTTTGTAGGGCATAACACACTGCGGAAGCTGGTTGGTGCTTTAGGGGAAGAATGTACAACTGACCAATTAGCAGAGATGAAACAGATTCTGCGTACATCTCTAGAAGCTGGCGCGGTTGGCCTTTCCACCGGCTTGGAGTTCTTTCCGGGATCTCTCGCTCCTACATCTGAAATCTCCGAACTTCTGAATGTGGTTGCAGAATTTGATGGTGTTTATGCCAGCCACACCCGCAATCGCGATGAGCACATCCTTGAAGCTTCGGATGAATTCATACAACTCATCAGAAAGCACAATCTGAGGGGTATGTTCTCACACCTCAACGTTCGCTATAACACCGGTGCCCCAGATGGTGCCTGGGAAACCGTGATCGGCATGATCGAAACGGCAAGAAAAGACGGTTTTACGATCCAGACCGATATGGGTTACATCGAAAAAGGAATAGGGAATGTTGCGGCTATCCTCCCGCAATGGGTACGCAAAGGGGGATGGAGGGAGACCCAAAACCGGCTGCGAGACCCTGATGTTCGCAAAAAACTGAGAACTGATTGTGATCGATACTGGAGGTTCATACATCGGGGAGAATGGGACCGCCTGGCCATTCAAAGTAATCCGGCTCATCCGGAGATAAATGGGTTGTCTTTACCTGAAATAGCAAAACTTTGGAAAAAAGATGAATGGGATTGTTTATTCGATATTTTTGCCGATGCTGGGGAGAGCCTCGATAGTGTAGTTGGCCTTGGTAAAACCTTCACGGAAGAGCACATCATCGAGACTTTAACCCACCCACTTTATTCATACATCATTGATGGGTACACAACTAATGTTGGTACTGTTCTTGCCGAACAAACCAGGTTTCCCCTACACTATTCGGGAATGGTAAGGTTGTTTACTGTATTAGTCAGAGAAAAAGGGGTGTTCACCCTGGAAGAAGCGGTTAGAAAGGTAACCACGATGCCGGCTGGCTTTTATCACATATTTGATCGAGGACTATTACGGCCTGGGTGTTTTGCAGATATTAATATATTCGACTTAAACAACCTGAAAGAAAACGCAACTTACCAGGAACCTGCGCAATACTCAGAGGGTTTTGACTACGTGATAGTGAACGGGACTCCGGTGATTGTAGAAGACAAACATACACTGGCAACGCCTGGTAAAAATATTCGATTTAATGTACCCGTGGAATAAACAGAAAAGGTTCTCATGAAAATTCAGAGCATTGATACGATTATTCTCGAAAGTCCTTATGAATATGGCGTAAAAGCAGCAGAGCAAGAATCGACTGGACCGAAATATAGCTGTCTTGTGCGCATCAGAACTGACGAGGGCATCGAGGGCGTTGGCGATGTCGATTCTCACCCCCACGTCATCAAAGCGATGATAGACGCGCCAACAGCAACACCTGGGCTGATCGACGGGCTTCGAAATGTATTGATTGGTATGAATCCTTTGGAAACCGATCTTATCTGGAACAAATTGTATGAAGCCGGCTATTACTATGGTAGAAGGGGAGGCCACTTACAGGCCATTAGCGGAATCGATATCGCACTCTGGGACATTAAAGGCAAGGTTTTAAATCAAAGCGTATCTGTCCTGCTCGGCGGAAGGTTTCATGAAAAAATGAAGGCCTATGCTTCAACGCTTTTCCGGGATACTCCAGATAACATGAAGGCAGCCGTCAATAAATATCGGACCCTTGGATTCAAGGCCATCAAATTCGGGTGGGGCAGCTTTACTCAGAACCCCCGTTATGGGATTAGCCTGGTCGAAGCAGCCCGGAAAGAAGCTGGCGACGAAATCGATATCATGGTGGACGGATATATCACAAATAACGACATCGTATTCGCCACAGAAATTGTCAACCGGCTAGCTGAGTTTGGGGTTTATTGGATGGAGGAACCTCTACCCTCAGACAACCTTATAGGTTTCAGAAAGCTTTCAGAGAACGCAAAGGTGAGAATTGCCACAGGAGAGCAACTCGGCGGCACCTTTGAATACGCCGATCTTATTGAGAAAGGGAATCCTGATATCGTGCAGTTCGATATATCCCGATGTGGAGGACTCACCGAAGCTAAAAAAATTGTTGAGATGGCTCGCATGCATTCCAAGTTGATCTGCCCTCACGCATGGACCTCAGACATTCTAACAGCAGCTTCATTGCACCTTAATTCCAACACGCCAGATGCAATATTCCAGGAATTCTGCACGAATGATACCCCTACCAGCCGGGATATCGCCTTGAATCCCATAGAGCTTACACCGGATGGGTACATTAACGTTCCAACACTTCCTGGGCTTGGCATCAGTCTCAATGAGGAAATAATTGAACGTTACAAGGTTGTGTAAGCATATCAGGCCGCATTAATGTATCAACCAGCCCCTTAATAGAACAACTGGAACTGGACAGGTTAGCGCCTGTCCAGTTTTCTTTGCACTTTTTGATTGATTTCTTAACTCGTTCGGTTTATTACTGCGACCATATTTAACGTGTTATCGGCAAGGGGCCTGCTGGCGGGTTGATATGCTTCAACTCGCCGCAGCCAGAACCGATGAAGGCCTTACCTCCTGATCAGCGGCATGTAAGCCGGATAAAACTGCCTGGCCACCATCACCGCCTGCAACTTATCCACTGCGCTGTTATCCAGCCGGTTATACGCCACGGCAATGCGTCCATCCGGGTAGGTGGCAATACTGCTGTAGGTACCCTTGAGGATGTCATGGGTGGCATCCTTCCAACCATAATCCACCTCCGCGCAGAACCAGGTGCGGTTGCCCGCGAAGAGCGGCCCGCAGTTTTCCCTGCCTACCGCCAGCGCCGGCCGCATCATCATCAGGCTGTTATTCGTAACGCCTCCCCCCCAAACCGAATAAGTTTGAAAAGTAATGACCTCGTAGTTGTTTTTGTCCACCACCAGGTCGATGGTGTTGTAAATACTGTTACTGTTTACACCATCACTAAGCTCCTCACAGGTAAACGCCGAGTTCCCCACGCAGTTACCCCCCGGTCCTGAATACCAGATATGGCGCAGTTTATTATTGGCCAAACCAGCAGTTGTATATATCACCGAAAAGCGATCCTTCGCGTTCTGGCGCGCGTGCACGGCCAGGCTGCTGGTATCGTTGCTGATCACTTCCAAAGTGGTGCATCCCCAAGCCGAATCCGAGGCACAAGGGGTGGCCGTGCCGATGGGATGCTGCGCCGCGCGGATGCTGGGGTGGTCCGAATCGTTGTATACAATCTGGGTACACCCTCATACGAAATCTCCATATCCATGTTGGTACCAAAATTTGTATCATTTCCGTAAGCAACGGCGTGATATTCAAAGGACTGATCCGGGCCTAACCACCCTTTTCCCGGGCCGAGATAAGGCAAGGCAATGACCGTCCGGCGGCCATCGTCCAAAACCCAATGGAAAGCAATCGTAGGGTAACCGCTCGTGGGGTCGTACTTGAGCACCACCCGGGCCTCCCCGATGGTGATATTTTTGGTGGTTTGCGATTTCAGCACCGTAATGATATTCCATGCCGGGTAAGGGTCTAAGATGG
>DHPL01000018.1:19148-21167 GCA_002407905.1 Anaerolineaceae bacterium UBA5365
GGGAGGGTGCTGTTGAACACCCGCACAATATCCATCGAGGCCTGGTAGCCCACATTGCCCAGGTAATCCACCGTGCTGCACTGGAAGTTGTGGTTATTGCCGCAGTTGCCGGCACCGGGTTCCACCTCGTAGGCCAGCTTGAGGTCCGCATTGTTGGTATCGTGATAGGCTACGTAAAGGCGGGCAGTATAAGGGTCATACTTGGCGGTCACATCGCGGGTAAAAAAGAGCTGGGGTGTCGAATCAACAACAACCTTTTCCCAGGGCAGCGGCGGGCCTGCCGGCGCGGCGGCATAGGCAGGAAGGCTTCCGAAGCCCAATGCCAGGATGAGGATGGCAATCAGCAGTATCTTGCGGTTCATTCTTGCTCCTTTGATCTCAAGATCACTCATTTAGTGTCTGAATCACATGGTCTGTCAGTCATCTTTCATTAAGGTCACGCACATCTGCCCCGCCGTCTGGCCCGGGATTTACTAGCAGGCGGCGTGTACCTGCCTCACTCTAGCGGAGGGCAGCCGGGGCAGCAGCAGCTGCCCTCCACGCAAAAAGCGCTAACGGCGGATGAGGGGCAGGAAATTTCCAAAACCAGTTCGCAGTACATACAAGCCCTGAAAGGGAACCGTACCGGTATCCATGCGAGTGTAAGCCAGTGCCAGACCCCCATTGGGATAAACTGCTAACGAAGAAAAGGCGCCGAACGAAGGGGAGGATACTGCTGTCTCCGGGGCGCTGTCCAGAGAGGTGCAAACCCAGGTGAACTTTCCCAGGAACGGATTGCAGTTAGGGGTCTCACCAGGAACTGCCGCGAGCGGCCGGGCCAGCATCAGTTCGGAGGTATTCGCGCCGGTCAAGCGCCGGTAAGAAATCATGGGAAAACCTTTCAGGTCGTTTTCCATGTCCGTGCGCGCCCAAACCGGGCCCAGCCCATCCTGGATGGTGGCCAGCCAGTAATTGGGGTTCGTAGCGCCGTTGCCGCCGCCATCCCCGACCAATGTCAGCAGTTTCAAGGCGCCAGCATCCGGGTCAAGGGCAGCGATGCGCCGGGTGTCCGCACCGCTCTTCGCCGCGTGGATGCTCAGGGCATCCGCCGTCATCGTGTGCACCACATTGCACATCCATTTCACGGTTTCAGAACAGCCCGTATTGGTGCTGCCGTGAACATACACGGCCAGCTTCACGGCAGGCGGAACGGGAGAACCTTGAACCACCGCGGCAAAATAGGCGATCTCGATATTCCCCGTGGCGTTGATATCCATATCCATCGGATAGCCGTAACCCGCCGAGGCAGCCGAGTCGATCAGCCGGCATTCGTACTTTAAGTTCGTTCCGCAGGCAGCAGTATGGTCGATGGGGTCCCCATCCACGTGTTCGATCACCCAGGCAACTTAGCCTTTTTCCGCTCCGGTCGTTGGCTCACTGATTTGGGCTGCAAAAACCGCCAGATGGCTCACCGGCATGTACTTTAAACTCAAAGACCGGCCCTCCCCTGCAGGTGCCCAACTGCTGAAATCTCCTGCTGTATCGGTGGTCCAAGTCGGGTTAGGGGTCAGGGCGCTGAATGTTTTTTGCGTGTACATCAGGCTCTGAGTATTATTATCAATGTAGGCCACCCCTACTTGGGTATAGCTGATCTGCCCGATGAAATAGTTCTGAATATCAAGCGCCACGCCGCCAATATTCGAGCCCTGAAAAAGCACCTCACAATTAAAATGATTGTTCCGGCTGCAATTGCCCGTGCCCGGCTGGGTCTCAACAGCCAATTCCACATTATGGGAGGAAGGGTCGTAATACGCCAGGTGGAGCAAGCCGTTTTGCGGATTCACTTTGGCAGAAACATACAAACCATATTCCATCGAGCCGGCGTGAATGTACTCCTTTTGCAGGAACATCGCTGGCACGGGGCTCTGGGCAGAGGCAAAAGCAGTACTGCTTAGAAGGCTGAGAGTGAGCAACAAAAGTAATAATATTTTGCGTTGCATGAGGCTTCCTTTCGTGAGCGATGCACCATTCAGATGATGC
>DHPL01000018.1:21334-27997 GCA_002407905.1 Anaerolineaceae bacterium UBA5365
GGATATAGTAGAATTTTCAGTACATTCAGTAATAAAATGAAAAATATTGAAGCAGGAGCGGCTGGTTTTCTACGAAAAGAGCGCCTTGTCAGCACATCGGGGCAAGTGCAGGCTTTGATCAGGAATTTGATTATTAAGGGGGCGGGGCCATGGATCATCCGATAAATGAACTGGAGAAAGCTGCCAGAGCAGACCAAGAAGCGCAATTTCTAAGCGAGGGAGACTTTCGCCGGATACTGGAAAACAGCCCGGGCCATTGCCTGGTTTACAACACCCGCGGCGATCTGATCTACCTCACCCCAGCCACACAGCGGCTCTTTCATATTAAGGACCTCAGCCAGGTGTTGGGCCAGGTGAACGTGCTTAAGGACCCCAGCCTAAGCTACGCCGGCCTGGACATGCGCGGCATATTCCAACGGGCAATGGCGCGTGAGCGCTTCAACCTCTATAATGTGCGCACCCCGGTCCGGGAAATCACGGAGCGCTTCGGCAGCGGCGAGCCGGAACGCCTCAGCGAGTTCACTACTTTTTATGTCTTCCCGCTCTATGACCAGGCCGGCCAGGTCAGCCATGTGGTCACAATGATGATGCCCCAGCAGTTCTTCAAAGGCGACCCTCTTGCCCTGGCCTGCCGCGAATACCTGGAGGAGCATTGGCAGGAGCCCTTCGATAACCTGGCGCTGGCACGCAGGGTAGCCATGTCCCGCTCGCAGGTGAACAAGGTCTTCGAAAACGCCTTCGGCCTCACGCCATTTGCCTACTACCGGCGCAAGAAGATCGATCACCTCAAGGAAGCACTGCTTCAGCCTGGGGTATCGGTCAAGCAGGCCTACACCGCCTGCGGCCTCACCTATAACGGCAGCCTCGCCCGGGATTTTGCCAAAAGCACAGGCTACACCCCCAAAGCCTTCCAGTACCTTCAGCGCGATGCTTGAACGAAACGCAATAGATCCTTGCGTATTACCCTATCCTAGGCCCGTGATCTAGGAGAGTCGAGCGAACGCCAGGCTCTCCCGGGAACAAAACACTCAGGGATCAGTACGGGCATTATGCCTGACCCGTACGCGAGGGTCCTTGTAAACATCCTTTTCCAAGGAGCCCAATTAACCTCTTAGCGGTTTCCAACCCTTGGAAATAAGTCTCCAAACGCAAAATCCGTCCTGCGGCCTTCCCTGCAAACATCGCAAAATCACAAAGGCCGGGCGGTCTGCCCGGCCCATGCAAATCTTCGGACCTTATTAACTCATTAATAGGAAGGGTCTAGCCTTCAATTTCCTCCAGCTTGGCCATAAAGTGCCGCAGCACCTCCGGCGCCCAAACCACTCGCGTACCTTTCACCAGCTCTGGTTGGCGCATCAATTCGGCCGCTGCTTCGCCAATGTAATCCAGATGGCTGCGGGTGTAGACCCGCCGTGGAATGGCAAAGCGCACCAGCTCCAACGGCGCGAACTGCTGCAAGCCGGTCACCGGATCAGTATGTTCAAACATCAAAGAACCAATTTCAACCGTGCGGATGCCCCCAACCAGATAAAGCGCGTTGGCCAGGCCAACCGCCGGGAATTGCTGGGGTGGAATATTGGGGAAGGCCTTGCCCGCGTCCACGTATACGGCATGTCCGCCGGTGGGTTTATAAACCGGCATCCCCGCCGCACTGAGCACCTCGCCCAGGTAACGCGTATGCGCCTCGCGGTAAGCCAGATAATCCTCTTCCACCACCTCGTTTAGCCCAATAGCCAGGGCATCCAGGTCGCGCCCAGCCAGGCCGCCGTAGGTCAGAAAACCCTCATGCACGATCAGGTTCGCCCCAATTCGGGCCTTAAGCGCTTCGTCCCTGAAGGCGATGAACCCGCCGATGTTCACCAACCCGTCCTTCTTGGCGCTCATCGTGCAGCCATCGGCATAGCTGAATTGCTCGCGCACGATCTCGCGCACGGGCACATCCTTGTACTTCGGATCCCGCAGTTTGATGAACCAGGCGTTCTCGGCAAAGCGCGCGGCGTCGATGAAGAAGGGGATGCCGTGCCTGTGGTAGATCTCGGCCGTCCCGCGGATGTTGCCCATCGAAACCGGCTGGCCCGCGGCGCTGTTATTGGTGATCGTGAGCATCCCGAGGGGGATGTTCTCCACACCCGTCTCCCGGATGAAAGCCTCCAGCTTTTCAAGGTCCATATCGCCCTTAAACGGAGCCTCCAGGCTGGAATCTTCGGATTCGGCGATGGGCAGGTCCACCGGGTTCACGCCCAGCACCTGCAGGTTGCCCATCGTGGTATCGAAGTGGCGGTTGCTGGGCACGCTCTGGCCGGCTTTGACCAATGAACTGAAGAGCATTCCCTCGGCGGCGCGGCCCTGGTGAGTGGGCAGCACGTAGGGGAAACCCAGCACTTCCTGGATTGCCTGCTCAAAGCGGAACCAGCTCTTCGAGCCGGCATAGGCCTCGTCACCGCGCATGATGCCCGCCCACTGGGCATCGCTCATCGCGCCGGTGCCGCTATCCGTCAGCATGTCAATAAACACGTCCTCCGCTGGCACCATAAAAAGATTGAAATGCGCTGCCTTCAGGGCGGCTTCACGCTCGGCGCGCGTGGTCAGCTTAACTTTTTCCACTACCTTGATCCGAAATGGCTCGATGAACGGGATACTCATGCACTCTCCTTATGTGAATATGGTCAAAGGCCGGGCGCAGCAAAGGCTTTGCCGGCCAAAATTCCGCTCGCGAAGGCGAAGTGCAGGTTGTATCCGCCGCAGGGGCCGGCCACGTCCAGAACTTCACCCACCAAACTCAGTTCGGGCAGTTTGAGCGAGCGCATCGTTACCGGGTGCACCTCGTTCACCGCCACGCCGCCCACCTTGACCTGCGAATTTTCAAAATTGCCTGCCCCGCTCACCTTGAAGCGCAGATCGCTCAGGCCCTTTACCAGGGCCATCCCCTCACGCATATTCAGCTGCCCCACATGCTTGTGGGGCTGCAGCCCCGCCATCTGTAGAAGAACTGGCACGGCTTTAGGCGCAAAGAACATCGACAGCAAAGCGCCCAGGCTGCAGCGCGCGCTCATCAGGCCCTGCTCCAAACGCTTGCGCCTGGTGCCCAGCAAGTCCAGGCTAAGGCTGAGGGCTTGGCTGCCATGCACCCCAACAAGGTGGCTCAGGTTCATCACACCCGGGCCATTAAACCCCTCAGCGATCACGATCAGGTTCCCCTCCGAGCTGCCGAGCAGCTCTTCCCCCGCGTAAATGGCAGTCCGGGCATCGAAGCGCTGGCCCTTAAGTGCGGCAAAAGCACCCAATTCAGCATAGATCGGGCCTAGCGCGGGCAAGGGCGGCCGGACAGTATGCCCCAGTTCCCGCAGCAGCGGAAAGAGCGCGCCGTCAGAACCCAGGCGCGGATAGGCCCGCCCGCCGCTGGCCAGCACCAGGTGGTCGCAAGCCGCGCTGGGGGCATCCGGGCCGTCCAAATGCAGTTTCCATCCTCCCCCACCCCGACTGCGTTCAAACCGCTTCACCCTTGTGGCTACGCGCAATATTACGCCGGCATTACGCAGCTGTTCCTCTAAAATAGCCACCACGGCGCCAGCCGATTCAGAAAGCGGATACACCCAGCCATCTGGTGTTGCAAAACTGGGAATGCCCCAGCCATCCAGGGTGGCCAGAAGCGCCTCCGGAGGCATCGCCTCCAGGGTCTGCGCCAACCAGCTTGGATCCGGGCAGGTATAAACCCCGGCGGAAACAGCGTGATTGCTCAGGTTGCAGCGGCCGCTGCCGGTCACCAGCAGTTTGCGCCCCAGGGCCTCTTTTTGCTCATAAAGGGTAACAGTTTCACCGCCGCGCGCGGCAGCCAGCGCGAAGGCCATGCCCGCTGGACCAGCCCCAATAACAGCGATCTTCATAGGCATGATTATACCTTCACGCTAACAAAATCAAGCAAATGTGCGCGTCCAGGCGAATAAAAGCCTTGAAAATTAATCTTCGTTAATTAGCGCGGAACAAGGCTCCAACTGCAAATTCTAATGGTCATGAATTACCAGAACAGGACGCCATTAAACCCCTCAGCAGGACCTATTGGGTGGAACCGCCGGCAAATTACCGCGCCTTTGCTCATTAAAAAGAACAGGAGCCGGCATCAATGCCAGCCCCTGCCCAAGAAAACTGCCTAGCGGGTGACGACAGGCAAGTAAATAGCCGGCAAGTCGTAAAAGACGATCGTCTCCCCCGACGTCCCATCAAAGCTGAAAAGCGATATGCTGGAACCTGCCTGCATCTGCTTGATCAGCTCATCCTTGATGGTCCACCCTCCAGCCACCACGGAAACAAAATCACTGCTCTGTGTGTACCAATTGACGTAAAGGCCATAGCTCAACCATTTGTTGGGCTCGATGGTGCCAGAAGCCTGGCCCAGTTTAAGGTCTACGCCGTCGATCTTAAGATCCACCACCTGATGCGCTACCGTATGGAGCCCATCCGTAGCTGCCACGGTCTCTCCCGCTTGGATGTCCGTATCGCTCAATTTCTGGAAAGCATACCCGTAGGCATCCACCGGGATATTTCGCCCAATACCGCCAACCGTTACTGAGACCGCACTATTTTGTGGCCAGGAAAACAACTCCACGGCGTCTATTTGCGGATAAATAGCCAGAAACGGCCAGGGAATCAACCAATTTACAACCGTGGCATTCCCATTGGCATCAAACTCTGCCACGGTTCCCCTGCTGCCTCCGGAAAGGAACAAAACCGGTGCGTATGTGATGCTCCAATTCCCGTTGGTGTCTGCGTTGAGGCCTGCATTCTGCTCGCTCGTCATATCCGATGCCCACAGTTCCAGCGGGGCGTTCGCTGCTGCAGTCCCCGAAACCGTGCCGGTCGATTGGTTCACACTGGTCACCTTCACAGTCAATACGGTATGCTCCGTTCCATAGGCGCCTTGCTGGACGATCACCTTATCCCCTGGCACAAGGTCATGCCCCTTTGTTTCAACATGTGCAAAGCCCTGACGGTCAGCGTTAAAGTCCCAGGTTTTTAATCCGATGCTTAAAGTGCCGCTTTGGCTCGGTTCCAATTGCCTGATTTCCACAAAGTCAGCCAGTGGATAGGCCTTCACTGCTGGATAAGGCAGATACCAATAAAAAGAGCTTGCGTTCCCAGCCGCATCAGTCTGGATCGCAAAGCCCCAACTATTGGGGGCAATGTTCGTGATCCCGGCGAAGCTGTAACTCCAATTCCCCTCCGCGTCCGGTTTGATCATGGTTTCATTGGTGGCACAGCCATCAACACAGGCCGATAATGAAAGGCTGATATCCGGGTCACCCTTGCCGCTCAAAGTTCCGGTATTGGCATCAATGCTTTCCACAGAAACGCTTTGAACCTGATAGCTAAACGTGCCGCCCTCATACCTAACTTCGATCACCTGCCCGGCAACCAGATCAAAGTAGGGGTAAAAGTGAAACAACACATTACCGCTTGAATCAGCATTTTCTGTCAGCGTGGGGCCGCCGGCAATGGTAACCGTTACGGGCAAAGAGGCGGGAAAGGAAGAACCTTCGATATCATCTTCATATACCATGACCAGGATTTTGGGCCCTGCTCCCCGCAGCCCTGCAGGCATCGCGGCTTGAAGGCTTTGCTGGCGGTACCTGTCAGGGTCAAATTCCCTGGCTCCAGCCTCTTCGTCGGAAGATGTCTTAAAGCGATCAAAAATGGGTGTATCCCTGGGCAGCGAGTTGCCTTCAAGTCCGGGTGGCGCAGTTTGCGCTTTCACTGGGCTTCCGGCTAAGAGAACTAGACTCATTAAAACGATACATGAAATGACAAACCTTATTTTCTTCATAACTCCCTGCCTTGATAAAGAAAATCTTGCTGGTTAAATCATCCGTTGAACGGTTTTTAGCCCAATTTTTTTTAGCTGTCTGGACGCATGAACGGCGCGTATCTTAGGGATCGGTGTCGTTTGCCCTCCATCACGACTGGGAAATTATTCCCAGATAAATTCTACACCTCCGCTTCGTCCGTGGGAAGATTAAGCAAGCCTAATTCAAAGAAATTGCCATCCCATGCGCCAGCAGATTGGCAGGTTTTCTCCTATAAGGATCTCATATTCACCGGGGAGCCTAATGCGGTCTCTTCGACTCATGCTCCAGTATAGTCAGTCCGCTGCCTCACCCAGGGTCCGGAAATTACCCAGTGCGCCTGCAGCCCTCAACCCCGGCAATTCGCCCGATCAATGAAAACTGGGTTCACCGCGCCAGAAAAACCGCTGAAACCTGCGCCAGGCGCACACTTGGTCCCCGCTTTTGTGCCCACTTCCGCTTTTGTGCCCCCTGCTTTTGACCACAAAACCACAAAACCTAAACTTTCTCCTCGTTGGGCTCTCTAAAATTGGGGCTGCAAGACCACAAAACCAGGTTACATGCACAGGCTTAAACCTTCATTGATCATATGTCTTGCCGCTTCCAACCCTGACCGCCTCAATGCCCGGACTTAAAGAACCAAGCCGGAGTTGCCTCCGGCTTGATCCCCATGCTCCAGGCCTAGCGGTTGATCGCTGGCAGGAAGAGTTTCAGCCCAGGCGCTTTGGGCCGCATCTGCACGTTGATCGAGACCGGCTCCTGCACACATGAGCTGGCATCGCAAACCTGGACAAAGAAGGCATAACCCTGCATCGCCTGGTCCGCC
>DHPL01000018.1:28198-53311 GCA_002407905.1 Anaerolineaceae bacterium UBA5365
AGCGCGTCGCCATCGGCATCGGTTGCCTGCACCTGGTAGCTAAAGGGCTCCAGGGCATAGCTGGTTTGGGCCGGGATGGGTTGCAAAACGGGCGGGTTGCTGAACTTATTGCCCTGCGGGTCAAGCGGCCAGAAGCCCGGCTCAACGCTCTCGGTTACCGATTGCGGCCAGGAAACCGGCACAGTCTGCTTGTCAAGGGCCCGGTACGTCGCGATCCACGTCGTTGTGCTGGTCTCGCCCGCCAGCCAATCGGCAATCGGACCTGTGGAAATGCCCCAGTAGTTCCCGTCTGCTTTCAGCGTGTTCAGGCCGGTATTTACCAGCTTGTGTCCGGTTTCAGTGCCATAAAAAGCATTGGTGACCAGGTTTAAACTGGAAGCATCGATGGAGGGTGCCACCGGCGGCGTGGTACCTGGGTACCCCAAGTCGTTCTCCGCCCGCGAGTCCACCAGGAAGTTCAGGCCGCTCTCGCGGTTCTGGAAGAGGTTATTGCTGATCTGCAGATCGCCGCTCGGGCGGTGGAAGCCATACGCCTCGCCCCAAAGTTTCAGGGAAGCATCGCCCGTAAAGGTGTTGCCGGCGATCGTTCCTGCCTGCATCCCCAATGTGCCGCCGCTGCCCTTGAAGACGTTATCCAGCATCTCAGCAGGGAAGCTATCTGAAGGCTTGATATTCCCTAGATTAAGAGCGCATCCGTTGCCGTCGAAAACATTGCGATTCAACCTGAAGCCATCAATTTGGTAATCGCTGGGTCCTGCGCCGGCAAAGACCTGGCAGCCCGTGCCATTCTTGAAGATATTGTTGCTGATCTCCAGGTTCTGGTAGCGGGAGTCGATACCGTTGGCGCCGTCGTAATCACCGCCGCTCAAACCTACACCGGCCTTATTCGCGCCTGAGATCAGGTTGTGACTAACGCGGATATCCGCCACCACGGGCGGCTGTGCCGCTCCGGCCGGCCGGCCGATGCCCAGCACCAGACCGTAAAGCCCGCCGGAATTCTGGTGGATCCAGTTGTAGCTCAGCTCAAGCCCGTTTACCGCAGCCTGGGCCGAGACAGCATGGGTGAAACCGGTGATCTCAAAGCCGTTCAATACTACATCCGCGGCGCTGATGTTCACAGCGTAGGTGCTTTGGATGGTGCATTCACCGCCCGGGCGTCCGCCCTCAACCGGGTTGACATCGCGGTTGGGTCCGCAAACAAAGCTGCCCGGCCGGACGATCGAGATCGCCTCGGCGTACAGCCCCGGCTTGGCGATCAGTTCGCCGCCGGCGATCAGCTTATCCACACCGGCTTTCAAGGATTGGAACGGCGTAGCCAGCGTGCCATTGCCCGGCTCCGGCGCGTTGGCATCCACATACACCCGGCTCATCAGCCGCGGGTCCAAACGTTGGTCCTCAATCACCGCGTTATTGTTCTCCGCGCTCATCGCCAGGATGTCCGTATAGTACTCTGTCGGCACCTGCTTGAGGATGGCGATATCGCCCACATTGGTTCCCCAGGTGTTGCCGCTAAAACTCAGGTTGCCGCCTTCCAGCACCCAACCCTTGGTTTGGTCCACATAGTTGTTATTGATCACACCACTGTGCGTCCCGCTCACGTAACCCGGCTGGCGCAGGTTATGGATTCTGTTGCCGCTAATCTCCAGGCCGCTGAACGCCCCGGCATTAACTACCATCGCCCGGTTCACTTCCTCGTCGCCAATCTGCCACTGCCCGCTGATCTTGTTGTTCAGAATCTTTACGCCGCTGGCAGCAATGCGGATGATGCCGTCGATACCGGTTTTGTCGGTTTTCTCGATGATGCAGCCCTCGATGGATGATCCTTCGGCCTGCATGGTGAAATTAGCCGTGGAATAACCAGCAGCCAGCGTCGTCACGCTCAGTTTGACATCGGTATCACAAGCCAGTTTGACCGCCTTACTGAAGACCACCGGATTTCCAACAGTAATCGGGGCGTTCACGCGGATGACATCGCCGTCATTGGCGAAGGGCATCATCTCCTCGATGCTGGCATAAGCGCGCAGGCTCCCATCCATGCTCACCGGGAATCGCCCAAACTCGGTGCATTCCGGGTTGGCACACCAGGGGCTCACCAGCACGTCACCGGCATATTGGCCCATCACCGGACCGGTAGCGGCGCCCCAGTAGTTGTTGCGCCCATCCAAGATCGGCCATGGAGAGTAATTGTGATGCGAGGCAATTCCCAGGAATCCCGGCGCGAACTGATTGCCGGCCACTTCCACCGCCGCCGCATCCGGGTTGGCTTCAAAGAACACCGCAACGCTATCCACCCCGCTCGAACTTAGTTTGCTGAAGATGTTGCCCAGAACTTTTGCGCCCGGGGTCTTGTTCTCCAAGCCTACCGCGTGGGTCCACTCCCCTTGCAGGGAATTGATGATATTGTTTTGAATCAAGGCATTTTCTACGCCGGCACCGCTATTCAGCTTGATCCCGTAGGCGCCTTTTATCGCCTGAATATTGGTGATCAGGTTATTTGTGATCGTCACATTTCGCGCCGGGTCCGCGGTGTTGGAATCGCCAAAGTTGATCGCGTCCGCGCTGCGGTTGGTTGCATTAAGGTTCCGGATGGAATTCCCATCGATCACAACATTGTCCGAACCATAGCTGTCGTAAATGCCCTTGATATTTCCACCCACATTGCCGATGTCATAAATGCTGTTGCCCAGCAGGCTCAGCTTGTTTACTGGCTTGGTGGTGATCACACCATAGTTTCCGGATTTGCTGATGTCCAGCCCTTGCAGCGTTACGCCGTCCGCGCTGATCATCACCTGGCCCAAAATCTTGGCGGGCCCGCTGCCCGCGGTCTTCAACCCGGCCCAATACACATCGTAATCGCTGCCAAAGTTGTAAACATTCAAAATTGTTTCCTGCAGCCGGGTGGTGTCCGGGTCGGCGGTTTTGCCCAAGGCCACGCCATCGATAAAGTATTCCGTGCCCAAGCCCACCCGAAGGGTGAATTTAAGCTCATGCCAATTGCCATAATCCGTGTCGCTGGCCGGCCGGAGGAGGATGTAACTACCTTTTAGGCTCATGTAGTCAAAGTAATAGAAACCGGGGGTCTCTCCGGGTAGGTTGCGCCAGACAACGATCGGGTAAGCCGAAACGGCGTCCTTGGCATCCAGGCCCACGCCCCATACGCCCGCCGTCTGCGAGGGATTATCCTTCCAGGCGGGGTCCAGGTAGAGTTCGATGGAGCTGCTTTGGTTCGCCCCATTCAGGCCGATTTCGAATTTGCGCCCCTGGGTATTGTAAAAGCCGCCCTTATACGGGTCTGGCCGCAGGGTTTCCCCATCCGCGGTCCGTACACCGTGACGGATCACCGCTCTGCCGCCAAAATCCGGTACGCCCTCAAACACAGCCGGCGGGTAGCGGTCTGGGTACCAGGCGCCCTCGGTTTTGGTCGCGGCCACCTCAATCGCGGCCATATCCATCTTAAGGTCAGCCGATGTATTCTTGAGAGTAACTGGCTTGCTGATCTCCACTGGGCCGGTAAAACTGCCATCCAGCAGTTCCACCGTTCCTTCGGGAGTAACTACTTCCAGGGCCTTGCCAATGCTCGCGATCGGCAGTGTTTCTGTGCCAGGGTTCGCGTCGTTACCCGTGGGAGACACAAAACAACGGTCCGTGCAAGCCTGGGCAACCGTGAAAAGCCCCGCCGCGTCAGGGTAGGCAGTGTAGCCGGCGGCCAGAGGCGCGGGCAGGCTGCTGAAGGTTCCGCCGGTAACCAGCGAACCAGTTGCTAGCAAATAGAGTGCTGTGGGTTGGCCGCTAAAGCTGCCGCCGCTCAGGATGCTTGTGCTTTTATAGCCCAACCCGTCCGTGTTCACTTCGCGAACAGCCTCGTTGGCTGTTGAACGGATGGTGCCGCCGCTGATGTTCACCTGGATCGCCCCGCTGTATTCTTTCCGCGAATCGATCAGGATGCCATTCCCGCGCTCCAGTGACCCGCCGCTGGAGCCCGTGATCGGGTTATCGTAGCGGATGCCGTCTGTACCCGCGATCGTTCCCCCGCTCATGTTCAGCGTGCCGGCCTTGATCTCTACGCCTTCCAGGCCGGTGATCTCTCCGCCCGTGATGGTCAGTATGCCGTTTTGGGGGTGATACACACCCACCGCGCTGGAATTCACCTTGCCGCCCGAAATCTCAATCGTGGTGCCGGCGTTCTCGGCGTTCCCCTGGCCTGCCAGGCCAAAGCCCTTGGCCAGCACCTGACCGCCCTGCACGATTGCCTTGGCCCCAGACCCCATCACGGTGAGGCCGTACCAGGTATCCAGGCTGCCAACCGTGCCTTCAACCAAGGTGAACTGGGTATTGATCGGAGCGCTGCCATTTTGGTTGCCAAAAACGCGCACGGCGTCCATGCCCCCTGCGATCGTGCCCCCATACATAAAGGCCTGGTTGCCTTCATGGGCTTTCAGCAGCAAACTGTACCGGCCGCCCATCAGGGTGCCACCGTAATACTGCAGCGTGCTTGGGGCAAAACTGCTGCCCTCTGTAGGTGCATCCAGCTTGATCGCCGCGCCCAGTGCTCCGCTGGTGTCTGTGCACACGATCTTGCCGCTGCCGCCGCCGGTAACGGTAAGCGCTCCGCCGCGTAGGGTCAGAACGCTATCTTCTTTCTGCACCGCTGTCCGGCTAAGCGTGAAATCGCTCAGGTTCAGGGTCACAGGCCGCCCAACCACCTTCTCCGCGCTTACCGAAATATCCGCGGTCAACTGGATGGTGGTCACTGCCTCATTGGCCAAAGCCAGGTCCAGGGCCGCCTCAGTACCCACCAGGGCAAAATTGGTTTGGGCCTTGGCTGCAGCATTTGGCGCGAACACCAATCCGCTCACTAAGACAATAAAAACAAAAATGACTGCCAATCGCTTAATCATGGTTCAATTCCCTCCTTTGATTAATGCAAGCCGATGGGGATAAAGCCAAAAAAGTTCAGCGGGCATTACTGCTGCTCGCTGAACCCGCTATCTTGCCTATTTACGCAATTAGGTCCCTTCCCCAAGACGTACCTTGCTCTGCTAAATGACGAACCGGGATTTAAAAACGCGCTACCCCTAACTCAGATTATTTTATGCCCCCAATTGATATCTGGCAAGGGTTTTCTTCACGATTTCCTCATAATCTTAACATAACTTTGGCTTTTATACCCACATTGATCGGTCTTAGAGACTATATGCCTTCACAACTTGTAAATAACTTATAAATAACTCGGGTAGCCACCCGAAACCGTGAATCACCGGAAACTGTCCACACCCGCCGCCTTCCCTGCCAGCCACCCCGCTATAATTAGGCAGCAAATCAGATCAAGGAGCAAGCATGGCCCTCGTCCGCATTGACCATTACCCCGAGACCCTCCAGGTGAACACTGCCGTTTACCTGATCCTCCCCGATTCAGAAGACCTCCAGGCCCGGCCCCTGGACCAGACGCCGGTGCTCTGGCTCTTGCATGGCCTCAGCGACGATGCCAGCGCCTGGCAGCGTTACACCAACCTGGAGACTCTGGCGCGGGAGCTGGATTTTGTAGCCATCATGCCCAGCGGCGGACGCAGTTTGTACGCCGACCAAGCCAACGGACAGGCTTACTTCACCTACCTCATGGAGGAACTGCCTTTTTACCTGCAGGCCATCTTCAAGCTCAATATGAGCCGCGAAAACAGCTGCATTGCCGGCAACTCCATGGGCGGTTACGGCGCCTTTAAAGCAGCCCTGAATTATCCGGACCGCTTCCGGGCTGCCTTTAGCCTCAGCGGGGCGTTGGCCCTGGGCCCAGCCATCGATAAGAGCAAAGCCGCCAGCAACGCGCAGCTGATGCACGAGATGGGCATGGTTTTCGGCGGTTTGGAAAAGATCACCGGCAGCATCAACGACCCCTTACACTGGCTGGAGATGGCCCAAGCAAACCCGGAGGCGCTGCCCGACCTCTATGCTGTCTGCGGTGACCAGGACGACCTCCTTCCGGCCAACCGCTTTTTTATCGCTGCCGCCCAACGCGCTGGAATACCGGTAAATTACCGCGAGGAACCCGGCCGGCACGACTGGTATTTCTGGCAGGCTCACCTGGAAGGCTTTATCCGCGAGGTGCTCATGGAGGGTGCTAATGACTGAGAACGCCCAAACAGAGCTCACGCTCCAGCGTTTCGTGAGCCCGGCGGAGGAAGGCCAATACCTCCTGCTGCCCTTTGAAATGCCGCCTGATACGGCAAGCTTCACGCTGCGCTACACCTACCCCCGCGATCATACAGGCACGGCCAGCGCGGAGACCGGCAGTTTCCAGACCCACGAGCGCGTGAACATCATCGATCTTGGGCTCATCGGGCCGGATGGCCGCCAGGTCGGCGCCAGCGGCTCCGGCATCAGCGAGGTGCAAATCAGCGCCAATGCAGCCACGCGGGGCTATCATCCCACTCCGCTTCAGGCAGGTACCTGGCAGATCATCCTGGGGGCTTATAACGTAGCGCCCGAAGGCGTTAACGTGGAATACAGCCTCAGCTTCGAGCCTAAAAAGGCTCGCTGGCTGCAGGGCGACCTGCACACGCACACCAACGCCTCGGATGGCATCCACAGCCTGGAGCACCTGGCGCAGCATGCCCGCGACCGCAACCTGGACTTCATCGGTATCACCGATCATAACCAGCCCGTCACCCGGGCTGGCTTGCCCCGCCTGCCCGGGCTCACGGTCATCCCCGGGCTGGAATGGACACACTACCGCGGGCACAGCAACTTTTTGGGCGTGGAAGCCCCCTACACCGGGAGTTTCATCAGCAATACGCTGGAGGAAGCCGCTGAAAAGTTCCGGCAGGCCCGTGAAAACGGCGCGCTGATCGTACTCAACCATCCCTTTGAGGAACGCTACGGGTTCAAATTTGGATTCGAGAGCCTGCCCTTCGACCTGATCGAGATTTGGAATGGCCCGATGCGGCCCGCCAACCTGCAAGCCCTTGGCTTCTGGGACGCACAATTGAAGGCCGGGCGCAAACTCCTGGCGGTTTGCGGCTCAGATTACCATGCCGATACCGCCTTTGAGCAATTGGCCGGACCATGCCTGAACGTTTACGCACCGTCTGAGGCCGAGGCAGACATCCTCGCGGCCGTCAAAGCTGGGAATTCCTATTTCACCTACCAGCCGGACAGCCTTCGCCTGGAGATGAGTGCCGGCGGGCAAGGCCTGGGCAGCAGCCAGCCCTGGCGAGCGGGCCTGATACTGGATATCCACCTGGAGCGCTTACAGCCGGGCGATGAGATCCGGCTGATCACCGCGCAAGGCACGCGCGCCCTGGCAATAGCCCCCGCCCCTGCCGCGGAAACGATGCTGAGCTTCAAGAGCAGTTACCAGGCCAGCCTTCCCGTTGAGCAGCTTGGCTATGCCCGCCTGGAGGTTTGGCGCAGCTTTTTCCCGGGCATCCCCATCCTGCCGGCCTTGGTGAGCAACCCGATCTTTTTTGATTGATCGGTCCTTGCAGGGCCGCGTATTGCTGCCGGAAATAATCGGAGCGCAACAACCACACGCGCATCGTGTAGGGGATGATCGACCGCAGGGAGGACATCCCGCAACCTCCAACCCGGTCATTACACCGTCAAAACCTGATTGCGCCGACCACACGGGAGAGCCTCCCACAGGTCGTCTCTCCCCTGTATTATGCTCTCGATAGATCCGTAAAACGTTGCCGACCTAATTAAATAAGCAAGCCGGGATGAAACCCGGCCTGTACATATGCCCACCTCGACAATCGGTCACGCGGCGCTGTGCCGTGCCAACCTAAAGCCAAAAGCACTTGCTTATTTACGGTTGATGAGCCACTCGATCAGCATCGCCTTTTCTTCCGCGTTGATCTTCGCCCCATACCCGATCATCCGGTCAAGCGTCTCGGACCATTCCGCGGCGGTCAGATCCTGCGAGTAGATAAACTCCAGGGTGTGCGGGCTGCCCTCCAGCTTTTGCTCTAAGAGGTCTTCCATCTCCGCATCATTTAAAACCAACGGTGCCTGCGTTGCATCCGCCAGGGTAGCCGTCGTCGGCGGGGCATTCACCGCTGCCGGGGAGGAACAGGCCGATATCACGAGCATCAGCACTGCGAAAATACTGACAGTCAAACTAAACCGTGTTTTCATCTTAATCCTTTCATTTATTATATACATTGTAACCATTAGCCTTTTCCAATTCAACTGCCCAGGCGTACAACCCCTACTCACACGGTCTCTGTGCCACCCCACACGGGTCCCTGTTTGCCCACTCCGCCAGCGGTTACAATTAGCCCCGTGAACATCACCTACCCCGATGGCAGGCAGGTGCGCCTCACCAGCCTCTCCTCTTGTGCCGGCTGAGCTGGCAAACTGAATGCGGAGACGCTGGCGCAGGTACTGCAGCCCCTCAAAGATACCTTCGCTCAGGAAAGTTACCCTGAGCTATTAGTGGGTTTAAGCTCGGCCGATGATGCCGCCGTATGGTCCGTGGATGCTGAGCGTGCCATCGTCCTCACCACAGATTTCTTCACTCCGGTGGTGGACGACCCCTACGCCTACGGAGCGATCGCCGCGGCTAATTCGATCTCGGACGTGTACGCCATGGGCGGCAAACCCTTCCTGGCGCTCAATATCGCTGCCTTACCCGGCGATCTGCCCCTCGAGGTCAGCCGGGAGATCCTGCGCGGCGGCGCCGAGAAGGCCCGCGAAGCCGGCTGTGTGATCGCCGGCGGTCACAGCGTGCGCGATACCGAACCGAAATACGGACTGGCTGTTCTGGGTTGGGTAAACCCTGCCCAATTACTGCGTAAGGACGCCCTCCAACCCGGCGATAAGCTCTACCTCAGCAAACCCCTCGGTATGGGGGTCACTACCACGGCCCACAAACAAGGCCTTGCCAGCCCGCAAGCGATCGCAGAGGCGATCTCCTGGATGACGCGCCTCAACGCCGATGCCAGCGCCGCCGCCCTGGCCGCGGGTGTAAAAGCAGCAACTGACATCACCGGTTTCGGCCTTCTGGGCCACGCCTGGGAGATGGCTGCCGGCAGCGGCCTGGGCCTGCGTTTCAGTTTCAGC
Source organism: Anaerolineaceae bacterium UBA5365 (assembly GCA_002407905.1). Taxonomy (GTDB): domain Bacteria; phylum Chloroflexota; class Anaerolineae; order Anaerolineales; family Anaerolineaceae; genus Mesolinea. The sequence continues at coordinate 37,256 of DHPL01000018.1, forward strand.
GCCATACCGGTTATGGAAGCCGCCCTGCCTTACGCGAAGGACTACCGCTTCCCCGGCGGCGCCAGCGATAACGCCCTCTTCTACGGCCCCCAGGTACGCTGGGATCCCAGCCTGGAGGAATGGCAGCGCATGCTGCTCTTCGACCCGCAAACCTCCGGCGGCCTGCTGATGGCCTTGCCTCCTGCCCAGGCCGCGGCCTTTGAGGCAGAAGCAGGCGCGCGCAATCAACCGGTTTGGGCCGTGGGTGAAGTTGTCCCAGGGGATTCGATCGAAGTCTTGTCTTAATCAGTAGCTATTAGCGGCAGGTAATTCGTACTTTTTACTTCAAGCAGTTCAAATTCGATGGGTTGAGCATAAGCGCCGCTTGTCCGCCTGACGCTCCAGGTGTAAGTGCCGGGTAACATACCATCGAGTGAGATCGCGGCCCTGCACACCCCTTTTTGGCAATTGATCACCGTCCCGGGGTCAAAAACCAAAGGCGCCGGCAATTCCAGGGAGTAAGCCTCATTTCCCTTTGCTTCAAGCCAGGTGAAATACACTGGTTCGGTCCTGAGCGACACGCCTTTGGGCAGTAAGGGCTGGGGGTCATCCGGCAGCATCCAAAATTCCGCCCAGCCTGACCAATTTGACGATAGATTTGAACGCACGCGCCAGCGGTAGCTGCCGTACTCAAGCGCATCAGGCAATGCGGCAGCATTCGTGCTGAACTTTGGCAGGGTTGTCTGCTTGCCGGTGAGCACATTTTGCACCTGGATATCGTAGCTGCTCGCCCCATCAGCCGGCAGCCAGCGGAACTCGGGACTCAGGGTCTCAGTGAGCCCCCGGGGTGCGCTTGGTACGGGCAGAATCACCTCCATACGTGCCCAGGAAGCCCCCTCGCCCACCCGCGAAGCGCCCCAGTGGATCCACATGTACCCTTGCATTCCCCAACCTGGACCATAAGAGTTTTTAAGCAGCCAGGTTTGGTTGGCATCGTTCCAACCCACCAGCATGATCTGGTGATCTGTGATCGGGTTGCGGTTCAGGTTGTAACTGCATTCGTCGCCCGTATAGATGCCGCTGCGGTAGCGCATGAAGTTACTTCCTGCACAAACGCCTGCCGTTACCGCGCCATACTTGTAAATGGCCGCCTTGATCTGGTCCACAGCAGGCAATTTGCCCTCGTCAAAATAACTCTTTCCCCCTATAACGTAAGCCCAATCCGCCAAACGATAAGCCCGCGGCAGCGCAACGCATTTTTCATCAGTCGCTGAATATGGTTCAAAGTATTCCATTACCGCGCCCGGGCCTAAACCGAGCAGGTCCAGCCTGTCCCGATGGAACGGGTGCGCGGTCAGCCCTCCGCCGCAGCCCCAGGCATGATCATTACAGTTCACCAGGAATTGCTCCGAGAGGTCGCGCAAGCCCAAACCCGCTCTGGCCAGGGCAGTTTCCATCATGCCTACCGTGCCAAAGGCCCAGCAGCTGCCGCAACTCCCCTGATCCCTAGGGGGTGTTACCAGCCCATATTGCCTGGAATCATAATAAGCGGGCAGGCTTAAGCTCGCAGCCTGGGTTTCCGCAGGCACTGCTTCAACCGTGGCTGCAGAGTTTAAAGCCGCGCTGAGAAAACTAACAAAAGTAGGGTCCGTTAATTCCAAAGCCTGGCTGGTATCAATGCCTTCCAGGCGCAGGATCATTTCCGGGGCCGCTTCCGGCTCGAACCAACGGCCGTATACAAACTTCGCGCTCAATGCCCCTTGCGTTGGGTTCGTCAGGGTAAAGGTCTGGACCGCGGGAACACCCTTCCCCGGGCCGCGCGGCTGGGCTGGCGCCGCATCCGCAACCAGAATGGCCGGATCGCCGGCGTATTGCCAGGCAGCCCCAGCGCTCAGGCGTGCTTCAAGGCGAACTTCAAGCCTGCTCTCCGGCGCAAGATCAAAAACAAGTTCGGAACTCTGGCTGTTCAGGCTCAGCGGGGCTAGTTCGTCAAAAAGCAGGCCGCGCAACGCTTCCAGGCTGCCGGAGCCCTCCCGCATAGCTACAAGGCCCTGCCCGCCGACTGAATCCGGGGTGTCTAGTGGCGGCTCCCCTGCCGAAACCAGGCTCAGCTGCCAGCTCAGGCCTGTCTGGGCTGCAGCAGGCACGCTGCCATTGCCCAACCCGGTTATGCCAAGCACCAGGATCAGGAGTAATAAGAATAAACGGCTCCAGGGTCCGCCAAATGGTCTCATCGAATTCCCCTGTTTATTATAGCCGGGCCTGCCGCAGATTTCGAAGCGCTCCCAGCCTCTGCCATGCGCTGAGCAGCCCATAAGGCCGCGCCGAGATGCGGAAAATAATTCATGAAATTGCTAAATTTACTCCGATCTTGTATCTATATTGTGAATTATTAAACAATCGCCCACTTTTTAGTGAACCGCATGCTATAATATCCGTAAATCCGAATTTTAAGGTATTTATGAAAAACCAAGATCTTGAGAACGAACTGGACTTGCTGCATCAACGCATCTGCCCTGCCTTGGGGGACCCCAAACGCATGCAGATCCTCTATTTACTGGAAGACAAAGCGCGTAACGTCACCGAGATCACTGAGCTGATGGACATGCCCCAATCTTCCGTGAGCCGCCATCTGGCCGTCCTGCGCGAGCGCGGCATTGTTGCCACCGAACGGCAAGGCACCTCCATCTTTTATTCCCTCACCGATGTACGCATCGTCGGCGCCATCAACCTGCTGCGTCAGGTCCTGCGCAACCAATTGGACGAACAGGTTAACCTCATCCAGGTCATCAGTGATAGCCCCGGGCCCCAAGCCGGGTAAACCCAAATTCTCAAAAACCAGGAGATAAAATGCGAGTTCTCATCGTAGGCGGTGTGGCCGGTGGCGCTTCCACGGCCGCGCGTTTGCGCCGTATGGACGAAAGCGCAGAGATTGTCGTCTTCGAACGCGGTCCCTTTGTTTCCTTTGCCAACTGCGGCCTGCCTTACCACATCAGCGGCACAATCCCCCAGCGAGACCAGCTGCTGGTCACCACGCCTGCCGATCTCAAAGCCAGCCTGAACATCGATGCCCGCCCCAACCACGAAGTGCTCGCCATCGATCGCGCCGCGCGCACCGTGTGGGTGCGCAACCAGCAGGATGGCAGCGAAAGCACCGAGCCCTACGATAAGCTGGTACTTTCACCTGGCGCAGTGCCCATCGTGCCGCCCCTCCCAGGCGTGGACGCTACCGGCGTGTTCCAATTGCACAACATTCCTGAACTGGACGCGATCCTGGAGTGGCTCAATAACCGCCAGGTGGAGCGGGCCGTGGTTGTGGGCGGCGGCTTTATCGGCCTGGAGGTTGCCGAGAATTTGGTTGAACGCGGGGTACAAGTAAGCCTGGTAGAGATGCTGCCCCAGGTTCTCGCGCCGATCGATGGGGATATGGCCAGCATGGTGCACGAGCATCTGGCCCTGCACGGTGTTGAGCTTGTGCTGGGCGATGGGCTCAAAGCCATTGCCCCCCGCGAAGGCAGCCTGGAAGTCCAAACCAGTTCCGGCAAGGCCATCCCAGCCCAAATGGTGGTTCTGGCCATTGGCGTACGCCCGGATACCAGCCTGGCAAGAGAAGCCGGCCTGGATCTTGGCCCCCGCGGGCATATCATCGTCAATGACCAAATGCAAACCAGCGACCCGGATATCTACGCCGTGGGCGACGCGATCCTCGTAAAGAACATGATCAGCGGTCAGTCCATGCCTCTGGCCCTGGCCGGGCCAGCCTCGCGTGAAGGCCGCACGGCTGCCGATAACATCGCGGGCTTCGAACGCCGCTTCCCCGGTGTGCAAGGCACCTCGGTCGTCAAGGTTTTTGATCTTACCGTGGCCTCAACAGGCCTGAACAGCCGCCAGCTGCAGGATTTGGGCTTGCCCTTCAAAAGCGTGATAACCCACAACAACAATCACGCCGGCTATTACCCTGGCGCCGCATCCATTGCCCTCAAGCTGCTCTATAGCCCCGAGGGCAAGATCTACGGGGCCCAGGCAGTGGGCGGCAATGGCGCGGATAAACGCATTGATGTGATCGCCACCGCCATGCGCGGACAGCTTTCCGTCTACGATCTGGAGGACCTGGAGCTCTGTTACGCCCCGCCATTCGGCAGCAGCCGCGACCCGGTGAATATCGCTGGCTTTACAGCCGCCAACGAACTCCGCGGCGATGCCCCCACTCTGCAATGGGCCGATGTAGCCGGGCTGGACCGGGAATCCTGGCTCTGCCTGGACGTGCGCCAACCCGAGGAGCTGGCTGTGGGCCAGGTGCCTGAGGCATTGAACATTCCCCTCGGTGAGCTGCGCGGGCGCCACATGGAATTGCCCCGGGATAAAAAGCTTTTGGTCAACTGCGCGGGAGGGCAGCGCTCGTATTACGCCGTGCGCGCCTTACGCCAACTGGGCTACGATGCCTGGAACCTCTCCGGCGGGTATAAAACCTATCACGCCGCCACCCAAGCTCTGCCTGAAAGCGGTAATGCCATGGATGTCAGAACGATGCCTGAACCAGTGAACATGCGCAAAATCGTCAGCCCTGCAGCCGCGGCCGGCCAAACCTACCACCTGGATGCCTGCGGGCTGCAATGCCCCGGCCCCATCCTGCGGGTCTACAAGCAGATGGACGGCATGCAGGAAGGCGACGAGGTGGTCGTAAGCGCTACCGACTTCGGCTTTGCCAACGATATCGCTGCCTGGGCGCGCTCCACCGGCAATACGCTTAAAACTCTGGAAACTCAGGATGGCAAAATCGTGGCCACCCTGCGCAAGGGCTTGGAGGGTTCAGCGCAAGCAAAAACAGATTCGGCCGGCACCGCCAAAAAGGACCTGACCATGGTGGTTTTCAGCGGGGACCTGGATAAGGCCATCGCGGCCTTCATCATCGCCAACGGTTTTGCCAGCATGGGCCAAAAGGCCACCCTCTTCTTCACTTTCTGGGGCCTGAACATGCTCCGGCGGGACCAGGCCGTGCCCGTCAAAAAGAACCTCATCGAGAAGATGTTTGGGTTCATGATGCCCCGCGGCGCCAATAAACTCAAACTCAGCCAGATGCATATGCTGGGAGCGGGCACGGGCATGATCAAGGGCATCATGACGCAAAAGCACGTGGATTCCCTCCCCGAGCTGATCCGCCAGGCCCAGGCCAACGGGGTCCGGCTGATCGCCTGCCAGATGACCATGGACCTGATGGGCATCCGCCAGGAAGAGCTGATCGAGGGCGTTGAGCTGGGCGGTGTGGCCACCATGGCTGAAAGCGCCACTGAGAGCAACACCCACTACTTTATTTAATCCGCGGTTCTCCCCAGCGGGCGGCGCATTGCCGCCCGCTTTTTTTCTTGGGGCAGCTGCTTCGGGTACTGAGCCCGGACAATTCAACTTAAGCAGGCCGGGCCGGATCAGCCCCAGATGGAGGCCCATGGCAGTATACTTTGGGCTATTATGTCCGCCGAGAACCCGGTTCAAACCCCACAAGGTAATCGCTCCAAGGGGCAGTGGCTCCTCTTACTCTGTGCCGTCATTTGGGGCAGCGGCTTCGTTGCCCAGCGCCTGGGAATGCGCGCCCTGGGGCCCTTCAGCTATATGCTCGGGCGGTATATCCTGGGCGGGCTCTGCCTTCTGCCCCTGGTCCTCTCTCAGGCGCGCAAGGCTGCCCGCAAGGGAGCACCCTGGCCGCTTAAACCTGTTCTCCTGGCCGCCCTGGTTTGCGGACTCATCCTCTTTATCGCCAGTTCCCTGCAGCAGCACGGCCTGAAAACCACTCCCGCCGGCCGGGCTGGCTTCCTCACCACGATGTATCTGGTTCTGGTTCCGGTTTTTGGCCTCTTTTTGGGCAAGCGCCCGCGTCCGATCGTCTGGCTGGCTATTGCCATCGCGGTGGTAGCCGTCTACCTGCTCTCCGTCACCGAGGGGTTCACCCTCGCCGCGGGAGACCTCACCGTACTCTGGGGGGCGTTCTTTTGGGCCTGGCACATCCTGGCCATCGACCACTTTAATACCCATGTGGAAGGCATCGCCATCGCCTGCGGTCAATTCCTGGTCTGCGGCGTATTAGCCGGGGTCGCGGCCCTGCTTTTTGAAACGCCCAGCATCGCCCAATACCAGCAAGGCTTTTGGGCAGTGCTTTACTCTGGCATCTTTGTGGTTGCCATCGCCTTCACCCTGCAGGTCCTGGGGCAGCGGGGTGTGAACCCCAGCATCGCGGCGCTAATACTCTCCACCGAGGCTGTATGGGCGGTGGTCTTCGGCGGCCTCATCCTCCACGAGCGTCTGAGCCCCCGGGAAGTCCTGGGCAGCTTGCTCATGGCCGTGGCAGTGATCCTGGTACAACTGCCGGATAAAAAGACAGCCCTCGGCCGGGAGATCACCTGAGCAAGATCTAACACAATAGCAAACGGGCGGCCAGCGGCTGCCCGTTTTTTCTATCGTGGATGCGTTAGCGGTCTTCAGTTTTTAGGGACCACGGGGACCCAGATGTAGATCACTGAATCAGGTGCAAAATTCTTGAACTCATCGGTATACACCTCAAAGTCCTGCGCTGGCTCCTTGGGCTTGAAGGCTGAAGCAGGCAGATACTCCTCGTAGATCTGCTTGTACAGGGCTGGCAGGCCGTCATCCGAACCTATAAGCTTGAAGACCGCGTAATCTTGCTCGGGGAACTCCCAGCGGGCAAAGCCCTGGGGCAGCGGGGTTTCTGGATCGCTTTCAAAACCGGCGATGTACTCAAATTTGCCGTCAACCAAACCCGGCTCTCCGCAAACGCCAAAGGCCGGGCGCTTGCCATCGCTCAGCTGATCGTAATAGGGGTTTACTTCATCCCAGAGCTCGCCGATTTCGTTATTGAAAGCAGTGGTGCGGATGGCCTTGCCGGCCAGGCTAAAGGCGGGGTAGTGTTTGATCTCAATTTGCATGGTGACCTCCTTGGGTCGAATAGGCTTTTTTTCTTCCAGGGCTTTCAGCGAGGCAGCAATGCCATCCAGACGGGCCTGGTGCATCTTAAGCTGGGCTTTGGCTTCTGCGAGTTTCTCCCGCAGGATCTGCCGCATCGCGCTGCGGTCAGACGAGACCGCCAAAACCTGCTGGATCTCCGGCAGGCTGAAACCCAGCGCCTTCCACTCGCGGATTCGGGTGAGCACTGCAGCCTGCTCCGGCTGGTAATATCGGTAACCGGTGTATCGATCGATCCAGTAAGGCTTAAACAGTCCTAGCTTCTCATAATGCCGCAGGGCTTTGACCGCCAGACCGCATTCTTTGGCTATGTCGCCGATGCGCAGCATCGCTTACTCCTGAGAAAAATTGAAAGTGTTGGGCCTCAACGATCCTCAGTATACGGCCTGACCCAAGGGGAGAGTCAAGGGTTAAGACAAAAGATGCCGGAGCAAGTCCGGCATCTCTTCTGTCCGATCAGGGTCCTACAGGGTACCCGGCATTGATCCAGGCCTGAAAGCCACCCTTTAGCGCCTGAACATTCCTAAACCCGCCCTTGAGCATGATGAACGCCGCCCCGGCGCTCGTGTTTTCAGCCGGTCAGGTACAGTAGGTGATGTACCACTTGTCCTTATCCAGGCTGCTCATCCGGCTTTCGGTCTCGTTGAGCGGCAGGCTCTGGCCCCCCTCGATGTGCGAAGCATCGAACTGCTCCGCGGAACGGGTGTCCAGGAAAATGGCTTCCCCGCTCTGGTAGGCCGCATAAGCCTCGGCCAGTGTGATCCGGGGAACATCGTCCTGGCTGCGCAGGATGGGGTTTCCGGTGGTCTCGCGTACCACGGAGTAAATCAGAAAGCCCAAACCCAGCACAACAGCCGCGGCAATACCTAAGAGGACCAGGTTACTCGTATTTTTCTGGCGATATCGTTTTGCCATGCGCCGATTATCCCAATACTGTTTGCCCTGCGCAAGCGCTTGCATAGGTTTTCTGGAACAGTCCTTGCCATGCCGGGTAGGTCCATGGGCAACGCAGCTGCTTAACGCTAATAACCGCCCATTCGCTGGTTCGATTTGGCAGCCTGCCAAAGGACCTGCCCGATCATTTATTGCCTCTTAATCAGATGGAAGTCTGAAATGTTTGCTCTGGCATTAAGAGCGGGGCTTCACCGTAACCTGCTGATTGAGAGGATGCTGACAGCTTCGATTGCCTATTCGGCTCCAGCCGGTCCCCTCCATATGCAGCCTGGATATATAATGAAGGCGGCCATGGATCTCAATTTCACGCTTAACGGCAAGCCCGTCAGTCTGCAGATCGGCGAAAAAGAGCGCCTGAGTTTCGTGCTGCGCGAACGCCTGGACAAGACCGGCACCAAGATTGGCTGTGGGGAAGGGCGCTGCGGGATTTGCACGGTGCTCATGGATGGCCAGCCGGTCAAAAGCTGCATCACCCCAGCCAGCAAGGCCGCCGGCAAGCAGGTGCTCACTATTGAGGGCCTGCGCCAGATCGGCTTGCACAGCCCTGGTCCGCGCAAGCGCGACCGCGAAGACCTCAGCAGCCTGCACCCCCTGCAGGAAGCCTTTGTAAGCTACGGCGCCGTTCAATGCGGCTTCTGCACACCCGGGCAGCTGCTTAAAGCCTACGCCCTCCTGGAGCAAAACCCGGACCCCAGCTTTGAAGAGATCCGCGAAGCGCTCAATGATGTGCTCTGCCGCTGCGGCAGCTACAACGCGATAGTCCTGGCAGTCCAGGCCGCCGCCCGCAGCCTGCGGGAGGGCAGCGAACCGGGTTGGCGCCAGGTCCCCCTGGGCGATTCCGCCCGGCACCAGCAGCTTGGCCGCAATGCCCGCCGGCCGGACGCGGTTGCCAAGGTGAACGGCACCGCCAAATTCACCGACGACTTCAAATTCCCCGGCATGCTGCACGCCCGGGTTCTACGCGCCGGCATCCCATCCGGTATTTTACGCGGTATCGATGTCTCCGCCGCCCAAACCGCCGAAGGTGTGCACGCCGTCTTGCGCGCCGAAGACCTGCCAGCCGCACGCGTGCATGGCCTCTACAGTCCGGATTGGCCCATCCTGGTGGGCATCGGTGAACGGATCCGTTATCCCGGCGATGCCATCGTGCTGGTCGCTGCCGAAACCCAGGCCCAGGCCGATGCCGCCCTCGCACTGATGCAGGCTCAACTTGAGGCGCTGCCTGTGATCAGCAGCCCGCAGGCAGCCCACCAGCCTGGCGCGGATGAGCTCCACCCCCAGGGCAACCTGCTTAAGCACATTCAGGTGCGCAAGGGCGACACCCAGGCAGGTTTTGCCAAAGCAGACTGCATCATCGAAGAAACATACACCACACCCATCAGCGAGCACCTCTTCATGGAACCCGAGTGTTCCATTGCGGTGCCGCGCGATGACGGCGGGATGGACCTCTACGTCGGCAGCCAGATCCCCTTCGCGGACCGCCGCCAAGTGGCCGCGGCATTGGGCCTGCCGGAGGATGACGTGCGCGTGAAAGGCCAGCGCACGGGCGGGGCCTTTGGCGGCAAGGAGGACGTTGCCGGCCAGATCCACGCCGCGCTCCTGGCCCAGGCAACAGGTCGGCCGATCAAACTGCTGTTCACCCGCCGGGAAAGCATGCTGGTACACCCCAAACGCCACGCCGCAGAGATCCGGGTGAAACTTGGAGCCCGGGCCGATGGCCAACTATTAGCCTGCGAAACGGAACTCTACGGCGATACCGGCGCTTACGCCAGCCTGGGGGTACAGGTGATGACCCGCGCCACCACCCACAGCGCCGGGCCCTATGCCATCCCCAACGTGAGCGCGGATTGCTACGCGATGTACACCAATAACCCGCCTGCCGGCGCCTTCCGTGGGTTCGGCGTTACCCAGGCGGCCTTCGCCATCGAGAGCGCCATCGAGCTCCTGGCGCGGGAACTCAATTTGGACCCGTTGGAACTGCGCCTGCGCAACGCCCTCCGGCCGGGTGATATCACCAACACCGGTCAATTGCTCAGCGAGAGCGCAGGCTTGCCTGCCTGCCTGGAAGCCCTCCAACATCGCCTGAGTGAACTAGGCTATGCGCAACCTTTCGAGCCTGCGGACGAGTTGGTGGATGGCAAGCTGCTGCGGACCTGCTGGGGCATTGCCGCGGCTTACAAAAACACCGGCCTGGGCACCGGCGCCCACGATGCCAGCGGCGCCATCATCACGCTGAAACCCAATGCCCGCCTGCAGGTCAAAACCGGCGCTGCCGAGGTTGGTCAGGGCATGCTCACCACCCTGCAGCTCATTGCCGCCGAGGTGATGGGCTTGGACGCCGAGCAGATCAACGTTTTCGTGATGGATACAGCCCTTTGCCCGGATGGCGGCCCCACCACTGCCAGCCGCCAAACCTTCGTGAGCGGCAACGCCGTGCGCCTGGCTTGCGAAAAGCTGCGCGCGCGCATTCTGCAGGCCGCCTGTTCGGAGATGGGCTGCGCTGAGACAGAACTAAGGCTGGCTAAAGACGGCTTGCAAGGGCCCGGGTGGCGCCTGGATTGGCACGCGCTCTACGAACTGCTGGACGAAGACCAACGCGAAGTCCAGCTGACCTACGAAGCGCCGGCCACCCAAAACCTGGACGAGGGCGGGAACGTGCACATTGCCTTTAGTTTCGCCGCCCAAGCCGTGCGCGTGGGTGTAGACCTGCAAACCGGCGAGGTTCGCGTATTGCAGGTGCTCAGCGCCAACGATGCCGGCCACGTGCTCAACCCTCTGGGCTACCATAGCCAGGTTGAGGGCGGCGTGGTAATGGGCATTGGCCAGGCATTGATGGAGGAGTTTAAGGTGGAAGATGGCGTGATCATCAGCGACCGCATGGCCCGCTATCCCATCCCGCGCTTTAGCGATAGCCCGCCCGTGGAGAGCCTGGTGGTGGAGGAAGCCATGCCCGAAGGGCCCTTTGGGGCCAAGGGTGTGGGCGAGATCGTTGGCATCCCAACCGTGCCTGCGATCGCCAATGCCATCTGGCGTGCCACCGGCCTGCGCTTCACTCACCTCCCCATCCGCGCCGATGAAATCAAGCGGCGTTTGCACGGCGGAGAGTAGTCACGACCGCACGGGCCCCCGGCAGGGGAGAGACGACCCACAGGGAGGCTCTCCCGCAAAGCCCGAACATCAAAGTCAACCACAAAAACCAAATTATTGTTTTTCGGGACGACCTCACTCCGTTCGATCGTCCCCTACCCAGCGGGTACGCGGTCATCACACCCACCAAAACAGTCACGAGCCTATGGTAGGGGAGAGACGAGCGCATGCGAGGCTCTCCCGCAAAGCTTGAACATCAACGTCAACCACAAAAACCAAATTATTGATATTCGGGACGACCTCACTCCGTTCGATCGTCCCCTACCCAACGGGTTCGCGGTCATCGCACCCCCCAACGGGGCTGTGCCAAACGCATATTGAAAACGACCCTCACACCAAAACGACAATCCCTACCTTAAAACCGCGGGGCGGGCAAAATGCCCGCCCCGATAGACTCCACGATTGGCCCGGAAACCCCTATTCCCCGCGGTTCTCCGCCTCGATAATGTTTGCTACCGCCTCACTGACCCGGGTAGCCGTCTCCACGTTGTTCATCGTGTACAGATGGATCCCGCGGATATCATGGTCCAAAAGATCAATGATCTGGTCCACCGCGTAATGGATGCCGGCATCGCGCAGCGCGTTGGGCCGGTTGGCGTAGCGGCTGAACATGTGCGCCAGGCGCGGGGGCACGCTGGCCCCGCTTAGCGCCACCGTGCGCTCAATTTGGCGTAATACCGTGATCGGCATGATCCCGGCCGAGATCGGCACGGAGATCCCCGCCGCGTCCACCTTGTCCTTGAAGCGGTAAAAAGCCTCGTTGTCAAAGAAAAGCTGGGTCACCAGATGGCTCACCCCGGCATCGATCTTGCGCTTCAGGTTTTCGATATCCTGGTCCAAGGACTCAGCCTGGTAGTGAATCTCCGGGTAGCAGCCGCCCAGCAGATTAAATCCCGGCTCCTCAGCCTTGATAAAACTTGCCAGGTCGCTGGCATAGCGGAAGGCCAGTTTGGGTTCTAATTCCGGGTTCACATCCCCGCGCAGCACCATCAGGTTCTGCACCCCAGCCTCTTTCAGCCGGGCAAGCATGCCGCGGATGTCCTCCTCATCGGAGTACAGGCAGGTAAGGTGCGCCACGGGCTCGATGCGATAGGTGGAAAGGATCAGCGCGGCCATCTCGATGGTTTTGTCGCGCTGGGCCTGGGTGCCGCCCTGCCCAAAAGTAACCGAAATAAAATCGGCAGGCAAACCGCGCAGGCGCAGCAGGGTATTGTAGATCACCTCGTAGGAACTGTCGCGCTTGGGCGGAAAGATCTCCAACGAGTAAACAACTTTTTTATGGTCGAAGAGTTTTGATATATCCATGCTCCCTCAGATGCAAGGATTATACCGAACTTGAATGCCCGTTTCTGGCCTTGAAACCGGGTGAGATAGCGCAAAAACAGCCTTGACAAGCTGGAGACTACTGTGTATATTGTATATGTACAGTTAAGTACGGTAGCCGATAGGGAAAACAATGCAACTGATCCTGCGCAACTCCAGCCCCCAGCCCATCTATGAGCAGATCTACGACCAAATCAAAGCTCAGATCCTCAGCTCCGAGATGCAGGCCGGCGAAGCCCTGCCCTCCCTGCGTGCCCTGGCGCGCGATCTGCGCATCAGTGTCATCACCACCAAACGGGCCTACGACGACCTGGAGCGCGACGGTTTCATCCACACCGTGCCGGGCAAAGGCTGTTTCGTGGCCGAAAAGAACCTGGAGCTCGTGCGCGAGGCGCATCTGCGGGAAATTGAATCCCTCCTGCAAAAAGCATTGGACCTCAGCCAGCTAAGCGGCCTGAGCATCGAAGAATTAACAGACTTATTGCAAGTCTTGGCCAAGGAGTAGTATGGAGAACCTGATCGAAGTGCGCGATCTGCGCAAAACTTACCCCCTCTTCACCCTGCAGGACCTCAGCTTCGACCTGCCGGCCGGCGTGATCATGGGCTGCATCGGCGAGAACGGCGCCGGTAAAAGCACGACCATCAAACTGATCCTGGACCTGGTGCACCGGGACGGCGGTACTGTAAGGCTCCTGGGCCACGAACCGGCAGCCATGCCCCTGCCTTTAAAGGAAGAGATCGGGGTGGTCTTTGAGGATTGCAACATCCCCGAAATGTTCAATGCCCGGGACGTGGAGAAGGTGATGCGCACGGCCTACCGCAATTGGCAGCCGGAGGTTTACGCCGCCTGGCTGCAGCGCTTTGAGCTGCCGCCCAAACAAAGCATCAAGACCTATAGCCGTGGGATGAAGGTGAAGCTCATGCTGGCCATCGCGCTTTCGCACCAGGCCCGCCTGTTAATCCTGGACGAAGCCACCAGCGGGCTGGACCCGGTGATCCGTGATGAACTCCTGGAGGTTTTTCAGGAGTTCATCCAGGACGAAGGCCATAGCGTCTTCATCTCCTCCCACATTCTCTCGGACCTCGAAAAAGTATGCGATTGGGTGCTCTTCATCCACAAAGGCCGCCTGGAGATGCTGGAAACCCGGGATGGCCTGCGCGAGAAATACGGGCTCTGGCAGGGAAGCCCCGCGGAGCTGGCCCAATTGCCGCCGCAGGCGGTGGTGGGCACCCAGGCCAGCCCCTACGCGGTAAGCGCCCTCGTCCGGCGGGAATTGCTGCCGCCAGGAACTGTTTTGGAACCGGTGAGCATGGAAGAGATCATGCTTTACGTGATCAGGAAAGGAAAATGATGCGCGCGCTGCTGCTTAAAGACCTCCTAAGTTTGAAAAATCAGGGTAAGTTCTACCTGATCTTTGTGGTGGGTTACGGTCTCATCTCTCGCAAGTTGGACAGCCTCAACCTGCCGATCGCGATGATGATCATGCTGGGCGGCATGCTCCTGGCCACCGTGATGACCTGGGAGGAGCGCTCCAACTGGGAACGCTTTGCCCTCACCATGCCCGTTGACCGCCGCACAATGGTGGCCGAGAAGTATCTTTTTGGTATTCTCGCCATCTTCACAGGCGGGCTGCTGGCAGTGTTGATGGTAGCGGTGATAGGCGAGCTGAGCCAGGAATTGGCCCTTAGTATTGTCATGCTTTTGGGGCTCGGACTGGTTTATGTGGCGGTTATCTTGCCGGTATTCTTTAAACTTGGCGTCGAGAAGGCCCGTTGGGTCAATTTTGCGGTGCTTTTTATGCCGGTCTTCGCGCTTACAGCCTTTTTGGATAAAGTCCCGGCAGGGTCCTTGGAGCGAGCGGCTGCTTTTCTGCAAAAATACGGCGCGCTCCTGGGCCTGGGCATCGTGATTGCTGTGATGGGCTTTTCGTATTGGCTCTCCTGCCGAATCTACGCCGCCAAGGAGTTCTGATCCTTAGTTGGGTAAATAGCCCGATTTCAGCATAAACCTGGAGCCTCGCGCGTGCGAGGCTCCCTTGGTATTGGTTCCCGCGCAGGTGCTGGACTGTACCAATCTGCATTGGATGGTCCGGCTAATCTGGCTGCCTAATCTTCCCCAAGAAGTGCAGGGTTTACCCTCAATACCCGGTCCACGGCGTTCGCCCCGTTTCCATTGCTTGTGGTGATGTAAAGCAAGCCGTCAGGGCCAAGGACCACCGTCCTCAAGCGTCCGTATTCGCCTGCCAGATGGCGTTCCAGGGTCTCAGGCCGGAGGTCATCCACCGGAAGGGCGTAAAGTGTTTGGCCGCGCAGGCCGGCAAACCAGAGCTTGCCGCCCAAAAAGGCCATCCCCGAGGGGGCCCAGGTTTCCTGCCGCGTAGATTCGACAACGGGTGTCACCATGCCCTCGGCTGTTTGCAGCCCGCGGATCTGCGGCCAGCCGTAATTCTTGCCGGCTTCAATGAGGTTGACTTCATCATTGCCGCTTTCGCCGCCGCTGGGGCCATGCTCCGTTGCCCAAAGCCGACCCTGGTTGTCCCAGGCCAGGCCTTGAGCGTTGCGGTGCCCATAGGTCCAAACGGCCGTGCCGTAGGGGTTATCCTCCGGGATACTGCCATCATCGTTTAGGCGCAGAATCTTGCCGTCCAGGTTCTCCAAAACCTGGGCCGCGGCTGGCATGCCGGCATCGCCGGTGGTGATGTAAAGTTTGCCGTCCGGGCCAAAGGCGATGCGCCCGCCATCGTGATAGGTCGCTCCGCGGATGCCTTCGATGATCGGGGTCCGTTCCGAGAGGCTGTGGTCGGTGTAAACATAGCGCTCCACCCGGTTGACCACGGCGCCGTTTTCTTCACTGGTGAGATAGAGGTACAGCCAATGGTTTTCCGCGAAGTTCGGGTGCAGGGCCAACCCTAGCAGGCCGCCCTCGCCGCGGTGAAGCACGCCTTCGATTGCCAGACGCTGCTGGCCTTCCAGCAAGGTCAGTTGGCCGGGACGTTCCGTGAGCAGGATCTGCCCATCCGGCAGGAAGGCCAGTTCCCAAGGCAGGTTGAGGCCCTCAGCGATGACTTCCACGGGCACTGTTTGGATGGGCTCTGCCTCGGGCTCCGGCGAGGGGCTGTGTTCAGAGGGGTAGGCAGTGGGTGCCTGGGGAGCACTTGGCGCGATGGTGCTTTGCACTTCGGGCGGGGGCAGCGTGGCAGCCGGGGCGGCCGTTGGTGTGGGCCCTGGGCCGGCACATGCCGCCAGCAGAAGGATGGACAGAAGGGGGAAAAGCGTTCGCGTTTTCATGAAAAAATAATAACCCCTGGGCTTTTACCCGCCAAAATTGAGGTATAGGCTTTTTCCGGCGCCCCCCTGATGGGGCCGACCTCCTCTCGCGGCCTGAAATCGTCCCACCCGCATGTAGGGGCCGACCACTCGTGTCAGCCCAAAACCATCCCCGCCCCGCCGAAGTAGGGGTCGGCCACTTGTGTCGGCCCGTTCCAACACCCCAGACCAGCCAACCGGCGGTAGAGCCTCCCTGCGGTCGTCTCTCCCCTACCCTTTGCTCTTGACCTTACAACACGGTCCACGATGCCTCCCCCACCTGTGCCCGCCGTGAAACGGACGGTATGCGGGGGAGGTGGCACGCAGTGCCGGAAGGGGAGTGAAATCCAACGCACCCACCATGTAGGGTTCGGG
>DHPL01000022.1:0-3735 GCA_002407905.1 Anaerolineaceae bacterium UBA5365
GTCCAAGTTTCGGGGTGCAGTTCAAAATTGCCGGGCCTCTTTTTTTAACGCTCACGGTCAGCTTTATTTTTTCGGCTTGCCTGGCTGCTTAACGATCTTGCTCAATACCGTTTCCTTATCCAGCTTTTTGGTGCAGAAGAACCAATCGTAGCAGTGCATGTCGCCGGCTTTGCCTTCCGCCCGTTCCTTGGCTACACCGCAGGACCCGGCAGTAGGCACGATCACCTCATCCCCCGGCCGCCAGTCCGCAGGCGTGCTCACGCCAAAGGCATCCGTGGTTTGCAGGGCTACCACCAGGCGGTAGATTTCATCAAAGTTGCGGCCGGTTGAAAGCGGGTAATAAATGATCGCCCGGATGATCCCCTTGGGGTCCACGACGAACACCGCCCGAACGGCCTTGGTGTCTGCCACATTGGGTTGAATCATCCCGTATTTATTCGAGATATCCATCTTGATGTCCTCGATCAGCGGGAAGGTGACATTCACGTTCTTATGGCCCTTCCAGTCGATCTTTTCACCGATGGTGCGCAGCCAGGCGATGTGACTGTAGAGGCCATCCACTGATAGGCCCAAAAGTTCAGTGTTCACCAGCTTGAACTGATCTTCCATGGTGGCAAAGGTGATGAATTCGGAGGTACAAACCGGGGTAAAATCGGCAGGGTGGCTGAAAAACACGACCCAACTGCCGGCGTAATCGTTGGGGAAGTGAACATCGCCCTGGGTGGTGACCGCCTTAAATTCCGGCGCTTTATCGCCAATGCGGGGCATTGAATGGGTTTCCTGAGCAGTTTCCATTATTATTTTCTCCTTGAAATTGTTTGCTTCTTTTCACTCGAATTGGGCCCTGTGAAGCAACCCGCGGCGCGGCCCAAATTCTTGGTTCGGGGCTCTCGTTCTCCAGCGAATGATTATAAGTAGGGACCAATTCCTGCGGAAA
Organism: Anaerolineaceae bacterium UBA5365; assembly: GCA_002407905.1. GTDB lineage: Bacteria > Chloroflexota > Anaerolineae > Anaerolineales > Anaerolineaceae > Mesolinea. The sequence continues at coordinate 938 of DHPL01000022.1, forward strand.
TCAAGCCTCTACACCTGAACGCTTAGCGGATGCTGAGATAAACGGATTGGATGGACTCGATGCCAAAGATGTCCTGGCCGAACTGCATGACGCTCAAGCGGGCCTCAGTGGGCTGCCGGTCCGTGATCGGCAGATCCACCTGGTAGCCGATCATCTCCCCCATAGACCCAGGCGGAATCTGGAAGACCCCCGCGGCAATGATGCGCCCGGCATCGCTTACCAACTCGAAATTCAGCGGGCTGGTGTTGCTCACCTTCAGTTCGCCTTGCACGTTCAGGCTTGGCGTGCTGACCTGCGTGCCTTGTTCCGGTGTGTTGATCCGGATGGGGTTATCGAAAGCCAGTTCCACCTCGGTCGGGCCCGGGGCATCGCTGAACTGAATATCCAAAGATTGCACCCAGATCAGACGGGTTTGCGCGTCATATGCCCCAATGCTCAAATGGGCTGGAGTCAGCCGCTCAAAGGGGTCCCAGTAGATCTTGCCGGAATAATTGCCGGTCTCCTTGCCATCGCAATCCGGCAGCAGGATCTGCCGGGCGATGATGTCCTTAACTTCGTCATCCAAAACCACCTGAACGGAGGCCAGGTCCCGGCAGGGGTAGTTGAAACTCAGCTCGATCGGTGAACTGACGGCCAGGCGACTCGATGCCTCTGCCTGGGCAGCTGTTGGCGAGGGACCCGGCAGCAGGAGCAGGCTGATCAGCAGGGCCCAAAAGAGCGGGTTGGCACGGGGTTTAAAAAACATGGCCTGATTATTATAACCAAGCCATGTTTGTCTTCGCGGGGGCCTAAAGGCCGTAGATCTCGGTATATTTTTCCGTCAGGTAATCCATGTAGTATTTGGGGTTCAGGCGCTCCCCGGTGGCGCGCTCCAAAATCACCTGCGGGTCATAGCGGGTGCCAACCCGGTGCACTTTTTCGCGCATCCATTCCAGAACATTGCCAAACTCACCGCGGGCAACCTGGTCCGGAATGCCGGGCTGTTCCTTCAGCAGCTGATTCCAGAACTGCGAAGCGTAGAGGTTGCCGAGTGAGTAAGTGGGGAAGTAGCCGATCAGCCCACTGCTCCAGTGCATGTCCTGCAGCACGCCCAGGCTGTCGGTTGGCGGGGTCAGCCCCAAATTGGCGCGCATTTTCTCGTTCCAGGCCTCCGGCAGGTCCCGGGTTTCCAGGTTTCCTTCCAGGAGCGCGATCTCCAGTTCCATGCGCAGCATCACGTGCAGGTTATAGGTGGCCTCATCCGCCTCGATGCGAATGAGCGAATTCTCCACGCGGTTCAGCCCACGATACATTTGCTCCGCGCTTACACTGGCCAGGTGCTCCGGGAAGGTGGCTTGCATCACAGGCATGAAGAAGGCCCAAAACTCGCGGCTGCGGCCCACCAGGTTTTCCCAGAGCCGGCTTTGGCTTTCGGCGATGCCGCTTGAAGGTCCGCGGCGTAGATACATGCCCCGCCATTCCGGGTTTAAGCCCTGGGAGTGCAAGGCGTGCCCGCCCTCGTGCATGTGAGCCATGAGCGAGCTGCGCACGCTGGGCAGGTACCGCATCGTAAAGCGCACATCCCCGCGGCCGATCGATGTGGTAAAGGGATGGTCGGAGCGGTCAATGCGGCCCTCGTTCAGGTCGTATCCCATCTTGCGCACCGCGTATTCCCCAACCTTGCGCTGGCCTTCCAGGTCGTAATCCCGCTCCAGGAAGCTGTCATCCGGTTGGGGGGCCTGCAAGATGCGGCGCACAAGCTCCGTTTGCCGCGGCTTAAGCCAATTGAATACGGCCTGGACCTCCGCGGTTTTCATCCCGCGTTCGTAGTCATCCAGGAGCACATCGTAAACATGATCGTAGGGCTTAAAGTACTCCGCCCGGGCCTTTGCCAGATCAAATATCCGTTTAAGGTCCGGGGCAAAAACCGCAAAATCATTTTCGCGCTTAGCCTTTACCCAGGTATCATGCCCCCTGGCTTCCGCGGCGATGATCTCCAGCGCCAGTTCCCGGGGGACTTTGGCGGTCTTCTCAAAGCGCTCTTTGGCTAAATAAACCTCACGGGCCTCAAGCGTGTCCGCGTTCAGGTCCCCAAGTTCCGCGGCCAGGTCTTCCACCAGTTGGCCCATCTCCGGGGCGGTTGCCTTATCGTGGATTAAAGCACCGAGCGCCGCCATCTGGCGGGCTCGGTCCTCTGAAGCACCAGGCGGCATGTAACATGCCTGGTCCCAATTAAGTAATGCCATTACCTCACCGAGCGTTGAGAGCTCGGTGACTCTTGCCTTAAGTTCGCTTAACTTATCCTCGAGTCCCATAGCTCTCCGCTCCTTAGAGGTTTAAACGATCTTCCAGCGCAGTTCCTCGCCATTCAGGGCGCGTAGAACTTCGGTGCTGATGTCCACCGCGGCCCGTAGCTGGGCTTCGTCGGTTTGGGCGCCAATGTGCGGCACCGCGATCACGCGCGGGTGCTTGGCTGCTTCCCAAGCCACGGGGGGTTCCTTTTCAAAGACGTCCAGCGCGGCGCCGGCCACTTTGCCGCTTTCCAGGGCGCGCAGCAGGGCAGCTTCTTCCAGTACACCGCCGCGGGCAGCATCCACAATGCGCACGCCGTCTTTCATCTTGGCGAAGGCAGCATCGTTGAGCATGTACTTGGTTTGGGCGGTCAGCGGGGTATGCAGACTGATAAAGTCGCTGTTGCGCAGGATCTCTTCAAAAGTGGCGTGCTCCACATTGTCATTGGCAAAGGGTCCGTCCCAGTTGCGCTTGAATGCCAGCACTTTCATGCCCAGGGCTGTGGCGCCTTGAGCAACCACCCGGCC
>DHPL01000022.1:3908-21589 GCA_002407905.1 Anaerolineaceae bacterium UBA5365
GCCCAGGTTTCGGCCTTCATCGTTGCATCAGCGCGGGGCAGTTCGCGCGCCAGGGCGAACATCATTCCCAAGGCCAGTTCGGCCACGGCCTGGCTGGTAGCCACGGCACAGTTAACCACGGTCACGCCGTTATCCTTGGCGGCTTCCAGGTCGATGTTATCCACACCCACACCCATGCGGCCGATCACTTTCAGGTTTTTGCCGGCTTCGATCACTTCGCGGGTCATTTTGGTGCGCCCGCGGATGATCACAGCATTGTATTCAGGGATCACCTGCAAGAGTTCCGCGGCTTCGATGCCCTTCTTATCGACAGCCTCATTGCGTTCGTTCAGGATATCCTTGCCTACTTTTTCAAGACCATCGGTAATCAGAATTTTCCAAGACATGCTCTCTCCTTTTAGTTTTGGTAATACTATGATTGTACTATCCTTAGGACCCTAAAGTCCCCTTTTCGCACCGTTATGCCTTTGCGGTCCAGGTCTTCCAAAAAGGCGGCAGCGTATTTACGGCTGGTCTTGAACTCGTCCCGGAATTGCGCCAATGTGAGCGTACCCGTGCGCTGTATCTCCTCTTCCACCCAGGTCTGCATTTGCGCGTAGGCTTTAGGGGAGAAGAGGATCTCATCCGAGACCTGGGTCAACAAACCTGCCGCAGCCAGCCCTGCGCTCAATTCTTCACCCAGCCTCAATACCAGTGCCGCTCTATCCGGCGGGGAGTAAGGGTTGGCTTCAAATTCTGCCAGCACCGGTTCAGCCAGTGCCATTTGGGCGGGGCTGAGCTGCACGCTGAACCCTTGCAAAGCCAGGCCGGTTCCGCGTTGGACCAGCGCACCATCGCTTTCCAGTTTATCCAGGCTAAGGTCGAACTGTTCCCGGTTCAGTCCCAGCTGCCCGCGCAAGTTCTCGCGGGGCATTACCGCGCGCAGCGGGTTGGCTTGATGAAAGGCTTCCAGAGCTTCCAATACTTTGGCGGCAAGGCTCTGCCAGTCTGAACTGCGGGCGATAATCTCCCGGTTCCGGCTGCCTTCTGGTTTCAGCAAGGTGATCGCGCCTTCCTCGATCAACCCGGAGATGGCTTCCTGCGCAGCTGCTTCCGGCAGCCCGCTCTTTTTAATCAGGTCCGCGCGGCTGGCAAAGAGTAATTGCCCCAGGTTTTGCATGATCAGGTCGCCCTCGCTGCCTTCGTCCAACTGCGCCAGGCGCTCGAGGTTCTTCTCGTCAAAACGCTTAGACATGGCTTGGGGATGGGCGTCCAGCACGGTACCGCCGCCCAGGGTTTGCGAGGGTGAAGGCCGCCGCAGAATAAACCGGTCGCCCCGCTCGGCCACTACGCCTTCATCCAGGCGTAATTGAAGGTAGGCCTCCTGGCCTGGTTTCAGTTCTTCCGCCCCCAAAAGACGGCCGCGAACCAGGCGTTCCGCCGCGCCGATATACAGTTTGAGTTCCTGATTGTGCTTCAGGCTCAGCTCCGCGTCGGGCAGCAGCCTGAAACTTACGTCCAGCAAGCGGCTGGCGCGGTGCTCGCCCGGCCGGCACAGCACATCCCCGCGCTTGATGGCGCTGCGCTCGATGCCGCTAAGGTTCACCGCGGTGCGAAAGCCTGGCCCAATCTTCTGCACTTTATGCTTATGGTTCTGCAGGCCGCGCACCCGCCCGCTGGCGCCGCCCGGCAGGCACACAAGTTCCTCGCCCAGGCTTAGGCTGCCATCCAGGAGGGTGCCGGTTACAACCGTCCCAAAGCCGGGCATGCTGAATACCCGGTCCACGGGCAGGCGAGGCCGGCCCAGGTCCCGTTTGGGCTCGGTTTCGGCTAGCACGGTTTGCATGAGTTCCAGTAATTCGGTTATGCCTTCGCCACTCAGCGCGGAAACGGCCACGCTTGGGGCATTCTCCAGGCTGGTACCGGCCAGCAACTCCCGGGCTTCCAGCTCCACCAACTCCAGCCAGGCCGCGTCCGGGGCGAGGTCTTTTTTGGTCAATACCAGGATCCCGTGCCGCACATCCAGCAGGTCCAAAATGGCCAAATGCTCGCGGGTCTGGGCGCTTACGCCCTCATCCGCGGCCACCACCAGCAGGGCGGCATCAATGCCGCCGATTCCGGCCAGCATATTGCTGATGAAATCCCTATGCCCGGGCACGTCAATGATCCCCACTGCCTCGCCGTTGGGCAATTCCAAGGCGGCAAAGCCCAGGTCGATGGTCATCTCCCGGGCGATTTCTTCTTTAAGTCGGTCTGGATGGGTGCCGGTGAGCGCGGCGATCAAAGTTGATTTGCCGTGGTCCACATGCCCGGCCGTGCCCACAATGTGCATTAAGCGTTTGCCTTCTTATCGATCACCGAAGCCACATTCTGGATCGATTCCTGATAGGCCAGCAGTACCGCCTGAACGTGCCGCACGGTTTCGCGGGCCAATCTGTCCAGGTCTTCCCTGGTTTGTACGGTTATCGCGTCCAGGTTTTCAAGTTTTTCGCTGGCGGCGCTAAGCTCTTGGTTCACCTCGCGGGTCTTTTCTTCCTCGCTCAGCATGTAATTGGTCCAGCGTTTGAGGTCATCGGATTTAAAGGCCGTCCATTCCTGCCTGAAGCGTTCGTCATTCAAGCGCTGGATCTCGCTGATCTCATTGATCCTGCGTTCGAAGCGCTGGGTCACATCGTCCACGCCGGCCACAGCCTTGCCCACGGCCTTGCGCGCGGTCTCCAGGTCTTCCATTTGGGCGTTGAGGTTCAGATTCACCTTCTCGATTTCGGTAAAGCGCTGTTCCCAGACTCGGAAGGTTTTATCCTTGTCTACCAGGCTGTCGTTCACTTTATCAATGAAGACGCTCTGCTCTTCCTTGCGGTCTTTTTCAAAGGTCTGCAGCTCGGCGATGCGCAGGTCCAGCTGCCTGAAGCTGTCACTGAACGAATCAAAACGGCTGCGGGTCTCCTCCACGCGCTTCCGCACGGATACCACCTCGCCCTGCAGGTCGGTCAGCCGCTTGGCTTCCTGACGGCGGCTTTCTTCCAGCAGGTGAAGCGAACGCCGGTAATCTTCATCGAAACGCCCAACCTCCTGGATCTTCACCTTCAATTCTTCGATCAGCCGCGCCAACCGCGAGTCTTCCGCCTTGTAGGTCTTCATCTCCTGGCGCATCGGCTCCAGTTGTTCGGTGAAGGGGTAGATATCCGCGACGCTTTTCTTGGCCGCCTCGATTTCGATGCGCAGGCGTTTGGCGGTTTCGGTCAGGTTTGCCTCGGCGCGCTCGTTCACATCGCGCACTTGCTTGCTCAGGTCCACATTCACGCGGTCGATGCGGTTATCGTACTTGTCGAAGGTGCTGATCTGGTTGCCCAGCTTGGTGATGGCCAATTCCATCTCTTTAAGCTGTTTGCGCAGGGTGATGTTTTCCGTCTCCAGCACGGTCAGCCGGTTTTGCAGTGAAGCCAGATTGGTTTTGTCGTTGCGGCGTTCGTTGTCTAGCCATTCAACGCGTTTTTCAAGCTGCTCAAAGCCGGTGTAATTGTCCATAGATTGCCTGCTTTCTCGGTCTTTTAAGTCTTTTGATTATACCCGTAAGCCCAGGCTAAGGCAGACCCATCAGTTGCGTGAAGGGGCTCAGGATGGCTTGCATCGGGTTGAGGAAGACCTGCGGCAGAAAGCCGATGGCCAGCGCCAGAAGCCCTGCCAGCGCCAGGGTCACCAGGACCATTACAGGCACTCGCAGCGGGGTTTGTTCAGTAGCGGAGTTTTTAGTTAGGGTGCGCAGCAGGCGCATGACGAAGAGCAAGCTGCCCCCCACACCGATCACGAGCCCCAGCGTGAGCCCCAAGTCCAGGCTGCCTGAAAGCAGCCACAAGGAGCGCTTTGGCGGAAAGTAGGCCATTAGCGGCAAGCCGCTTACGCCCAGGAGGGTAAAGACCCAGGCCATGCTCAGCGGTGCCTGGCTCCTGAAGAAGCCTTGCAGGTCAGTAAAAAGCGCGCTGGCTTGGTTTAACTGGTCCCGGTGAACACTTAAGGTGTACCCCCAGAGCCAGTAAAAGAGGGCCCTGGGCACGAAAGACATCGCCAGAAAGGGCAGGGCTCCCTGGCTGCGCAGGCCCAGCGCCAGGATGGCGTAGCCGGTTTCGGCCACGAAGATGTAAGCGAATACCCGGCGCAAGTCGCTTTGAAAAGCACAGAGCAGGCCGCCCAGGGCGACCAGCACCACGCCCAGGATCTGCAGCATCGTATCGATGTTAGGCATCGTCCGCAGCCAGGCATAGCGGTCAAAAAAGCCCAGCAGATAAACCAAAACTGTCGTTTGACGCATGGTCATCAGGAAACTCAGTACCCAGGGGTGGCTCTCCTGCCCCAGCATGGTCACCCAGGTATGCAGCGGGAAGACCGCCAGCCAGAGCGCGAAACCAACCATGATCATCATCGCAGCGCGGATGATCAGCGGGTTGACCGATGGGGCGGTAGCGATGCCGGAGAGCATCCACCCGCTCAGCAGAATAAAAGGCACCGCCAGGCTTTGCATCACCAGGTAGCGCAGCAGGCCCGGGCCGGCAGCCTGCCCCCTGGGGGAGAGCAATGGCACGCTCACCATCACGATAAGCTGCACCAGAACCGCGGAATACAAAAAGGGATCCAGGGCCATCACCGCAACCCAGAGCGCCGTGATCACCAGCGAGAGCGAATTGAAGTACATGCTGGTCTTGAAACGGTTGCTAAAAGCGTTCCACATGAAGTTCAGGCTGAACAAGAGGCCCACCAGGGTCAGGTTCGCCTTGGCAATCGTGAGCGACCGGCCTAACCAGGCCAGGCTGGTAGCAAATTCATAACGCTGGTCGCCCAAAATCAGAACATGCTCGGCCGGGAAGATGAACGCCAGAATTGCCAGCAGGAGGCTGAGCAGGCTGGCTACTGACGCGCTGATCCGCCGCCGCTTGGGGATGGCCAAAAGCAGGAGCCCAAATGCGATCGGGATGCCGATCCAGATCAAAGGGGTGCTCATGGCTCACCCTCGTCTTCAACATCGCTCACTTTCACGATCAGGTAAGCCCCGGTTAGTGCCAGGCTTAAGTCCAGGGCGGCAAAGAGGCCCTCCAACACTGTTGAGCGCTCAATTGAACCGTACAGGAGGCCTAGCCCGCTGAAGAAGGTGAGCAGCGCCACGGTCACGTAGATGGGCTCTTCGCGCATACCAACCTGCAGAATACCCAGGACCATCAAGCCCAGGCTGGTCACTAAAACCATCTGAGGGGTAAATGGAAAAACCTCACGCCCCAGGTTGGGGGCAAGCGCCCAAATGACGGCAATCACCAGCAGTCCCATCATCAGGCGCATACCCTGGCTGGCTGAAAACCTGGGCGGCCACTCCAATTTCTTGAGCATCCCGCTCGAAGCCAGGGTGAGGTAAATCACCAGCGTGGACATCCAGCCCACCAAAATTCGGATCAGCGCAAAACTGGTTTCGGCAAAGCTGAAAATCAGCAGAAAAAGCGCCAGGTACTGCAGGGCGAGCACGATCACCGTGCTGGCCCAATCCCGCCGGACCAAATTGATGAGGGCAAAGGCCAGGGCCAGGCCGCCAAAAAGACCATCGAAACTGCTCATGGCAGCCTCACCTGTGTGAGAAAAACGGTGACCAAAAGCATTATGAAAACCAGGCTCCACAAGATTCCCCCGGGCCCCTCCACGATGCGGGTGAGCACCCGGCCCATCCCGGAAAGAACTGAAAACAGCCAGGCGAGGAACTGCCGCAGCCAGCGCAGGCTGAGGATATAAGTGGCTTGGTCGAATAAGGTGCGCGCCAGCCTGTAGGCCGGCAGCCGCCGCTGTAAGTCGGTAAATGGCACCGTTAAGCCCAGACGCAGTGTGGCAAACACGCCTAAAAACACGACCCCGAGCGAGACCAGGGCTGGAAAAGGCGTGCCAAAGTTGAAAGAGCCCGGCCAGCCCACCAAGCCGATGACCAGCAAGGTCTCAATGATCAGCACCAGGCCGAGCGGGAAGGAGATGCGGGCATGTTTTTCGATACCGGTGATGGGGGTGTTTGCCTCGAAAACATAACGCAGATATCCCAGCACCAAAAGGGCATGCGCCAAAATCATCCACAACGCGCTGAAGTTGAGCCCCTGGCCAAGAACGCCCTCCCAACCGGATACCAGGGGCGTGTAGGGCAAGCCAACGAGCCCAATGAGCCCGATGAGCGGCAAAAAGCGGATCCGGCGCACGGGCGGGTCGAAGAGGAAAAGCAGGGCCCCAGAGAGGATCAGCGCGAGGCCCCAGGCCCGGGCGGCCGCCGCCTGGTCATTCAGCGCTGAAAAAACTGCAAACGAGGCCAGGGCTACGATCCAAAACGGTCGGGCTTCGTAGGCGTTGATGCGCGTAGCCCACATCAGGGCGGAATAAATCGCGGCCAACACGGTCAGCACGCGCAGCAGATCCGGCAAAATACCGGGAAGTTCCGCAAGTCCTGCGGGCAGCCGGGAAATCAGGACCAGGGCAGAGGCCACCGGTAGAAGCCGCAGGAGCATGCTGGAGCCCCGGCGCATCTCCGGTGTTTCCAGGTAACTGAGGTTCAAGGGCAAAACGCCCATGCGCAGGCCGGCCGCCAGCAACAGATAGATCGCGGCTTTGGGGGGGATGGCCAGCAGGGTAAACCCCGGGGCAGACTGCCACCCGGCGCTGGTTGCCGCGATCAGCGCCGTTAGGCTGGCAAGGCGTAAACCAAAAGCCTGGATTGGCCCGCCTTCAATTTCGCTTCCGCGTTGCAGGGCCAGCAGGTAGATCAGCTTGATCGCGTCCACCAATGCCCAGCTCATTGCCAGCGTTAGCGGGTCGCCGGCCATGATCGCGATCAGGTTCACCGCGCTCAAAGTGATCGACCCGGCCCAATTGACCGAGGAAGTTCGCGTATAGGCCCGCGTAGTATCAGTGAGGATCACCGCCAGGCAGACCGTGATGATCGCCAGGGCATACGGCCAGCTGTGGTAATCCAGGGTGAGGAAGGGGTTGGCCTGCCAGAGGGCCTGGGGCTGCCAAACGATGAGGTTGAATTGGGAGGGCAGATACAGGCGCAGCACCAATACCAGCACCAGGGCGCTGCCGGTCCCGATGATCGCGATGAGCCAGGCCCGCGCCGTATTCGGTTTGGACGCCTGTGTGATCACGATCGCTGCCGCTGTCAGAAAGAGCAGCGCGAAAAGGGCTGCGAGTAACATGCCTGAATTTTACCTGCTAAGGTTTATAGGATCTGCCCCTGCTTGCGATGCAGGAACTTGCCCTGCCCGGCCTTGCCAAGCCATTCGCCGTCTTTCACCAGGCATTTGCCGCGGGAGTAAACCGCCACGGGCCAGCCTTGCAGCTCAAAGCCCTCGTAGAGGTTGTAATCCGTACGCTGCTGCGCCAGTTTCTGGCCGTAGCGCACCTGCTTTTGGGGGTCCCAGAGCACCAGGTCGGCATCGCTGCCTGGCTCCAGGCAGCCCTTTTGAGGGTAAAGGCCGAATATGCGGGCCGGGTTCTCGGCGGTCAGTTCCACGAAGCGGTTTGGGCTCAGGCGTCCGCTGCCTACTGCGGCCGTCCAGAATACCGGCAATCGGTCCCCTACGCCCGGAAGGCCATTGGGGATCTTGCTAAAGTCGCCTTCGCCAAGTTCCTTCCCTGGGATTGCCACCATTTCGCCGTCATACTCAATGGGCGTGGTGCCGTCGTAGTAAAAGGGGCAGTGATCGGTGGCCAGGACCTGGATCGTGCCGTTAGCCAGCCCTTCCCAGAGGCGTACCTGGTCCGGCTTGGTGCGCATTGGCGGCGAGCAGATCCACTTGGCGCCGTCTTCCCGCTGCAGCTCTTCCTCGCTGAAAAACAGGTATTGGGGGCAGGTCTCGCCCATCACCGATTGGCCTCTGCCGCGCCCGTAAGCCAATTGGTCCACTTCGCCAGCCACGTTCATGTGCACCAGGTAAACGGGCGCACCGGCCTGGGCGCCAATGGCAATCGCGCGGAGGCTGGCCTCAACTTCGCCCCAGGCAGGCCGGGTACGTGCATGCCAGATCGGTTCGGTATGGCCCGCTGCCAGGGCTTCGTCCACCAGCACATCGATGATATCGCCGTTTTCAGCGTGCACCATGCTCAGAATGCCGTGTTTTCCGGCGATGCGCATCACCTTGAAAATATCGCCGTCTTCCAGGCGCAGGCGGTCATTATAGGCTGTGAAAACCTTCAGGCTGGTTACGCCGTACTCCGGCAGCCTGGGAATCTCGGCCGCCACATCAGCGTCGAAACGGGTGATATTCATGTGGAAACCGTAATCAATGGGGCACTTGGCTGCCTTTTCCAGCAAACGGTCGATGTTTTCTCTCAGGCTGCCTTCGTCCTGCGGCACGAAATCGATCACAGTGGTCGTTCCGCCAAATGCAGCGGCTTTTCCGCCGGTGTAGTGGTCGTCAGAGGAAACAGTGCCAAACATCGGCAGGTCCAGATGCACGTGGCAATCCACGCCGCCCGGCAGGATCAGGAGGCCGCTCGCGTCCACTACTTCGTCTGCCGCGGCATCTATCCCGGGAGCCGCCTCAAGGATGACCCCGTCTTCCACAAGAAGATCAGCCTGCTGGCTGGCCTGTCCGCTGACCAATGTACCGTTCTTGAATAGTATACGCATCTTAACCTTGGCTTTCTTTGAGTACCAGGCCGCCCAATAACTCCAGGAGCTGGGCATCGCTCAGGTTCAGTTCGGGGGGATTGGCCTGGTATTCCTGGTCCTTCGCGGCGCGCTCCCGCAGGGCATGCCAGAGGACCTGGCGCTCTTCATCGTGCACGGGCAGATCCTTCAGCGTCCGGGCTGCCTTCACACGCCCCATGGTCGTGTAAAAGAAACTCACCCGCTTCCAGGCCCCGGAGCTTACCGGTTCGGCCAGGCTCATAAGCGGGCCGATCTGCAGCTTGAAATACTCCTCCTCGGCCCGCGGATGTTCCCTTTCGTCCTTCAGCAGGTCCTTGCGGCGCACCAGTTCAACGCCCAGAACCTTTGCCAGGTAGCGTATCTGCCAGCGCTGGCTGCTGCCAAAGGCCCCGGTTTGATAGAAAGCCAGGTAGTCCACCGCGATCACCTTTGGCGCGCTCTTAAGCGGGATGCGATACCAGCCCAAAAGCCGCGCGATATCCAAATCGCGCTGGTTGGGCATGATGGCTACCAGCACCAGGGCGTAATCCGGCAGCTGCTCTGGGGCGTTCATGTCAATTGCACGCCCGCCTGGTTATTGAATTCCTCGATCAGCCGGTCGATCTCGGGGGCCTGGGCCTGAACTTCCAGCCAGTAATCCGGGTCGTACCACTGAGCCTGGATTTCCTCGTAGGTTTTGCCCTGCTGTTCAACCCAGGTGTAGTACTTGAGGTTATGGATGCGTTTCCGGTCCGGATAAGTCAGTTCGGCCATGTTGCTGGTGTTTTCACCCAGGAGGTAGCGGGCATGGTCGGCGATGGCATCTGCTTCGCTGTAGACGCCTTGCTCCTCGTCCATCTCGGTAAGCCTGCTTTTGTACAGTTCCATCGAATCGGTCAGGATGGTAAAGACCACGTCCCGGCTGCTGAGTTCGTTCCACTTCGCGAACTTGATCGCCGAAAGCATATTGCCGATGCCGCTGAAACCGAAGAGGTCCAGGCTTTGCAGGGTGGCTTCGTCCACGCCGCTGGAGCGCAGGAGGTCTTGCCCGGCAGGTTCATTAAAGAGACGCGCCAGGCGGACCACAGCGTTGTCATCAATGGCGGTCACAAAATCCGTACCGCGCACGTTGTGCACCCAGGGCACGTGTTTATCGCCGATGCCCTCAATGCGATGCGCGCCGAAGCCGTTGTCCAGCAGGGTGGGGCACTGCAGGGCTTCGCTGGCGATCACTTTGATCTCCGGGTATTCCTGGCGCAGGCGGTCGCCGGCAGCGATGGTCCCGGCAGAACCGGTTGCCAGGGCAAAGCCCGCCAGATTGTCGCGTTCGCCCAGCACTTGCCTGGCGATATCCAGGTAAGCCGAGCCGGTCACCTGGTAATGCCAAAGGTAGTTGCCCATCTCATCGAACTGGTTGAAGATCATCAGGTCCTGGCCGCTGCGGCGCAGTTCCCAGCATTTATCAAAGATCTCTTTCACGTTGGATTCGGTCCCGGGCGTGGCAATCACTTCTCCGGCAATGGACTCCAGCCACTCAAAGCGCTCGCGGCTCATGCCTTCCGGCAGGATGGCGATGGACTCGCAGCCTAAAAGGTGCGAATCATAGGCGCCGCCGCGGCAATAATTACCGGTTGAGGGCCACACAGCCTTCTGGAGTGTGGGGTCAAACTGGCCGGTCACCAGGGGCGGTACCAGGCAGCCGAATGCCGCGCCAACCTTGTGCGCGCCGGTGGGGAACCACTTGCCCACCAATGCCACGATGCGCGCTTCAACCCCGGTGAGGCTTTGGGGTAACTCGATGAAGTTCACGCCGCCATATTGGCCGCCAAATTCCTTGGGCTCGTTCTTCCAGGTGATCCGGAACAAATTAAGCGGGTGCAAGTCCCACAAACCAATATCTTTCAGTTTGTCCTTGATAGCTTGCGGAACAAGCCTTTCGGGGTCCTGCTGCTGGGCCAGGGTAGGGATGATGATCCCTTTCTGGCGTACGCGCTCCAGCGCGTGTTCCAGGACCTCTTTATTCTTTTCCAGATTGATACGGGCCATCATGCTCTCCTTTGGGTGGGTTGATAAATTCGGGCACCTTTGGCCTGTCCAGGCGAATGGGACTATGCGCCTCGCTGGGCCCCTCTGCAACGATATAAAGCGGCCGCCCGCGAACTTCGTCATAAATGCGGGCGATGTACTCGCCGATAATGCCAAGTGAGATCAATTGCACACCCCCCAGGAAGAGCACCATAATCAGGGTGGTAGCCTGCCCGGTGAGCTGCGGGGTGCGTAAAACACGTAAGATGACCACCAGCGGGATGCCCAAAATGGCCACCGCTGCTGAGATCAAGCCGATGTAGGTGGCAATCTGCAGCGGAACGAATGAAAAACTGGTCACCGCGTTCAGGGCGAGCTTGAGCATCTTTTTCAGAGGGTATTTGGTTACCCCGGCATGCCGGGCGGCACGCTTGTATTCAACGCCGATGGATTTAAAGCCCACCCAGGCACCCATCCCGCGCAAAAAGCGATGGCGTTCGCGCATATTGTTGAGCACGTTCACCACCTTGCGGTCCAGCAGCCTGAAATCGCCGGTGTCCATGGGGATGTCAATGTCCGTCAGTTTGTTGATCGTGCGGTAAAACATGGAGGCCGTCTTCAACTTGAATGCGCTCTCGCCTTCACGTTCGCTGCGCACGGCGTAAACCACCTCGTAGCCTTCGCGCCACTTGCCGATCAGGTCCAGCATTACCTCGGGCGGGTCCTGCAGGTCGGCATCGATGATCATCACCGCCTGGCCCCGGCTGTAGTCCATGCCGGCCGTTACCGCGATCTGGTGGCCAAAATTGCGCGCAAAGATCACCGGGCGCACGCGTTCGTCCTGCGCGGCCAGTTTGCGGATCACATCACTGCTGCCGTCCTTGCTGCCATCATCCACCAGAATCAACTCCCAGGGATCGCCAGTCTCGTCCATCACCTCGCGAACGCGGGCATAGAGCAGGGGCAGGTTTTCAATTTCGTTGTAAATGGGGGCGATCACGGAAAAAACAGGTTCATGCATGCTTCGTCACCTCTTTCAGTGCTGCCAGCGTTGGCGCGATGGTTGGGGCCTGGCTTACAGCCTGTGTGGCTGCCCGCACATCCTTAAGCCCGCTTCCGGTCACCATCACCAGGCTGGGTTGAGCCGGATTGTACCCCGATTGCAGGGCTTTGCGCAGGCCGGCAAAAGCCGCGGCGGCGGCCGGTTCAGCAAAAATACCCGCGCTGCCCAGGCTGGGGATCGCCGCCAGGATCTCAGCATCGCTCACAGTGATGTATTCACCGCCGCTTTCCCGCACGGCGTGCAGGGCGCGCAAGCCGTCGCGAGGCAGGTCCACGCTGATACTATCGGCTAAGGTGGTTGATCGCACGGCTTCGATCACCGCAGCCCCTTGCGCGTAGGCATTGGCAATTGCCGCCGACCCCTCCGCCTGCACCCCGATCAGGCGGGGCAGTCTCTCGATCCAACCCAGGGCCAGAAGGTCCTTAAAGCCCTTCCAGATGCCGGTCAGAATATTGCCATCTCCAACCGGGATGAAAATGTTCAGGTCTTCCACCTCTGCTTCATTCCGGTGCAGGAAAAACTCCCAGATCTCGAAGGCGGCTGTCTTTTTCCCTTCCGCGGTCAGGTAATTAAATCCCGTGTTGCGGTTGTACCAGCCAAAGGCCTCGGTGGCCTGCAAACTGAGCTCAAAAGCGTCGTCGTAGCTGCCGTCCACCAAAACTACCTGAGCCCCAAAGCTCAGCAATTGGGCTACCTTGGCTGGCGGAGCTGTACGCGGGGCCAAAATCAGGCATTTTTGCCCGGTAGCGGCGGCCATACAGGCCATTGCCGCGCCAGCATTTCCTGTGGAAGCAGCCACTGTGAGTTTCTCGCCCCGGCTGATCGCCGCGGCGATCACGATCGCGCTGGCCCGGTCCTTGAAGGAGGCGCTGGGGTTGGGGCTTTCGTCCTTGACCCACAACTTGGGCATTCCCAGGCTCCGGCGGATGCCAGGTACCTCGTAGACCGGTGTGCCGCCCACCCGGTGAAGTGGTGTACCGGCAAAACCTGGATCGGCCACCGGTAATAGCGGCGCGTATCGCCAAATAGAGCGGTCCGGGGAACCCAGAATGCTTTCCCGGTCAACCAGCTCCGGTTGGTCTTCAAAAGCCAAATGAACAGTCAGGTTTCCCCCGTCGGCGGGGCAGCAGTATTGCACGGAATCCGGCGCGTAAGTCCGGCCGCAGATCGAGCAGGTTAGGTGGTTAATGGTCATCATAAGCATCAGGCCGGTTCGCTGGCCGGCCTGCTTTTCTTTGCGCTAAGGCACGATCCACGTGCCCGTTTTTCCCGCGAGGGCTTCACGGATGTGCTCGGGGTCAGTGATCAGCGCCTTTTTCCCGCCTTTTTCCATGTACTTCAAAATCGCCTCGATCTTGGGCAACATGGAGCCTTTGGCAAAATGCCCCTGCTTGATGTAGGCCTTGGCTTCTTCCACGGTCAGTTGGTCCAGCCATTTCTGCTCAGGGGTGTTGAAGTTGATGGCAACTTTTTCCACAGCCGTGCTGATGATGAAAAGATCCGCCTGCAGGCTGCTGGCCAGGATGGAGGTCCCAAAGTCCTTGTCGATCACGGCCATCGCGCCGCTCAGGTTGCCCTCCGCGTCTTCAACCACTGGGATGCCCCCGCCGCCCACGGCAACAACAACAAAACCGTTGTCGATCAGTGTGCGAATGCCGTCTGCTTCCACAATGCGGGTGGGGATGGGCGAAGCCACCACACGGCGCCAGCCGCGGCCGGCATCCTCCACCACTGTCCAGCCTTCATTTTCGCGTTTTTCCCGGGCCGCGGCCTCGTCCATGAACCCGCCGATCGGTTTGGTAGGGTTTTGGAAAGCCGGGTCGTTCCGGTCCACGATGGTTTGGGTCACAACGCTCACCACGTTTTTGTCGATGCCCCTGTGCAGAAACTCGTTATGCAGCGATTGGGCAAACATGTACCCAATGGAGCCCTGGCTCTCGGCGCCGCAATAATCCAATGGGTTCTCGTGCACTTCATGGGCGGCTAGTTCCGACCTCCGCAGGATGAAGCCCACCTGGGGGCCGTTCCCGTGCGTGATCACCACGTCCCAGCCGTCCAGGATCATGTCGGCGATGTGCACCATCGTGTCTGCCGCGCACTGATATTGATCGTGCTGGCTCTGATGGTTCTTATCTTTGATGAGAGCGTTTCCGCCTACGGCGATGACTGCCAAACCTTTTTTCTGCATTGAATGATTTCTCCCGTGGATGATTGGATTATTTCCTTGTCAGGAATGGTTTTACACTGTTTCCAATAAGCGTCTCGCGGCGCTATTGTGCTTTTCAACCTGTTTGGGCAGGTCCAAACCTCTCACCTGGCCCTGCTTCACCACGGTCCCACCACCCACGATGGTGTAGTCGGCCTGCACCGGTGAGCAGAAGACCACAGCGGCCACCGGGTCCACCAGGGCGCCGGCATAGTCCAGGCGGTTGAGGTTAATGGCGAAGAAGTCGGCGCATTTGCCAACTTCCAGGCTGCCGATATCCTTGCGGCCCAAAACGGAGGCCCCGCCGCGGGTGGCGATGGAAAGTGCCTGGCGGGCGGTCATCAATGGCGGCGCATCTGGCGCTGAGCGGCTGGCACCCTTGATCCCGCTTCCCAGGCGGGCAGAGAGCATCGCCTGGCGTACCTCGGCGAGCAGGTGGCTGCCATCGTTGCTGGCGCTGCCGTCTACGCCCAGGCCAAGTTTTACACCCAGGCTCAGCATCTTCATGGTGGGGGCCAGGCCGCTGGCCAGCCGCATGTTGGAGCTGGGGCAGTGCGCCACGCCGCAGCCGTGCTGGGCATAGAGCTGCATCTCCGCTTCATTCACGTGCACGCTGTGGGCAAACCAAACATCCTCGCCGATCCAGTCCACGCTTTGCATGTAAGCTACCGGCTTGTGGCCAAATTTTTCAAGGCAGAAGTCTTCCTCGTCCTCAGTTTCGGCCAGATGGGTGTGCAATTGTACGCCGTAATGCCGGGCCATCGCCGCGCTTTCGCGCATCAGGTCGCCGGTTACGCTGAACGGTGAGCAGGGCGCCAGAACAATCTGCAGCCTGGAGCCGGCCTTGGCGTCATGGTAAGTCTCGATCAGGCGCTGGCTGTCTCGCAGGATCTCCGCTTCGCTATCCACCACGCTATCGGGCGGCAGGCCCCCCTGGCTTTGGCCCAGGCTCATGCTGCCGCGGCTGGCGTGCAGCCGGACCCCGATGGGCCTGGCAGCTTCGATCTCATCATCCAGCTTTGAACCGTTCGGAAAGAGATAGAGGTGGTCACTGGCGGTGGTACAGCCGGAAAGGGCCAGTTCGGCCAGCGCTGTCTGAGTGCTCGTGTAAATATCCTGCGGGCGCATGCGGGCCCAGATCGGGTAGAGCGTTGTCAGCCAGTTGAACAAATTGGCATTCTGCGCGCCGGGGTTATTGCGGGTGAGCGTTTGGTAGAAATGATGGTGCGTATTCACAAGCCCCGGGAGAACGATGTGATCGCGCAGGTCCAGCACTTCGTCTGCTTCCTGGGGTAATTCATTTTGGGGGCCGATGGCTTCAATAAAGCCATCTCTGCAAAAAATCGCCGCGTCTTTGAGTTCGCGGTCCTCCCCGTCCATGGTCACGATGAGGTGAGCATTTTTGACCAGCAGGGTTGCCATGGGCTACTCCTTTTTTTCGTCGGCCAATTCCGCGGCCCTGAGGGTGTTGTTCATCAGCAGCGCGATGGTCATTGGCCCTACGCCTCCGGGTACCGGCGTGATCGCGCCGGCGAATTCCAGGGCTTCATCGTAGGCAACATCGCCTACCAGACGGCTGCCGCTTTTGCGGCTGGCATCCGGGATGCGGTTGATTCCTACGTCAATCACGGTGGCGCCGGGTTTGATCCAATCGCCTTTGACAAACTCAGGCTGGCCGATCGCGGCCACCAGGATATCGGCGTTGCGCACCAGGTCCGGCAGGTTGCGGGTGCGGCTGTGGCAGATGGTTACGGTCGCGTTGGCCTTGACCAACAGCAGGGCTACCGGCATGCCAACGATGTTACTGCGGCCCAGCACAACCGCGTTTGCCCCGGAAATCGGCGTGCCGCTCTCCTCGAGCAGGCGCATGATGCCGGCGGGGGTGCAGGGCACAAACAATGGTTCACGCCCTTTCTGGGCCAGGCGCCCCAAGTTGAGGGGGCTGAACCCGTCCACGTCCTTCTCCAGGTCAATGGCGCCAAGCACTTTTTCTTCGTCCAGGCCTTTGGGCAGGGGCATTTGCACCAGGATGCCGCTCACTTCGGGGTCGGCATTCAGCGTTTTGACCAGGGCTTCTACTTCTTCCTGGCTGGCGCTGGCCGGTAAAACGTATTTGAAGGACTTGATCCCCGCTTCAGCGGAGGCCTTGTGTTTGCTGGCTACGTAAACTTGCGAAGCTGGGTCGTCGCCCACTAAAACAGTTGCCAAACCGGGAACTTGCTTGCCGGCGGCAACCCGCGCGGCCACTTTTTCCTTGACATCCTCCCGGATTTTCTCGGCAATGCTTTTTCCGTCAATAATGCTTGCTGTCATAGGCCAACCTCCTGCCTGATTATACCGTAAGGCCCCTCTGGAACACGCTTTGCGCAGGTATAATCCAGGCATGGCTCCAAGCGAACTTCCCCTCGTGATCGGCATCGCCGGCCCCTCCGGCAGCGGCAAAACCACCCTCGCGCAGGGGATCCTCACCCAGGTTGGCGCGGAGCGGATCGCCTTCCTGCCGCACGATGCGTACTACCGCAACCAGGACCAGATGCCCTACGAGGAGCGTCTGCTGGTCAATTACGACCATCCGGATTCCCTGGAGACCGAACTTCTTATCGCGCATATCCTCGCGCTGAAGGCCGGCCAGCCGGTTGCATTACCGGTCTATGATTTCAAGGCCTACACGCGCTCGGTTGAATCCCGCCGGGTGGAGCCGCGCACGATCATCCTGGTGGAAGGCATCCTGATCTTTACGGACCCCCAGCTGCGCAAGCTGTTTGACGCGCGCATCTTTGTGGATGCAGACCCGGATATCTGCTTTATCCGCCGCCTGCAGCGGGATATTCACGAGCGCGGCCGCAGTGTGGAGAGCGTGATCCAGCAATACCTCGGCACGGTGCGCCCCAGCTACCTGGAATTTGTAGAACCCTCCAAACGCTTTGCGGATGTGATCGTACCGGAGGGCGGCATGAACGAAGTTGCCCTCTCGCTTGTGATCGCCCGCCTGCGGGCACTCCTCAATCAGGAAAGACCGGATGCCTGAAACCGATCCAACTGAGGACGGCTCAGGCCAGCCCGTCCCTCCGCCCTTGTCTGCCGCCTCAGGCCCGCAGCCCAATGCCCAGACCCCGCAAATGTCCCGCGCGCAGGTGATTGGCCGGGCGGCGCTTTTAGTCTTTGTTGTGCTGCTCACAGTGGTGCTGCTGGTCAACCGCGAGCGCATTGCCCAGTTTGAACACCTGGGTTACCCGGGCATCTTCCTGATCTCCATTTTGGCCAATGCAACCGTGCTCATCCCCATGCCGGGGGTACTCTTCACCTCGGCGATGGGGGCGGTTTTCAACCCCTTTTATGTAGCCCTTGCTTCAAGCGCCGGCGCCGCCCTGGGCGAGCTAAGCGGCTACCTCGC
Organism: Anaerolineaceae bacterium UBA5365; assembly: GCA_002407905.1. Classification (GTDB taxonomy): domain Bacteria; phylum Chloroflexota; class Anaerolineae; order Anaerolineales; family Anaerolineaceae; genus Mesolinea. Next base: position 21,220 of record DHPL01000022.1, read on the forward strand.
GGGGGTTGGCGGCCAGGTCTGGCTGGACCGCAGCGTGAATTATCAGAAGATGCGGCATTGGATCATGCGTTATCCCGGTTGGACGATCATCATTTTGTCATTCATTCCTAACCCGCTCTTCGACATGGCCGGCTTCATCGCCGGTTCCATGCGCATGCCGATGGGCAATTTTTTATTCTTTACTTTCATTGGCAAGATGCTTAAGATGCTCATCTTCGCCTACCTGGGCACCGGTATCATCGGCCTTTTCCGCTAAACTATTCTTCCGTAACAAAAAGCCTTTGCCCCGTACAAGTCCATGTTGGCGCATATGACCCTCATTTGGGTATCATGCGGGCATGGATAACACCCATTTATTGCTCGGTATCAA
>DHPL01000022.1:21796-24416 GCA_002407905.1 Anaerolineaceae bacterium UBA5365
GCCAGCCGCTGGGGAGGGCAAAGCTGGCAGCGCTGGGTTTTTGGTCTGCTCAGCCTGGCACTCTTTGTTAGCCTCTGGGCCTTATTTTTCAGCCCCAAAGCTGCCCATCGCCTGAACATGCCCTGGCTATTCATCGGCAAACTGCTCATTCTGGGCTTGCCAGTGCTGCTCTTTCCCGGCTTGCTCAAGCAGCCCTGGCCTCTGGTTTACGGGGCCGCCCTTGGCTTCTATTTTGTGATTGCCCTGCTCACCAAGACCCTCTAGCCTGTATACTTAGGCCATGCCTGCCTGGGAAGAGATCCTCTGCAACCTTACTGATATCCGCCTGACCCCAGACCAACTGGAGCGCTTCAGCATCTATGAACGCGAACTGCTGGACTGGAATACCCGCGTCAACCTCACCGCCATCCGCGACGCCGAAGGCGTTCGCCTGCGCCACTTTGTGGATAGCCTGGTCTGCGGCCTGGCCTTTCCGGACGGCCCGCCTGCCAACCTGGTAGACGTGGGTACCGGGGCCGGTTTCCCTGGCTTGCCGCTTAAGATTCTTTGGCCGGATATGAAGCTGACCCTGGTGGAATCGGTGGGTAAAAAGCTCCGCTTCTGCGAGCACCTCGTTGAAAAAATGGGTTTGGCAGGGGTGAGTTTGATCAACGCCCGCGCCGAGACCATCGGGCAGGACCCGGCTCACCGGGAACGCTACCAGGCCGCGGTAGGCCGCGCGGTGGCTCCCCTGCCGGTACTGGCCGAATTTCTCCTGCCCCTCGTCAAGCCGGGCGGTCTGGCATTGATGCCCCGGGGCTCGGATACCCCGCAGGAAGCCGAGGCAGCAACAGGGGCCATCCGCAAACTGGGCGGCGACCCGGGAAAACTCCTGCCTATCCAAATCCCGGGCGTGGAAGGCCAGCGCTACCTCCTGGTTCTGAACAAAAAAGCCCGCACCCCGGCGCTTTACCCCCGCCTGCCCGGCACGCCAGCCAAAAGCCCGCTCTCCTAGGAAGCTTTCATGCACTCTATCCCTCAGCTCACCTTTTTTACCGAACTTGAACCGCAGGCCTTGATGGACTTGTTTGCCGACGCAGGCGTAACCAGCACCTTAAAGAGGCTGAACGCTGCAGTTTCGGTAGGGCTTCTGGACCTCTCCGCGGAGCGCGCCAAAGCAATCCGCCAGCTCAACCGTGAGGGGATCCCGGTGACCGCCTGGCTGCTCCTGCCCAAAAGCGATGGATATTGGTTCAACCTGAATAACTTCCCCCAGGCGGCGGATTTTTACCAGGCCTTCAAAGCCTGGGCAGCCGCGGAAAACCTGAGATTCAGCTGGATCGGCCTGGATATCGAGCCTGATATCAACGAGCCCTACGATATCACCCGCCCCACGCCCGGGTCCCTCCGCGCCTACCTAAAGCGCTTGCTGCGCCCAAGCCCTTACTGGCAGGTCCGTGCTGCTTATGCCGCCCTGGTGGCCCGCATCCGTGCCGATGGCTGGCCGGTGGAGGCATACCACGCTCCGCTCATCGCCGATGACCTCAAAGCCCGCAGCACCGTGCTGCAGCGGGCGCTCGGCCTCATCCATTTCCCGGTGGAGCGCACTGTGCTGATGCTCTACTCCAGTTTTTTGCGCCAATTAGGCCCGGATTTTCTGCAGGTCTACCTGCCGGATACTGATTCTGTCGGGGTGGGCAACACCGGCGGCGGAGTGGACATTCCGGATGAACCGGCTTACCTCAATTGGGAAGAATTCAGCCGGGATTTGCTTTTAGCCCATAATGCCGGGAAGACCATGCACATCTTCAGCCTGGAAGGCTGCGTAAGGCAAGGCTTTCTGGAACGCCTGCCTGAATTTGATTGGAATCAACCAGTGGTGGTACCCCCTGCCACCCGTCTGCGCCTGGGCCGGGGCTTGCTTCAGGCACTGCTCTGGCTGCTGCAAAGGCCCTGGGTGCTAGTATTGGCAGCGTCAGCCCTGGTTTTACTCCCCCGGCGTAAACCCTGTGCCTGACCTCGCAAACACTTCCTGCAGATAGGCCCGCGTAAGGGCTTTCCATTCGCTCAGGCTCAGGCTTTCAGCCCGGCGCTGGGCGGCTATTCCGGCGTTTTCCAATAGGGCTTCAATCTGTACAGCCGGCCAGTTTAGGCCCGCCGATAGCGAATTACGCAAAGTCTTGCGCTTTTGGCCAAAGCCGGCATGGGCCAGTTTGAAAAAGGTTTCCAAGTCTTCGATTGGGATCAGCGGCTCGGGGTAAAGGTCCACGCGTAAAACCGCCGAATCCACGTCTGGGGCGGGGTAAAAAGAACCGGCTGGGATCGTCCCCGCCATTTCCGGCTTACCAAACACCTGTACCGAAAGCGCCAGCAAGCTCAGCTTGCCTGCTGCCGCGCAAACCCGCTGGGCTACTTCCTTCTGCACGGTCAGCACCATCGCCGCGGGCTTGTGCTCTGCTTCCAAAAGATGGCGCATGATCGCCGAACTGATGTAGTAGGGGATGTTTGCCACAACCACAAAGTCCTGGTCGTGCAAAAGCCCATCCAGGTCAAGATTTAAGATATCACCATGGATTGTTTTTACATTCGCGTAAGGCGCCAAGGCTTCCTGCAGGGCTGGAAAGAGCTTTTGGTCAATTTC
>DHPL01000022.1:24556-35103 GCA_002407905.1 Anaerolineaceae bacterium UBA5365
GCTGCCCAGTCCCGCGCCGATCTCAAGCACCTGCGCCTGGGGGCCGAGCCGCGCGGCTTTGAGCACTTTTTCCAGGCCGGCAGGTTCGGTAAGGAAGTTCTGCCCCAGGGATTTCTTGGGCCGGATGCCGTAGCGCCGCAAGAGCGGGTGGATGTCCAGGTAGCGCATGGTCTAATTGTACAATGGGCTTTGCCAGTGTTTTGTTAGGGGGGTATATGGGGGTAAAACCACAAAACCCTCGTTGAAATTAGCCCTGGGAGCACAAAACCCGCTGCCTTTTCCGTAGACCGCAGGTCGCGATTAGGTTCAGGGCAGGCTTAATGGCACCCAGGCCGGAATAGGCGCCAGGAAGTACATTGTGGTCCAGTGGTGCCAGCTGACGTAATTGTGATCATCAAAACCGAGGTCGATCCACGGCCGGCCGGGAATTCCGCCGCCGGTATCCGCAATGGTGCCATAGCCGTAGCCCTGCACGTAAACCTGCTGAAATTTCATCGCCCGGTACCAGGGAACGGTAACGGCAATAATGCCCTTGGTCAGTTTGAGCCCGCTGGCGGTGTGATCATCACCGCCCAAGGCGCTGGGCATGTAGCCGGTGGCGTAAACGCTCACTTTGCGCCAGTATTCGATCTCTTCGCCATCCACAACAGCCTTTTTGAGCACCGGGATTGTGCCCATGCCCAGCACACCATCCACCGGGTCGCTGGCCTTCCAGGGACCTTCGGATTGACTGGCCAGGGTCTCGCCCCCTGCCATCTGGCTGCGTGTACGGTTGACCACAATGCCCAGTTGGCCGGCTTCGAGCACGCTGAGGGTATCCAGCTCGCCTTCGGGGTCTTCCACGTAACTGTTTTGGTATGGCGTTTCTTCCCGGGTGAACTCCAGGCGTTCATCCACGCGTTTCAGGCTAATGCTTCCGCTGGCTGGCAGGTCGGCTGCCATGTCGGCGCCAACCTCGTCCAGCCCCTGCGGGCTGAGCCCAGCCTCGCTGAGCGCGCCAGCCAGGCTTTGCTGGGCAGAGAGGATTTCCGTGCTTGAACCTGGCAGGTCAACCCTTAAGGTTCGCGCGCGGTGCAGCTGTACGTGCATGCCGTCGCTCACCGGACTGTTTGGGCTGGGGCTAAGGCTATCGGAAGCGCCGGGAATGATGCCTTGCTCTTCGAGCGCCGCGCCGAGTGTACGCTGCTGGGTGAAGATGTCCATTCCGCGGCCGTCGATTTCCAGCGCGATCTGCCGGGCAGGCTGCCAAACCAATAATTCGGAGCGGCCTGGGGGCAGGGGCAAACTGAGGTCGATGGCTTCTCCGTCCCGCAGCAGTATGTCCTTGGGAAAGGGCTTGATTCCCAGCGATAGGAGAATATTGGCAGGGAAGCGCTCCGCAGTTTGCAGGAACTCTTCGCCATCGGGTGTGACCAGGCGGACAGGCCGGGCCCTTTGCAGATCGAGCCTGCTCGGCAGCACCAGGCTGCTCTCATCCGCCGGCCAGCTCAGCCGGTCTTCCGACATGATCGGTATGCCCAGGCGCGCGTAAAGCTGGCGGGGCGTGCTGGCAATGGCTTGAACGCTGTGCGCCTGGCCATCCACGTAGAGCGTGTAAGGGTGCCAAAAATACGCCAGCAGGAGTGCCAGGCCGGTGATCACCAGGCTAACGGCTAACAAACTGCCTTGCTGGTTTCGCTCGCGGAAAAGGATCATTTTCGCAGTATATCACTGCTTTTTGGGCGTGTTTTCAGGCTTTATAAACCTGGAAGGGGATTGCCAGTCTTTAGGCTTGCAGGCCAAGACCGGCGAGGAAATGCTTCAGGTCCTCAATGCCTTCGTAATGATGCGCATGGATGCCGATGGCTGCGGCTGCTTCGATGTTCGAGCGCAGGTCGTCAATGAAAACGGTTTCCTCCGGTCGCACGCCCTCGGCTTGCAGGATGTGCTCGTAAACGCGGGCATCCGGTTTGGCGATGCCCACGCGGGAGGTATTGTAGATGTGGTCCAGTTCCTCCAGGAGTCCCATCCGGGCCATGTCTTCCTCGAGCCGGCTGGTGTTATTGGAGAGCAGCACCACACGGGCCTGCCGGCGCAGGCTGCGGACCAGGGCAAGCATCTCATGGTCCAAATCGCCCTCCAGCTTGTTCCAGGTGTCCATCAGGTCGCGGCTGGCAGGGCCGTGCTCCGCTTCCAGGCGGGCAAGCGTTTTTTCGCGCCAATGCGGGTCTTCGATTTCACCGGTTATGGCTTGCAGGTAATCCTCGTGGCGGAAGGCAGCGCTGAAAACGCTCCCCTCAGGCAGGCCTAATTCCTTTTCGCGCTCAGTGATCAAGGCGTCGTTCCAGAGACGCAAGACCCCGTCAAAATCGAAGATCAAGAGTTTGATCATGCTTCCTCCCACTGGATGCCAAAGGCGCTAAAATGCGCTTTCAGGGCGGGCAGATCACCGGTAAAGTGGTGCCCGGCCATACCCAGTTTCCGTGCAGCGGCGATATTTGCCGTGCTGTCGTCAATAAAAAACGATTCCTCCGGCTTCAACCGGTAACGTTCGAAGAGCCTTAGAAAGATCCGCGGGTCGGGCTTAAGCAGCTTCTCTTCGAAGGAATACATCAGGCCAGCAAACTCATTAAGCACTGGTAGCCTCTCCGCGACCTCCACGGCCGGCTCGGAGGCGTTCGAAAGCAAGTATAACGGATGCCCTGCCTTGAGCAGTGCCCGCGCCAATTGCACCACCGGTTCATTGATCCGCAGGTGCTCGGGCCAATGCAGGGCAAAATGCCGCGTCATTGCATGTAATTCCGCAGGGAGTTGGGGTAGGGTCAGGGCCATTGTTTCTTCAAAACTGAGCAAGCCCGCGTCCCGGTCCAGCCAGATCTGTGAAGCAAAAAGTGTTTGGTGTACCTGCTTCGCACCTTCCGGGCTCAAGCCCAGGTTTTGCAGGTCCCAAACTGGGTCCCAATCCACCAGCACATTGCCCAGGTCAAAAATGATGTTAGCGGCCATTCGTTTGGTCCTCAAGGATGGTGTTCAGTTTGCGCAGTAATGCCAATAGCTGGGCCTTCCATTCCGGTTTATCCATCTCCAGCCTAATCCAATACCCATTGCGTCCTACCCGCGCGATAGGGTCCAGCTTGGGCAGCGGCCTTTCCTTCACCCCCTTGGGCAATGGCGGCCAATTAAGTACCACCTGGCCATTGACCATCCCGATCGAGTCCACGCCGGCCGATTCACCCAGGAGTTTAAGCTGCATCTGGTAGAAAAGATCGCTCACGCCTTCAGGCAGCGGCCCGAAGCGGTCACTGAACTCGATCTCGGTTTGGGCGATCTCTTCCTCGCTGCGCAGGGAAGCAATACGCCGGTAAAGCGAAAGCCGCAGCGCCTGGTCCGGGATGTAGGCTGCCGGAATCTGGCTGGCCAGAGGCAGGTCCACGTTGATCTGCAGCGCGGGCCCTTCTCCCCAGGCTTTTTGGGCATCGGGCGGTTCCGGGGGCAAACCAGCTGCCATCCGCTGCTCGCGCACGGCCTGGGCCAACAGGCGGGTGTAGAGTTGAAAACCGACCGCCTGGATGTATCCGCTTTGACGCGTGCCCAGGAGGTCGCCCGCGCCGCGCATCTCCAGGTCGCGCATGGCGATGGCATATCCGGCGCCGAGCTGGCTGTTATCGGCCAGCACTTCCAGGCGTTCCTGGCCTTCCGGGGTGGGGTTGAAGCGTGCGTCGTTGAAGAGATAAGCAAAGGCACGCTGGGCGCCGCGCCCAACCCGCCCGCGCAGTTGGTAAAGCTGTGCCAGGCCAAAGGTATCGGCTCGGTCGATGATCAGGGTGTTGGCGTTGGGAATATCCAGGCCGGACTCGATGATGGAGGTACTGAGCAGGACATCAATCTGGTTATGGTTGAAGGCATGCATCACCTCGGCCAGCTGGCTCTCGTCGATCTGCCCATGCGCGATGCCGATCCTGGCTTCAGGCACCAGCTTGGAAAGGTGGTTGTACACCGCAGGGATGGATTGCACGCGGTTGTGAACGTAAAAAATCTGGCCGCCGCGGTCCAATTCCCGAATGATCGCCTCGCGTACCAGTTTGGGGTCGTAAGGCCCCACGTGCGTGATCACCGGCAGGCGTTCCTCAGGCGGGGAGTTGATGGTGGAGATATCGCGCACGCCGGTGAGCGCCATATACAGCGTCCGCGGGATGGGAGTTGCCGTAAGCGTAAGCACATCCACCTCGGAGCGCAGTTTTTTGAGGTGCTCCTTATGCGCCACGCCAAAGCGCTGTTCTTCGTCGATGATCACCAGGCCTAAATCGCTGAATTGCACATCGTTGCTGATCAGGCGGTGCGTGCCGATGAGAATATCGATCTGCTTGGCGGCCAGCTTTTTGATGATCTCATTTTGTTCTTTGGCGCTGCGGAAGCGGCTGAGCATCTCCACGGTAACCGGAAACACGCTGAGGCGCTGGCTGAAGGTATCGAAGTGCTGCTGGGCAAGCACCGTGGTTGGCACCAGGATGGCTACCTGCTTGCCATCGTTTACGGCCTTGAAAGCCGCGCGCAGGGCAACCTCGGTCTTGCCAAAACCCACATCCCCGCAGAGCAGCCGGTCCATCGGACGGTCTGATTCCATATCAGCTTTTACTTGCTCTAAAGCCAGGTTTTGGTCGGGCGTTTCGATGTAGGCAAATGAGGCTTCCAATTCCTTTTGCCAATCCGTATCCGGGCTGAAGCTGAAGCCGGTGGCCTGGCGCCGTTTGGCGTAGAGCTCCAGCAGGTCCTCGGCAACTTCCACTACCGCGTGGCGTACCCGGCTCTTGGTCAGGCCCCATTCAGCCCCGCCCAGGCGGCTGGGTGAGGGTGTGCTGCCATCCGTGCCGATGTACCGCGAGATGCGGTCGGCCTGATGGATGGGCACATACAGCAGGTCGTTATCCTTGTATTGGATGGTGAGGTATTCACGCTGGACCCCATCCAGGGTGGGTTTGTGCAGTCCGATAAACTGTCCGATGCCGTGATCCACATGTACCACCCAGTCGCCGGGCTTGAGGTCGCCGTAGACCATTTCCGGGCTTTCGGAGGTGATGAAGGGCCGGCGGCGGGGCTGCGGGCGGCTCCAGCCAAAGATCTCTGAATCGGAAAGCAGGTTGTGCACCTGGCCTTCAGGCTGGTGCAGGATCCATCCGCTGGAGAGCGAGCCCTCCGTGAAGCGGGCGTCCAGGTCCGCCTCGGTGTAGCTGGGGTTGGTTTCTGCCCAGAGCTGGCGCAGCCGGGCAGCCTGGCGCGAGACGACGTCCCAAGCCTGGCCTTTTCGCTCCAGTTCATGCAAATGCTGCTGGAATTCTTTCAACCGGCCGGCAAAACGCGGGCCGGGATCAAACGCGGCGGATAGGGCAGATCCCTCGCCCGCGTTGGTGTACCCCAGCTCCAGCACGCTGCGGTTGGCGATGCTGTCTTCGATTTCGGACCAGGTGAGGTAGGGCACAGGCGCGTCCGTGGGCAGTTCACGCTGCTGGCGCATCAGTTCGGCACGCTCGCTGGATTCACGCTCGATGTCGTCCACAGCGGCCTGAATGAATTCCTGGCCGTCCAAAAGCACCAGGCTGTTCTCGGGCAGGTAATCCATCAGCGAGGCTGGAAAGCCGTAGAGGCGGGGGATATCCAATTCGCTCAGAGTATCCAATTCCAGCCCCGCCTTTTCCGCGAAAGCGGGTAAAGCCTCAGACGCCGGGAAAATGAGCGCTTTATCCAGCTTGGCCTCGCTGCGCTGTGTTGCCGGGTTGAAAAAGCGCAGGGTGTCTAATTCGTCCCCGAAGAACTCAAGGCGGATGGGCATGGGCTGGGACGGGGACCAAAGGTCCAGAATGCCGCCCCTGCGCGAGAACTGGCCGGGCTGAACCACGATGCTGGAAGGCTGGTAACCCAGGCCAACCCATTGGCGGATAGTTTCGTTGAGGTCCCTTTTCTGGTTGAGTTCCAGGCGCATGGTCTGCTTTAGGAAGTCCCGCCGGGGAATGGTGCGGCTCATCACCGAGCGCACCGGGGCAACGATCACCGGCGCTTGTTCCGGCGCGTGGCTGCCTGGCAGGAGGTAACGGGCAAGTTCAGCAAAAACCTGCAGGCGTTCACGCCGGGTGCTTTCGGACCAGGGCAATTTCTCGTAGAAATTGGGGTTGGGCTCCGGGAAATAGAAGTTACGGGCATCTGGAAGCCAGAAGTTCAGTTCGTCAAAGAGGCCCAGGGCGCGGTCCGCCCGGTTGGTGAGCAGCAGCATGGGCACCTGTAAGTCGTGGTGCAAAGCTGCCAGCAAAGCCAGGCGTGCGGCGCGGGGCAAGCCCAAACCGCGGTGCCGCTCTGCCGGACCTTGCACTTGCAAGCCGGCGAGCAGTTCCAGGTAGGCCGGCAGACGGCCTAATTGCCCCAGGAGGGGAAACTCAGCCGACTTCGCCATTGAATTTATTCATCGTGGGGGTCAGCCCATCCAGTACAAAGCTGCGGGCAGCCTGCCCGGCCTGGTCCAGCACCATTTTCTGAATTTCAAGCTCGGAGGGCAGGAACTTCTCCAAGACGTAATCCGCGGGATCCATCTGCCCCGGTGGACGGCCGATGCCCAGGCGCATTCGCGCAAATTGGTCGGTGCCCAGGCGCTTGATGATCGAAGCAACGCCTTTTTGCCCACCCGGGCCTCCGCCGGGACGTATGCGCAGAGCCCCAAGAGGCAAGTCCAGATCGTCGCTGATCACCAGCAGCTGCTCCAGGGGCACCTTAAAATAGCGCATCAGTTGAACCACAGCCAGGCCGGATTCATTCATGAATGTGATTGGTTTGGCCAGGACCACACGATTGCCATCCAGCTTGGTCTCGGCAAAGAGCGACTGAAATTTCGCCCGCTTGAGGGGGCTCTCCAACCGCTCGGAGAGTTGGTCCAGGGCCATGTAACCAAAGTTGTGACGCGTGGCGCGATACTCAGGCCCGGGGTTCCCGAGACCGACAATGAGATAAGCTGGCGTACTAGGTTTTAAGAACTTGAACATGGTCGCACCTCGCGCAATCCTTTATTTTAACACGGCGTATAGGCATCTTCAAGCCTCAGGGGCGCGAACCTCGGGTAAAGAAGTTTAATGCTTATTGGAGTTGACCAAGCTGCCTGCCAGTCTTCGCTTGTATAATACTTTTAGTCGGGTACATGCAATTAACAGGAGGGTGTAGCATGAAGTTCAGATTGAACCTGTATCTCATTGTCTTGATGGTGTTGGTTCTTCTTCTCGGTTCGTGTGGGCAGCAAGCGAGCGAGGGGCCAGAGCCTAAGCCTCCTTCCGAATCAGCAACAAGCTTCAATGTGCCGACTCTACGCGGTGCCAAAAAAATAGCGCTCAGCATGGCTGATTCAGAATTATTTATCGCGGATAATTTCGGGTACGAGTCGACCCTTTATGATAATAAGCTCACTTTATTAGCTTCGAATAAACCAGAATCTGAACTGCGCCAGGCCCTGGAGGATAATTTGCTGGAAAAAGGCTGGCGTTTATACACAGATGCTCCCATGGAAAGCTGGAAACAGGGAAGCCAATACCTTCTTATAGACATCAGCTCTAACCTAAGCCAGACCAAGATCGACAATCTGCGCCGCAGCTATGCCATGGACGGCTTGAAACTGGGTGACTCTCTGGTCGTTTTATACATCATGGATGAAAGTAAAGCGCTTCCCAATCCTACCGAAACTGCGATGGCGGCAGCCAGCCAGGCCACGCTTACCGCAGTTGCAGAGGAACTCAACGCGAACGCTACCGCTTTGGCCATCCAGCGGGAAAGCACGGCAACTGCCATCGCGGTCAATCAAGCGGAAACAGCCACTGCCCAGGCGCTTGCTCAGGCAGCTACGGCAACTGCTGAATCGGTTCAGAGCACGGCGGAAGCTGAAGCGTTCATCATTGAATCTACCCAAAGGGCAATTGAAGCCGAACAAAAAATCGTATCTGCCAGAGCTACTTCCATCGCGATGCAGCCGATTTTGAACGATTTGGGTACAGAGTTTGATGGTCCGGATTCCTTGCCGGATGGGATGAAGATCGTGCGGGAAGATCCTACCAGGTGGGACTTGAATACCCAACCTGGTTGGCTCCATATCCGCGGGCGATTTGTTGATTTGGGAAGCGATAATTGGCCGCATAAGAATGTTTTCCTTTATCCGCTCAGATACAACAATATTTCGATCATTACTCGAGTGGACGCAGATTTCGACACGGCTAACCAAGGTGTTGGCATAGCGCTTACGCCTGGCGATTTTCAAACCGAGGCATACACCCTCAGGCTTGGCATTAAGCTCGGGTCATCAGAGGGACGGCAGGCCTATGCCTGGGCTTGTAAGAGCAATGGTTGTTGGTGGAGTTATGATGTTTCCTTTACCGATCAAATAAGATTCACCGGCCCTGTTTACTTACGTCTGGACCTTGAAGGCAATAAGTACACCGCCTTTTACGGTGAAAACGGCGTGGACTGGATCTACCTGGGTGAAGTGACTGATTTCTCTGCGGGAGATAACCTCGCTCTCTCAGCTGGTGGCGGCTCCTACAGCTATTCTGATCGGGAATTTGACACTTACTTTGATTTCCTCAAATTTGAAGCGATAGCACCCGAAGAATAGGCGGCGGATTTCCGGTGAGTTAATAAAAAAAAGACCGGCCGAGAGGCCGGTCTAAGTTTGTATGCGTCTAGCTTAAGTAGTTATAAAAGGGCACGAAGCTGTTGAAATCCAGGTTTCGCATTACGCCAGGGAAGGCGAAGAAGACAATCACGCAGCAAAGGCAGAGCACGGCCAGGATCACCAGTAGGACAATCGCCCAGGTGGGCAATTTACCCGAGCTCTTGGCCTGGGGTAGGCCAGCAGGCGGCACATAAGTACCCGGAGCGGCGCTGGGCGGAACATAAGTGCCCGCGGTAGCGGGGACGTCCGGGCCGGAAGATTGCGGCCAGGTGCTCGCCGGCGCGGTGGGCGGGGTTACCTGAGGTTCAACGGGGCGTACCGGAGCCTCCGGGACGTAGGCAGGTACAACGGGTTCCGGCTCCGGAGCCTTATAGAGCTCTCCACTCCAGGTTTCGGGCTCCACGGCGGCAGGTTCCTGCTGCGATTTCCAGCTCTCAAAACTGGGGACGATCGTGGCGGGTTCGGTGCCCCAGGATACAGCCTGGTCCACTTTTTCAGCAACCGCATCTGCAGCCTGACCGACTTCCTCGGCGGCTTTATCGGCTGCTTGGTCAAGACTGCTGCCAGCATCCTGCCAGGCATTCTCGACATTGGCTTTGGCTTCTTCTACAGCCTCTGAAGCTGTTTGTCCAAGCTCTTCTACGGTGCCTTGGGCTGCGTCTTCGAGCTTCCCGGCACCAGATTCCACTGCTTCCCAACCACTCAGGGCTTCCCTGCGCAGTTTGTCGGCGGCATCTTCGGTGTTGTTGTTGGGGTTCTGGTCCATGTTTTCCTTTCTGATAGGCAAGGCACTGGGTCAATTATACAAGATGGATCAATTGTTAAGAATTGATACTGTACAGCAGATTGTACGATTGATTAGCAGTAATTTGGAGAATTTAAGCCGAATGTTATAATTTTGGCCGAAATTAAACTGGAGGTTTGCATGTCGTTATTCAAGGAATTCAAGGACTATGTTATCAAAGGCAACGCGCTGGACCTGGCGATCGGTGTGATCCTGGGTACGGCGTTTGGCGCGGTGGTCAACGGACTGGTAAAGGATATCCTGATGCCGCCGATCGGTATGCTTTTAGGGAATGTGGATTTCACTAACATTTACACCCAGCTGAATAAGGCCGCCGTTAGCCTTGCTCCCGGCACGCCTTTGGCTGCCGCTGAGGAACAGGGCGCGGTCGTCATCGCCTGGGGCAACTGGATTACAACGGTGATCACCTTTGTGATCGTGGCTTTTGTGCTCTTCCTGCTCGTCAAGGGCATCAACGCTGCCAAATCCATTAACGCCAAACCGGTTGAAGAAGAGGTCACAGTTAAAACCTGTCCTTTCTGCCACACCGAAATACCCGTCAAAGCCAGCCGCTGCCCCCATTGCACCTCGCAATTGGAAGCGTAAGCCATCTGGCAGCAAGCAGGCCGGGACTGAGCGCCCGGCTTTTTCTTTGTCCGGCGTGTTAAAATGAGCGCCAATGAAACGCGTTTACCATCTTGATAACCTGGCGCTATTACAGGCCATGCCTGAGAACCTGGTGGACCTGATCTACATCGATCCGCCCTTCAATACAGGTAAAGTGCAGGCACGCAGGCACTTACGCACCACGCGGGACGCCGACGGCGACCGGCAAGGTTTTGGCGGCAAGAATTACCGCACGGAAGTACTTGGCATCCAGGATTATGAGGACCGTTTGGGCGATGGATTTCTGGATTTTCTAGAAGTACGCCTAAGGGAAGCCTGGCGGGTGCTGAAACCGACCGGAAGCATCTACTTGCACCTGGATTACCGGGAAGTGCACTATTGCAAGGTGATGATGGATGAGATCTTTGGCCGGGATAACTTCCTCAATGAGATCATCTGGGCCTACGATTTTGGCGGACGCAA
>DHPL01000022.1:35299-40695 GCA_002407905.1 Anaerolineaceae bacterium UBA5365
TTCAACCGCGATGCCATCGACCGGCTGCCGTATATGGCGCCCGGCCTTGTAAGCAAAGAAAAGGCTGCCAGGGGCAAATTGCCCACCGATACTTGGTGGCAGACAATCGTGGCTACGAATAGTCGGGAAAAAACCGGGTATCCCACCCAGAAACCGCTGGCCATCCTGGAACGCATCATCAAGGCTTCCAGCAATCCTGGCGAGCTGGTTTTGGACTTTTTTGCCGGCAGCGGAACAACTGGCCAGGCCTGCCTGAACCTCGGACGCGATTTCATCATGGTGGATGAGAACCCCCAGGCGATCACCGTGATGCGCCAGCGGTTTGCGGAGGCGGCTGAAGTGGAATTCTTCGAGAACGGTGAACCATGGACGAATTGAAATTCCCCATTTTGGACTTCGATGCATCCCCCCGGGCGATTATCGAACCCGGGGAGTTCATCCCTGCGGGAGACGCGCCAAAGCACATGGTGTTCTGTTATTTCCGCGAGGTGATCGAAAAACTGGTGGCTGAATACAAGCCTGAAATCTTTTTCACTGATCACTCTGAAGACAGCGAAACGCCTTTTTACGAGATGGAATATCAGGGGAAGCGCCTGGCCTTCGCCCAGGGACGGGTTGGCGCGCCAAATGCCGTGGGGGCCATGGAGGCAGCCATCGCCGTAGGCGTGCAGTATTTCATTACCTGCGGCGGGTGCGGCATTCTGGACCCGGACCTGGCCAGGGGACACCTGCTTATCCCCACGCGTGCCATCCGGGGAGAGGGCACTTCCTATCATTATCTGGAGCCCTCTTTCTACGCGGAGATGCAGCCTGGCCCACAGGCGGTCATCGAAAATCTGCTGAAAGAAAAAGGGCTTCCATACCTGCTGACAACAGTTTGGACGACCGATGCGTTCTACCGTGAGACGGTGGACAAAATCCGCAGATACAGAGCACTTGGCGCCGTAGCCGTGGAAATGGAAGCTTCAGCCCTGATGGCCTTGGCTCAATTCAGGGGTGTTGACCATGGGCAGATCCTCTACGGCGGCGACCGTGTATTGGAAAGCGGCTGGGACCATGGCCGCTGGAACACTCGCTTCGAGATCCGTGAAAATTTATTCTGGCTGGCTGCCGAAGCTTGCCTGCGCTTAGGAGTTAATAATGCCTGATCTTTCCAAGCTCACCTTACCCGCTATCCTGCGCAATAAAAGCCCGTACCTGCCCGCGGAACTGGTGCTGCCATCCTACGAGGGGCTTGGCATCAGCAGCATACCCAGCAGCATCAGCCGTTGGCTGGGCGGGCCGGTGCTTTCGGCCCCCGGATTGGCAAGCGAAGTATTGGCACAATTTGCGGAGCGCTACCAGCGGGTGGTCCTGGTTGTGATCGATGCCCTCGGGCTCCAGTACCTCCAAAGCCGGCTCTCCGATGGCAAAACGGGATGGTTGGGGCGTAACCCTGAGGCCTGGAAGCTTTTTGCGCTTACAAGCGTAATTCCCAGCACAACCTCCAGCGCGCTCACCAGCTATTGGACAGGTACACAGCCAATTGAGCACGGGATCATCGGCTACGAAATGTGGGTTAAAGAGCTTTCGATGACCATCAACACCATCTTGCACATGCCAACCAGTTTCGTGGGCGATCTGGGAGGGCTTTCAAGGGCTGGGTTCGACCCGGTTTCATTTTTGGGCCAGGTCTCAGTAGCTGACCGGCTGGCTGAACGCGGAATTGAGACTCACGCCTTCCTTCCTTATGGCATTTTAGGCTCTGGGCTCTCACGGATGCATTTGGGCAAAAGCCGCCAGCATGGTTACATAACCGAGAGCGACATGTGGTTCAACCTGGCCCAAACCCTGAACAGCCGTCCGGCGGGGCCCAAGTATGCCTATGTTTACTGGTCCACGGTGGACAGCCTTTTGCACAGGTATGGCCCTGATGAGCCGCGTGTGAATGACCAGTTGGGTGTCTTCTTCGATTCGATGGAACGCAACCTGCTTCATGGCCTTGAAAGCTGGGCACGGGATGATACCTTGATACTCTTCACCGCGGACCATGGCGGTATTTACACGCCGGTAGATCCCAAATACGATCTGGCAAACCATCCTGGGCTTGTGGCGCATTTGCGCGTCTTGCCTACCTGTGAATCCCGCCTGCCTTTCCTTTACCTGAAACCTGGCAGTGAAGCCGCGGTGCGTGAATATTTCCATGATGCCTGGCCTGGTGAGTTCACCCTGATCACCCGGGAGCAATCCCTGGAGATGGCTCTTTTTGGAACTGGCCCCCGCATGCCAGGCGTGGAGGAGCGCATTGGCGACCTGATCGCGGTACCGAATGGACAGGCTTATCTGTGGTGGCCAGCCAAGGCGAATGTTATGCTAGGCCGCCACGGCGGGCTTGCAGCCGAAGAGATGCTGGTGCCTTTCATTGGGATGGATTTGGGCTGGGGCCGCTGAGTTTGGCAAGATTAAAGAGACTGCCCTTGCGTTTGTCTGTCTTTCTAATCTAATTCGATCTCGTAATAGCCGTAGGCATTTACTACCCGCGTTGCGTGAAAGCGGCTCTCGCGGGGCTGCATGGGCATGTAAATATGGACGTGGCCATGCAAATGCAGGCGCGGCTTGAAGACGCGCAGCAGCCATCGGAAAGCGTGGATGCCCCGGTGGGCTGGGTCGTCGTCATCGTGGATGCCGGCTGGCGGGGCATGTGAGACAAAGATGTCCAGATAGCGGCCGTAAGCCAGGCGGTTGTACAGCAGGCGCGGTACCAGGCCTAATACAAAGAGCCACATGCGCAGCTGACTGTACTGGCGCGGACCACGGCTATAGGGCAGGCTGCCCTCTATACCGGCGATGAGCAAATCCAGGTTGCGGTCATGCAGTACCTTGCGGTGGAGGTCGGAGCCTCCCCAGGGTTCGTTTTGGGCGGCCTGGGATTCAGCGCGGCCATCAACCCAGTGGTTTCCATGAACGTAATAAAGGGGCAAATTGAGCGTGCTGATCATGTATTCGAGGTAGTAGATCGGCAGGTCGCCGCAGCTGAGCACGAGGTCATTATGCCCAAAACGTTCGGCGGCGCGGGAGTTGTAGATCGAAGCGAATTCGCGGTCGCTGACAGCCAGAATTTTCATGGCTGGCCCTGGGCAACCACCATTGCCACAGCAAAACCGCCTTCGTGTGAGAGCGATACAGCCCATTCCGTGAGCCCGCGGGCTTCGGCAACCTTTTTAGCCTGAGCGTGCAATTCCAGGTATGGCTCGCCGCTTGGGCGGTGCAGCACCTCGATGTGCCGCCAATTTACCTTTCCAATGCCGGTCCCCAGGGCTTTACTGGCTGCTTCCTTGGCGGCAAAAAGCGCAGAAAGGCGTTCGTTGTCATCCCGGGCCTGGGCTTGCTCCCGCTCAGTGAAAACGCGCTGGATGAAACGCTGGCGAATCGCGGGGCGGATAGCCTCCATGCGGTTTGTGCGGATGAAATCCACGCCGCATTTGAGGCTCATATCGCCCTTCCTGAAGAGGTGATTACAAGTGCATCCGGATGCCAGTAGCGCTGGGCTGAATGCAGGATATCCTCTGGGCTGATCGCTTGCAGGAGGCCAGGCAGTTCGCGCAGGTAATCCAGGCTGAGGCCGTAGCGCTGGATGGATAGCAAGGTTTGAGCTACACCGCTATTGGATTCCACACTCAGGGGCAGGCGGCCGATGATCTGGGCGCGGCTGTCTTCCAATTCACTCGCGCTTACTGGCTCATTCACAAAACGGCGCAACTCCGCCAAAATGAGGTCAATTGCCTTCTCAAGATTATCCGGATTTACGCCGGCGATCACCCGCCAGGCCGAAGGGCCAAGCCCGGTTCCGATGCTGCTGTAAATACCGTAGGCGAGCCCGGCTTGCTCACGGACTACCTCGCCCAGGCGTCCCGCCATGCCGAACCGGCCGAGGATGTTATCGCCCAGGGTGCTGGCGTGGTAGTCCGGGCCCATGGTCTCCGGAGCCAGGGTGCCGATCATCAAGTCGGTTTGGGCTTTTTCTTCAAGGGGCAGATGCTCACGAAGCGTTTGCGCGGGCATCGGCACATCGTCTATCGAAGGCATCTCGGCCTGGTCTGGGTTTTGCCAATCCCCAAAGGTTTTTTCTAGCTCGCTAAGAGCAGCCTCTGGGGCAATACCGCCAACGACCGCGATTACCATCCCTTTGGGCCCCAGCATCCGCTGGTGAAGGGCTTGCAGGTCTGGGATGCTGAATGCCTCTACGGTTTGGGAAAAGCCCATCTCTGGCAGGGCAAATGGGTGGTTGCCATAGAGCAGGGTATCAAAGGCCTGGCTGGCCATATAGCCGGTATCCTGGCTTTGCAAGTCCAGAATGGTGAGCGTTTGGGCTTTGATACGTTTGAATTGTTTCTCTGGAAAAGCTGGCTCGGTGAAAATCTCGCGCAGCAAGTTCAGCAGCGTGGGCAGATCCTCACGCAGGCACTGACCGCTGAAGCTGGTGGTCAGGCTTCCCGCCGCGATTGAAAGCGAAGCGCCCAGGCTCTCGATTTTGTCATGCAAGTCTTTGAAAGCCAGCCGTTTAGTCCCTGCCATGAGCATGCCGGCGTAAAAGGCAGCCAGGCCGGCTTGGTCCGGCTCCATTAAAATGCTGCCGCCAGGAATGTAGCCTCGGAAGATCACCGCTGGGCTGGCAGGGTTTTCGCGGGCCAATAAAGTAGGCCCGTTGGACAGAACAGCACGCAGGATATCATCGCTGCCAGGCAGGTTACGGGTGGAAAAGGCTGGCGTGCTCATCGGCCTCCGTAGGGGCGGTAAAGACCTACCACGCGGTTCTCAGCCTGCAGATATCGCCGGGCGATGGCTTGAACCTGTTCCGGGGTAACCTGGCTAAGCTCTCCCAGGTAATTGAGAAACCAATCGTAGTTGGCAAAACTGGAGGCGTAGCCCATCCAGAAGGCCTGGTTGGTGATGTTGTCACTGCCATAGGCAAAAAGCGCCTGGGCTTGTTTGACGGCCCGGGCGATCTCGGCTTCTGGGATGGCGTTATCAGTCAGATTGGCTAGTTCGCCGTCCAGGGCCGCCAGGAGTTCTTGCGGGCTGCGGCTGGGATGCAGCGTGAGATTGAGGTTATACGTGCCGGGATCGATGCTTGCGTTCATTCCGCCATAAACTGAAATTGCCATCTCGTTTTCCACCAATGCCTGATACAGCCGGCTGGTCCGCTGGCCTACCGAGCCGCTGCCGAACATATTCAGGCTGCTTGGGCCGGCCAGGAGGCTATCCAGGATGGTAAAGGCGTAAAAATCCGGGTCGCTGGCGGCCGGGCAGCGGTAAGCGATTTGCAAAAAGGTGGTTTCGCCCGGGCCTTCAAGGTTTACCTCTGCGGGTCCGTCAAGGCTGGGCTCGGGCTGGGGTTCCGGGCGATTGAAAGGCCT
>DHPL01000022.1:40877-72023 GCA_002407905.1 Anaerolineaceae bacterium UBA5365
GCGGGTTGGTAGTAATCCTGGTAATGACCGTAGAGATCCTCGCGTGTGATGCTTAGCAGGTCTTCCTTGCTGCCGATCACCTCATTGCGATAGGGGTGGCTTTTGTAGGAAGCCAATGAGACTTGTTCGGCCAGGCGGTTCTGAGGGTCGTTCTCGCTCCCTTCACGCTCGCTGAGGATCACCGTCCGTTCTCGTTCAACCTCAATTGGGTCAAAAAGGCTGGCTTGCATCCGCCCGGCTTCCAGAGCCATTACCTGTTCAAGATTGCCAGCAGGCATGGTCTCGAAGTAGGTGGTCCAGTCCATGCTTGTAAAAGCGTTCCAGTAGCCGCCGGAACGGGCAATAGCACGGTCCATTTCCGGCCCGGTTTGAGCGGCAGTGCCCTTGAATTGCATGTGCTCCACCCAATGGCTTAGGCCGGTCTTACCGGGCAGCTCGTTGCGCGAGCCAATGCCGAACCACAGCCAGTGGCTGATGATCGGTGCGGTGTGCAATTCCTGCAGCATGACGCGCAGTCCGTTTGGCAGTTGGTGGTAAGAAACGTCGCTTGACATAGGCCGATGAGAAAGGATTATAACAAGCGTAAAGTCTTCAGTAAAAAACTGTAATGGTGATGTCTAAAGAGATCAATTTATTAGGGGAAAGGGGAGAGCAGGTACCTGATCAGGCAGGGGTTGAGCTGCTTTTCTGGACGCCTTGGGCCTTTTGCCAGCGCACCTGCATGAGCAGGCCAATGGCGATCACAACCATGCCGATCATCAGCCCGCGGATCTGCAAGATACCCAGAAAAACATCGGGCAGGGGGTTTGTGCCCAGGCCAAAGGCATCTGCCAGGGCCGTGAACACGCTGATCACATAGCCAGTGGCCACAACGCGCGATCCAAAATCTGCCAGAATGGTCTTCTCGCCGCGGGGCCAGAATAAATTCAGGGTCAATTGGGCGCCCCAGGTCACCAGGCCCAGGCCCAATAGCATGGTAAAAATTTGGGCAAAGCCAATGGTTCTGGCGTTATCCAGGCCGAATAAGGAAGGTTCCACACCGATCAGAAATGCCAGGAAGCCAAGGATAGTCAGCGTGAGCGTGAACCGGATGCGGGTAAGCGGAAAACGACCGTTACCGTTTTCCGGCGTGGCCCCATTATTCTCGGGTAAAGGCAGATTCTTAGCAGTTTCTTCCATGGTTGTTGCCGGGCAGCCGCAATTTTATCACAGCGGTTTTCTCCCGCGTTATTAACTCGCCGGATTAAACAAGAACAGCGGCAATAAGCCGCTGTTCGCTCAAATGCATTTCTCTAGGCGGCTTCGTCGTCCGGCTTCACGTCTTCGACGGCTTCGGCTGCTTCTTCGGCAAGGTCGCCAGCGGTATCTTTAACTTCTTCAACTGCTTC
The DNA here is from genome assembly GCA_002407905.1 of Anaerolineaceae bacterium UBA5365. Classification (GTDB taxonomy): domain Bacteria; phylum Chloroflexota; class Anaerolineae; order Anaerolineales; family Anaerolineaceae; genus Mesolinea. Next base: position 42,266 of record DHPL01000022.1, read on the forward strand.
TGCGACGGTTTCCACGGCCTCTTCGGCCACGGCTTCTGCTTCGGCTGCCGGCTCGGCGAGTTCCTCAGTCACTGGTGCATCATCCAGGGCAACTGGTTCTTCTACGGTAGTAAGCTCGTCCGCGGCTATCACCTCATCGGCAGCGGCCTCTTCAACCACTTCTTCCAGGGCAGGTTCTTCAGCACCGATGTGGGTCGCCAGGGTTTCGCCTTCGGGGCTGTCAGCGCCCATGTCAAAATCGGCGGCCAGGGTTTTCCAGTCCTGGTCGGCATAGGCGGCAGAGTCAACGCGGCGCATTGAAAGACCAATGCGGTGCTGCTCATCATCGATCTTGAGGATACGCAGGGTAACTTTATCGCCCACGTGCAGCACTTCCTTGGGGTGTTCCACCCGGCGGTCGGAGATTTCGCTGATGTGGATCAGGCCTTCCAGTTCACCGGGCACATTCAACTTGGCAAAAGCGCCAAAATTGGTGAGCCGGGTAATCTCCGCCTCTACCAGCTGGCCTACTTTAAGGTCTTCCACCTGTTTAGACCAGGGGTCGCCCTGGAGTTGGCGGATGGAAAGGCCAATTCGGCGGCGATCGCGGTCCACGCTGATAACTTTCACCTTGACCTCATCGCCCACCTTCAAAACCTGGCTGGGATGGGTAACGTGTTCCCAGGATACTTCGCTCAGGTGAACCAGACCATCAGCGCCGCCAATCGAAACAAAGGCGCCAAAATCGGCCAGGGAAGTTACGCGGCCAACACGGGTTTCGCCTTCCTGCAGTTCTTCCATCACTTTGTCCCGGATCATGTCGCGCGTCTCGTTGGATGCGGCACGCTCGGAGAGGATGAGGCGATGGCGCTCGCGGTCCACTTCGATGACGGTTACTTTGATCTCTTCCCCGATCAGGCTCTTGTACTTCTGTTCAGGCGTCTCGCCGCTGATGTTCAGCCGGCGCGAGAGACTGATCTGAGAAGCGGGTATAAAGCCGCGGATGGTGGAAAGGGGTACTAGAAGGCCGCCCTTGTTGTAGCCCACGATCTTTGAATCGAACGCCTCACCTGATTTCAGCCGGTCTTCGGCTTCAAGCCAGCTCTGCTCTTCCACGGCCTTGATAAAGGAAAGGATCAGGTTCCCGCTTTGGTCCTCGGGGTTGATCACGTAGACTGGGATGGCGTTGCCAACTTTGAGGTTTGAAAGGATGTCAGGTGGGATGGCTTCATATTCCTTACCGGAAATGAGGCCTTCACTTTTGGCACCCACTGATACCAGGATCTGACCCTCCGTCAAACTGGCAATGATGCCATCACGGATCTCACCTGCTTTGGGAAAGTCCACCGCAAAAGAATCTTCATCGAGCATGCTTTCGAGCTGCTCCATGCTCATGAACTCTTTTTCGGGTTCGTTTCCTGGCGTTACTTCGGCGTTCTCTGTCATTAATACTGCTCCAAATTAAGATTTGGAACTCATTATAGAAGAAAACACCTTTTCTTGCAACGCAGACTGAAACCAGGAATTACAGGTTTTACTAGGTTGTGCGGGTGGACGGATGGTAAATGGTTGTTATTTTCTTGATGCGCAATTCGTCTGCGTCCACCAGCTCGTACAGGTTGGCGTAAGCCATCCACAGCCTGGCTTGTGCCTGGAAAAAGCCCCATGCTGCAGCCTGGGTGCGCGAAGCAAGCACGCCTTCAAAGGTAATCCCAATCCCCCAGTTCATCGGATTTTTGATAGCCTCATTGATGAATGCCGTGCGTCCTTCCAAGCGATCAGCACCGGCGATCTCCCAGATGAAATCGGGTTCCAGGAAGCGGATCACGGTCTCCATATCATGATTGTAAAAAGCGATGTCGAAATCGTGAACTGCCTGAGCTCGTGGGTCGTTGATGATCGTAAAGTCTTCTATATTCATTCTTTCCTTACTCCCCCCAGGGTGGCGGATCCGTCTTTGCCTGGCCCTATTTTACTGGCTAAAAGCAAAGATGCCATTGGCATTAAATTAAGGCATCGTTAACCGGTCCCTGATAATCGCCGTAGTCCAAAACTTCGCGGCTGCCGGTTTGGGGGTCAGCCTCGCCGATGATTCCGCGTTCAGCCAATTTATCAACCAGCCTGGCGGCCCGGGTATAGCCAATGCGCAGCTTTTTTTGCAACATGGTCACCGAAGCCCGCCCTTCTTTCCGAAAGATGGCGATGGCTTCTCTGGTGATTGGGTCTTCATCCGGGTCGCGTTCCAGTTCCTGCCATAATGGGTCTTGCTGAGTGAGCGGCAGGGGATGGGCAGGCGCGTAAAGCGCGGCTTCCAGCGGCGGGTTTTCGTCGGTTTCTCCGTCCTCTGTTTCAACACTGCCGGCCTCGGCTTTGGCTGTTGACCGGTTATTTTGCAGGCGCCAGAAATCCGTCAGCGCGTTAATCTCGAAGTCGGAAACAAAGGTTCCCTGCAAGCGCACCGGGGCAGGCGCGTTAGGCGCCTGGAAGAGCATGTCGCCTTTGCCCAGTAGGTGCTCCGCGCCGGGTTGGTCCAGAATAACCCGGCTGTCCACACCGCTGGCGACAGCAAAAGCGATGCGGGCGGAAAAGTTCGCTTTGATCACGCCGGTCAGAATGTCAGTTGAGGGGCGTTGGGTAGCCAAAATCAGGTGAATGCCTGTTGCCCGGGCCAATTGCGCCAGCCGGGCGATGGAGCGCTCGGTATCGTCCGGCGCGAGCATCATCAGATCAGCCAGTTCGTCAATCACCATCACGATGTAGGGTAACTTCTTAGCGCCAAGGGCTTCCTGCTGGGCGTTGTAGCCGGGTAAGTCGCGCACGTGCGCTTTGTTGAAGAGTTGGTAGCGCATGTCCATTTGGCGCAGCATCCACTGCAAGGCGTTGACTACTTTTTCGGCATCAGTGATCACCGGGGCCAGCAAATGGGGGATACCGTTGTAGTTGGTGAGCTCCACGCGTTTGGGGTCCACCAATACCAGGCGGAGTTCGTCTGGCGTGAGGGCTAAAAGCAGCGATGCCAAAATGGCGTTCACACAGACGGACTTACCCGAGCCAGTGGTGCCGGCGATGAGCAGGTGCGGCATTTGCACAAGGTCGGCTGTGGTTGGGGCGCCGCTGACGTCCTTGCCCAAAGCGAATCGCAGTTTGGAGTCCTTCTGGCGGAAGGATGCAGATTCCACGATCTCCAGCAAGGAAACCAGAGCCAGCTTGGAGTTGGGCACTTCCACGCCGACGTAATCCTTGCCGGGCACTGGGGCCTGCATGCGGATGCGAGGCGCTTTGAGCGCCAGGGAAAGGTCATCTGCGAGGCTGGTGATCTTGTTCACCCGCACGCGCATCCGCCCCGAGCGGGACTCGATGAAATCCGGCTGGACGCCGAACATTGTCACGGTTGGTCCGCGGCGGATCTCAACCACGTGGGCCGGTGTGCCGAAGGAACGCAGGGTTTCTTCGATCACCCTGGCGCGGTCTTCGTCGCTTTCAGTATCGATCGGGGCATCCTCGACAGGGCTGAGGATCTGGTCGGCTTGGGGTAATTGCCAGGTTTGCGGCTCTTCCGGTGCCAAGGAGTGCTCAAGCTCTGCTGCTGGCGTGGATGGTACCGGCACGGCCTGGGTGGCCTGCTGCGCCGGTGTTTCAGGGGATGGAAGCGGTGGAGCAGCTTGGATAGGCGTGCTGAGATCCCGGGTTTCAGCCCTTTGCTGAGCTGCCTCGCGCATGGATGCTCTGGTCCTGGACTGAAAATCAGCGAACCAGCGCGAAACCCGCAAGGTGAGCGCGGAAAGCGAGAGATTTACGAGCAATACCAAGGCAACCAATAGCCAGGCCACCAGGATGAGCAAGGCACCAACACCGCCTAAACCGCGTTCCAGCAGGCCATAGATAGCCGCGCCAAAGTTCCCGCCGCCGTTGCGCGGGGGCGAAAGCCAGGAACCAATCGCTTCGAACCAGGTGATGATGTTGAAAAAAAGCAGCAGAATGCCCAAAACCCTAACGACGGAAACGGAGGGGATGTATTGCAGGTTGGAAACCAGGAACCAGAGCCCGGTCAAGGCCAAAATGAGCGGCAGAAAGTAAGCGCCCCAGCCGATATGTTTGCTGAGGAAATCTGCCAATGGCCGGGTGAAAGAGCCGCTGAATGAGGTGAGCAGACTGAGCAAGAGCAAAAGACCAATGGCCAGGAGCGCGATGCCGCTGATGCTCAGCTTTTGCCTTGGGCTGAGCGGTTCGCGGATAATCGGCGGGGGAGGGGCAGCCTTGGCGCTGCGTGGTGTGCTGGCCTGCCTGTTTGTGGATTGACGCGGGCTTGTACTGCGCCGCGTGCTGGTTGAGGCTGGCCGGCGCTGATCCCGCCGTTGGGAAGTGTTCTTTTTAGCCGCTGGTCGAACTGGTTTCTTTGCCATAATTCTAGGCGGGATTATAGCACGCAGCCATTCTTTGCCAGTTGGGGCAAGGATGAAAATTGGGCTTACATTTACTTGCGCGCCGTAGGGATTCTGATATAATGCGAAACATACGAACGTTTATATAAGCCTGCCCATCATTTTGGGCAATCCCACCTACACATGACCCGACCCGCAAAACCATCTGTAATAACAGATTCTGCTGAGACCACGTTTTTGCTGGCCGTAATGCGCCTTAAGAGGGTATATGGATATTTTTGAATTAGATAAAAAGTCACTCAAGGAATTAAAGAAGATCGCGGAAGACATGAACTTCCCTAAACCCAACCGCCTCAAGCGCGAAGGCATCATCGCCAAGATCTCACAGATGCTCGGCGAGCAGGAAGGCCTGGAGGTTCGCGGCGGGGTATTGGAAATCATGAACGAGGGTATCGGGTTTTTGCGCAGCAATTACCGTGTTGGCCCGGAAGATGTTTATGTTTCGCAGGCCCAGTTGCGCCGCTATGAGCTGCGCAGCGGCGATTTTGTGATCGGACAGGTGCGCCCGCCCCGTGAATCCGAGCGGCATCATGGCTTGCTGAAAGTGGAATCGATCAATGGCCTCACGCCCGATGAGTCGCGCCGCCGGCCGAAATTCGAATCGCTTACGCCGGTATTCCCGGATAAGCTGCTCAACATCGAAGCCGATCCGCGTAATTTGAGCACGCGTTTGATCAACCTGATCGCCCCAATCGGCGGCGGCCAGCGCGCGATGATCGTTTCGCCGCCCAAGGCTGGTAAAACCACCATCCTTAAGGATATCGCCAACGCGATAACCGTCAACCATCCCGAAGTGCGGCAGATTATGTCGCTGATTGGTGAACGGCCGGAAGAAGTAACCGATATGGACCGAAGCGTGGACGCGGAGGTGATTGCCAGCACTTTTGATGAACCTGTAACCTCGCATGTGCGCATGGCCGAAATTGGTCTGGACCGCGCCAAGCGCCTGGTGGAAAACGGTTTGCACGTCGTGATCCTCATGGACAGCCTGACCCGCCTGGCACGCGCCTACAACATGGTCGTCAACCCCAGCGGCCGAACGCTTAGTGGCGGTATGGACCCCAGCGCCCTCTACCCGCCCAAGCGCTTTTTTGGTGCCGCCCGTAATATGGAGGGCGGCGGCAGTCTGACCATCGTGGCCACGGCCCTGGTGGACACCGGCTCGCGCCTGGACGATGTGGTTTACGAAGAATTCAAGGGCACCGGCAACATGGAGCTGCATCTCTCCCGGCGTTTGCAAGAGCGGCGGATCTTCCCGGCGATCGACATTGAACGCTCCTCCACCCGCCGCGAGGACTTGCTGATGACCGCCGAAACCTTGCAGCGCGTTTGGCTGATGCGCCGGATGTACCTGCAGATGGTCAGCAATCCACCTCAGGGCGCCGGCATGGATACCGCCGTTGCCACAGAGGCGATTTTGCAGCGCATGGAAAAAACCAAAACCAACGCGGAGTTCCTGGAAAACCTGGCTGATATGTAGGGGTACAATCAGAACTGGTGATCTGATGGAAAATAATCAAAATATGCAAAAAGAAGCGCGGGCTAAGCGCAGTTATGCCTGGCTTGCCTGGTTGGGCACCGCCTTGATCGTAGCTGGCCTGGTCTCGTTTTTAATCTGGCAGCCCAGAATTGCGAAAACGATGGCTGCCAATTACCCCACGACCAAGGAAGTTGTTTATCAACCGCCCGCCGATTTGAACGAAAACGCTTTGGCCAGCCTGCCGGAATACACATCTCCGGCCACCCAGCCCGCGCTGATCCGCGAGCCCGCCACCCATACCGAGGCCGATGCCGACCTGCGCACACAACCTGTGGAGTATGTGGTGCAGGAAGGTGATACGCCCTGGCAAATCGTGGAACGTTTTTATGCGGACCTGATCAGTAAACCGGCGGACGTTTTCCGGTATCTGTATGCGGTTTATAACAACAACCCCTTTTTACAGGATAACTCCCAAAACCTGAAACCCGGCCAGACCTTGCTATTACCCCCGGTACCCGGCGTTTGGTACAAGTGGACCCGTAACGATACCGTTCAGAGCGTATCGGAGAAATTCAGCCCCTATATGTGGGACCCAACCGTTCCAGAGGGCTTTCATGTTAACCCGGAAGACATCATCAACTTTATCGGTAACGATATCGACCCCAAAGACCCCAAGATTGATCCCGGCACCTTTATTATGGTACCAGGCGGCGCAAAACCCCTGGTAGTGGTGTCCTTTGCCTCTGCTACCAGCGCCTCTGGCATGAAACGCAGCCCTTTTGATGGGCCTGGTGCCTGCGAGTTTAACCAGGTGGCCTTTGGGACGGGCAGTTTTATCTACCCATCGGCCACGCACTTTATTTCCGGTGGGTACTTCATGCCTGGCCATTGGGGTGTGGACTTTGGCTCCGGTTTGGGCTCGGCTGTTTTCGCTGCCGATAGCGGCGTGGTGAGTTATGCCGGATGGCTCAATGGCGGATACGGTAACCTTGTGGTCATCGACCACGGCAATGGTTATTCCACGCTTTATGAACACCTTTCGTCTTATAACGTGCGCTGCGGCCAGATGGTGAACCAGGGCGAAATGGTTGGCGGTGCCGGCAGTACGGGCAATAGCACCGGCCCGCACCTGCATTTTGAGATCCAAAGCGGCAGCGGACACATTGACCCCTTAAGCGTATTGCCCTGATGCTATAATTTTTTCGCCGCCCCAGTGGCTCAATGGACAGAGCGAGGCACTCCTAACGCCTAGGCTGGGGGTTCGATTCCCTCCTGGGGCATCAAAAAAACACAGCCCATGGGCTGTGTTTTTTCTTACTGGCCAATCCTTTACGTTTTCGATCTAAATGCTGATCATTAACCTTGGAAATTGTGTTTCTTCAGGAAATTGGTTCGAGCTTCCCAGGCGGGGAAGAGTGCATAAGGAATCTGCTTGTAAACTTCGTACAGATCAGCGTAGATTTCCACGTTTTCCTTGATGGGCTCGTAAACTCGTTCAACTTTGCAGAACGAATCGTATGTCTCCAGCAAATCAGAGAATATACCGGCTGCGAAAGCTGCGTTTGCCGCTACACCCTTTGCTCCAAACTCAGTACCTCCAGGCAAGCTGATCGGCGCGTTGCAGATGTCAGCAAAAATCTGGCACCACACGGCTGATTTCGTTCCACCTCCTGAGAGGCGGATGTCGTTGACGGGGTAGGTGTAAGCGTCCAGACAGTGCTTGTTCGCAAAAGCCATGCCTTCATATACTGCACGATGCAAGGTCTGGCGGTCACTGCGCAGGTTCAGCCCAAAAATATTCCCACGGGCATTGGTATTTGTAAACGGAGCCCGTTCACCTGCAGCATTCATGTATGGGTGATAGATCACACCGTTGCACCCTGGATTGACTTTAGCGATTTCCTCGTCGTAGATCTGGAAAACGCTTCTGTTCTCTTCCTTCGCCCGCACTTCGTCTGCATAGGTGAAGTTGCGGTTGAACCAGTCTGTGTTTGGTGTACCAGTGAGAGGGGCAACCAACTGCTGCCACATCCCTGGCATGTTGCTGATGGTTTGGCATCCCAGCATGGGGGATGTTGCATAATGGGGCATCTGAAGCATGATGACGCCGGATGTGCCCAGAATAATATTCGCTTGTCCGGGGCGATTTGCTCCAACACCTGCCGTGCAGCAGACCACATCCCAACCAATTGAAGCAACCGGTAAGCCTTCGGGCAGCCCGGTCTCATCCGATGCCTTCTTGGTTACGTAACCGCAGAGTTCCCATGGATCTTGCATCGGAAGGAACTTATCTTTCAAATCCAGTATGCCTTCAAGTTCCATCACCTTGTCGCTGTATTGCCTGGATTCGTCGACCTGGGAGTACATATCCGTGGCGTTCGAACCAAATTCGCCGGTGAGGTTGTAGCACATCCAGTTGGTATTCAGACAGAAATACTTCGTCCGTTCCAGAACTTCGGGTTCATGCTCTTTCATCCAAGGCAGGAGGATGCCAACGTCACCCGTCATGAGCCAGTTACTGGTGGCTTTGAAGATTTGTTCCATCTTGCCTGTCTCGATCCATTCTCTGGTCATATCCGCGCAGCGTGCGTCATTCCAAAGGATGGCTTTGCGGGTTGGGCGTTTATTTGCATCCAGGAAGCAAACACCAACCCCTTTACCGCCCAGGCCGAGAGCCCGGATTTCTTGCTTATTGACACCACTTTTTGCCAAGAGATCCCGAATTACATTGGATACCTCTGCCCAATCAGTGTCCATGTCGAACTCGGACCAGCCAAAATGCGGTTCTTCAACTGGAGTGGAACGCGCGGCAACACAAATTTCCTTGCCCTGCATATCAAAGAGTGCAGCTTTAACCATTGATGTTCCAGAATCTATTCCGATAACGTACCCAGTTTCCATTTCTCTCCCTTTACTATGTTTTTTTAGTGGTCAAATCAAGATCAGTAATTAGAGTTTTCCGGCAGCTTCCCAGGCTTTGAATGGCCGTTGGACTGCCCATGCACCGCCATCACTGGCAATGCCGATACCAGTTGTGTACTCTGATAGATCGGTCGCTAAAAACCAACAAATCCGCGCGATCTGCTCAGGTTTACCAAACTCTCTCATAGGGATTTGATCAAGTTTGGCAGTCGGACGTTCCTCGATGATGTGATGAACCATGGGTGTATCCGTTACGCTTGGCGCGTACCCGTTTACACGGATGCCGTATGGAGCGCATTCCGCTGCCAGAACTCTGGTAAGGCATGCAACAGCTGCTTTTGTTGCGCAATACACACCCAGGCCAAAATCGGGGAATTGGCCAAGAATTGAATGTGCATTGATGATTGATCCGCCAGGGTGGTCCTTCATCAGCTTGATTGCGGCTCTGGATGTATTCAGAACGCCTTTCAGGTTTACGTCGATCAGCCGATCACAGACTTCGTCCGTGAAATCCTCGATCCGTTCCCGGACGAATATTCCAGCATTGTTAACCTGGACGTTGATGCGGCCAAAGTGTGCACCAATTTCATCATAAGCATCGCTTACACTTTTTCTGTCGGTCACATCGCAATGAATTGCCAGTGCGTCTGCACCTAAACCTTTCGCTTGCCGGGAAACTTCGATGGCATTCTCGAGGTTAACGTCAAGTACGGCAACGTCATAATTTCTCTCCGCAAAATAGAGAACTATTGCTTTGCCTATTCCTTGTCCTCCTCCCGTGACTACAATTACAGGTTTGGTATTTGGCTCTGCCATGTTAGGCTCCTTGGTCATTGATTTTTTGATTTTTCGAAACTATCAAGAATTGCCATTGAAGCAGAGACGCCCAGCCTTTCTGCTCCGGCTTCGATTACAGCGGAGGCCTGTTCCCAGGTCCGGATCCCGCCGGAGGCTTTAACATGCATCTCCTTGGGAATCGAAGCTTTCATCAATGCCACATCATGGACTGTTGCCCCACCGGTGCCAAATCCGGTTGATGTTTTGACAAAATTTGCGCCAGCTTCTGCTGCCGCTTTACACGCCATCACTTTTTGGGGATCCGTGAGATAACAGGTTTCGATGATCACTTTGACCAGTTTTCCATTTGCAGCAGTGACAACAGCCCTGATATCATCCACAACTTCGGCATAATTACCGGCCAGGAGTTGGCCGATATTAATGACCATGTCGATTTCCTGGGCCCCTTTCTCAATTGCATCAGTTGTTTCGAATGCTTTTGCTTTGCTCGTGCTTGCACCCAGAGGGAAGCCAACAACCGTACAAACCTTTACTTCGCTCCCTTCAAGCAGCTTCGCAGCCTGACGAACATTCGTGGGATTGACACAGACGGAAGCTGCACCGATTTTTATAGCCTCCGCACAAATGGTTTCTATTTCATCAGGTACAGCCGTGGCTTTGAGTAGGGTGTGGTCAAACATTTTTCCTAGTGCTTTTTTATCCATCTTTCCTCCATCTTGTTCACAGCATTTTTTCATCGGCTAATTGTGATTTAATCGCCTCCTTTTCTTTATCGTTGACTTCACTTAAGGATTGTTTCATGCACCCTAAGGGTCTGCCCAGTTCTGCGCTTACAAACTTATATGCAGACATGAATGGTCCGGTCTTAAGCGCTTCCCGAACTTTGAGAACCTTGAATTGCAATTCAGTTGCGTGTCCCCAATCCTTACGCTTACAGGCGTCTACGAGGCTAACAATCAATTCCGGGAATACAACGGTGATGAGTGAGATTACCCCTAAGCCACCCAGCATCATGGTTGTAGAGATTTGGGCATCGCTCCCAGCCATGAGTTCGAAGCGTCTGCCGCTTGGAATCAAAGATAGCAGTGTTTGAAGTTCGATGATATTTTGGGTGCTGTCCTTGTAACCAAAAAATGCTTCGTTAGTGACAAACAATTTAGCAACTAATTTTGGAGAAAGTTTGTTTCCGGTCTCTGGAGCGTTATAGATGTAGACCGGCAAAGGAGAAGCGGAAGCAATGGAATTGAAGTAATCGAACAATCCACCTTCTGTGAACTTATAGATCAGCGGCGGGGTGATTGCAATTGCATTTGCCCCTAATGCAGCATAGGCTTCCACGTCTTTCAGAGCTTCAGCGGTTGAATTACGAATGATATTGCCCATGACGGGGACCTGGTTGGCATTGGTATCGATGATGGTCTTCGCGGCTAAAACACGATCCTGATCGGACATCATCAAGGCTTCGCTGGCCAGACCGTTAATGAACAACCCGGTAATACCATTGCTGACCAGAAAAGCTATTTCATTTGAAAGCGCGCTCAGATCAACCTGACCAGTTTCAGTAAACGGTGTGATTACTTCGGATGCTGCTCCACTAAATAAGGGTTGATTCTCATCAAGCATTGTTTTCTCCTTGGTAGAAACTTGCTTACATTGACCTAAACTTGACCTGCCTGGTATGACTTTTGTGCCAATTTCGATATTTACTTCTAAATGTTCTAAGAACTCCCGGATATTAATCGCAGGTTTTATCTATTGTACTCCGTTTTTTGTGAAACTTGTTACAAAAGCAATTAATGCGGTATTCTTGCACAAATGTAATGTGTCAAACTAATCCATTGGTATTGGACTGGGATTCTATGAAGCTTTCCCCTTGTATTGTTTACATGAGCAGGTGTTATAAGGCTTCGGTACCGTATAATAAAAGCTCTATAGCAAAGGAAGATGGAAAATGACTGGATCTGACCGGAGAACGCTTGCCGAAATCGCACATGAATATTACTCAAATGGATTAACTCAAGCGGCCATCGCTGAGAAATTCGGAATTTCACGGCCATTGGTATCCAGAAAACTTACAGAGGCAAGAGACAAAGGAATCGTCAAAATCTTTATTGATGATTACGAGCAAGAAATTTCTGCCATGGAGCAACAATTTCTCTCCATTTTCAATTTAAAGGGTATACGCATCGCGTCTGTGCCTACTGATGATGTTGCCCTTAGCGTACAGATCACTGCACAACTTGGCGCACGGTACCTCAGCGAATTTATTAATGACGGGGATCGCTTGGGCCTTGGTTGGGGATGGACGCTCTATGAGATGAGTAAGGCCTTCAAACAACAGGAATTCTCGGTTGAGATGGTATGTCAGTTGACTGGAAGTGTAGATAATGCCCATACCCGTGGTTATTCTAATGAGATTGTCGGCAACTTTGCCAAGAAACTGAATGCAGCCAGCGCTTACACGCTCCCTTGCCCTGTCATGGTTGACAATGTGATCATTTCAGACACATTGCGGCATGACGCAAAAATCCGGGAATTATTAAACCGCGGAAGCACCTGTAACAAATTCCTGATCAATATTGCCTTGCCTGATAAAGAATCATGCCTTTATCAAGCTGGGTATCTGGATGATACAGATTTAGAGACCTTAACTAATAGCGGTTCAGTTGGAAGTGTTAATTGCAGGTTTTTTAACGAACAAGGCGAAGTAAGCGACCAGGATATCGATAATCGAACGATGGGTATCTCCATTGAGCAAATCAAAAATGCTGATTGCGTGTTGGCTTGTATCACCGGAAAACAAAAGGCAGAGGCTGTTTATATTGCCCTTAAGCATGGATTAATCAATGTGCTAGTCATTGATTCTCAGACTGCTGAAGCAATTCTGGACTTAGCCGGTGCTTGATCCCAATTGTCGAATGTCGATTCTATTATAAGGAATCAACAAACACAGCCAACGGCTGTGTTTGTTTGTAGGCCCATCACAGAAAGAATCTTGAAAAATTGACCTGGTGCGGCGGGATGCCCACAGAAATTCCATATTCTGTTACCGCGAGATATTGGGCATGGTCGCGCCGGTCAACATAAAAGACCTGACCCGGAAAAATGATGTAATGGTGACTGTCGTTGCAGAAATCTGCATACCATTCCCCTGGATGATCCTGTTCGAAGGCCTCGGAGAGTTGGTCGGCCAGCCTCTCGGCCTGATCTTCCGGAATGCAGACGTAATGCTTGGTCCATTGTGCAAGCCAAGGAGTCTCATGTGCTTCGGTGACGGTTACAACGACTGTTTTTTCGATGGGTATTCCCTGCATCAAGAGAGGGTCTTTCAGCGACTCTTCAATAATTACCCCGCGGTAGTCAGACATCATTAATCTCCTTTCCAGGAGATTATAGAACTGTTGTTCTGAATTTACAAGAGGTCAGTCTTCGGAATCGATGCCGGCGTCCAAATCTTCATCCATATCATCGGCTTGCATCAGGTCCGTATCGTTGGGGTTCAGGCGCACCCAAAGCATGAGCACTTCGCCATCCGGTGTGTCGGCAGCGCGGGCGGCTAAGATGGGGGCTTCCTTTTTCAAACCGACCCGGTCCTTGAAAACCAGGTACATGCTCTGGTGCTCCTGCCAGGCATTCCGGCAGCGTTCCAGGAGCAATTCGGAATTGAAAGTGCGCAGCACCGTCAGGGCAACATCGAAAAGGTAGGGGCTTTCCAGGCTGGCGGCCATCCAGGCAAGCCCGCCATAGGCGCGGGAGTTGGAAGAAATGCGCTCGAATGTTGGGGTTGGCCCCTCAATGATCGTGATTTGATTTTCCATTTCAGCCGGTATGATACCACAAGCAGGCAGCGGGCCGCATGCTTTTAGGGCGGCCTTTCACGCCTATTAAATTCCCAGCACACCGCTCAGGATGAAAACCGAGATCGAACCAAGGATGATCCCGCTGGCTACGAAATGTTGGTGCCCATGTTCCCGGGCAGCTGGGATCAGTTCATCCAGCGTGATGAATACCATCACCCCGCCGGCGAAGGCCAGGGCCCCGGGCACAAGAGCCTGAAAACGTACCAGGAAGATGCTGGCAAGCAAAGCCCCAATCGGCTCAGCCAGTCCGGAAAGAAATGCCACGCGCAAGGCGTCCTCGCGGCAAACGCCGGCCTTACATAGCGGCAGGGCGGTGGCGATGCCTTCGGGGATGTTATGCAGCATGATTGCCAAAGCGATGAATAGCCCGAAGCGTGGGCTGTGCATGTAGCCCGCACCCACAGCGATGCCTTCGGGGAGGTTGTGCAAAGCGATGCCGATCGCCAGAAGCAGGCTGGTGCGAACAAGTTTTCGGTCTACCTGAGGGCTGTTCCAGCGGAGGCCCTGGTGTTCCCGCCGTCTGGCCCGTTTACGCTCCACACTGGCAGCATCGCAGCCGCAAGGGCGAAGGGGTTTATCACAGCAATCCTTAGCTCCGGAAACATCCAGCAGCTCGCTTTTCCGGGGCACTTCCTCTTCCCCAAAACGGATATGCGGAGAAAGCGTATCCAGGAGAAACATGGAAATCGCCCCGAGGGTGAAACCGATCGTGGCCGTCCAGGGGCCGGCCATATCCCAGGCTTCATTGACCAGCTCCAGGAAGGATAGGCAGATCATCACGCCCGCCGTGATGCCCATCAGAAGGCCGTACATGCGCCGTCCCGGGCGGCGGATGATGGCGATGAGGCCGCCAAGGCCCGTTCCCAGGCTGGCTACAAAGCTGAGCAAAAATACGTTTAAAACAGGCGGGAGATTCTCGAACATGCGTCCTCTGTCTAGTGCAAGCGTTCCGGATGGTCCACCAGGGTCCCGTTCATGTAGGCGTTGACCGCTTCCTCGACGAAGGTCAGGTCTGTGATGATGGCGCGGATACCGTGGGCTTGCAAGCTCTGATATGCCCCGCGCCCCATTCCGCCAGTGATCACGGCTTCACAATCCAAAATCGGGTCTGCCATGCTTTGGTGCAGCGCATTAGCCCCGGAGTGCTGATGGTTGTGCTCAGCATGCCCGTGATGCTCATGGGCTGGTTTAGGGCGGGATTCGCGGGTCATGAAGATGCCTTCCCCGGAGGTGAAAACAAGGTAAGTCCGCGCCTGGCCAAAATGCCTGCTGATCGTTTTTTCATCATCGCTCACGATGGCAAATTTCATTGAGCAACTCCTCTTTGGCGCTTGATGGGCACCGCATCCCTCTTGTAAGTCAAGACTAACAAAACTGATTATATACGAGTATGCTCTTTTATGCGATTTATTAGGCAAGATCAAAAAAATAGCCCCTGCATTGCAGGGGCTATTGGCCTGGCTTGATCTATTTTGTGGTACTGTTGTTCCAGAACCAGTTATAGGAGTAGTAGCCGTCGGTACTGTCCATGCGGATGGAGATCATCAGGTTTTTGGCGAGCTCTTCGGGGATCTCGAAGGAGGCCTCAAAGGCGCCGCTGGAGTCACTGGTGAATTTGGCCGTTTGGATCCCGTTGATCGCGCGGGTCCACATTTGGCCCATGCGCACCACAAACTCCTTATCAGCTGGGAAATCATTGCCGGTGAGCGTGACCGTCTTGCCTGCGTCTACAGCGGTGATCATGATCACAGGGATCTTCACGACGGCAGGTTTGGCAGGCGTTGCAGCCGGGCTTGTTGCAGCCGGTGTGCTTGCGGCAGCTGTTCCAGCCTTGTTGGGGAACCAGTTGTAAGCAAACCAACCGTATGTCCCTTCAACACGGATGGAGAGTGCCCCTTCATCCTGCAATTTCTCCGGGATGTTAAAGGTAGCTTCAAAAGCGCCGCCATCAGCCGAGTTGAACTTGCCAACCTCAATGCCCTTAATACCCTTGGTATCAGCCTTGCCGATCATGGCGGTAAAGTCGATATTCTTGGGGAAGTTGGAGGTACTGATGGTTACCGTTTTGCCGGGATCAACATTCTTGATCGTAAACAGGGGAACCACTTTGCCTGGCTTGACCGTAGTGGAGGTAGTGCTGCCCGCTGGTACTTTTTTGCCGTCTGGCGCCGTGCCAGCAGGATCGTTGATGAAGGTATTAAAGGTCCACCAGCCGCCCACACCCTCGAAGCGCACAACGATCTCCTTACGGCCATACAGGGCTTCAGGAATATCCAGCTTGAGCGCGAAGGTGCCGCCCTTTTCGGAGTTGAACTTGGCGACCTCGATGCCCTTCACACCTTTAGTACCCATTTCACCCATCATGGCAACGAAATCAACATTCGCCGGGAAGGTTTTGGTGCGTATCTCAACGGTTTTATCCGTTTCCACAGCCGTGAAACTAAAGCTTAAGTAGGCGCTTTGCACCGGGCTGCTCATGAAAAGCGGCAGGACCAGGCTGGTCACTAGAAAAAAGATCAAGAAGGCTTTGCGGTTCATTGTTCTCCTTTGCTTCGGCAGCCAATAACATGATGAAAGCAGGGTACCGAAGACTCTCATGTGCTTATGTGCAATTAACGTGCCGAAAAGAGGTTTTGTTCCCTTTCAACGAGGAAATTCATTTTCTGTCGATGCAGTTGGCCCTTGACCAGGCAATCAAACCGTTATAATGCCGCGTATGAGCAGAAAACTCATTCTGATCGCTGTGCTCCTGGCCGTTTTGCTGTTTGCAGGCGCTGCCTTCTACGCTTACCGCACCTACCTGGGAGGCCGCAACGCCTTGGTCTGGCGGTTTTTAGGCAGCCCTGCCGAGAATGCCGCGCTGATGAGTCCCGCCGGCCATCAATGCCCGGGTGCACCCTTCCAGCTGCCCACCAGCGGGTACATCGGCTATCTATGGCATGATCGTTTTAAACTATTTAACCTCCATCAGGGTTTGGACATCTTTGGGGGCGAGGAAGCCGGGCTTACCCCGATTTACGCACCTTACGATGGGTTTCTTACCCGGGCTGCAGACTGGAAGAGCACCATTGTTTTACGAGTGCCCAGTGATCCACTGCAGCCGCAGCGCCAAATCTGGCTTTACATGACCCATCTGGCAGACGCGGAAGGCGAGAGCCTGATCGTGCCGGCCTTCCCGCCCGGCAGCGCTGAAGTAGCTGTTAAACGGGGTGACCTGCTGGGTTATCAGGGGAACTTTTCCGGCGATCCTTCCCGGCCGGTGGGAGTCCATCTGCATTTTTCGATCGTTCTGGATGATGGCAGCGGCAAGATCAGCAATGAGCTGAAAATCGAGAACACGCTGGATCCTTCGCCTTACTTTGGGATGCAATTAGACGCGCGCCAGGCTGCGGCCGGCAAACCGTCTTGTATTGAAAAATAAATAAAAGGAGTTCAAGAAATGCAAGAGATCGCTCCCAACATCTTCATCGATAACAATTCGCTGGGTTTGGTAACCGGAATCATCCGCACGGAAAAGGGTACCGTACTGGTAGACCCGCCATTGCGGCACGACGAGGTGAAAAGCTGGCGCAGCGGCACCGCACGCCTGGTAACTGGCGATGCCCGGTATCTGATTTGCCTGGACACGAATTACGATCGCCTGGTCAGTTCCAAGGGCACTGAGTGCACAACCATCATGCAGGAAAATTTTATGGCGGCCAGCAAGCAGCGCCCAACCTCATCCCGCATGAGCGAGGATACCTACCTGCACGCCGAGAGCCATGATTTGCTTGGCGGCAGCAATCGCTGGATGCCTCCGGAAATCGTCTACAGCAAAGACCTGCAGCTTTACATGGACGACCTGGAGATCCGCCTGGAGCACCATGCCGGTTCCAATCATGCCGCCACATGGGTAATCCTGCCCAAAGCCAAAATTGTCTTCGTTGGCGATGCTGTCCTGACCGATCAGGCGCCCTTTTTAGCCTATGCCGACCTAGGAGCCTGGCATGAGGACCTGAAATTGCTCGCCTCGCGGGCGTACAAAGGCTATCAGATCGTCTCCGCGCGCAGTGGTTTGGTGGACCAGGACCAGGTGCGGGTAATGTCCAAACTCATTGGCTTTATCCAGGGCTTGCTGGAGCCGCTCAACGAGAAAGATGCCGACCTGGAAGCCTATTACGACGTCATTCCGCGAATCCTACGCAAGTTCGAGCTGAATGGCAGCCAGCACGAGATCTCCTTCAACCGCTTGCGCTGGGGGATCACAACTTATTACGAATTACTTGGCAAAGATGCCAAAGGAGAGCAGAAATAATGCAAGGCTATGTTCCGGCAGTTGAACTTACTCGGGGTGGAATTGTTGAATGCATCCATTTTGGAGCGGTGGCGATCGTTGACAGCGCAGGCCGCTTGCTCTACAGCCTGGGCGACCCTCACCTGGTTACCTATCCGCGTTCATCGATGAAGCCATTTCAGGTTCTGCCGTTCGTGGAACGCGGCGGGATGGAGCATTTTAGTTTGGACGAAGAGAGTTTGGCGATCATGTGCGCCTCGCATAGCGGCACCGATGAGCACGTAACGGTGCTCAAACGCATCCATGAAAAGGCCCAGCTCAACCTGGAAATGCTGCAATGCGGCGTGCATGCTCCTACGGATCAGGCCACCCGGGAAGCGATGCGGGAACGCGGGGAGGCGCCCAATGCCTACCGCCATAATTGCTCTGGAAAACACAGCGGTATGCTGAGCCACGCGCGGTTTTGGGATTACCCCACCGAGAACTATCTGGATATGGAAAACGGCCTGCAGCAGACCATCCTGCGTACAGTTGCCGAGATGTGTGAGGTAACGCCGGAGAGCCTGACCATCGGTACGGATGGCTGCAGCGCGCCGGTCTTTGCCATGCCCCTGGAGCGCTTTGCCCTGGCTACAGCAAAACTTTGTGACCCGCAGGGCCTGGAATACAAACGAGCGGCTGCCTGCCGCAGGATCGCTGCGGCGATGGCCGCATACCCTAATATGGTCGCCGGGCCTGGCCGCTGGGATACGGTGCTGATGCGCCTTTCCGAAGGCAAGATTATCAGCAAAGGCGGAGCGGAGGGTTACCAGATGATGGGCATTCTGCCAGGAGCCATCAGGCCAGGCTCTCCGGGTATTGGCATTGCCTATAAGATCTCGGATGGCGACGGGAGCGGACGCGCACGCAGCATGCTGGGGATTGCAATTTTGCGCGCGCTGGGTTTCGGGGCGATTGTGGATGCGCCTGAGTTTGCGGAATTGAACAAACCCACACTGAGAAACTGGCGCGGTCTGGAAATCGGTGAAATCCGGCCGGCTCAGGCCATCGAGATCAGGGTGTGAGCGCAGATGGCTGAACAAAAACTGAGCAAAGAACAGAAGGAGCATCAGGCACGTTTACGAAAAGTAAGCGCGCGCCTGGCGGAATTTTACGGGGAACAAATTTGGGAGAACCGCCTGCCTGCAGTGGACGAACTGGTCTGTACATACCTTTCGCAGAATACCAATGATATCAACCGCGACAAGGCCTTTGAAGCACTTAAAGCGCGTTTCAATAGCTGGGAAGCCGTGCGCGATGCCGACCCGACGGCTGTACAGGAGGCCATCCGTATTGCCGGCCTGGCCAACCACAAAGGGCCCAATATCCAGGCAGGCCTGAAGGCCATCAGCGAGAAGACAGGCGGGCCGATCGACCTGGAATGGTTAAAGGACCTGAGCGTGGACGAGGCACGGGAATGGCTGACCAGCCTGAAAGGCGTTGGGCCTAAAACGGCTGCAATCGTCCTGGTTTTCTCATTGGGGATGCCTGCCTTCCCGGTGGATACCCATGTTTACCGGGTAACCGGCCGGATTGGTTTGCGCCCGCTCAAGATGGATGTGGTCAAAACGCACACTTACCTGGAAGAAATTGGTGATCCGACAGAGTTTGGGCCGCTGCACCTGAACATCATCCGCCTGGGCAGGGAAATCTGCCAGGCACGTAAACCCAAATGCCCGATCTGCCCTGTGACCGACCTGTGTCAGTACCCGGATAAAACACTGGCCTAAGCCAGCTGCCCTAAGAGCGACCAGGGACCCGTCCAGGTGATTTGCACGGGCAACTCCTCACCCAAGAGCGCTTTTTCGCTTTCTACAAAGACGATGCGGTTGGTGGGTGTTCGGCCGCGCCAGCGGGCTTTGCTTTTGCCCTCAAAGAGGACTGGCACAACTTGCCCGAGATAAGCCGCGTTCAGCTCGCTTAAGATCTTTTCCTGCAGATTTTCCAGGACCCTAAACCGGTGCATTTTTTCTTTCGCCGGCACATCGTCTGGCAATAGCAGCGCGGAATAGGTGTTAGGGCGGGGGGAGTAGCGGGCGAGGTGAACGCTATCCAGGCGCAGTTCTTCCAGGAGTTCGTAGGTTTTTTGGAAGGCTGCCTCATCCTCACCGGGGAAGCCCACGATGATATCCGTCGCGATCGAGACGCCCGGGATCACCCGGCGCAGTTTGGCAACCAAGGCACTGTATTCAGCATTCGTGTAGCCGCGGCGCATCGCGGTCAAAACCGCGTTGTCCCCGGCCTGCATGGGCACTTCGATGTGCGGCATCACTTTGGGCAGGCGGGCAACGGCCTCAATGAGGGCATCGGTCATATACGATGGGTGCGAGGTTAAGAAGCGGATGCGCTTGAGTTCCGGGATCTCGCTCAGGGTTTCCAGCAGCCCTTCCAGATGCATACTCCCGGGTATATCCTGTCCGTAACGGTCCACGATCTGGCCCAAAAGCACCAGTTCCCGCGCACCATTCGCGACGATTTGCTTCGCTTCAGCGATCACTTTAGCGGGATCTCGGCTGCATTCGCGGCCGCGGCGGTTTGGGATGACACAATAGGCACAGGCATGGCTACAGCCCAAAACAATGGGCAGGTTTTCTGAGACCCCATGCGCATCCAGCGGCGAGCTCACGCCAAATTCTTCATCCAGGACCGCATCGATCTGAGCGCGCCAGTTTCCGGCCTCCCGGGCCTGAAGCCGCTGCTCCAAAAAGTCCAGCAGGGGTTGCGGATTGCTGGGTTCGCAAAACACATCAACCCAGGGGTATCGTTTTTGCAGAGCGGGGTTACCCTGAACGCCAACCAGGCAGCCCATCAAGGCCAGGATCAACTCCGGGTTGGCTTCCTTGAGCGGCTTGAGCGAATTAAGGCGACCCAAGGCTTTGTCTTCCGCGCTTTGGCGGACGACGCAGGTGTTAAGTAAAATCAGGTCCGCGCCATCGGGTTGGGATTGCCGGCGCAAGCCCAGATTTTCCAGTGAGCGGGTGAGGCGCTGCGAGTCGGCAACGTTCATCTGACATCCAGCGGTCCAAATGTGAAATTTCATCATGGCGCATGATTATACCCGTTGCAATTACGGGGGCTTTAGCCTGATTTGTGGATGCCTGATGATATAATATCGCCGTTAGCACCCTCACCGTTGTAGATTTGGAGAGACTATGGAATTTACAAATAAAGAATATAAGCGCAGTGTTGTGGTCAAAGGCGAAGGCCGCATCGATAGTTCTACCGCGCCAGAACTTGAAAAAGCGCTGATGGAATTCGTCAACTTCGGCAAGACGCTCATTCTGGACATGCAGGATATCGATTTTGTCTCCAGCGCTGGCTGGTGGGCGATTATTCGCGTACAAAAAGAACTCAAGAAGCTGCGCAATGACCTGGTACTCGTCAATTTGGACGCGAACGTCCGCGACTCAATGGACCTGATCGGCATTCTGCCATACTTCAACATTTACGACGACATGATGAGCGCTGTGGGCGATTCTTAAGCAAATACAGAATAACTGCAGAAAAGAAACAGAGCAGCCTGCTGGCTGCTCTGTAAATTTTAACCACTCAGTAAATTAATCGATGCTGATCCGGTAGAGGGCTTTCTCACGGGTATAGAGCGTGGTGCCTGAAATGATCAACACAGCAGGTTCATCGCCTTCCTCAAGCGTGAATTCGTAACTCAACTTATTGTGCTCATCGAGTTCAAGCGGAACGACACTCGCCTTTGACCCCATCCGAATGAAGGAAAGCGAATAGGATTGGGGCAGGGAATTTTGCAGGCGCACGAAACCATCGGCTTCCCAACCGCCAGCATCCCTTTCTAGATCACTGTGGTAATTGAGGGCAATGATGCTGAAATCGTCCAGAGCCATGCCTTTCCCGTTTACTGCTGCATCGGTTACGTAATCAAAGCGCAGGGTCACTTTGCTGCCGGCATAAGCGGAGATGTCAACACTTTCCTGAAGCCAGGTGCCTGATACTCCGTTCCAGCCGCAGCCATAGGAATTGCCCGAGGGGTCCTCGCTGGTGCAATTACGCGAATTCAAAATTTCCCAGCCTTCACCGTCGGTACTGGCCGAAACGAAGACATAGTCATAATCGGCTTCGAGGTCGTACCAGACCTTGAAATCCAGGCTTATGGGACCCTGAAGCCCTGTGAGGTCAAAAGTTTGGGTGAGGGTAGGGTTGGATTCGTCCGCGGCATTGGACCAAAAGAAGTACTCCCCGGAACTAGGCCCGCTGAAGGGCAGCAAGTTTACAAACGGTGTGCCTTCAAAGGAAAGCGTGTAAGTGCCCGGGCAGTCGATCTCGATGCTGTGAACACCGTATTGGTAAACATCGCCCTGCAGGCTGGTAGGGCAGTGTGTGGCCAGTTTGGTGATGGATGCCCGAATCGGATCGTAGGATTTGTAGTCGTAACGGCCGTTTTGAAGGCTGCGGTCCCGCAGGATGTTGGTGACAGCCCAATCACTGAAAATCTGGACCCCTGTGTAGAGTTCACCCGTATTGGGGTCGCGCAGGTCAAGTTCTTTCATCACCATATCAATAGCAGTGAAGCCGTTTTCTTTGTGCGCCACCAGCGCCTTGGTGGCTTCCTCACCGAAGCGGTCCAGGAAGTAGACCATGAAGATGTACGAGGCCCCGTAGTGGGCAGTATTGTCCTGGTTTCCGCCTTTCCAATCATTCAGCTGGAGGTCCGTGTCGTAGAGGTAGGCGTACTCAAAGCCGCCGGCATCGTATTCGTTGATGTGCTCAGCCAGCATCGAGAAGCCTTCATTCAGCCAGGTCTCCTCATTCTTATCCTGGTACCAGTGGATCATGTGTTGAAACTCGTGGGCCAGGGTGCCGTAGATGTAATTATCGCCCAGGCCAACGTTATCCGAATTGATAATAAACATCTCGTGGGCATTAGAGTAGGGGTGGGCGTCCGGGTGAACTTCATCCGCGCTGGAGAAATATCCGGCAATGTTGCGCCCAACCCCGCCCGCATAGAGGATGAAGAGCCGCGGGTCCTGATCTACTCCCGGGTTCCATTCCATGCCGAAAAACTCGCGGTTCGTAGGGATGATCTTCTGGTCAAAGGTGGCAGCCATCGTCTGGAGATGACTCTCCCGGTAATCCACCCCCTCTTGGATCCAAACATAGATGTTTTCGCCGCGGAAACGCAGAACAGCAGTGACCTGGAAGTTTTGGTTGTTATCCGTATTGGTAACCCAAAAAGACTTGCGTGCACCTTCAGAATAGGGCGCCAGCGGGTCCGGGAAGGTCTCGGGAACGTTTTGTTTGCCGCCCAGGCGATCCGCCAGATGGACCGGGTCGTTGATGGGGATGATCGTATCGTCCAATGCCTGCAGGCTTTGCCGGGCCATGACTTCCAGGTCTGGGTCGCCCGCGCCAGGCGTAGGCTGACTGCGCGGGGTGGGCCAGGGCAGGGGCGTTGGCGTGATCTCCGGGTTTAATGGGGAGTTCGTTAGCAACGGCGCAAGGGTGCGTGAGACACCCAGGTACGACGTGCCTGCCACAAGACCGATGCTGGCGATACAGATACAGCACAGGCAGACTACCAGCAAAACAACGATTACAACGACCACGGTTCCGGAGGATCTGTTTTCCATAGGCTTCCTAACTTGATTGGTTTGACTCTAATCATACAGCCAAACAAGAAATTATTTTCTAGCCCCAATGCTCTCAAGCCGGTAGGCGATCATCTCTTTGATCAGGGGAAGGGGTAAGGCAGTCCCGATGGGGATCTGGATGGCGCCCTTGCTGGTTTTATAACCAAGCAGTCTGTCTTTGAATGCTTCTACGACCTCGGGGGTGGGATAGAGACCGATATGGTGCGGGAAAATGGCAAAATAGAAGACCGGTTTGCCTTGTTTGAAAGCCGGCATCCCATACGCCATGCTTTCCGTGGCTTTTGGCGCGGCTTCCCGTACCGTATCGTAAAGCAGTTGTAGGGTCTCGCGGTGTTCCTCGGGGCTGGCTTCGATGTACTCCGCGATCGTTTTGGCGTTGGTTCTCTCCATTTTTTCTCCTTGGGCAGCATAAGCTTTGTTGTAAATATTTAAGCATTATAGGCAAGCCGATGACTGCTTGCATGCTTTTGTAGCAGGCGGAGGCGGTGTTAAAATGCAGACATGCATGCGAAAAGCCCAGCGGAATTTCCGCGCCTGTTTTTTTGGACGGTGATCTTATTCGGCCTCCTGGCGATGGCGCTCTATGGTTCGGATGCGGCCCTGCACGACCCGATCAAGCGCGCCGAGGCTGAAGTATCCGGCCGGGGTTTCAACTTCTTAAGCTGGGAGGCCTCTGCCTTTTTCGAAAAATGGGTTGGCGCGGCATTGAAGGCGGAACGGTTTTTAGACCGTGAAGCACAAACAAGACTGGCACGGGATTATGCCTCTCAAGCAGGACGGGTAAGCCAGCTGGATCGTGAATTGCGTGATGTGATCGCTCAGCCTGATCTGCCAGACCGGGCGGAAGCCCAGGCTGAGGCCAAACACGCTCTCGATACTGCCAAGGCGGAGATGCGCCGCCTGGCGTGGTTCGCCGCGCCAATCCTGCAGAACCAAACTGAAACAGCCCTGCGCGGTTTGGGCTTTGCAAGTCTTGGGCAGATCATCCCGCCCGTGCTTTACCACGTGAGCGAGCTGCCCATGAACCTCATCCTTTCACCGCGCGCAGTCATCAATTCCGAGATGCAGATCAGTCTGCAAGCCGGGTTGGATAACCTTCAGCGTGGTGAGTTGGAAATCCGGGTGGAAAAAGCCAGCGGCTTTTCGGCGCTGATCGAGCCCGTTGGGGGGATGGGTGCCTACCCCACGATGGTAATGCAAAGCAGCGACCTCAATTGGCTCGCGGAAGTGGTGGCCCATGAATGGGTGCACAACTGGCTGACCCTACGGCCATTAGGCTTCAACTACTTTAAGGACGGTCCCCTGCGGACGATGAACGAGACGGCAGCCTCACTCTCCGGCAAGGAGATCGCCCGGGCTGTGATCCGCCGGTACTACCCGGATCTGCAGGTTTGGCCTGAACCGGAACTCAAGAGTTTTCACTCCCGCATCGTAGAGCGGGAACCGCAGCCGCCGGGCTTTGACTACCGGGCGGAAATGCGGCAGACGCGCCTGCGCACCGATGCTCTGCTCGCGGCCGGCCAGATCGATGCCGCAGAGGCCTATATGGAGTCCCGGCGGCTCTACTTTTGGGAGCATGGCCATCACTTGCGCAAGATCAACCAGGCTTATTTTGCCTTTTATGGGGCGTATAACGATGAACCTGGCGGCGGCGCAGCCGGAGCAGACCCGGTTGGTCCTGCGGTACAAGCCCTGCGCGGCAGAAGCCCAAGCCTGCGGGTATTTCTGCAGCGCATTGCGCCGCTTACATCCTTTGCCAGCCTGGAAAACTTGCTCCAATAGCCCTTGCCTTCAATTCCTGGCCGCTGCCCTCGCACTCTGGCAACGCCAAATGTGGGTCCGTTTTGAACCGATGGCTGGAGCACCTGCAAGCTTTTTTACACTTCATGTTTTGCGCCACTTGTTCACCCGGCAAGGGATACTTTATAATCAAAGCCCATGACCGCGCAAAGCAAGCTCATTTTCGGCAGCCGCGAGCCATCCCCGCTCCTGATCGTTATTTCAGGTCCTTCCGGCATTGGCAAGGATGCGGTTGTTGGCTTGCTGCGCAAAATGAACGCCAACACGCATTTTGTGGTTACCTACAACTCCCGCGCGCCCCGCGCTGATGAGATTGATGGCCGCGATTACCACTTTGTAAGCCGTTCTGAGTTTGAAGCAATGATCGAAAGCGGCGAGATGCTGGAATATGCCCGCGTGTACTCAGATTACAAAGGCAACACCAAGGCGGAAGTGCGCGAAGCACTGGCCAGCGGTAAGGATGTAATCATGCGCCTTGATGTTCAGGGGGCAATGACCATCCGCGGTCTCTGTCCGGAAGCTGTGCTTATTTTTCTTACAGCCTCCACCAAGGAAGAATGGCTCAACCGGCTGCAAGCCCGCCGTTCTGAAACGCCTGAGGAACTGGAATTACGTATCCGCGTGGCGGAGGATGAATACGCCCGCATTCAGGATTTTGACTACCTCGTCACTAATTCTGAAAATTGCCTGCAGGATACGATCGCCAGCATTCAGGCCATCATTCATGCCGAACACCAGCGTGTGATCCCGCGCAAGGTCAGTTTGTGAATCTGGAAAACCCGCAGAACCCTGAAACACCGCCTGGACCGCAGGGTTCGCCCCCTCCCTTTGCACCTGGCCAAATCCCTGCCCAACCCCGCAGGGTTGAACCGCCATACACCCGTCCCTGGGTCAATTACGCCCTCATGGCGTTTACCGTTCTGCTCTACGGCCTGCAGCTCTACTCTCAGCAGACAGCCGGCGCAGACCTTCCCTTCCTGCTTTTGGGAAAAATTGATGAACTGATCAGTCAGGGCCAATTCTGGCGGCTGATTACTCCGCTGTTCCTGCATGGTTCGATCCTGCACCTGGTGGTCAACATGTACGCCATGTACATCATTGGCACCGGTTTGGAGGCCCTGTATGGGCACTGGCGCTATCTCCTGCTCTACTTTCTATCCGGTTTTGGCGGTTATGCCCTCTCCTACGCGCTGACTGACAACCCGGCATTAGGCGCCAGCGCAGGTGTTTTTGGTTTGCTTGCGGCCCAAGGGGTATTGGTGTGGCAGAATCGGAGTTTTTTTGGCGGACGAACCCGGGATATCCTCACCAATCTAGTGATGATTTTGGTGGTCAATCTGGCCATCGGCATCATGCCTGGCTCCCGCATTGACAATTACGGGCATTTAGGGGGCCTTTTTGCCGGCGGGCTTTTTGCTTTGATGGGCGGGCCGCATTGGCAGGTCCGCGGCGGAGCCCAGGGCCTCCAGATGACCGACACGCGTACAAGGCAGGAAGTTCTGATCGCAGCTGTGCTCGTTTTGCTGGGGTTCAGCGCGGTTGTGGCGCTGGTTTTCTTGCGACGTTAAGCATCCATACGGGCCAGGAATGGACCGAGTATTTCTGCAGGATCACCGAGATAATCCGGAATTATCATGTCTGCCTCGTGGAGTTGAAGTTGGTTCACATTCTGCAGCCCGATCGTAACCATGCCTGCAGCACGCCCGGCCGCTAAACCCTGGCGGGCATCCTCCATCACGATCGCGTAATTAGGGGCAGACCCCAGCCTGCGGGCAGCTTCCAGAAAGATATCCGGCGCGGGTTTGCTGGGCAGGCCTACCCCGGAGACGTATAGATCGAAATACTTGTGCAGGTCATGTGCTTGGAGGATGGCTTCGATGTTCTCGATCGGCGCTGAGGAAGCAATAGCCTGGGCATGCCCCTGGGCTTTCACCCACGCCAACCAATTGACCACACCGGGGAAGGGCGCCGCCTCGTCAGCAACCTCTGCCCTAAATGCGGCTTCCTTACCGATATTGATGCGCTCATATTCCTCGGGAGAAGGTTCGTACCCCAGGTAGAATGGAATAACTACCTCATTCGTACTGCCATAACCCAAGCGAAATATTTCTCGGTCAAAATTTGGGGCAGAATCCCCGAATGCTTTTATCCATGACCTGAAGTGCAGCTCGTAGCCGTCGATCAAGGTGCCGTCCATGTCCCAAAGTACTGCTTTGCGAATCGAATTATCCATAATAGTCTCCGGCCACCTCGTATTGCTAGAATAAAAATGGGAAAAGCTGCCTCAGCCAGAGGCTGAATGCAGGCCAAAGGTTGAGAAAGATTAAGCCAGCCGCGACTCCGATTGCCCAACCAACCAGTACGTCGCTCAGGTAGTGCAGGCGCAGGGCCACGCGCGAAAGGCCTACCAAAATCGCCCAGACCAGCATCAGAACTATAAAAGCAGGCTGTCCCGTGATTTGGGCCATGATGGCCAGGGCCATCGCCCGGGCGGCATGCCCCGAGGGGAAGGAATGCGGGTCCGTATTGCGATAGATTTGGCCCCAGTCGCCTTCAGGGCGGGGCCGGCGAAACAGAAATTTAACCCCGAGGACCAGGATAGCCAGGATGACCATGCCGCTCGCCCAGAACAGGGCTAATTCCTTCAGCAGCGGACGGCCTACAAACCAAAGGGCTATCAGGCCAAACAGCCAATACCACGAATCGCCGCTGTGGCTGATCACCTGGAAGAGGCGCTGCACGCCGGGCTGGGTGTCTGAAAGGTGAAGCGCCTGGCTTAGGCGGGCGTCCAAAGCGTGCAGCCGCTCAAGATTATTTCGGTCCTGTTTTATTTCCACGGCTTGGCATTGTAACACGGGCAGCTTTTGCGTTGCCCGCAATCGTTTTATGAGACTATTCAGGCCAGGATTAATGCCGAAAGCGGGCTGAGTTCGGGCAGGACCAGGCGGCCATCGCTGACCTTCAGATGAGCCTCGCCAATTTGGTCTTGCAGCTCTGCACCTTCCGCCATCCGGCCTTGTAGGTCCAGCTCCAGCGCCGCAGGCCGATCATCGGCATTGATCACCACCAAAACCTTATCGTTCTCGTCCTCGCGAAGATAGACCAGCACTTTCTCCTGGGCGTAAAGCACCTCGTAGCTGCCTGTCCGAAGGGCTGGGATCGCCTGGCGCAGCTGGATCAGCTCCTTCAGGCCATCCCGCAGAGTCAGGTTCCAAGTGCCGGGAGCCCAATTGAAGCTGCGCCGGTTATCCGGGTCACGCCCGCCGGACATCCCCACCTCGTCGCCATAATAAATGGATGGCGCGCCGGGGTAGGTGAGCAGGAAGAGGTAGGCCAGGTATAGGCGCTGGACATTGCCGGAAACCAGGCTAAGGAAGCGCGGCATGTCGTGGCTATCCAGGAGGTTCATCTGCGCGTAGGAGAATTGGCGCGGGTAGAGCAGCAAGAGCGCTTCACTACGCCGGCCAAAGGCAGGCGCGTCGAGGTCCTGAACGGGCGGCAGCCCCATCATGCCCCGGGCTAATTTGTGATCGACCTGCGGTCCGCCAAAAAAGGCCAGGCAGGCATGGGTGATCTGGTAGTTCATCACCGCGTCGAACTGGTCGCCGGCCATCCAGCGCTGGGCCTCGCTGGGGATCTCCCCGAAAATATAGGCATCCGGGTTGGCAGATTTCACCACCAGGCGAAACTCCCGCCAGAACGCATCGTCATCGATCTCGAAAGGCACATCCAGTCGCCAGCCATCGATGCCGAATTCAACCCAATAGCGGGCAACATCAAAGAGAAAGGAGCGCACCTGGGGGTTATCCGTATTGAACTTGGGCAGCGCGGGCAAATTCCACCAGCACTCGTAATTGGGCTGCCCGTTGTAGGCGTTCATGGGAAATTTATTGACATGGAACCAGTTGAGATACGGTGAATGGGCTTCGGTTTCCAGAATGTGGTTGAACTGGAAGAAGCCGCGGCTGGCGTGGTTGAACACCCCGTCCAGGATCACCTTGATACCGCGTGCATGGCAGGCATCCAGGAGCAGCCGGAAGGCGGCATTTCCACCCAGCAGCGGGTCCACCTGATAATAATCGTGGGTATGGTAACGATGATTGGAGGCGGACTGGAAAACGGGGTTGAAGTAGATGGCATTTACACCCAGGTCACTGATGTAGTCCAGTTTTTCCAGCACGCCCAATAGGTCGCCGCCTTTAAAACCATGCACGCTGGGCGCAGAATCCCAGGGCTCGATGTTGATCGGCTTCTGTACCATTGCAGACTGGGCAAAACGGTCTGGGAAAATCTGGTAAAAGACGGCGTTCTTCACCCAATCCGGGGTGATATTGTTGTAATCGGGCATGGCTTACCTCGGTTTTTTCTGAATTATACATGTCTGATCCCGCCTTTCCCAGAATGTGCTTTCACTTCGTTCTAAAGGCGTGTTGCTATTTAGCCGGCACCCTGCTTGACAACAAGGATTCGGCTGGGTTATGCTTTTCGGTGGGAATGGTTAGGTCCCGGTGGGCTTCCTGGTCTTCAAAATCAGTGTCGGGTCG
>DHPL01000022.1:72170-78253 GCA_002407905.1 Anaerolineaceae bacterium UBA5365
GTTCGACTCCCATCCATTCCCGCTTAGTTTTAAGGTGATATGGATCGCATACAGGATAAGAGTCTGTGGGGGTACTTGGCGGCAGTAGCTGCCAGCATTTTGCTGCTCACAGCGCTTGCCCTTCCGGGTCGGCCTGCCAATGTGCCGGAACCTGTACTAACGGGGGTGGCGGCAACTTTATTGGCTGAGCAGGCGCCTGGTGCCTTTTCTACCCCAATCCCAAGCGCTACACGAGAACCGCTGCCGAGCAGTACCCCGGCCCCCAGCCCGACACCAAGCCCAACCCCCTATGCCAGTCCAACCTTTGTGCCTACCGTTCCCGTTCCGGACGGCCTGGCGCTTACGGTCCTGCACCCCTGGCAAAATGAGGCTGGGGACGCTTTTGAGGCGCTGATGGAGGAATTCAACCAGGCTCAGGATGGGAACCCCTACCGGGTCCGGCTTAGCGCCAGGCGAGCCAACGGATTTGAGGATCTGGCCAACCGCCTGAGTTCGGAAGACTCCGGCGCAGATATCGTAATCGGTTACGGTTACGATCTCGCTTTCATGGACCGGGGCGAGTATTTGTCTCGCCAGGGCGGCATGCTTGCGATCAATCGGAAGCGCGACCCGGGCAGAGTGCTAACGCAGGGGCCGCTTTGTGATGGCTGCGCGCCGGCAGGCGAGGAGAGCCGGGAGCAGCGCATGGTGCCGATCCTCTGGCAGCCTGCCCTGCTTGCCTGGAATGAAACCTGGGCCCAGGAACTGGGTCTGGAGGGTAAGGTCCGCAGTATTGCCGCGCTGCGCGAGCAAACCCGGGCAGCCTCCCAAGCCCTGCTGGAAGACAATATCTACGAAAACAACGGTGCCGGCGGACTGCTCCTGAGCCACAGCCCGGAATCCGCCCTGGCCTGGTACACTGCCTTTGGCGGCGCGTTTGACCCTGCCCTGGCTTACCCGAAGGTCAGTCATGCTGAGATGGATGAGAGTCTGCGTTTTCTCAAGCAGCTTTTCCTCGAAAACCGCGCCTGGAACAGCGGTTACCTTAGCGACCAGGCTTATTTTGCCCAGCGCTGGACCCTGCTTTACGAAGCCCAGCTCACCGATATCCCCCTGCAGCTTGGGCAAATGGGCTATTACAGCAACCAGGATACCTGGCTCTTATTGCCATATCCCAGCTCTAACGGGGAAGGCAGCATCAGTTTGGAAAGCGTAGCGGCTGCGGTCAAAAGCAGCGACCAGGCTCGCCAGCAGGCGGCCTGGAGCTTTGTACGTTACCTGCTTAGTGCAAAGGCACAAAACGCGCTGGCAGAGCTTTCCTGGCTCTGGCCGGTGATCGGTCAGCCAGCTGAGGTGGCTCCGGGTTTTGCAGCGCGCTATCCCCAATGGGCGAGCGCACTTTCACCGCAGACTCGGATCAGTTTTGCCCCTGAAACCAAAAATTGGGCGATCTCCCGCCTGGTAGTGCAGGACGCGGTGGGCCGGGTTTATGGCTTGGACCCGCAGTATTTTGGCAACATCCTGATCTCGCTGGATGCGACGCTGGAAGAAATGGAAAAGCGGAATGACTGAACTGCCATTGGTGAAGGTGTACAGCGATGGCGCATGCAGCGGCAACCCTGGCCCTGGCGGCTGGGGGGCGATTCTCGTTTGGAACGGACGGGAGAAGGAAATAAGCGGCGGAGAAGCGCTTACCACCAACAACCGGATGGAGATCACCGCTGCATTGGAAGCCCTGCGCAGCCTCAAGCACCCTTGTAAGGTGCAAATCTTTACAGATAGCGCCTACTTGCAGAACGCCGCCACAGTTTGGATGCGGGACTGGAAGCGCCGCGGCTGGCGGCGGAAGGAAGGCGCACTGCTGAATGCTGAACTTTGGCAGGCCCTGGACCAGGAGATGGCGCGCCACCAAGTGGATTGGGAATGGGTGAAAGGGCATGCAGGCCATCGCTACAACGAACGCGCCGACGCTCTGGCACGCAAGGCGATTCCCAAAACTACTCCCAAGGATTAATCCAAAAAAGTGGCGCATCCTTTGCGCCACTTGTGTAACTAAGCTTGAACAATTCTAGAAGTGATCTGCCTGATTACTTAAACCGCTGCAGACGGAGGCTATTCGTGATTACAAAAATGCTCGAGAACGACATCGCTCCGGCTGCCAGGATCGGGTTAAGGAAGCCCAGCGAGGCCGCGGGAATGAGCAGCACATTATAGAAAAACGCCCAGAAAAGGTTTTGTTTGATCGTACGCAGGGTTGCCCGGGAGAGGCGAATGGCCAGAGGGACTGCCATAGGGTCGCCGCTGATCGAGACAATGGGCGCTGAAGCGATAGCCACATCTGTTCCGGTGCCAATGGCGATGCCGACATCCGCCTGGGTCAGGGCGGGGGCATCGTTGATGCCATCGCCTACCATGGCTACCTTGTGACCGGCCGCCTGCAATTCCTTGATCTTGCGGGTTTTATCCTGCGGCATCAGGCTGGCAGCTACATCCTGGATACCGGCGCTTTGGGCGATAGCCTGCGCCGTGGCAGGGTTATCACCGGTGAGCATCAGGGTCTTGAGCCCCAGGTGGTGTAATTCGCTCACAGCTTGAGCAGCGTTGTCTTTGAGCGCGTCTGAGATCG
The DNA here is from genome assembly GCA_002407905.1 of Anaerolineaceae bacterium UBA5365. Taxonomy (GTDB): domain Bacteria; phylum Chloroflexota; class Anaerolineae; order Anaerolineales; family Anaerolineaceae; genus Mesolinea. The sequence goes on from DHPL01000022.1 coordinate 74,776, forward strand.
CCAGGATGGCTGCTGGCTGCCCATCAATGGCCATCAGCACGACTGTCTTTGCCATCGCCTCAAGGGCGGCAACCTGTGCCTGGGCAATTTCAAAACCGATCTTCTCGCCTTCCATCAGGCGCTGATTGCCGATCAGCACAGTTTTGCCATTCAATTGGGCTTTGAGTCCGCGCCCGGTCAGCGCCTTGAAACTTTGCAGTTTGGGCAGGCTCAGGTTTGCTTCCAGAGCCGCAGCCTGGATGGCATCGGCCAGGGGATGTTCCGAGCCGCTTTCGGCTGCAGATGCCACTGCGAGCAACTCTTCCCGGCCGCTGCCGGGGAGGAGAGGGATCAGGTCTGTAAGCACTGGGTGCCCGCGGGTGAGCGTGCCGGTCTTATCCAAAACTACGGTATCCACGGCGCCGGCCGCTTCCAGGCTTTCGCCGTTTTTGACCAAAATACCCAGTTGCGCGCCGCGCCCTGTTCCGGCCATAACGGCAGTTGGCGTAGCCAGGCCCATCGCGCAGGGGCAGGCGATCACCAGCACAGCCACCGCATTGATGATGGCGCTCTCCAGAGCACTCACTTGCGAACCCGCGCCAAGCGGAATGAAGAAATACCAGATCAGAAAAGTGAGCAGCGCGATTGCGATCACTGCCGGGACGAAAATCGCCGAGATCCTATCTGCCAGTTGCTGGATGGGGGCCTTGCTGGCCTGTGCATCCTCCACCAGCTTGATGATCTGCGAGAGCATGGTGTCTTTACCGATTTTCGTGGCCTTGTAGATCAGACGGCCATTGCGGTTAAGTGTTGCCCCGTACACTAGAGCGCCGGTAGCTTTGTTGACGGGCTGGGACTCACCCGTGAGCATGGATTCGTCCACGCTGCTTTCGCCTTCCAGCACTTCCCCGTCCACCGGGAACTTCTCGCCGGGCCGCACAACGATCAGATCGCCCACCTGAACGTCATCCACGGGAATCTGCTGCTCGGTATCATCACGGATCACGCTGGCTTCCTGGGGACGCAGGAACATCAGTTTGCGAATGGCCTCGCCAGCGCCGCCCTTTGCGTTGGCTTCCAGGTATTTACCCAGACGCACCAGGGTGATGATCGTTGCCGAGGTCTCAAAGTAGCCGTGTCCGGGGAAGAAACCCAGAAGCACGAAGATGGAGTAAACATAGGCCGCCGTGGTGCCCAGCGCCACGAGGACGTCCATATTCGCTGAGCCGTTGCGGATGGATTTCCAGCCGTTTTCGTAATAGGAATACCCGGCGATGAGCTGCACCGGCGTGGCCAGGGCAAAAAATAACCAGTCCACCCAGTTTTGGTGAGCCCAATGCATGGGCAGCAGGCCGAAATCCCGTGACATGGAAAGGATGAAAAGCGGCACGGTGAAAACCAGCGCGAAGATGAGCATGCGTTTTTGGCGGGTTATTTCCTGCTTGCGTGCCTTTGCTTCTACGTCATCACCGGCGTCCACGCCGGCTTCTGCGGGTTTGAAACCTGCTTTTTGCACCGCCTGGCGCAGCTCGCTGGGGGATGTGATGGTAGGAACATAGCGCAGGGTGAGCTTCTCGCTGGCGGTGTTTGCATCGGCCGCGAGCACGCCATTGACGGCAGTGAGGGCCTTCTGCAGGCGGTCGGCATCGGCTGGATCCCGCAGGCCTGGCAGGACCAAACTCAGCTCACCCAGAGCCACATCGTAACCGGCGCTGCGCACCTGCTCCACCAGTGCCTGGATATTCGTGCGCTGCGGGTCGTAATGCACCGCGGCACGTTCGTTGGAGAGGTTGACCTGTGCCTGATCGACGCCTTCAAGTTTATTGAGGCTTTTTTCAACCGCGGCAACGCAGTTGGCACAGGTCATCCCCAAAATAGGCAGGGTGACCTGCTCGTCAGTTGTGGGCATTATTCCTCGGCCGGGTAATCGATCTCGCGCAGGACCTCGCGAATGGCAGGGTCGGTGGCTGGAGCTTCAAAACTGACCTCAATGGTCTTTGTTGCCAGCTCGGCTTCAACAGCGGTCACGCCGCTCAGGCCTTCAAGGGCTTTGGTTACTCTTGCCACGCAATGCTGGCAGGAGATGTTTGGTATAGAATAGGTGATGGTTTCCATTGGAATAAACTCCTCTAACCGCTAACTGCGGTAGTTTGATTGTAGTTTTTTAGACAAAATAATCAATAATGAAGGATATACGATGCCTTTAACCGAGTTTGCCGGCTTTGCTGTGGACATGGACGGAACTTTCTTTCTGGGTGACCGGTTGTTGCCGGGCGCGTTGGAGTTTATCAGTTTTTTGCGCGCCAAAGGTATTCCCTACCGATTTCTAACGAATAATTCATCAAAATCCAGTTTGGCTTACGTGGGCAAGCTGCAAGGGCTGGGCTTAAAAGCTGAAGACGCCCTGATCTATAGCAGCGGGGATGCCTGTATTGGCTACTTGCAGCAAAACTTTCCAGAGGCATCGGTTTTCCTCCTGGGCACGCCCTCACTGCAGGAGAGCTTCAAGGCAGCGGGTATTCGCCTGGTTGAAGATGAAGCTCAGGTTGCAGTTTTGGCTTTTGACACCACGCTCACTTACGCCCGGCTGACCCGTTTTTGCGATCTGTTGAGGGCAGGGCTGCCGTATATTTCCACCCATCCGGATATCAACTGCCCGGTTCCTGGTGGTTACGCGCCGGATGCCGGCGCCATGATGGCGCTCGTGCGCGCCTCAACCGGCCGGGAGCCGGATATCGTTCTGGGTAAGCCCAACCCGGAGATCATGCGCCAGTTGGCGGCGCAAATCGATGTTGACCCAGCTCAGCTGGTGATGGTTGGCGACCGGCTCTACACGGATATTGCCCTGGGGCAAACAGCCGGCGTGCAAACAGTATTGGTGCTCAGCGGGGAAGCCAAGCGCGAGCACCTGGCTGTGTCGCCTTACCAGCCCGACCTGGTGTGTGAGGACCTGAGCGAGTTGTTGGAGTTTCTTCGCGGTTGGGGTAGCGCTTAGGCAGTTTAGCTGCCTGGGTCTGAGGAGGAAAAAAGATGAATGGTCGATAATTTGGATTAATAACCTTGATATTGGTGATCGTATTGGCTCTCCGTCTTGTGGTTAATATGGCCGCGCGCGGCCTGCGCAGCAAGGGCAAGAAACTGCCGGCTTGGCTGGGGGGACTCAATCGTTTGCTCAACCGTATCCATCGCTATGTGGGCATCGCTGCAACGATTACCGTGCTTATTCACCTGCTTTGGATGTGGACCGCAATTGGCAGGCCAAGCATCAGCGGCCTGGCGGCGAGTTTTTTCCTACTGCTCCAGGCCACATCTGGCCTGGGGATGCTGCGCAGGAAGGGCGAAGACCGCCGAAAAATCGCCCGAGCGCATACTATTATTGGCGCTGGTTTGGTGATCGCGGTGATCGTTCACCGCTTGCCTGGTCTTTAATTTTCCAGCCTTAGATGTATTAAGGGCTTACTCTCATGCCTTAAATAAAAAGAGGCGACGATGGGATTTG
>DHPL01000038.1:0-195 GCA_002407905.1 Anaerolineaceae bacterium UBA5365
TTCGAGGGCGGAGGGGAAGATGGCGGCTGTTGCTGGAGTGATGGGCAGCGAACCGGCGCGCCAATGGGGATAACTGAGGGCAACCTGGACTGTGCCGGTTTCAGTTGGCAGGGGTTCGGCGTCCAGCTCGGCCACGAATTCATCGTTGATTTCCTGCAAGGCCTGTTCTTCATCCGCGCTCAGTTCGGAAAGGTC
>DHPL01000038.1:308-680 GCA_002407905.1 Anaerolineaceae bacterium UBA5365
GGGTTGGTTTCCAGGCGCAGCCAAACCGGCGTTTCAAGCACGTATTTAGGTTCAAGGCGCTTAAGGAACCAGGCAAAAACGCCAGTGGTGCCAACTTCGTCAAAACGGGGATCTTCCTGCAGGGCGTAATTGAGGGAGAACTCGAGCAGTTTGCGGCTATCGCTGCTTTTGAGTTCTAACTGGTCCAATAACTCGCCGGTTCCAACCGGTCCGCCGTTCTGGGTTTCCAGGATCGCCTCGATGAGATTGAGATGGCCCTGGCTGATATCGATCAGCAGGGATTTGGGGAACCAGGTGTAGCCCAGGCGGATCAAATCGTTCTGGCCATCGAGCGCTTTGCGCAACTTGCCGCGCAGGCTGCTGCCGTAGGTT
>DHPL01000038.1:802-981 GCA_002407905.1 Anaerolineaceae bacterium UBA5365
CCGCGCAGGCTGCTGCCGTAGGTTTTGAGCACGCTTTCCGGGCTGTCTTCACCGGCTTTGCTTTCCAGATCTCCGGCGCTATTCAGCGTATGTTTGGGCAGGTTCGCTGCCAAATCATGGGTTTCACCTTCTGCGGTCTTAACGGTGATCACGCTGAATGGGGGCAGCTCCGGGTTGGA
>DHPL01000038.1:1007-20753 GCA_002407905.1 Anaerolineaceae bacterium UBA5365
AATTGCGGCAATACGATGGATTCGCCAACGGTGTATGTTTCCTTGGGGAGGTATTGCCGGCCGCGTTCAGCTTTTTCTTTTTCCAGCGCGCGTTTACGCTCAGCGATGTGCTTACGTACAAGGACGCCCAAAAGGGCGTCCAGTGTCTGCGGATCCTCGGTCTCAAAGAGATGATCTGCAAGAACCTGGATGTCGCTTTCCTTGAAGTTCAGGTTCTGCCAGTATTCTTGAGAGCTGTGAGTTTGAATTGCCATAAAAATGCCTCTTAAGTCAAAAAAGTGAGAAAATTATACTAGATAGTCGGCTATACGCCAAAACGCAGGCTAAAGGAGCGGGATGGAACCAGGAAAATATGCTTTTTTTGAGCGGGATAACCTTGAACTTGGGCTGAGTTTAAACTACGGGCCGCGCATCAGTTTGATCAGGTACCAAGGCGGGCCCAACCTGATGGTGCAGATGCCTGAACCTGCTTTGCCTGAGGATTGGGCGGTGTACGGCGGGCACCGTGTTTGGGCCGCGCCGGAACATCCTGTGCGTTCCTATTGGCCGGACAATTCTCCGCCCCTTGTTCAAAAAGACGGCGATATCAAGGTGAGCGCCTGGAACGTGGACGGCAGCGGGCTAAGAAGAACGGTTGGGATCGAGATGCTTGATGCGGGATCCTGCCTGGTACGCAATGAGATCACAAATTTCGGGGAAGAAAGCCAGGTGCTTGCCAGTTGGGGGATCACCTCGCTCATTCCGGGTGGGATCGGTTTGATGCCATTCGGTTCATGCGGTAAGGGCCTGAACCCGAACAGACAGCTGGCTTTCTGGCCTTACACGCAAATAAAGGACCCCAGCATCGAGGAATTTGACTGTATGATCTGCGTGGACCAGCAGAAGCTTACTGGAAAGTTCAAGATTGGTACCTGGCATGAGGCCGGCTGGCTGGCATACCTTGTCCAGGACTGGCTCTTTGTCAAACGCAGCGAGGCAAGGCAGCCTGGGAATTACCCGGACCTCAATAGCAACCTGGAAATCTATGGCGACCTGGATATGCTCGAACTGGAAACCCTGGCCCCTCTCACCAATTTGGAGCCAGGAGAGAGCATGGCCCATACTGAGCAGTGGTGGCTACGGCAGGTGGCAAGCAGTAAGGACAAAACTGAGCGCCTGGAGATGGCGCTGGACTTAGTTGTCGCTTTATTAGGGGATTAGAAAAGCAGAGCGAGGGCGAGGCCGATGGTCAGCCCAAGCGCCGCGATCAGGAGAACGATGAGTATCGGATGCGCGGTCGATCCTGCCAGTTCAGCGCCGGAAATACTCTTGGGAGAAGGCGGAGGCTGAATGATCACAACCTGACGGGGCTGCTGAACGGGGGCAGGTGCTGCGGATGAACTTTCCTGAGCGCCGTTCAGGTTCTTTCCGGCAGCTTGCTTAAAAGCCTGCTTTACTGCCTGATAAGCCTGCGGGGCGTTCTTGAGGCTATTAAGCATCTGGCCCTCCAGGTTCTTGGGGAACAGATGGGCCAGATGCATACGATCGGGGTTTTTATTCAGCCTGGACATCCTACCTTGAAGAGGAAATCTTAAGCACCTTGCCGTTGGCATCCACCACAGCCCTCACCGCCGACTCAATGGTCTTGCTGTTCATGGTTTTAGCCTGGGATGAGAAAATGAGGAGGTAACGGCCATCTGCCTGCAGGCTCACCCGCGGGGACTGGCCAGCCAGTCTTGGGTACTTGGCAAATACCTGTTTGCAGGCTTTCTCGATTGATTTCGCGTCCATATACACCTACTTTTCGTTCTGGTTATTCAGTTTGCGCCGCAAAAACGTGGGCACTGAAAGGTATTCATCCGGGTCGGTTTGGTCTGCCAAGGAAGGCTTTTCAATTCGATTGGGCTCCTGCAGCGGAGGCCTGGCAGCTTCATCCTGCGACTTTTCCGCGAACTGCTGTTCTTCGGCGGCCTGGCGGGCAGCTTCCGCGCGGCGTGCCCGGTTTTCTTCCAGCACTTCCTCGGTAAATCCGGCCCGGCGGGCATCTACATGATGCTGGTCCTGGGCTTGAACGGGTGTCGCATCGCCGCCGATGCCAGTGACCACCAGGATGACCTGGACACGGTCTTCCATGGTGGGGTCGATGATGATGCCGGGGATGATATCGGCATTGTTGCCGGTTGATTCCTGCAGGGTCTTGAGTGCGTCAGTCACATCCTTAAAGGACATATCCGGCGAGCCAGTGAAGTTGGCGATCATCCCTGAGGCAGAGTAGAGGTCCACATCGTCGATCAAAGGATGGTGCAGGGCCTTTTCGATGGCCTGATTGATCTTGTTCGGGCCGGTGCCTACGCCAATGGCCATCAGTGCCCGTCCGCCGCGTTTCATGATGTTACGAATATGGGCAAAATCCACGTTGATCAGCCCGGTCTCGGTGATCAGTTCCGAGATACCCTGAACACCCTGGCGCAGAATGTCATCGGCAAGGGTGAAGGCCATTTCAAGGGGCAGATCGCGCGGGGCGATCTCGATCAGCTTGTCATTGGGGATCACGATCAGAGTGTCGCAATACTGCCTGAGGTTTTCCAGCCCTTCCTCGGTGTTTTTCTGGCGCTTGCCCAGCTCGAAGGAGAAGGGACGGGTGACGATGGCCACAGTAAGCGCACCCGATTCTTTAGCGATCTTGGCAGCCAACGGAATGGAACCGGTGCCGGTTCCGCCGCCCATCCCGGCCGTCAGGAAGACCATGTCGGCGCCTTCCAGCATGGCGGCCAAATCAGCGCGGGATTCATCGGCGGCTTTGGCGCCAACCTCCGGCTTGCCGCCGGCACCCAGGCCGCGGGTGTAATTGGGGCCGAGCTGCAGCTTGTGAGGAGCCAGGTTGCGCCCCAAGGCCTGCGCGTCAGTATTGGCCGCGATGAAGGTCACATCTTTCATGCCGTGTTCGATCATCCGGTTCACGGCGTTGGATCCTCCGCCGCCTAAACCGATGACCACGATCTTGGGCTGGCTGGGGTCCTGGGGAGGGCGATTAGGGTAAGGGCTGGTGTACATGGGCTCCTCTCGTTTAGTCGGTCAGCTGGCCGACGCGGTGAATGACTTGTTCATGGATGATGCAGCCTGAGTCCAGCAAAAACTGGATGTCTGCTTCACTAAAGGCTTCGTTTTCGTTCCAAACGGTTACTTTGCGGGCGCTGGCTGCTTCGGTAACCGAAAAGCCGATGGTCGGCTTTTCATCGCGGATGATCGGCAGCATCTGATCGAAGGTGTTTTCGGGCAAACCCCAGGGGTAGCTGGGCAGGAGGAGGTAATGATCGATGCTGAAGACCCAAGCCGCCAGGTTGGGGGCCACGCGATATTCTTCACCCAGGTGCAGGTCATGCGGGTCGATTGGATGAGTATCGCTTGTTTGTGCCGCCATTGGCTCTGCCTCGGCGGGAATTTCATCATCCAAGTCCTCGTGACCAGGGTTTTCAAGTTCGATGCGGGACGAATCCGCGCGATCAATCTCAGGTTGGGCTGTATCCATCGCATCTCTGGGAGCAATCTCAGCCTCGTCCTCGGTTTCTTCGCGGGATTTGGCCAGTGCTTCGTTGATCAGGTCCAGGACCTGGGTTTGTTCCTCGGTAAGAGGGGCAAAAAGCGACGGCTGCATCTGGTGCTTGGGTTTGGCTTTTACCAGCTTGTGGTAGGCGATCGCCAGCAGGTTATCCGGCAACGGCATTGCCAGGCCGTCTGCGGCCCGCTCGCGCAGGAGGCAATCCAGTTCGTCAAAAGCCAGGCCGCTTTCGGCCGACCGCTTGTTTGCCGCGCCAGCCCAGAAAAGGAAGAGTTTCGGAGCAGCTCCGGTATGGGCTTTGACGATCTCGGTATACCATTGCCAGGTGTTAAAACCGCGGTGATCTTCCTGTCCGGCTTCTATGGCCGCGTAGGGCATGGGAGCCATCCAGGCAGCAGACGCGCCGGCGCCCCAGGTGATCGGTTTTCCGAAGCTCTGGGCAGAAACCGCCATGTGCAGGTCTTCCGCGAAAACTTTCAGGCGTTTGGTTTTTGCCAGCGCCAGGAGACGCTTGAGGAAAGAAAGGTCCCAATACTCGCCGCCGGGCTCCAGGGCAGGGAAGAGCGCCACCAGATGGCATTGCTGGGCCATCCGTAAAAAGGGCACCCAGCGATCCAAAAAGCGTTCCACAACATCCCCTAAAGCCCAGGCCTCATCCTCCCAGGAGGAGCGCAGGTTAGGCGGGCGGAAGAAGTTCACGTAGCGCACGCCCCATTTGCTATAGGTCTCCAGCAGAAGCTGCAAGTCCACCGGGCGAATCTGTTCATCAATGCGCAGATCGAAATCCAGGATGGGCATGATACCTTGATCGAGCAAGGCCCGGATGAAAACCTCCGGTATGGCTACTGCTGAAGGGGCTTTGAGCACCAGCCAGGCTGCCTCGTGCGCCTCTAATTCAGGCAAGAGGGCGATCAAATCCTTTTCCTGGTAGTGGAGGTGATCGTTGTAGTAGTGGAAACCGAGTTTATTTTGCATAGACACTCCCGATGAAACCTTCCTCTTTAAATGTGCAAGTGCCATGCCAGGAAACACAGAGACTGCTATAATTTGGCCCATGATTTTAGTGACCGGCGGAACAGGGTTCATTGGGGGCGAACTCGTGAAGCAGCTCTATGCCCGTAAGATCCCGTTTCGGCTATTAGTTCAGCCCAGCCGGTCGGAAACATATTTCCCCAAAGGTATTGGTTTGGATGTGGCAGTCAGCGGGCTTACAGACCTGCGGGGTATTCGTGCTGCCATGCAGGGAATTGACACCATCTACCACCTTGCAGGTGTGGAGCGCACCGGCGCGCTGGGTGAGCTGGAAAAGGTGGAGCTTGAAGGTGTTGACGCGCTGACCCAGGTTGCCAGCGAATACAAAGTGGGGCGCTTTTTCTACCTGAGCCACCTGGGAGCGGACCGCGCCTCCGCTTACAGCTTGCTTAAGGCTAAAGGCATTGCTGAAAACACGATTCGCAATTCCGGGGTGCCTTATACCATCCTGCGCAGCAGCATGGTGTATGGGGCAGGCGACTACTTCACGATTCAGTTGGCTGCGTTGATCCGGAAATCGCCGGGGCTTGTGCTTATTCCCGGTGATGGCAGCGTTCTCTTGCAGCCCTTATGGGTGCACGACCTGGTTACGGCCTTGATCTGGGCGCTGGACATGCCCCAGCTGCGCAACACGGTCAATGCCCTGGGCGGGCCGGAGCACCTCAGCTTTCGGACGATCCTGGAAACGATCAGCACCGCGATCGGAAAGAAACGCAATTTTGTTGAATTCAGCCCACTGCAATTCCAATTTTTGACCCAACTGATGCAAAACATGGTCAAGGGCTTTCCGGGCTCGGCATTCTGGATGGAATACCTTGCCGAAAACCGTACCTGCGACCTGGACAGCATGCCGCGCCTCTTTGGCATCAACCCTGCACGTTTGCACCAGAAGTTAGCGTACTTGAAAGAAAACTCCAGCACGAAGACGGGAGCTCAATGAACCTGAACCTCAGTATCCACGGCCATTTCTACCAACCCCCGCGTGAAGACCCAATATCAGACTATATTCCCGATGAAATAGGCGCGGAACCCTATCACAACTGGAATGAGCGCATCATGGCCGAGTGCTATGAGCCAAACGCGAGAGTTGGCAATTTTGGCAAGATCTCTTTCAACATCGGGCCAACCCTCTTCAATTGGATGCAGCAGACATTCCCGGACGTGACCGAACTGATCGTCACCCAGGAGCGCGCTAATTTCGAACGGGATGGTTATGGCAATGGCATGGCGCAGGCTTACAACCACACCATCCTGCCTTTGGCGACACGTTTGGATAAGATCACGCAAGTGCGCTGGGGATTGGGGGACTTTATCTACCGCTTTGGCCATCAGCCCGAAGGGATTTGGCTTCCGGAAACTGCCGCGGATACTGAAACGCTTTGCGTCCTCTCCGACCTGGGGCTAAAGTTCACCATCCTGGCACCCTGGCAGGTCAGCGGGGAAGAAGGCAGCCGGTCGCCGTATAGCCTGGAGCTCCCGGAAGGCCGGCCGAATTTCACCGTCTTCACATACGATCGGGACCTGAGCACGCAAGTGAGCTTTTTACCGGAAAAAACCGTCAATGGCGATGCCTTCCTTTACGACCTGATTGCCAGCAATGGCGGCTGGGAGGGCTTTTTACGCATCATCGCCAGCGACGGCGAGCTGTACGGCCATCACCAGCCTTTCCGAAATTACTTCCTGGAGTACTTGCTTAACGGCGGGGCGGAAAAACATGGCATCACCTGGAGCTGGCCGGGCAAATGGCTGCATGAACACCCGGGCGAAACACGGGCCGGCATTTTGCAGGAGTGTTCTTCCTGGTCCTGTTTGCATGGCTGTGAACGCTGGGCCCGGGAATGCGACTGCACAAGCGGGGCAAATTGGAAGGAACCCATGCGAGCCGCGCTGAATGAGATTGCTGAATGGGTGGATACTGCCTACCTGGATTTGGCAACCCCGCTTTTTGAAGACCCCTGGGAATTACGCCACCGCTATGTTGACGTGCTCACCGGCCAGAAAACCACCCATGATCTTTGCCTGGAACTCAGCCGGCGGAACCTCAGCCCGGAACTCCAGGGGCAAATGAATCAGCTCCTGAAGGCCCAGTATGAACGCCAGCGCATGTTCACATCCTGCGGCTGGTTCTTTGACGATTTTCACCGCATTGAGCCGCAAAATAACATCGCTTACGCCGCGAACGCGGTGTGGATGACCCAAAGGGCAACTGGGCTGGATTTAAGCCCAGTGATCATGGAATTATTAAAGGATGTGCGCAGCAACCGCACGGGTTTGCGGGCGGATACGATTTTCTCGCAGACCCTGATGCGCGCCAGGGCAGAAACCGGGGCTTAAACCTCGGCTTGAGGTAAAAGCGCGCGCAGCTTTTCCACCTGAAATTCCGAAAGGGGCAGCGCTTTTTCAAAAGCATCCATGCATTGGGCTAGTTTGCTGGCTGCCGAAAACACCGCCAAAGACTGCTCGCCTTCTCCGGCACAAGCAATTCGGGCAAGCTGCCAGGCCTGGTAGTAATTCATCGCCTGGGTAAAGCGCTCCTTGTTGAACCAAAGTTTGTTCTCGTAGCTATTTACCTCGATGAAAGCCTCAAGATTTGCGTCTGCCAGCCAGGCAGTAAAGAGTTCCCGTGCTTGCGCGGCGGCCGGTTCTGGTTTGGCTGCCAGGCTAAGCAGCCAGTTGATCAGCAGCAGGCCCCGGCTGGCTTCATAATCGCTGAAGCCCAGGTCTTCCAGTTTTTCTTGCAATTTATCCCGCAAGGGCGAGAGCCCCAGGAGGTTCGAGTAGGCCGATGCATGGGCAGTGCCAGGGCTGAGTTCACCCGCCTTTACCAATCGGGCGGCGATGAGCAGAAGGTCCAACGCGCGGGGGTCGGCCGCGGTGAACTCGCGGACATTGTCCGCCAACCTGGCAGTGGAAGGGTAAAAATCCAGCTCGGCATCTTCGGCGACCTGCTCCACCTGCTGCAAGGCGCTGGAGAGGCAGTTGCCTGCCCCGATCTTATACGGCAGGGCGAGCCCTTCGGTGCGCAAGGCGGCATCCTGAAAGGCGGTGATCAGTTGGTCCAGCCCCCGAACTTCCTCCCCTGAACCTGATTCCAGCCCGGAACCCGCACTGCCCTGCAGAAACGGCGCGTCCAACAACTGTTCCAGGGCATTAGTCAGCGGTGCCAGGCGCCAATTCAGGCGCAGGTAATCCAGGTCCGTAACACCGCTGCCATTGAGATGCTGGTAAAGCGCCCCGTAGTCCGCGCCTTCCACAACTTTGAACCCGTGATAAACGTGGTGTTCGTAAGCGCCAACTTTTACAAAGAGGCCTTCGCGGCGCAATTCGTCCAGCCGTGTGAGGTAAGTGAGGCCAGTGATCAGGTCCGAGTACTGCACATAAGCCGTGTGCGGCCCAGTGAGGAAGAGGGCGTCAGCCAGTTCCTGGGTGCGCAGATGCGATTCCTCCCCGTGTTTCATCAGGAAGGGCGCTGAAAGCTTGATCCGTCCGGAAGTTTCGCCGAAACGGTTGTGGTAGATCATCAGGCCCGGCAGGCCATCCGCGTAGTTCGAGAAAGCGAACACGTTTTCGTCAACGGCCCCGGAATCGGTCACCAGGTCGTAGAGCCTGAAGTTTTCAACATCGGCAAAGATTCGCCGGCGGTGCAAGAGCGGGAAGATCACCTTGCGATGGTGTTCGATCAGCCCCCAATCCGGGGTTTCATCCCAGTAAGGCCGGTAATATTCCATACCGTATTTCTCGGTGTAACCCTCAATTTGGCCATGCCCAAACATCGGCAGGCCGGGCATGGTGGCCATCACGGTGCAGATGCCGAAGTACTTATCGCCTTTCCCAAATTGTTCCACGGCGGTTTTTTCGTCCGGATTGTTCATAAAGTTGACGTAGCGCTTGAGGATCTGAGGGTCGTAACTGAGGGTGTTCTTGATCAGCAGGCGGTATTTGGCATTTTCTTCATCGCGGAGCATGTTCATGAACGCTGAGTTGTACACGCGGTGCATGCCCAAGGTACGCACAAAGTAGCCTTCCATCAGCCAAAAAGCCTCTGCCAAGAGGAGCGTATCGGGTACTTCCCGGGCCACCCGTTCGACTACTTCGCGCCAGAATTCCTCGGGCATCAGTTCGTCAAATTCGGCCTTGGTCAAAGCATGTTCCCCCCGGGATGGAATATCTCCGCCGGAGCCGGGCTGGGGGAACCAAAGGCGCTGGTAGTGCTTCTTGGTGAGGGTCATGGCTGCATCAAAGCGGATGATGGGGAATTTGCGGGCAACATCCAGGATGGTTTGGATCACGGCTTCGCGCACAACGGGCTTGAGGTAATCCAGCTGGGCGGTATCGTTCCAGGGCATGGAAGTGCCATCGTTGCCGTGATACACATAGCGGGTTGTACCGCTTTGGTGGTCGTAACGCTTAAAGACCACTGCTGCGTCGGTGCGGTCGTAATAGTGGTCCTCGATGTTGATCGAAACATCCGGCCGGTCGGAAAGGTCCGGCCCATTGAAGGAGTAGACCGGGAAAGGGCTGTGATCCTGGCCGATGAACCAATCCGGGTGCTCGTAAACCCAATCCGAATCGATACCCATGTGGTTCGGTACCATGTCGCTCGCCAGGCGGATTCCGCGCCGGCCGCAGCGCTCGCTGAGGTTTTGCCAGGCTGCTTCGCCGCCCAGGCGTTGGGCAATGTGGTAACTGCGCAGGGAATAGGCCGAGGCAACCGCGTCCGGATTGCCGCAAAGTTGTTTGATGCGCTGGGAGGCTTCGGAGCGCTCCCACAAGCCGATCAGCCAAAGGCCGGTAAAACCCCAGGATGCCAATTCATCCAGGGTTTCATCGGGCACCTGGTCCAGGCGTTCGATGGGGCGGTCATATTGGCGCCCAAGTTGGTTCAGCCACACGTAGGCGTTTTTGGCGATCATGACCACCCGGGGCATCCAATCGCTATCCGGGCTGAAACGCTCCACTTCCTCCAGGCCGGCGAATGCATCGAAGCTTTCCTGAGGCTCTGACGCGCTGGCCTGCCCGGGGTAGAAGGGCACTATTGCCGGCCCAGGTCCCAAGAAACTGGCTTTCTGTTCTTCTTTCAGCAGGTCTATACCGCCCAAGAGCTGGCGGATAAAGAGGTCCCCCAGAACGAAGCCCCAGTTCTCGCGAATAAATTCCAGCTGGGCCAGCAAGGAGCGCGGGGCCTTGAGCGCCGGCTCACGCAAGAAGGCGATCAGGTCCTGGCCGCGCGGCCCCAAACCCGGTTGGTGTTTGAAGAAGACCTGCATGCCATCGGTGATCTGATCGTAAGCCGTTGTTTCGGTTAATTTCGTGTTGTTGAAGAATTCATCGAACTGGTCCGCTGCTGGGTTAAGGTTCGTCAGCCAGTTGATCAGTACTTCATCCAAGGCCTCATGCAGGTGTTCACCCTGCTCCAGCCAGGCAGCCGGGCTGAGCACATTGTTCAGCACGGCTAAGGCAGGGAATTCCTCGATGAATTCATTGAGTGTCTGCTGAAAACGAGCGGGTTTCAGACCAAGCTTGAGGTCCGCTTCCAGGTCGTTGCGCAGGCCATTGCCGTTGGCGGTGAAGTATTCCGCCAGCACCTTGTAGATGGCCTGCTTGATCAGAGCCAGGGCGTTTAACTCGCCGGCGTGGATCGGGGGCTCGGGCGGGGTGGCGGCTTGCCGTCTGGCGTTAACGCGCTGCACAAAAAGCTGGAGCGCCTGGTTGTTCGGGAAGATCTTTTGGGTGTCAAGGCTGAAAAGCGTGGGATCGAAGGCGTACTTTTGGTGAGCGGGCAAAGCAATGTGTAGTTCCATTAAGGAGCACTCCGGCATGCAAAATTTGGCCGCCGCTGGCAGCCTTGATTAACGCGATTTTATCACTGCTAGACCCGTTTTAGGATGTGGGTGGTGATGTTGGAGCCAGACCCGCCGATATTCTGGGCCATTCCATAGCGCGGATCCCGCACCTGAGTGAAGCCTGCTTCGCCCCGCAATTGCTGAACAACTTCCACCAATTGGTAGGCGCCTGTGGCCCCCACAGGATGTCCGCGGGCTTTCAATCCGCCCAGGGTGGCTACCGGTATTTCGCTGTCGAAGGCGATTTTCCCTTCAGCTGCCAACCGCGGTCCTTGCCCGCGTTCGCAAAAACCGGCTGCTTCGAGCGAGAGCGCGGCCATGATCGTGAAGGCATCGTGATACTCAAAAACGGATATATCCCTTGGTTTGATGCCCGCCTGCGCGTAGCATTGCTTCGCGCCTTGCTCTGCCGCGGTCAGCCAGGTGGGGTCCTTGCGGTTTTGGATTGAGATTGTGTCGGTTGCGGACGCGGAAGCAACCACTTCGATCGTGGGGTGGCCATTGCTCACCGGTTTGGAACTGAGAAAGAGTGCAGCAGAGCCATCACCGATAGGTGAGGCATCCATCAGGTTGATCGGGTCACAAACCATGCCGGCATTCATAAAGGTCTGCTCTGTGATGGCCTGCTGGAACCGCGCATTAGGGTTGTGCGCGCCATTGGCATGCGCGTTGATGGAGAAGGGAGCAAAATCCTTTTTCTCCCAGCCGTGCTCGTGCATATAGCGGCGCATGATCAGGGCATTTAAGGCTACGAAGGAGACTCCAAAATCGAGCTCGAGTTCAGCATCTGCGGCTGTGGCAAGCGCTGAGGTGATCTCGGGCGAAGGCGAATCAGTCATTTTCTCGGCGCCGATCACCAGGACTGAATCCATTTCCCCGGAAGCAATGGCCATCACCCCCATGCGGAAGGCCGCGGAGGCCGAACCGCAGGCTGATTCGATGGTCACGGCGCTCTTATGGTGAAAGCCCAGCCAGTCCGCCAGCAAGGCCCCCAAATGCATTTGCTTATTCGCGGTGGGGGACATCATGTTGCCTACAAAAAGCCCTTGAGGATAACCCAGACCGGCGTCTTCGATGGCCAAGAGGGCGGCGTCGCCAGCCAACTCTTTCAGCGATCTTTCCCAATTTTCGCGGATGGGCACCTGCCCGATCCCGGATACATATACTTTGTTCATCTAACCTCTAACGGCCCATATTTTACACTTTCGCTGCTCTCTTTTGCTATCAAAGCCTGTATATAGCGGTGCAATTGCCGCGCTGGTCTGCAAAGATGAGAAGCTGGCGCATAAAATGAATAAAACTACTTGGCGTTCACAATCACTATTCGCGGGATTCTTCGATGACGGGCATAGTGATCAGGTGGAAGGCCAGGCTCTCAAGGTCCCGGGCTTTCTTCGAATCGCCCAGTTCTTCCAGAATATCCTCCAGCCGGGCTTTGATTACCGGGTCTTCATTGATGAAATCGTAGGGTGTGCCCTGCCCTGAAAACAGGTCGGAGAGGCCGAGCTTGTCATATAGCTCCGAGACCATGCCGTAGCTCCACTGGTCCGAAATCTTAAGCTCATCTGCCAGGTCGCGCCTGCCGATCGAAAAAAGGATGGCGAGGCGCGCCGTTTCGGCTTGCCTGGTAGTTAACCCCGGTATGGGCCTGGCGTGCAGCACGAGGTAAGGCAGGGGTGGGGTCAAGCCTGCTTCCATTACAGCTTGCAATGACTCGGGCGTAAAGATGGTTTTGCCCTCGGCGGCGAATGTGAGCGCCCAGCCCAGGGATGAGCCGATCTCGTCCTTGGTCAGCAGACCGGCAAAACGCTCTGACCTTAAGGTGGAAAGCATCCGGGAATCGATGCTGGAGGCAAGATAAAGTACTTGCGATCCGGCCTGTGGATGCAGGACCTCCGTAACTTGGGTCAGGAAATTCGGCTGGTCCCGGTACGAATCCAGGTCTACAACGAAGAAGTCCACCTTCATAATTTCGTCCTGGCGGGAAATCGCCAGGTCTTCAAGCTGGCTGGTTTCGGCCACCACGCGGGTGCGCCAATCCCGAACAAAGAGCAACGAGATCCAATTGCGCGAGAACGCATCCTTGCATAAAACCGCTACCAGAATATCCTGAGCCATGACACCTCCGCTGAGCCAAAAACCGCATGAATTATAATTGACCCCGAAACCAAATGATCGAGGGCAGATATGACTAAGAGAATAGCCGTGCTTACCAGTGGGGGCGATGCCCCGGGGATGAATGCCGCCATTCGGGCGGTGGTGCGCTGCGGGATCGCGAACGGGTTCAAAACATATGGTGTGCGCAGCGGGTACAAAGGCCTTATCTCGGGAACAATTGATGAACTGACCACCCGGGATGTGGGTGGAATTATCCAGCGCGGCGGCACAATTCTTGGCAGCGCGCGCTGCCCGGAGTTCATGACCGAACCGGGCCGCAAGCTGGCAATTCGGAATTTGAACCAGTTCGGGATCGATGCCCTTGTAGTCATCGGGGGAAATGGTTCGCAAACCGGTAACTACGAACTGAGCAAAATGGGGTTCAACACGGTGGGGATCGCCTCTACCATCGATAACGACCTGATCGGTTCAGACCTGACCATAGGGGTGGACACCGCGCTCAATATTGCCCTTGAAGCGATCGACCGCCTGAAAGTGACCGCGTCGTCCCATCATCGGGCATTCATCCTGGAAGTGATGGGCCGGAATTGCGGTTACCTGGCCCTGATGGCCGGACTGGCCGGCGGCGCGGAAGCCATTACCGTGCCGGAGGTCCCTACCGACCCGGAGGCCATCGCGCAGGAGATGATCAGCGCTTATGAACATGGCAAAGCCCATGCCCTGATCATTGCCGCGGAAGGGGCCGAGTACAACGCCCAAAAACTGACCGAATACTTTGAAACGCACAAAGAACGCCTAGGCTTTAGCGTGCGGTCCACCATTTTGGGGCATGTGCAGCGCGGCGGAAGTCCCGGCGCTTTTGACCGCATTTTGGCCAGCAGGCTAGGAGATGGCGCCATTCAGGCCATCGCGCGGGAGCAGTACGGGGTTTTAGTTGGCCAGATCCGGAGCGAATTGGCCTTTACCCCGCTTGAAGAGGTGGTGGGTAAAACCAAGGGCATCGACCCCGAGACCCTGCGCCTGGCTAACCTGCTGGATTAACTGAAAAACTTAAACTGCAGGTTTATACCGCAGCCAGGCTTCCATAAAACTATCCAATTCACCGTCCAGGACGGCTTGTGTATTGCCGGTCTCGTATTCCGTACGGTGATCCTTGACCATCTGGTAAGGGTGCAGTACGTAAGAGCGAATTTGATTGCCCCATTCCACTTTTTTGAACTCGCCTTTAAGGTCTGAGATCTCATCAGCGTGGGCTTGCTGCTCGATTTCGAAGAGCCGGGCTTTGAGCACTTTAAGCGCGTTCTCGCGGTTCTGGGTTTGCGATCGCTCGTTCTGGCAGGTCACGACCAAACCGCTGGGGAGATGCTTGATACGCACGGCCGTCATGTTCTTTTGCACATTCTGACCGCCGGCCCCGGATGACCGGTAAACCTCGATCTCGATGTCCTCAGGGTTTATCTGGATCTCATTGCTATCTTCAAGTTCCGGCCATACTTCCACCAGCGAGAACGAGGTATGGCGGCGGTGAGCGGCATCAAACGGCGAGAGGCGCACCAGGCGATGCACACCCTTTTCTGATTTAAGGTAGCCGTAAGCCAGGTCCCCGCTCACCAGGTAAGTGGCGGATTTAATGCCGGCTTCCTCACCCAAGGTGCGGTCCAGAAGTTCGAGTTTGTAATTGTGCATTTCCGCCCAGCGGAGGTACATGCGCTCCAGCATGGCCGCCCAATCCTGGGAATCGGTGCCGCCCGCGCCGGCATGAATGGCAAGCAGTGCGCCTCCGTGATCGTACTCTCCGGAGAGCAGGAGTTCGTTTTCTTTCTTTGCCAGCAGGGCTTCCAGCGCGTCCAGCTGCTCTTCAAGCTCCGCGCTAAGGCTGCCATCATCCATTTCGATCAGGCCCTCAAGATCAGCGATTTGGTGAGTAATGGATGTCCAGACATCAATCGAATCGGAAAGCCCGGCGATTTTTTTCATCACCTTTTGGGCGGCGTTTGGGTCGTCCCAAAAGCCTGGATGTTCGGATTCTTTTTGCAGGTTTTGGAGTTGATTTTGCTTTTCAGCTAAGTCAAAGATGCTCCTGGAGCTGGCGGTTTTGAGCAGCCAATGTGTCCAAGCGGGCGTTTAAGTCAGACATTTTTTCTCCAAAAGGGTTTAGCGGTCAAAAATACTGTCCACAAAAGATTTGCGGTCAAACAGTTGCAGGTCATCCAGCTTTTCGCCCAAGCCGGCGTAGATGATGGGCAGTTGGAGCTGGTCGCGCACGGCGAAGACCATTCCGCCCTTGGCTGAGGTGTCCAGTTTGGCGAGGATGGCTCCGTTGAGGTGGACTGCCTTGGCAAAGGCCTCGGCCTGGCGCAGTGCGTTCTGGCCTGTGGTGGTGTCCAGAACGATCCAGGAGTAGTGCGGGGCACCCGGGAGCGCTTTGCCAGCCACCCGGTGCACCTTCTTGATTTCCTCCATCAAGTTGTAACGCGTATGCAATCTGCCGGCAGTATCGATAAGGATCACATCGCTGCCCCGGGCAAGCCCGGCCTTGATACCGTCATAAGTGACCGCGCCGGGGTCCGAATCCTGGGCGGCCGTGATGATGGGCACGTCCACACGTTTGGCCCAGACTTCCAACTGGTCCATGGCTGCGGCCCGGTAGGTATCGGCTGCGACCAGGAGCACCTTTTTGCCCATGGCTTTATAACGGGCGGCCAGTTTGGCGATACTCGTAGTTTTCCCGGAGCCATTCACGCCGGTGACCATGATCACCGTAGGCCCGTGGTTCAGTGCCGGCTCTTCCGGCTGCTCCAGTAGGGCAGCCAGCTCGGCTTTCACCAGGCCTTCCAGCTGGTCAGTGCGGGTGAGCCCGCGTTCGTCCACCAGATCCGAACAGCGATCCAGGAGTTTGATGGTGGTCTCGGGGCCCAGGTCTGCCTGGATAAGCAGCTCTTCCAATTCGTCAAAGCTGGAATCGTCGATCTCGGTCGCGCCAAAGAAGTTGGCGATCTTGCCAAAGGTGACCTCGCGCGTTTTTTCGAGGCTATCGCGCCATTTTTTGAAGATATTTTCCATGTTTCCGATTATATCAGTTGGGGTTCTCGGCTGAAGCCAGCTGACCGCAGCCAGCGTTGATCTCCAGGCCCCGCCGCAGCCGCAGCGTAACGCGCACACCATGCTCTACCAAAACGTCTCTAAAGGCTTGCACCCGGGCGGGCGGCGAGCCAGGTGTGGCATATTTCTTACTGGGGTTAAGGGTAATGAGGTTGACGATGCAGAGCATGCCGCGTACCAATTGGGCAAACTGGCGGGCATGTTCCGGGCTGTCGTTCAGCCCATCGATGAGGGCATACTCAAACGTAAGCTTACGATTGGTTTGGGCGATGTAATCCCGGCAGGCCTGCATCAACTTTTCCAAGGGGTATTGGCGGTTGGCAGGCAGAAGCCTAGTGCGCAATTCATCCGTGGGGGCATGCAGCGAGATGGCCAGGTTCACTTGCGGGTGCTGCTCTCCAAACTGCGCGATGCGGGGAATGACCCCAACCGTCGAAACGGTGATATGCCTTGCGCCCAGCCCCAGCCGTTCCGGGTCCGAAAGATAATCCAGGGATTGGGAGACGTTGGGAAAGTTAAGGAACGGCTCACCCATGCCCATATACACCACATTGCGCAATGCTTCATCGCCGGCACGCAACTCTTTCTGAAAATGGATGATTTGGCCCAAAATTTCACCGGCGCTGAGGTTGCGCACAAAACCCATTTGTCCCGTTGCGCAAAAAACACAGCCCATGGGGCAGCCAACCTGAGTGGAAACACAGAGGGTGTTGCGGCGCTCAAAACGCATGAGCACCGTTTCGATCAGGTTTCCATCCTGCAGGCTAAAAAGCTTTTTCTCGGTGTTCCCGTCGCGCGAGCGCAAAGTTTTGGCAACGCTTAGCGGTTCAACCGTGAAACGTTCATCCAGGGCGGAGCGCAGCGCTTTTGGGATCGCGTCAAATTCTTCGAAACTGGTGTAGAGTTTGTTGTACAGGCCCTGGTGCAGCTGCTTCAGGCGGAAGGCGGGTTGGTCAAGCTCCTGTAATACCTGAGAAAGCTGGGCGGTGCTCAGGTCGTAGATCAGAGGTTTAGTCATTCACCAGGCTCCAAAGGTCTGGAGCGTAGGCATCTAGCGGGGGCTGCCAGGCTTTGGCAGCTTGAATGGAAGTGACCCCGGTGAGAACCAGGCCGCTCAGGCAGCCAGCCGCCTGCGCGCCGCGGATATCCGTATCCAACCGGTCGCCAATACCCATTACTTGCGCGGCCTCCAAGCCCATCCGCTTGAGGGCTTCCTGGTAAACCATGGGGTTGGGTTTGCCGATCACCATGGGTTCCTTGCCGCTGGCTACTTCGATTGCCCGCACCGCGGCTCCGGCACCCGGGAGTAAGCCCTGCGGCGTGGGGTAGGTTGCATCGGTATTTGTGGCAATGAAAGTGGCCCCGAGGCGGATGGCCATGGCGGCATCACGCATACGGTTGTAGGAGAAACGGCGGTCCAATCCAGCGACAACGATGTCAATTTCCGCTGCTCTTTCCAACCATTCTTCATCGCCGGTGGGCACGGTTTCGAAGCCAGCATCGCTCACCATCTGCCAGAGTGATTCAGAGCCAACAACGTAAACCTTGGAATCCAAGCTGAAATTGCTCTTAAGGTAATCCACAGTGGCTGAAGCAGAGTTCACCACGCATCCGGGGTGTGTTTCCACGCCAAAGCCACGCAATTTCTCCGCGAATTCCTCGGGGGATTGGGTGGCGTTATTCGTCGCGCAGATCCATTGCAGGCCCTGGGCTTCGATGCTTGTGAAAATAGCTGGTAAATCACCGATGGGGTCTGTGTTTCGCCACAGAACCCCATCCATGTCAATGATTACGCCTTTCAGCTGCGGAAAGCGTTGGCTGATCAATGCTTCACTCTATTTTGTTGGTGTGGTCAGCACTTTATCCACCAGGCCGTATTTTACGGCTTGTTCGGCATCCATGTAAAAGTCGCGTTCGGTATCGCGCTTGATCACTTCGATGTCCTGTCCGGTGGCTTCAGCAAAAAATTCATTCAATTTCTGGCGCAGGCGCAGGATCTCTTTGGCGATGATCTCAATATCGGTGGCTTGACCCTCAGCGCCACCCAAAGGCTGGTGCATGTGGATGGTGGCGTGGGGCAAAGCGTAGCGCTGGCCTTTTTCGCCTGCGGCCAAAAGCACGGTACCGAATGAAGCGGTAACACCAACGGCGACGGTTGAGATCTTGTTCGGGATCATCTGCATGGTATCCAGAATGGCCATGCCGGCATAGATGGAGCCGCCTGGCGAGTTGATGTACATCTGGATGCCTTTATCCGGGTCTTCCCGGCTGAGGTAAAGCAGTTGAGCAACGATGAGGTTTGCTACCTGGTCGTTGATACCTGAACCCACGAAAACGATGCGCTCTTTGAGCAGCAGCGAGTAGATATCGTAAGCACGTTCTCCGTGCCCCGAGGTTTCAATGACCATCGGAATCACGGATTCAAAAGGTTTATTGGGCATAAGCGTCCTTTTCTTCATAGTTTCAGGCAGTTTAAACCCTGAGTATCAGAATTGTATTAGTCCGCAGCCTTGGCCTTGCTGGTTTTGCGCGGTTTGGCAGGCTTGGCTTCCTCAGCCTGTGCAGCAGGAGCGGGCTTTTCAGTTTTAGGCGCGGCGGCTTTTTTCCGCGGTTTGGCGGCAGGCTTTTCAGGTTCGGCTTCGTCCGCGGCAGCTTCGGTTACCACTGCGGCCACCGAATCAGGGTCCGCCATCTTTCGCAGTTGAACCCGGATGGCTTTTTCAAGCGCGCGGTTGGCTGCTTCCATGCTTACGGATTCGGCAAACTTCTTCTTGCCTAATTCCTTCTGGATCGCTTCAAAGTCGCCGCTGTAGATCAGGTTGTCGATTACCCGGCTGATCTCTTCTTGCATCTCTGCTTCGCCCACTTTGATCTCGTACTGCCGGGTGAGTGCTTCCATGATCAAGGAGCGTTCAAGGCGGTTGAGGGCAGTTGGTTTTACTTCCTCGTTGATGAAGGTATCGCGGTCGGTTTTACGCAGTTTCAGATAAAGGTCCAGGTCCAATTTGCGGTGCGAGAGGTCATGCTCGATTCGATGCAGCACCTGGTCTTCCTCGTTGGCCAGCATTTGGGGCGGATACTTAATTACCGCTTGCTTGCGTAATTGGTCCACCAGTTCCAGGTAGTACGCATCTTCGTATTCGTGCAGTGCTTCGTGTTCAAGGTGCTCGCGCACACTCTTTTCAAATGCCGGCACATCCTCTGCAGCGCTGACCTTCTTAATGAATTCTTCGTCCACAGCGGGTAATTCCAGGCCTTTTACGGACTGCAGGTCGACCTTAAAGTGCAGTTTCTTTCCGGCGAAGTCTTTGTTTTCGCTGTCCTCGGGATAATCGTGGGTGAAATCCAGGGTTTCGCCGGCTTTGTGGCCAATGAAAGAACGGGCAAAGCCCTTGAATGGCCATTCGCTGGCCCGCTCCTCAGAGTTGGAGGGGATGAGAATTTGTTGCGGGGTGGGCTTGATTAACTGGGCTTCTTCGGATTCCGGTAAGGCACTATCGGTGGCTTGCAGGTTCAGGAATACCAGGTTACCTTCCGCGGCTGGTGTCTCCAGCGGCACGATGGTAGCCTGCTCGCGGCGCATGCTATCAATGAAGTTTTGCACCTGTTCGTCAGTGATCACCGTGGGTTCGTATTTTTTGCTGAGCGCGTCCAGGCCCTCAAGTTCCACTTCCGGTTCGAGCGGGATCGTGAATTCAA
The DNA here is from genome assembly GCA_002407905.1 of Anaerolineaceae bacterium UBA5365. Taxonomy (GTDB): domain Bacteria; phylum Chloroflexota; class Anaerolineae; order Anaerolineales; family Anaerolineaceae; genus Mesolinea. The sequence goes on from DHPL01000038.1 coordinate 20,340, forward strand.
AGGTGGGCGGGTCTTCGCTGGGTATGTTATCCAGGTTGCCGGGACCATAGGGCTTAATGCCTTCCGCATCCAGCACCTTGGGGTAAACGTCATCCAGCATCAACTCCAGAGCTTCGCGGGTAACAGTAGCTTCACCCAGGTAGGTGAGGATCATGTTATATGGCGCCTTACCAGGCCGGAAACCGGGAATTTTGGTGCGCTGGGCCAGTTTGCGCGCGGCGCGGTGTTTAAACTGCTCCAGCAGTTCAGGTTCGAATTCAGCGGTGACTTTCAGCTGATGATCATCGGTAGGGGTTTTGGTGATTTTCAAGGTTTACCTCGCAATAGTTTATGTGCAAGTGGGGAAAGAGAGGCTCGAACTCTCACGCCTTGCGGCACATGATCCTAAGTCATGCCTGTCTGCCAATTCCAGCA
>DHPL01000038.1:20847-26472 GCA_002407905.1 Anaerolineaceae bacterium UBA5365
GTCTGCCAATTCCAGCACTTCCCCAACGGGCGATTGATTATAGCCGAGGAAAAGGGGCTGCGTCAACGGTTTCACCGTTGGAGAGGAAGCTGAGGGGTTCTTTCTGATTCGGTTTTTGAGGCAGAGGAGGTTCTAATGTTTTTCTAAAGATTACTGCGCGTAGCCACTAAAGGCTAAGTGTCTGGATAAAAGCGCTAGCTGTTGGGTGGTCGGGGTATCGATTGTCCACGAAAGCGGCTGGATGGAAGTTTCTTCCCATGCTGCGCATACTTAAGAGCCTAAATGATTAAAACCCTGCAGGTTGGCGTTTTACTGGTAAAATGGCTTGCAAATTTTAGCGTTTATGTACAAATCTTCACCCAATACGATCTTGAAACATTTCGCAAAGGATGAAAGAAGAAAAAGTCTTCTAATAATTTAACCAATTTCTAGCAACCATCAACTTAACCAGGGATGGGCAGATGTTTTTACAAACATTGGTAACGGGACTTGCAATTGGGGGCATTTACGCCTTGATGGCGAATGGCTACTCATTGATCTTCAGCATCATGGGCTTCAGCAACATCGCCTATGGGACGATCATCATGCTCGGCTCGTACATCGGCTTTTTCGCGATGACCCGTTTTGGACAACCCTTTTCGCTGGCGTTGATAGCGGCGATGGTTGGCGCGGCGATCCTCTCCCTGCTTTCAGAACGCTTCGCGTACCGGCCGCTTAGAGTCAGGCGGGCACCGTCCTTGTTCCTGATGATTAGCGCCATGGGCATCTCGATGCTTCTGGAGAATTTGGTTTACGTCTTGATCGGGGGCAGTTTTTACCCCTTCCCCCAGGTCTTTGAACTTGGCACCGTCTCAATCTTTGGCGCCACACTCGGTTTTCTGGATATTTTCGCAATCATTTTCTCCTTTGGCGCCATCTTCATCCTTAATGCCTTCATCACCAAAACACGCCTGGGAATCGCCATTCGGGCAGCTTCTTACGACAATATCACCGCGATGATCAATGGTGTGAACCTGAACTCGGTCATTTCGCTGGTGTTCATCATTTCTGGGCTGCTTGCCGGGCTGTCCGGGGTTTTCTTCGGGATGAAGTACATGGTCTACCCGGGCATGGGCGCCATCACAACCAAGGCTTACATCGCTGCCGTAATTGGAGGTTTGGGCAGCCTGCCCGGCGCGGTGGTGGGCGGTGTGATTTTGGGGGTCCTGGAATCATTCGTGAGTGTGTATGCCTCGTCAAGTTTCCGCGACGTTTTCAGCTTCAGTCTGTTGATTCTGATCCTGATCTTCATGCCAAATGGCTTGTTTGGCAAAGAAGCCATTGAGAAGGTCTGAGCCATGAGTGTTTATATTCAAGGCATCCTCATCCTGGGCATGATCAGCGTCATCGAAGTGACCGGTATGACGATCCTCACCGGTTTTACGGGCATTTTTTCGCTTGGGCACGCCAGTTTTATTGCCTGCGGTGCCTATACTGCCGCGATACTGACCAAGAACTTCGGGGTCAACTTTTACATTGCGATCACCGCCGGCGCATTATTAGCGGGTATCCTTAGCTTCATCATCGGCATCCCTACTTTTCGGGCGAAACTGAAGAGCGACTACTTCGCGATTGCCACGCTTGGCTTTGGCGAGGCATTCCGCGTGATTCTGGAGCACCTTTCGATCACCCAAGGGGCCAGAGGACTCCCGGGCATCGCGCAGCACTCCAATTTTTGGAATGTCCTTATCATTACGGTCCTAACCATTCTGGTGGCAAGGAACTTCATATTTTCCAAGTACGGCCGCAGAGCCATTGCCTTAAGGGAGGACATGACCGCTGCGGAGATGATGGGCATTGATGTGTATAAGACCCAGATGCTCTCCCTGTTCATCAGCGCGACCATGGCGGGCTTAGGCGGCGGGCTCTTCGCCCATTACATCGGCTTCATCCAACCTTCCATGTTCACCCAGATGCAATCCTCGATGCTGATCATCTCGGTGGTGGCTGGCGGGATTGGAAGCATCACTGGGCCGGTGATCGCGGCCATGCTTTTTACCAGCATCCCCGAGGTGCTGCGGGTGGCCAACCTGTGGAGGATGGTGGTTTATGGCGCAGTTCTGGTTGCAGTGATGGTCTTACGGCCGCAAGGAATTATGGGTTTCAGGGAATTACGGCTGCCGCGGTTTTTGCGGAAAAACGAATCAGGATTTAATCATGGATAATCCGGAACCGCGCTTAACTCTGGATGCAGTCACCAAAAAATTTGGCGGCGTTGTGGCCTGTGAGGATATCAGCATCCAATTCCCCAGCAACAAGATCGCCGGGTTGATCGGGCCAAATGGCGCCGGTAAAACCACCTTATTCAACCTCATCACTGGGGTGTACAAAGTGAGTTCTGGCAGTATTCAGCTGGACGGTGTGGACATCAAGAATCTCAAGCCCAATCAAATTGTTGAATTGGGCATCACCCGCACTTTTCAGAATAACCGTTTGTTCAAGAACCTTAGTCTGATGGAAAATGTGCTGATCGCCATCGATAAGCACTCCAGCAGGCTTGGCCTGCCGAGTTACCTGGTCTCGACCAAAGCAGTCAGAGTTCTGGAGCAGGAATCCAAAGATGCCGCGGTGGAGTACTTGCGGCTGGTTGGTCTGGCCGAACACAAGGACAAACGGGCCGATAGCCTGCCCTACGGCCTGCAGCGCCGGCTTGAAATTGCCCGCGCGCTGGCACTTCAACCGCGAATCCTGCTCTTGGATGAACCAGCGGCGGGGATGAACCCTGAGGAATCCAGGGTGCTCGCTGAATTGATTTATGAGATTCAGCAGCGATTCAACCTGACCGTGCTGCTGATCGAACATCATATGGATCTGGTGATGAAGCTGTGTGAGTACATCTACGTGATGAACTTTGGCAGGCTGATCGCTGAAGGCACGCCAGCAGAAGTGCAATCCAACCAGCTGGTATTGGAAGCCTACCTTGGAAAAAAAGACTATGCTTCAAATTAATCAGCTCAACGTTTCCTACGGGTCCATCCAGGCGCTCAGAGATCTATCCCTCTCGATCGAACCGGGGCAAATCGTATCCTTGATCGGTTCCAATGGTGCCGGCAAATCCACCCTGATGATGACCATCGCCGGTGTGATCCGGCAGAGTTCCGGCGAGATCCTCTTTGAGGGCGAAGTACTGGATAAGCAAGCTTATAAGGTATTAGCCAGGGGGATTGGATTGGTTCCGGAACGCAGGCGGCTCTACGCAAACCTGACCGTGAAAGAAAACCTGCTGATGGGCGCTTTTCTCCGAAAAGATAATAGCGGGATCAAAGCAGATTTTGAACGCATGGCCGCAACCTTTCCGATCATCGCTCAAAGGGAGAAGCAACTGGCTGGTACGCTTTCCGGCGGGGAGCAGCAAATGGTGGCCATCGCTCGCGGGCTCATGTCCCGCCCTAAGTTATTGATGCTGGATGAGCCTTCGCTCGGGTTGGCGCCGATGATCATTGACCAGGTGTTTTCGATCATCCGTGAGATTCGCGCCGCGGGAACCACCATTTTCATGACCGAACAGAACGCGGTGAAAGCCTTGGAAAATTCAGATTACGCCTATGTTATCGAGTCAGGGCAGAATGTGATCGCCGGCTCAGGAGGTGATTTACTCAAAGATGAAACCGTTAGAAATACCTATCTGGGAATACGCACTCAATCATAATTAATACTGGAGGATAGGATGAGAAAGTTTGTCATTTGGATGATTCTGCTCTCAGTTTTGGCCTTCGCCATCGGCTGCACAAGTACTCAGCCAGCCGGGCAAACTGCCAAAGCCCCAATCAAAATTGGGCATATCGGCAACCTGAGCGGCGTGAATACTGCCTGGGGTACCTCGGAAATGAACGCCCTGAAAATGGAGCTGAAAGCCATTAACGATAAAGGCGGTGTGCTTGGCCGCCCGGTGGAATTGATTTCGTACGATTTTAAGGCTGACCAACTCGAGGCCGTAAACGCGACGAAACGCCTGGTCTCAGACGGTGTGGTCGCGATTATCGGCCCAAGCGCCAGCGGTGCCGGCATTGCCATGACGGCTGTGACCGAGCCCGCCGGTGTGCCCTTCATTGCCACTGTGGCAACGAACCCCAAAGTGACCGTCTCGGAAACGGATGGGAAAGCGATCCGCACCGCGTTCAGGGCATGCATTATTGACCCCTTCCAGGGTAAGGTTGCCGCCCGCTACATCATGGATGAACTTAAATCCAAAACCTACGCCACGATCTACGACGTAGGTTCGGATTACTCCCAAGGCCTGGAGGAGTTCTTCAGGGAAGCCATGGATAATGGCGGTGCCACCATGACCAACCGCGAGGGCTTCCGCACCGGAGAGGTGGACTTTAGGGCCATACTGGGCAAGATCAAGGAACAAAACCCGGACGTGATTTACTTCCCCACCGAGATGACCCAGGCTGCCATGATCACCAAGCAGGCCCGTGATTTGGGTATCACCAGCATCTTGTTCACTGCTGATAGCTCCTCAACGCCGGAGTTTATCAAACTGGCCGGCGAAGGTTCCGAAGGCGTGTTTATGACCAGCATCGCGAACCTCGCGGACCCCGGCATCAGAGCATGGGCGGATTCTTACGTTGCCGAATATGGCAAGGACCCCATTTTGCCTAACCCGGTCATGGCGGTGGACGCGTTTCGGGCGATCGTTTACGCCCTGGAGCAAGCTGGTGAGGCAGACAGCGCAAAGCTGATCACTGAGCTGGAGAAGATCAAGGATCTGCAGGTCCTTTCCGGGAAGTTCACGATGGATCCCAATACCCATAACCCGCTGAACAAGCCCTGCATTATCGAGACGATCAAAGACGGCGCCATCCAGTTTGTAACCAAGGTGGAGAACGCCGAATAAAGCGTGACCATAACGAAAGCGAGGCAGTGCAATCCACTGCCTCGGCGCTTATCTTGAGGATCAAATGAAGCTGAAGGATCAACTGCTGCAGGCCGCGCTGGACACAAGGCCGTGGAGCATGGGCTTGCTCGAAGAGCTGGTGAATATCGATAGCAATTCCTGGAATAAACCCGGGATCGACGCGGTTGGAACGATTGTGCGGGAACAGCTTGAGCAGCTGGGCTTTGAAACGGAGGTTTACCCTCAGGAAAGCTGCGGCAACACCCTGGTGTGCCGGCGAAAAGGGAACCTCGATATGACCCTTGCGCTGATCGGGCACCTGGATACTGTGAAATACGACAGCACAGGGGAACAGGCCAAGTTTCGGAATGACGGCAGGTTAGCCTACGGACCGGGTGTTCTGGACATGAAGGGCTGCCTTGTCGGCGCGTTGATCGCGCTTAAGAGCCTTGTTGGGAACAGCGAAGTCCTTCCAAATTTCGTTTTTCTTCTAGTTGGCGACGAGGAAATTGGCAGTAAGGCAGCCATGCCGGCGATAGAAAAAGTTGCCCAGGAGGCTGACCTGGCGATCGTGATCGAGGCTGCCAGAGCGAATGGCGCGATCGTTGTTGAGCGAAAAGGGATCGCGACGCTGGACCTCAGAGCGCATGGCAGGGCTGTACACGCAGGCATCGAACCAGCGTTGGGTAGAAACGCCATCGAAGAGTTGGCCTTAAAAATCGGCTCCGAAAACGCGTTGGCCAGTT
>DHPL01000038.1:26564-26761 GCA_002407905.1 Anaerolineaceae bacterium UBA5365
TCGAAGAGTTGGCCTTAAAAATCGTCAAACTGCGCGAACTGAATGATTGGCCTCAGGGTGTTTCGCTTACGATCGGGAAGATCAGCGGCGGTGTTTCGCGGATCGTTGTAGCTGAGTTCGCCGAAATGCAGGTGGATCTTCGGTTCCGTACGATGGCGCAGGCTGAGAAGCTGCTGAAGGATATTCGCGCGGTATTG
>DHPL01000054.1:0-3723 GCA_002407905.1 Anaerolineaceae bacterium UBA5365
GCCTTGATCCTGGAAATGAACCTGATCAAGGAGCACCGTCCCTTCTTCAACGTGCGCCTTAAGGACGATAAGCGCTACCCTTATATCAAGATCACCTGGCACGAAGCCTACCCCACGGTTTCCGTGACGCGCATGATGGTGAACGATGGCTCGCGTTACTTTGGGCCGTATACCTCAGTATGGGCGGTGAACCAAACCCTGGATGTGCTGCGGCATATCTTTCCCTACTCCACCTGCGCGCGCGAGATAACCGGGCAGGACGAACGACCGTGTTTATATTACGAACTGGGCCTTTGCGCCGGCCCGTGCATCGGGGCGATCAGCCAGGCGGATTACCGGGAGATGATCGATGACCTGTGCCAGTTTCTGGAAGGTAAAACCGATTCGGTCACCCGGCGCCTGGAACGCCAGATGGCAGAAGCCTCGGAGGCTATGGATTATGAAAAAGCCGCGCGCGTACGCGATCAGCTCCAGGCCATCCAGCGTGTGATCGAGCGCCAGAAGATCATTACCGATGCTGAGAAAGATTCCGACATCATTGCCATGGCCCGTGAAGACGGCGAAGCCTGTGTGCAAGTTTTCTTTGTGCGCAATGGAAAACTGATCGGCCGGGAATACTTTATTCTGGAAGGTACAGAAGAAGAAGCAAACCAGGCCATTCTGGAAGAGTTCATCAAACAGTTTTACTCCCAGGCTGCCCATATTCCGGACCATGTACTGCTGCCGGAAGAAGTAGAAGAAGCCCGGATCATCAAAGAATGGCTGAACACCCGGCGCGGCGGCGAGAAGGTTGAACTCAGCGTGCCCAAACGCGGGGATGCCCGCGACCTGGTGCGCATGGCCAGCGAAAATGCCGCTGAGACCCTGCGGTCGCTCAAAAGCCGCTGGGATGCCGATAAGGAAAAACAGCGAACCGCTCTGGCTGAATTGCAGGAGGCAGTGGGGCTGAGTAAGCCGCTTTCCCGCATCGAGTGCTTTGATATCTCTAACACCCAGGGCACAGCGTCTGTGGGATCGATGGTGGTATTCGAACAAGGCGTGCCCAGCAAGCGGAACTACCGCCGTTTCAACATCCGCAATGTCTCCGGCCCGGACGATTTTGCCAGCATGGAGGAAGTACTTCGGCGCCGCTTCAACCACTACCTCACGGCTAAAGAGAAGGAAAAAGAGCCAGGCGGAAAGCCGGACACCGGTTTTGGCCATTTGCCGGACCTCCTGATCGTGGACGGCGGTAAAGGGCAATTGGGCCGGGCGGTCAAAATTCTGGCTGAATTTGGACTTAATGACCAAATCCAACTCGCAGGCCTGGCCAAGCAGGAAGAAGAGCTTTTCCTGCCCGGAAAAAGCCAGAGCGTCAGGCTGGAAGACCGCTCGCAGGGTTTGTATTTGCTGCAGCGTATCCGCGATGAAGCTCATCGCTTTGCCATCACAGCCCACCGAGCCCGGCGTGGTAAAATCGGGCTGACTTCGCGCCTGGAGAGCGTAAAAGGGCTTGGGCCGATACGGCGTAAAGCTCTGATCAAGGAATTTGGCTCAATAGAGGGAATCCTTAAGGCCAAACCTGAAGAGATTGCTGGAATCAAGGGCATTTCGCTGGACCTGGCGCAGGCGATTCAAAGTCAGTTGGAGTGAGAATGGCGGACTATAACAAACGCGGCAAAGCATACCGGATCGTGATGGCGGTTCTGGCAGTGATCATCATCTTCGCGATGATCTTTTCGGCGATCAGGTTCTGAAATGGACGAATTAAGCAACCTGTTCCTAAAAAACAGCGCTCACCGGCGCTCGTCGGACCGCGCTGCAGACCCGGAGATGGACCTGGCGGAAATGCTATCTAAGATCGACCCAAGCATTGAGATGATCACGCTGCCGAAGCCTGAAACATTAGGCTACCAGGAAAAGGGGTTGCGTGAGGGTATCGAGAAACGCCGTACGCTGCGCCGGCTGGATCCGGAAGATCGAATCACACTGGAAGAACTCTCCATCGCCCTTTGGCTCACCCAGGGGATCGTGAAAGTGGATGATAAGCGCCAGGACACCTTGCGGAACCTGCCCTCCGCCGGGCGGCGCCACCCCTTTGAAACCTATTTGGGCATCCGCAACGTGCCCGGCCTGGCACCGGGGATCTACCACTACATCGCCCAGGAACATGCCCTTCAACTGAGTATTCCCGGCCTCGAGGCCGTTGATGCCATCGCTGAGGCCTCCTTCAAACAGAAGCACATGCAGGATGCTCCGGTGATCTTTATCTGGGCTGCCCATAGCGCGCGGACCACCAGCCGATACGGCTCCCGCAGTCTGCGTTATATCTTTATTGATGCCGGCCACGTTTGCCAAAACTTGTACTTGGCCGCGGAACTCTTTGATGGGGCTGTATGCGCGATCGGCGCATACGATGATGATGCCGCTAACACGGTACTCGATCTGGATGGCAACGAACGTTTTGTAGCCTACATGGCCAGCCTGGGCAGAAAACGGGTGAGCAAAGCGTAGCCTTAAAACTGCCAAAGAAACCACTTGTTTCAAAACCAAATCCCCTCAGTCAATTGAGGGGTTTTTTGTTCTCGACTAATTTGGTTCAACCTGGGGTTTAGCTGGCGGTTCCCAACCTCGCGCGCTCTTCCTCGACGATCTTATGGTCCAGTTTCTTCACCAGGGGGACGGGCTGAACGATAGGCCTGCCTTTATCCAGAACTTCGGCCTGCCAGAGATCCGCTGCATGCTTTCCGCGGTAAGTCAGGACCTCGTGCGTGTCTACGGCATCATCAACTGTGATGACCTCCGCCTGTCCGAAGAGGGGCTGCTCATAGCCCAGGATCGAATTCAGGCGTTCACTGATATGCGGGAGGAATGGCGCGAACATGATCTTCAGCCAATCAATGGCCTGGATGGCAGTGTAAAGGGAACGGGCTGCTTCGGCGCGGTCTTCCTTGATCTCAAACCACGGCGCGTGTACATCCAGGTACTTGTTCACCTCGGTTGCCAGCCCCATCACCTCAGCCAGGGCGGCTTTCAGCTGCACAGCCTCCATTTTTTCCGCTACACGTTCAAACCCGCTGCTGATCTGTGCCAGAAGCGCTTCATCGCTCTCGCGAAGTGATTCCGGTGCTGGTACCTTCCCTTCGAAATTCTTGTAGGTGAAGGAAAGCACCCGGTTCACTAAATTCCCCCAGGTTGCAACCAGCTCGTTATTGTTGCGCTGGTAGAACTCTTCCCAGTCCCAATCCGAGTCCCTCGATTCGGGCATCGCGACGGTGAGGTAATAGCGCAGAGCGTCCGGGTCGTAGCGGTCCAGGGCGTCCAGTCCCCAGACGGCCCAATTCTTACTGCCGCTTATTTTGCGGCCTTCCAAATTCATGAACTCGTTCGCGGGAACGTTATACGGTAAAACCAGCGCCTTGGGTTCGGCTGAGCCCATGGCGGCATCAAAATCCTTGCCCATACCCAGGAGCTCGGCCGGCCAGGTTACGGCGTGGAAGGTGATGTTGTCCTTGCCGATGTAATAGAAAGATTTGGCTTCATCGTTCGTCCACCAATCCTTCCAGAGTTCAGGTTCGCCGGCTAGCTTGGCGTATTCCACAGCGGAGGAAAGGTAACCCATCACGGCCTCGAACCAAACGTAGAGGCACTTGCCCTCCCAACCTTCCAAGGGTACCGGAATACCCCAGCTGAGGTCCCGGGTGATCGGTGTTGGTTTTAGGCCAACAGAGGTAATTTGCCCCA
>DHPL01000054.1:3900-9823 GCA_002407905.1 Anaerolineaceae bacterium UBA5365
GCGCCAATAGGAAGCACGGGCTTCCAGAAATTCCTGGATTTGCGGTTCAAGTGATGAAAGGTCCAGGTAGAAATGTTCCGTCTCACGCAGTTCAGGCGGGAGCCCGTCCAAAGTGGACCGGGGATCCAGCAGTTTTTCGGCCTCAAGTACATTACCGCAGCGTTCGCACTGGTCCGCGCGGGCATCCGGATTGCCGCAAATGTAACAAGTTCCCACAACGTAGCGGTCGGGCAGGAAGCGCTGCAGGCTCGGGCTGTACCACTGCCTGGATATGGCGGTATTCAGGTAACCGTTGTCCTTTAAAGCGAGGAATACCTTTTGGGCAACCTCGAAATGGGTCTCTGTGTGCGTGCTGGTGAAAATGTCGTAACTGATGCCCAAGCGCTGGAAGAGCTCCACGAACCGGGGGTGGTAGTGATGGTAAACCTCTTCCGGTGTTTTGCCTTCCGCGTCCGCTTTGATCGTGATGGCTGTTCCATGCGAATCAGATCCGGACACCATCAGCACTTTCCGTCCGCGTAAACGATGAAAACGCGCGCAGATATCCCCCGGCAAATGCGAGCCGGTGATATTTCCTGCGTGGATGTCCGAGTTTGCGTAGGGCCAGGCGATGGCGATCAGGATCTTTTGCGACATGAATAAAGCCTCCGTGTTCAGTCGGGGAATTTTATCACTTAGAACCTATGAATTCGAGTTAGTCGAATCGGATTCGGGCTGAATTATGTTCGCACTCTGCCAGGTTGAGGTTTTGGCCGCACTCAGTGCAGATGCCTTTGCAGTCTGCCCGGCATACGTAATTGATCGGCAGGCCCAGCAGAAGGTAATCGCGGAATGTTTCGGAGAGGTCGATGTACCCGTCCTCCGGGATCACCTGATCGCCTTCGTCGCGGATGCGTTCCGGGAAAAAGAAGAGCTCCTCAAATTGGGTATCAACATTCGCCAGGCCGGTCTCCAGGCAGCGCCCGCATTCGGCTTCTATGCGGCCCGAAAGTGTTCCCCGGAAGAGCAAACCCTCCTGCGTGCGCGAAATGCGGTAATCGCATACCAGGTCAAACACATTCAGATCCGGCTGAATGAAGATCTCATCGTATTCCACGTGGAATTCACGTTCAAAGCCGATTGGCTTGCCGAGAAAATAACCGATGTTAGTCTTGAGGGGATAGCGTTTTTGTTCCATGTTTAGGTACAATACCTTCTGGCCGGCATTATAACATGTGGGTTTAGAGATATGAAACGCATCCTTTTAGCAACGATTAACCCGGGGAAATTGCGCGAGATCAGCGCGATCCTGCAAGGTTTGCAGCTTGAATTGCTGCGCCCTGCAGATCTGGGCCTTAGCCTGGAGGTGGAAGAGAACGGCACCAGCTACTCTCAGAACGCCCTCCTAAAAGCACTTGCCTTTGCCGCTGCAAGCGGCCTGCCCGTCCTTGCCGATGACAGCGGCCTGGAAGTGGAGGCTTTGGGTGGGCAACCCGGCATCCATTCGCACCGGTTCAACCCTAAACCCGGCGCCTCCGACGCGGACCGTTGCGATTACCTTGTTGAAAAATTAATGTCACACCCCCAGCCATGGAAGGCGCGTTTTGTCTGCCACGCGGTTTTTCTGGTTCCGGGTGAAGAACCCGTCTTTTTTGAGGGCTTCTGCCCGGGGCAGATCGTTCCCCTCCCTCGGGGAAATAACGGCTTTGGGTACGACCCCATCATGCAAATTGAGGGACTGGAGGAGACCATGGCTCAGCTGCCGGATTGGGTCAAAAACCGCATCAGCCACCGTGCCCAGGCCTTTAACACCGCGGTTCCTCTGTTAGCAGAATTCTGCCTTTAAGCTTTATACCCAAACCGGCGCAACAAGGCCTTCCGGTCGCTGGCGTCTTCGGGGCCTTCCACACCTAAGGGAACCTGGCCATCGATCACACCCAGGATCCCGCGCCCATCGCCTTCTTCCACAACCACCACCTGGGTTGGGTTGGCGGTCGCGCAAAACACGCGGCAGACCTCGGGCACTGCCTTGACGGCATTGAGTACATTGATGGGGAAGAAACCCGGGCCAAGAAAGATGATGAAGGCATGGCCGGCAGCGATGGCTTTGGCATTATCCACCGCAAGGTCGATCGAAGCCTGGTGGGTACCGGAAAAACGGATCAGCCTCTGAGTGGAGGCCTCGCAAAAGGCAAGCCCAAATTGGATGCCCGGTACAGAATTCACCAGCGCCTCGTGCAGGTCTTCAACTGTTTTGATGAAGTGGGATTGGCCTAGAATGAAATTGGCATCCTCGGGTTTTTCAATTTTGACAAGCTTGATTTCCATTCTTTCTCCTTGCTGAGCATAAGGGCAAAATGATTCTGAAAGCACAGTTGGGGTAAAATCTGCGCATGCCCGGTAAGTTTTCCAAGCATGATTATCCCATTGTTTTAATCCTCTGTATCAGCCTGCTCCTTGCCGCTTGCTCGCCGGGGCCTGCTAGCCGCCCAACCGAGGTTGCTGGCACGCCTGCTCCGGCTAACCTCGCCATAAGCGTTCTGCCAACCTACACGCCCACCCCCCTGCCTTTAGGCAGCACGGAGAATCCCCTCAGAATCGGTATTGTCCTGCCCTCACCTTCAGTAGAGAGTGAAGCAGCCTTGCGCAGCTTAAACCAGGCCATCAGCGGCATGAGCAATTTCGCGGTGCAATTCCAGCCTTTTGCAAGCTATATAGATATGGAGAACGCCCTCCAGCGCAAATTAATCCAAATGGCCTGGACCCAACCGGTGGAGTACCTGCTGGCCTCCGAAAAAGGCCTGCTTTATGCCGCCCTCGTTACCAACCACCTGGGCGTCACTGCCTATGGTGTGCAGTTTGTGGGCAACGCTGCCAGCAATTTCGCCTTATACTTTGATGCCGGCACAAACCGTTCAACCAGCGAGGCACCTACCGCTCTAGCGCAATTTTCCGGGCTGCGGCCCTGCTTCCTGAGCACCAACTCCCTTTCCGGGTATTGGGTTCCGCTGGGTTACCTGAAAGCCGCAAATGTAGGCAATCAAGCGCCGGTTTTCACCTACAGCCATTCCGCCAGCCTGCGCGCGCTCTACATTACGGGCATCTGTGATTACGCTGCCACCTATGCCATCTCAGGCGACCCACGCACTTCTTCGGCGGTGATCGTTGACCTTGGCGACGCACTCAGCCAGTTGCCCGTTATCTGGATTTCGCCGCCTGTGATCCCGAATTTGGTTCTCGCATCCGCGCCGGACCTGGATGCCGCGATCTTGAACCGTGTCACGGAAGCCTTGCTGGCCTTCTCCCAAACCGAACAAGGCCGGGCTGAATTAAGCCTGGGTTTGAATTACGAGATCTCAGGGCTGGAAGCCTTTACGGATTCAGGCTTTACTGAATTGCGGGCGCTTCTGGCCGGCGTGAACCTGAGCCTCAGCAGTTTATTGCCTGCTCCATAACCCCTTCATTTCTATGAAAACGCTTCGCACTATTGTTATCGGTATTGGCCTGGCTTTTCTCCTGATCGCCCTTGCCAGAGCGGCGATGATCCTCGGCTCCCAGCCGATGATCAAGTCGGCTGACCAGCTAGAGCATACCCAGACCGCGCTTGTACTAGGCGCCGGCCTCATGCGGGATGGCAGCCCAACCGCTCCATTGCGGGACCGCCTGGAGGCGGCGAAGGAACTTTATGACCAGGGGATCGTGAAAGTGCTTTTGCTATCGGGGGATAACCGCAGCCTGGATTACAACGAGCCAGAGGCAATGCGCCGATACTTATCAACTAGGGGCATATCTGACGCTGCCATGGTCCTGGATTTTGCCGGCCGCCGCACCTACGACAGCTGTTACCGGGCCAAAGCGATATTTGGGCAGAATTCATTGATTATCGTTACCCAACGTTATCACCTCTACCGCGCGATCTATCTATGCCAGGGCTTGGAAATTGAAAGCCAGGGTTTTGTGGCAGATCGCACTCCTTACCTAAAAAGGCGGTATATTTATTGGAATTTCCGCGAAGTTGGAGCCAGCTTAGCCGCATATTGGGATATTTTGCGTAAACCCCAGCCTGTGCTTGGGGAACCTCTGCCCATCATCGCGCCTTAGGAGTGATCATGAACCGCAAAGAAGCTTTGGATATCGTTAGAAAACACATCAAGAGTGAGAGTTTGGTCCATCATATGCAGGCTGTTGAAGCCGCGATGGTGGCTTATGCCGAAAAATTAGGCCAGGACACCGAGGTTTGGGGGGCGGCAGGCCTTTTGCATGATTATGATTGGGAGATCCATCCAGATGTGGATAGCCATCCCCTGGAAGGTATTGCCTACTTACGTGAGCAGGGTGTAAGTGAGGAAATTTTGCATGCCATCGCTGCACACGCCACCCACACCGACTATCCCCGGGAAAGCCTGCTGGATAAGTACCTTTATGCCTGCGATGAGATCACGGGGATGATCACCGCCGTTGCCCTGGTTCGACCTTCGCGTTCGCTCTATGATCTGGAAGCTTCTTCGGTCAAGAAAAAGTGGAAGGATAAGTCTTTCGCTGCCGGCACTGACCGGGATGTGATGGCCGAAGGCGCATCTGAAATAGGCATCGACCTCTGGGAGCATGTGGGCAACGTTATCTTAGCTATGCGCAAGATAGCGCCTTTATTGAGTCTTGAAGGCAATTTACCGAGACCTGCCGAGTTGTAATACGCTTGAATTTATTCCCAGAAAGAGCTGTGATCGTCCAAAGAAGTAAAGCCGATCACTTCGTCGCCGGCTTTTAGCGCAAAGAGCGCCTGCCCGTTGGCAGCACGTTTTCGCGCAGGGGCATTGGTGATGGTGAATACCTTGCTGGCTGTGCGCCTGAAATGGCAAATGCCCCGGTCGGTCAGTTTGCCCACTAATTGGGCCACGATCTCATCCTCTGGTCCTAACTTCCAGGTAATCACGCCCTGCCCGTAACGCCCCTGTCGCGGGTAATCGGCTGCCTCCACCCGTTTGGCCAAACCATGGCGGGTGATCAGGCCCACTTCCTGCTTCTCATCCAATACACTCGCCCCCACAACGTAATCGCCCTCTTTCAATTTGATGGCGTTCACGCCTGCGGCTACCAGGCCCATGGCCCGCACTTCCTCCTCGTTGAAGCGAATGGACATGCCGCCGGCCGTCGTGATCAGCAGGTCCTGGTTGCCCCGGGTGAGTAAAATCTCAAAGACTTCGTCGTTCTCATTCGTACGAACCAGGGTGAAGCTGCTTGCCGAGGCACCGGGAAGCTCCTGTAAACTGGAGCGTTTAACCATACCCTGGCGTGAGACCGTGACGAAGTAGGTTTCGCCGATCTGTTCCTTATCGATGGGGACGGAGAAAATGGACTGCAGGATGTCCGCCTGGCGCAGAGGAGCGATCTTATAAGCCGGTACACCAGGATCGCCATTGCGTTGGACGGGGATCGAAAGGCTGTGGATGGCTGCCGCGCTGCCCTCAGTAGTCACCAGGAAGAGAGTCTGGTGGGTATTGGTGCGCAGCATGCTCCAGGGGGCGTCTGTGCCTCCAAGGCGGTTGGCTGCATCGCCATCTGTGCGCGAAATCAGGCCATCCTGGCTCACTTCCACCCAGAAGTGCTCCTGCGGGATGACATCCGTTTGCGTGAGGAATTCGGAGGCTTTTTCGCCTTCGCCCAGCCGGATGATCTGGGTGCGGCGCGGGTCGCCAAATTTTTCCTTAACCTCTTTCAGTTCCTGGATGACCACCTGACGCATACGCAGGGCGGAGCCGAGCAGATCTTCCAGGTCGCGGATGGCAGCGCTAACCTGCTTATACTCATCTTCGATCTTTTGGCGCTCCAGGTTAGCCAGGCGGCGCAGGGGCATCTCGAGGATGGCATTCGCTTGAATTTCATCCAGTTTGTAAGTTTGCATGAGGCCGCGGCGGGCTTCATCCACGGTGGCGCTCTTGCGGAT
>DHPL01000054.1:10031-10895 GCA_002407905.1 Anaerolineaceae bacterium UBA5365
ACAACATTCAGCCGGTGTTCCGCATAGACCCGCAGGGCTTGTTTTAAGGTGAGCTTATGCGGTCCGCCATCTACCAAGGCCAGGATGTTAATCCCGAACGTGGCATGCATTTGAGTGCGTTTGTAGAGTAGCGCGAGGATCTTTTCCGGGTCAGCGGTTTTGGCGATCTCGATCACGATGCGCATCCCCTGCCGGTCCGATTCGTCCCGCAGGTCAGTGATACCCTCCAGGGTCCCATCCCGGGTTAACTCCGCGATCCGTTCAATCAGGCTAATCTTATTGACCATGTAAGGCAGTTCCGTGACGATGATGCGCACACGGCCGCGGCTCATTTCTTCAAAGCGTGTCCGTGCCCGCATCTGGACCAGGCCGTTACCAGCACCGTAAATCTGGGCCAGCGGGTCTGAACGGTCGTCCTGAATGATCAGGCCGCCAGTTGGGAAATCCGGGCCCTTAATGAAGCGCATCAGTTCTTCAACGGTGATGTCCTCCACCTTATCCCAGTTTTCCAGCATGAGGACCAGTGCGTCTACCACTTCCCCCAGGTTATGGGGCGGAATGTTGGTGGCCATGCCTACGGCAATACCGGTAGCGCCGTTTACCAGCATATTCGGGATCGCGGCGGGCAAAACTTCAGGTTCTTCAAGCGTGCCGTCAAAATTGGCCGCGAAATCAACCGTATCCATATCGATCTGGCTGAGCATTTCCATGCCGATGCTGGCCAGACGTGCTTCCGTGTAGCGCATGGCAGCCGGCGGGTCGCCATCGATGGAGCCAAAGTTTCCCTGCCCGTTTACGAGCATATAGCGCATGGAAAAATCCTGGGCCATACGGGCCATAGCCTCATACACAGCTACGTCACCG
>DHPL01000054.1:10987-11700 GCA_002407905.1 Anaerolineaceae bacterium UBA5365
AGCATATAGCGCATGGAAAAATCCTGGGCCATACGGGCCATAGCCTCATACACAGCTACGTCACCGTGCGGATGGTATTTGCCCAGCACTTCACCCACGATACGGGCAGATTTCTTATGCGCGCCGTCCGCACGCAGGCCCATATCGTACATCGCGTAAAGGATCCTGCGCTGAACCGGCTTAAGACCGTCCCGAGCGTCGGGCAGCGCCCGGCTTACGATCACGCTCATGGCGTAATCCAGGTAAGCCTGCTGCATTTCCTCGTTGATATTGACCGTTCGGATGCCGGTCTTTTCGATGCGATGGTCGTTTGTGCTCATGTTTTTCGCCCTGTGGGCGGCATAACTATAGCATAAAAACACCCAGGCTTTAGCTCAGCCTGGGTGTTTGTTCCAAATTACTTTAGCCTAATTCTCGTCATCCGCGTCTTCGTCGTCGTCTTCTTCGTCCAGAGCGAATTCGTCGTCAAACGGTTCAAGTTCTTCCTGGAGTTCCTCTTCGAGGTCCTCGAAATATTCGGGGATCTCAGATTCGGTGTCGTCATCTTCAAGCGCCAGGTAGTCCAGGTCGCTTTCCTCTGGCTGCGAGCTAAAGATGTCCAGCTGCTGCACAGCGATGTTCTCCTTGCCAGGCTGTACGTCAATGATCTGGTCTGTGAATCGTCCAGGTTCAAAGCCGGTACCGGCGGGGATGAGTTTACCGATGATCACGTT
>DHPL01000054.1:11890-12636 GCA_002407905.1 Anaerolineaceae bacterium UBA5365
ACCTTGATGGTGTGCTGGAAGGAGGACGCGCTCAGGAAGGAATCGGTCGAAAGCGAGGCCTTGGAAATACCCAATAGCACCTCGACGTAGCGCGCGGGGCGTTTGCCCTGGGCTATCAATTCCTCGTTCATGCGCCGGATCTCCAGACGGTCCACCAGGTCCTGCGGAAGCAGTTGAGTATCGCCCGGCCGGGTGATCTGCACCTTATTGAGCATCTTGCGGATGATCACTTCAAAGTGTTTGTCGTTGATGTTTTGGCCTTGGGTGCGATAAACCTTCTGGATCTCCTTGAGCAGGTAGATCTCGGTTTCATCGCGGCCTTTGATGCGCAGAATTGTGTGCGGATTCAGGGAACCCTCAGTGAGGGGTTCACCGGCTTCTACCTTCTGACCATCTGTGATGATCAGGCGGGAAGTAGTGGGAATGTCCAGGTCTTCAGACTCGCGGTTCTCATAGGACACAACCACATTGTTATCTTCAATGCGGACGCGCCCGGCATGAGTAGCCGTGATTTCATTGCTTTCAAGCTTGGCAAGCACATCGCCAACCTGAACTTCACCTTCGTCCTTGACTTCAATGGTCCACTCTTCCGGAATCTCATAAGTGTCGGAAACCATCTCGGCGTAATCCACGCGCACGGTGCGCAGTTCTGGGTTCTTTTCGTTCTGCACGATGTGGGCTGTGCCCTTGATGCTGCTGATGATCGCCTCGCCCTTGGGCATGCGCCGGGCTTCAAAGAGCTCCTC
>DHPL01000054.1:12748-13211 GCA_002407905.1 Anaerolineaceae bacterium UBA5365
ACACGGGGCAGACCGGTTGTGATGTCACCGCCAGCCGCAACACCACCGGTGTGGAAGGTCCGCAGCGTCAGCTGGGTACCCGGTTCACCAATGGATTGCGCGGCCACAATGCCTACAGCCGAACCCAGATTCACCATCTTGCCGCGGCCAAGGTCAACGCCGTAGCAGCGGGCACAGATACCGTGAATGAGTTCGCAGGTAAGCGGGGAGCGTACCTTTACCTTTTGCACCTTGGCCAGCAGGATTGTGCGCATCACTTCACTATTGATCAGGTCGTTGCGTTCGGCAAGCACTTCGCCGGTAGCGGGATCTACCACGCGTTCGGCCAAAAGGCGGCCGTAAATGCGCTCGCTGAAGGGCTGGCCAGCAACATCCTCGGCGGCATCAATGAAAATACCGTCTTCAGTGCCGCAGTCCTCATTGTTGATGATCATATCCTGGGCAATGTCCACCAAACGGCGGG
>DHPL01000054.1:13493-13865 GCA_002407905.1 Anaerolineaceae bacterium UBA5365
AACCGCCCTTTGTCGCGCCGGAAACGGCCATGGTACTCAGATTACCGTTGGGGTCCAGGTGCTTGCGCACGGCATCACTGACCTGTTTGGTCGTATCCTGCCAGATATCAATGATGCGTTCGTTTTGTTCCTGTTCGGTCAGCAGACCGCGGCGGAAATCCTTTTGGACCTGTTCCACGCCAATCAAAGCCTCAGCAATGATCTCAGCCTTTTCAGGCGGAACGGTGATATCGGCTACAGCCAGGGTGGCACCGGAACGAGTGGCGAATTTGAAGCCGATGTCCTTGATGCTATCGGCCACGCGGGTGGTCACATCCTGGCCCGAGACCTCGTAAAGGTCGGCGATCAGGTCACGAATGCCGCCCTTGTCCA
>DHPL01000010.1:0-215 GCA_002407905.1 Anaerolineaceae bacterium UBA5365
CAATATGACGGCATCGGCATGGGCGTCTTTGCTCCCTTTGCCGCTCTCGATATCGACAACTGTGTTCTTGACGGTCATTTGTCGGAACTTGCGGAAGACGTGATCAGCACCCTTGATTCCTATACGGAATACAGCCCCTCAGGCAGCGGTATCCGCATCATCTTAAAGGTTAGTGACTTCAGCTTCGATAAATCCCGCTATTACGTCAACAACCG
>DHPL01000010.1:312-8969 GCA_002407905.1 Anaerolineaceae bacterium UBA5365
GGCAGCGGTGTCCGCATCATCTTAAAAGTCAATAATTTTGCTTTTGATAAATCCCGCTACTACATCAATAACCGGAAAATCGGTCTGGAAGTCTATGTTCCCGGTGCGACAAAACAATACGTAACCTTAACCGGAAATGCCATCCGAGAAAAAGAACCTGAGCATCGGGAAACAGAACTTCAGCTCATCTTAGACCGCTATATGAAGCGTGATGTGACTTCTGCTCCCCGGCAAACAGCTCCCGGCAGCTTTCTGGAAGATGATTCCGTCATTCAAAAGGCCGGAAAAAGCAGACAGAAGACAAAGTTTCTAAAACTCTGGGAGGGCGATGTAAGGGGCTATATCAGCCACAGCGAAGCCGACCTTGCATTATGCTCCATGCTTGCCTTCTGGTGCGGCGGAGATACGGAGCAGATGGATAGGCTCTTTAGGAAGTCCGGACTTATGCGGGATAAGTGGGAACGAGAGGACTACCGCAAATCAACACTCGAACAGGCGGTTATTTCCTGCACTTCATTTTACAGGTCTGTGCACGTTTCCTCTCCGGCGGATGACTTTAATGATATCTCCGGACAGCTGCAAAGCTTTGATCTTCTGAACAATCCTCGCTATCGCTTCGGAGATATCGGCTTTGGCAGGCTCTTTGCCGATGTGTATCGGGATAATTGCCGCTTCGTTCCGGAACGAAAGAAATGGTACGTCTTTCAAGACAAATGCTGGCAGGCGGATGTCGGGAGCTTAAAGGCGATGGAGCTTTGTAAGAGCCTGGCGGACGGCCTTTTGCAATACGCCCTCACTATCAGGGAAGAACATCTCAGGACAAACTTTCTTAAAGAGTGCGCCAAATGGCAGCAGCGACGCTTCAGGGAAACCTATCTCAAAGAAGCCCAGAGCGTCTATCCCTTGCCTTTTCAAAGCTTTGATCAGGATCGCTATCTCTTGAACTGTCAAAACGGCACGCTCGATTTAAGGACGATGCACTTCTACGAACACAGAGCGTCGGACTTCTTAAGCAAGATTGCCGGAGCATCCTATCTTCCGGACGCTTATTCGGAGCGTTTTCAGGAATACATTGACGAAATCATGAGCGGTGACCGGGAGAAAGCAAAATTCCTGCAAAAGTCTCTGGGCTATGCTGTCTCGGGCGATACTCGGCATGAGTGCCTGTTCTTTCTCTACGGCGAAACCAGCCGCAACGGCAAGGGAACGCTGATGGAGAGTGTCCTCAAGGTTATGGGTGATTACGGGAAAGCCGTACGGCCTGAAACCATCGCGCAAAAACGCTTCACAAACAGCCAGGCCCCCAGTGAGGATATCGCAAGGCTGGTGGGTATCCGTCTGGCCAATATCTCAGAGCCGGGACGAGGGCTTCTCTTAAATGCCGCACAGGTTAAAACCATGACGGGAAACGATACCTTAAACGCCCGCTTTCTGCATGAGAACAGCTTTGACTTTCAGCCCCAGTTCAAGATCTACATCAATACCAACTATCTGCCTGTGGTCAACGACATGACGCTCTTTAGCAGCGGACGGGTGCAGATTATCCCCTTCGAACGCCACTTCAATGAGTCCGAGCAGGACAAGAGCTTAAAAGAACGCTTCGCCAAACCCGATGTGCAAAGCGCCATTTTGAACTGGCTGCTGGAAGGCTACCGGATGCTAATGGATGAAGGCCTAACGCCGCCGGAAGCGGTGCTCAACTCCACAGCAAGCTATGCCCGTGACGATCGAGATCCTCGCGGTGGATGATGACCCGGTTGCGAAATTTGGTCAGGCAGACGGACCTGAAGACACAGTCTTGCCCTTCAGGTTGGAAGGTACCGACGTGGAGAACGACGCACTCTTCTTCAGGTTTGATGAATTACCTGCCTGCGCTGCAGCCACCGACCCGGCGTTGAAATGCGAATTTGACTTGAACCTGGACACAGGTGAAGGCACCTTTACGCCTCCGCTTAATTTCAATGGTACGCTGACTTTGATCTTCCAGGTGGGCGATGTGACCTCAGACACAGGTGGGACCCATTGGGGTACGAAGGCTGAATTTGACCTCATCATCAACCCGGTCAACGATCCGCCTTACATCGCTGCATTTACTGTTCCTGCGAAGGATGAAGACTCTGCTGAGCCATTCAGTTTCACCATCCCGGGCAGCGATCCGGACGCGACCGACACTTTGACCTATTATCTTTCGGAGAACGCTACCGAGCTGGGCATGCTGACGAACCCGGAAACGGGTGAAGTGATCTGGGCTCCTGCCCAGGACCTCAACGGTGATTTTGAGATCCAGGTTTGTATTTCGGATGATGGCCATATGTTGGGCTACGAAGGCGAGCCTGGATTCCCCGAGCACCATTACTGCCGAGATATAACGATCACCATCAACCCGGTGAACGACCTCCCTGTGGCCCAAAACATTGAAGTCACTACTGACGAGGACGTGGCGATCGTGATCACACTCGTGGCAACGGACATTGACGATGAGGTGCTTACCTACACGATCTTAAGCCAGGACAATCCCGGTACGGCCGTGTTGACAGATAATAAGGTGGCTTTCACTCCCGAACCGCATTGGAATGGGACAGTGACCCTTACCTACAAAGCGAGTGACGGCGAAGGTGACAGCAATGTTGCCACCGTGATCATCACGATCGACCCGGTGGACAATGCCCCATTCTTTATTGATCCGGGAACCCTGACAGGTAATGAGACCAAATCTTTGACAATCCAATTTACTGCGGACGACATTGACACTCCGGTGGAGGATCTTGTTTTCTCCTTAGGTACTGGAGCAGACGGTGGGATGAACATTACCCCAACCGGGCTCTTCACATGGATGCCTGTGTCCAGCGGGCCGTTTACAGTAAACATTTGCGTAAGCGATTCCGTTTCCACGACATGCAGGGATTTTGTTATCCAGATCATCGGCCGCCCTGTGGCATTGGATAAAACCGTAGTCGCAATAAGTATTGACCCGATACAGATCCAGCTTGAGGGCATCGATTATCTGGAACAGGGTCTGACTTTCGAGTTGGATCCCGATCAGATGCCAATCCTCGGAAAAGTCACTATTTTGGATCCTATCAAAGGAATCGCGTTATACGAGCCGGCGATCCAGTACTTTTATGCCTTGAAAGGATCTAGCTACGGCTATGTAGACAGTTTTGGTTTTACCGTTACAGACGCCAAGGGAATCATTAGCTTCCCGGCTACGGTAAACCTGACCAAGCAAATCCAGCTTTACCTCCCAATTATCAATAGGTAGAACTGTTTGCCTCCCAGACCCAGCCGCCTCCCCGGGCGGCTGGATCGTTTTAAGGGGCAGGCGTGATAAACTTTGGGCATGCAAGCCAGCGCCATCGCCCACCCCAACATTGCCCTGATCAAATACTGGGGCAACCGGCACGATGCCTTGCGCCTGCCGCTCAGCGGGTCGCTTTCTTTCAACCTCAGCGGCTTGGAAACCCGGACGAGCGTCCGGTTTGATACAGACCTGGGGCAGGATGAATTTCTCCTTGATGAAAAGCGCCAGACTGGGCCTGTAAGGGACCGGGTAAGCGCCTTCCTGGATATCGTCCGCGGTTTGGCAGGCATGGACCTGCCCGCCCGCGTAGAAAGCAGCAACAATTTCCCCGCCGGCGCTGGCATTGCCAGCAGTGCCTCGGCTTTTGCTGCCCTGGCCCTCGCCGCTTCTAAAGCGGCAGGCCTCGAACTCAGCGAGCCGGAACTCTCAGCATTAGCGCGCCGCGGGTCTGGCTCGGCATGCCGGTCGATCCCAGATGGTTTCGCGGAATGGCTTCCCGGAGCGGATGATGCCAGCAGCTACGCTGTGAGCATCGCGCCGGCCGACCATTGGGATCTGCGGGATCTGATCGTGGTTTTGGAAGCCGGGCATAAGCAAACCGGCAGCACAGAGGGGCATGCCTTGGCGCACTCTTCGCCGCTGAACACCCTGCGTTTGGCTGGCGTGAATGAACGCCTGTGCGAATGCCGCGCTGCGATCCTGGCGTGCGATTTTGAGCGCCTGGCCCCCGTTGTGGAGGCGGATTCGGAGTGGATGCACGCCGTAATGCGCACCAGCGACCCTGCTCTGCGTTATTGGACCAAGGAAACCGAGATCCTGCTTTGGACCCTGCGTCATTGGCGGTCCCAGGGCCGGGCTGTATGCGGCACTGTAGACGCCGGGCCGAATGTGCATGTGATCTGCCTGGAAGCAGAAGCAGATTGGCTGCTTAAAGAGTTTACAGGCATGCCCTTCGTACAGAGTGTTTTTATGGCAGAGCCCGCTTCGGGCGCCCGGCTGTTTTAGTTCCTCGGGGTATTAGTTAAGATTTACTCCGCCGCGATTGCGGCTTTTTATTTTTTCTTCTGCGTTTTTTTGCCTTTGGGTTTCGGCAGGGGTAATGCCTGCCATGTGGCATTGAAGAGCGCATGCATAGCATCGGTGTCTTCGATGCTATCCAGGATGAAATAGGGTTTCGAGCCGGGGTAACAGGGTCCGCTGGGGGCATCCGGGCCCAGAATAGCCTGCCCTGCCTCAGTGATCTTGAGGAAGAGGGTGTTATCGCATACGAAACCCATGATTTTGCCGTTTAGGTAGAGCCCGTACTCGCCAAACATCGGCCGCAGGCTTAACTCGCCTAGCTGCCCAAGCTGATCCTGGACGTAGGTTGCAAATTCTTTATCGGTCGCCATCTTCGTTTGTTCCTGTATATATGACTAAGTTAGGATAATCTTGCCTTAGCCCTAAGTATATTATTATTAGGCCAATCAACGTAAGAGAGGGATATATGGAAATTCCGGGCTATCAGAGAATCATGCTACCGCTACTAAAATTGGCTGGGGATGGCAAGACACACCAATTTTCTAAGGCAGTTGAAGCATTAGGTTCTCAATTCGAATTAAGCACGGATGATTTGTCTGTGCTTATTGAAAGCGGAACTCAGCCGCTGTTTTATAACAGAGTTGGATGGGCGCGGACATATTTAAAAAAGGCGGGGTTGCTCGAAGATCCAACAAAAGGATATTTTAGGATTACAGAAGCCGGCAAACAACTTCTGGCAGAAAACCCAGAGAAGATTGACAATGCCTTTTTAAGAAGATATCCATCTTTTGTCGAGTTTCAAAAGTTTGCCCGTGCGACACAAAAGAAGGATCAAAAAGAAGATCGAACGGATCTCACCCCAGAAGAAGTTCTGGAGGCTGCATATCAGGAAATCCGAAATGGATTAGCAGAGGAATTGCTTCAGGTGGTTTACAACACATCTCCAGGCTTTTTTGAGGCGCTGGTGGTTGAACTGCTCTCAAAACTCGGTTATGGGAGATCGCTGAGGGAACTCGCCCGGGTGGTTGGACAGTCTGGGGATGGAGGTATTGATGGGGTCATCGACGAAGACCGTCTTGGCTTGGACCGCATCTATATCCAGGCCAAAAAATGGAACCCGGAAGTCAAAATTGGATCACCTGAGATACAAAAATTTGCCGGTGCGCTACTGGGAAGGCATGCTCAAAAAGGTGTATTTATTACAACTGCGAAATTCGCGGCTCCCGCAAGAAAGTACGTGGAGGGGATAGGGCAAAAGGTAGTTCTGATAGATGGTGAGCAGCTTACGGAATTGATGATCGATTACGGTGTCGGCCTGACTACAAAGACAGTTTATGAGATTAAAACCATCGATTATGATTCCTTTTCAGAAAGCCCCTAACCCAAATAGAATAACTCGGTGAATATAAGAAGAAGAGGCTGGAAATTCTCCAGCCTCTTATCTTTCGGCAGATTTTAGCTCATGGTGAGCGCCATCACGGCCTTTTGGGCGTGCAGGCGGTTCTCGGCTTCATCGTAAACCACGGATTGCGGGCCGTCGATGACCTCGTTGGTCACCTCTACATCACGGTCGGCAGGGAGGGGATGCATGTAGATCGCGTCCCGGTTGGCCAGTTCCAGACGGCGCTGGTCCATGATCCAATCTTTGTGGCTATCCTGGAGCACCTTGCCTTTGGCGCCGTCGTCGGTGGTCATCAATGGCCCCCAGCTCTTGGCGTAAACCACATCCGCGTCCTTCATGCCTTCGTCCATATCATTAGTGATATCAAAGGAGGTCCCCCAGCGCTTGGCCTCGTCTTTGGCCTGCTGAACGATATCGGGCATCAGCTCGAAATCCTTGGGGTAGGCGAGCGTCACATCCATGCCAAAGCGCGGCATCTGGATGATCAGGCTTTGCGGCACGCTGATGGGCTTGAGGTAGCTCTCCGCATATGCCCAGCTGACAACGATGCGCTTCTTGCGCAGGTCGCGGCCTTTTTTCTCCATGATGGTCATCAGGTCGGCCAGGCATTGGAAGGGGTGGTAGATATCGCATTGCATATTCAAAACGGGCACGCGGGAGGCTTGGGCTACTTCGTTCAAATAGGTATTGCCCACTTTCCAGTCGCAGTGGCGGATGGCGATGCCATCGAAATAACGGCCGTAAATCTGGCCGATCTCTTTAGCTGTATCGCCGTGGGAAATTTGGGTGGTGCTGCTTTCAATGAAGGCACCGTGGCCGCCCATTTGGGCCATGCCGGCTTCAAAACTGCCGCGGGTGCGTGTGCTGCTGAAGAAAAAGAGCATCGCCAGCACTTTATCGCGGAGGTAGGGATGGGGCTCATTCAGCGCACGTTTGCGCTTGAGGTCCCAGGCCAGGTCCAGAACGGTTTCCACTTCTTCTTTCGAGAAGTCCAGGTCGCCGATCAGGTCTCGTCCATGTAAGAAAGTTTGCATGTTCTCTCCTCGGGATGATTTATTGGCTTGATTATACTGCCTTGGCCCTATTCAGGCTTGCGCAAAAATGGCGGGTCTGGCAGGCCCCAGGTGGGCTTGCGGGCAAGGGTTTCCCACGCCAGCTATACTTAAATTCACCGAAAGGATGGGCAACTGATGCCTGAACTGAGCAATCGCTATTCCCAGTATTATCAATCGCCTTTGGGCCGGATGCTGCTGATCAGCGATGGCGGACTGCTGACCGGGCTCTATTTTGATCGGCAGAAATACTTACCTTGTTTTGTACCAGAACCGCAAGCGAAGACCTTTCAGGTATTCGAGGCAGCCAAAAGATGGCTGGATGCCTATTTCAGCGGTGAAGACCCAGGTTTTACACCTCCGCTTGGTCTCGAAGGCAGTCCATTCAGGCGGGCGGTTTGGGATGTATTGCTAACGATCCCTTTTGGTAAAACCATAACTTACACCCAGATCGCGGAGCGGATTGCCCGGCAAATGGGCATAAAGCGGGTTTCTGCCCGCGCCGTGGGCAATGCCGTTGCTCACAACCCCATCTCATTGATCATCCCCTGCCACCGGGTGGTAGGTCATAAAGGCAGCCTCACCGGTTACGGTGGGGGTATCGAACGCAAAGCCTGGCTCCTGGTTATGGAAGGGGTGGATATGCAAGGGCTGTTCATTCCTGGCAAAGGGACTGCCCTTTAGATCTCGATTGGGGGCAAGGTTGCCCCTCCCGCAATTGCAAAAAGCACATCGCTCCGAAATCTAAACGAAAAGGGCGGCCGATCGGCCGCCCTGAAACCTCGAACGTGGTCGCTTACGAAAGCAACGCAGGCAAGATGGCGTAGAACTCGCCGGCCTTGACAACATCGGCCAGGGAGACCGAATCGCGGACGGTGTGGGCAGTTACTTCATCGCCAGGCCCAAAGCCGATGGAGGGAATGCCGGCCTTTCCGGCCCAGTAGATGCCATTGGTGCTAAAGGCCCATTTTCCAGCGGCGGCTGGCTCAAAACCAACCATCTCGCGGGCCTTCAGCCCTGCCTGCACCAGTTCGTGCCCCTCATCAAGGGCCCAGGCCGGGAAGTACTTATCCACCGGGAAGACAAAACCGGTGTAGCTGGGCTCATCGTAGAACAGGGCTTCCACTTTCACCCGGTCCTTGCTTTCCTCAGGGATCAGCGCCTCCACCTGCCGGATGGCTTCCTCCTGCGTTTCCCCGAAGGTCATGCGCCGGTCGATGTAGATCAGGGCTTCATCCGGAACGGCGTTGATGGAAGGTGTTTTGACGTGCATATCACTCACGGTGATCTTGCCGTTGCCCAGGAAGGGGTCGTCGCCAAGCTGGGGTTCCAGCTTGCTGATGCCCTCGATCACTGGCAGCAGCAGGTAGATGGCATTGATACCCACGTGGTTGCTGGCGGCATGCGCGCTGACGCCCTTGGCGGTCACCTTCAGTTCAATGCGGCCCTTGTGCCCGCGATAGACGTTCATCTTGGTGGGCTCGCCGATCACCACAAAATCCGGCCGTACGGCGGGGTCTACCTCCACAAAGGTGTTGGGGGCGATGCCATCGCACCACTCTTCCATATTGCCAAAATACCAGGCAGTCCAGCCATCCAGCAAGCCCAAATCTCGGGCGGCGGCCATGCCGTAGATCATCCCGGGGGTGCTGCCTTTTTCATCGCAGGCGCCGCGGGCATACAGCATGCCATCCTCGATCTTGCCCTCAAAGGGGTCCCATTCCCATTCGTGCGGATCGCCGATGCCAACGGTATCAATGTGCGAATCAAAAACGATCACACGCTCACCATTGCCAATGCGCCCCATGATGTTGCCCATCTTGTCAAAGCGCACCTCATCGAAGTTCAGCTTGCGCATCTCTTCCGCGATGCGTTCGCCAAC
>DHPL01000010.1:9147-15898 GCA_002407905.1 Anaerolineaceae bacterium UBA5365
TTTAGGCTGGTCTCGTTCAGCATGATTCTCCTTATTTGATTATCTGGGGATTTTTATGAGTTCCAAATTGATATAATTACTCCATTAATTATGTTCTGGTGAGAGCATGGAGGCTGGATGGATATCTTATCATCTTTACAGAACCCGGGCAATCTCTTCAAAAAGTCTGCCGTCCTGAACTGGGGGATTTTAGGCACCTCCCGGATCGCTGAAAAAACGATCATCCCCGCCGTAAAAGCGGGCAAGAACCAAAAGGTTCTGGCGGTTGGCAGCCGCAGCCTGGATAAGGCCCAGGCCTACGCCGGCCGGCTGGAGATTCCCAGGGCCTATGGCAGCTATGATGAGCTGCTGGCAGACCCTGAAGTGCAGGTGGTTTACATCCCGCTGCCCAACAACGAACACGCGCCCTGGACGCTCAAAGCGCTGCAAGCGGGCAAGCACGTGCTGGTGGAGAAGCCCTTTGCGCTGAATGCCAGGGAAGCGCGGGAAATGGTGGACCTGGCCCAGGCGCGCAATCTGGTACTCATGGAGGCCTTCCAGTACCGCTATAACGATCACATCGATAAACTGCTGGAACGTGTGCGCAGCGGGGCGATCGGCAGCCCGCGGATGATGCAGGTGCTGTTTAGCTTCACGCTCACAAACCCCAACGATTTTCGCCTGGTGCCTGAACTGGGAGGCGGCGCGCTCTATGATATCGGCACGTATTGCGTCAATCTGATGCGCCTGGTGGCCGGCCGGGAGCCGGTGAGCGTGCAGGGCGTCAGGCACGATGGCAATACCGGCATCGACCTGCAATTCAGCGGCCTGCTGGACTTTGGCGAACAGCTCATCGGAAGCTTTGTGTGCGCGATGAACGCGGTGCCCAGCAACAGTTTCAGGGTGGTGGGTGATCAGGGCAGCCTAAGCCTGGAAACGCCCTTTGTGAACGAAGGCGCCAAGGCCCGGCTAAGCCAGGACGAGCACAGCGTGAGCACCCGCGGCAGCAATGGCCCCCGCAACATCGTGGAGCATTTGTACTACGCCATCACCGAGAACGAAGCACGTCTTTACCCGCTCGAGGATGCCATCGCGAATATGGCTGTTCTGGATGCCCTGTTTGCCTCAGCGGAGCAGGCCGGGCAGCGGCTGCAGATGCCCCAGCCAACGCCTCCGGCCTCTGAAGTTCAGGCAAACTTTACCGAAGAATTCCCTAAGCCCGAAAAAACGGACTTAGCCGAAAAATCTAACTTTGAAGAAGGTCCGTTTAATGGATAAGAACAATCACTCTTTCGGCCAGCGTTTCCAACGCTATTACCTGCCCACGCTGCTTATTGTGGCGCTGATCCTCATCCTGTGGATGACCCAAAGCAATCCGCCGCGCATGAACAGCGATTTCATTCCCAACGAGCACTTGCTCGAGATAGTGATCGGGTACATTGTTCTGGGGGCGGAACTGGCTGCTGCCTTTGTGGTGGCAACGGCGG
Source organism: Anaerolineaceae bacterium UBA5365 (assembly GCA_002407905.1). Taxonomy (GTDB): domain Bacteria; phylum Chloroflexota; class Anaerolineae; order Anaerolineales; family Anaerolineaceae; genus Mesolinea. The sequence goes on from DHPL01000010.1 coordinate 10,614, forward strand.
GACTGCACGCGGTTTTCTCGTACCTGAGGGGGCTGCTGGATAAAAGCCTCACAGCCCAGATCAAAAGCAGCGAGAGCATCCGCCTGCGCATGGGCCATAAGCTGAGCCTGGCGCTGGAGTTTGCCGTGGCGGCAGACATCCTGCGTTTGGCAATTTCGCCCACGGCCTCGGATCTGCTGGTGCTTTTTGCCATCATCCTCCTGCGCATCCTGCTCAACTATTTCCTGGAGCATGATATCGAGCGCATACGGGAATACAAACTGGTTCCGGAGTTGGACCAGGCTTACGGCTTGACGGAAGAAGAGACCGGGAACTAGGGTTTTATAGAGGTGTATCAAATCTTATGCGCTTAAAATAAAAAAGGTGTAAAATCCGTCTTGCAACGAGAGCCGCGTCCCCCGCTGCTCTCTTTTTTTGATTAAAAAGCTGGGATAGATGGATACCGAAGAAGTCTTGAAGAGAATCTTGATTTGTGATGCTAATGCCACACAGGCTTACGAAGAAGCTGAGCGGAAGTCAAAGCGGGCAGCAGCTGACGCAAAAGAAAAAATGGACAAAATCCTATCGGAGGCTTTAAGCTCAGCACAGACCGAGGCCAACAGAATTGAAACGGAAGCCAGGGCTGAATTTGATGCCCAGACGGTGCATGAGAACCGAAAAAGGCTTGATGCTGAAAAGCTTGAGGCAATGCGGCAGCGCTTTGGCGACGCCTTGGGCGAACTGCAGCATATCCTGCTGGAGGGTTAGTTCACTTGAGCGGTGCGGGCAGCTTTGGAGTGCTGAATGTACGCGTTCGTGCGGCACTGGCGCAGCTTTTGACCAGCGCGGATTTTGCACGCCTGATGCGCGCTGAGAGCTCCACTGCATTCGCGAACGCGCTGGCTGCCACCGCGTACGGAGAGTATCTTGTGGGCAGCGATTTGCAGGAAATCAGTTCCCGCCGCCTGGGCTATCAGATGCGTAAAAGAATCCCGGAGAAATTTAAACTCTTCCGCGATTACGCGCCGCAGGCAGCTGGCCGCCTGATTGATGTGCTTTTCCGATTGTATGAGCTGGATAATCTGAAGGTTGTATTACGGGGCATCAACCTGGGCGATAAGTGGCAAAAAGTGCTCTACTTGCTTTTTCCGATGGGGGAGTTTAAGTCCCTGCCCTTTCAGGCGATGGTGGAAACGGCTGATCTGGGCTCCGCGATCGCGCTGACGGCGGGCTCGGAATATTACGAACCCATGCGGGCCGCCTTACCGCGGGTGGCGCAGGAAGGCACTTTATTTTCCCTGGAAGTAGCCCTGGACCTGAATTATTGGACCAGGGTATGGTCCCTGACCAACGCACTGAAGGGCAGCGACCGCAGTCTTGCCCGGGAATTGATCGCCGTAATCATCGAACGCAACGACCTTATCTGGGCGGTCCGCTACGCGCGTTTTCATCACCTGAATGAAGCAGAAATCATCAACTACACCCTGGGGTTTAGCCCTAAAGTGCCCGATTCGCTCCTGATTGATATAGCCAACGGCAGCTCTCTGTATGACCTACTGCCGCGGATTTACCCGGATATCCAACTTGAGCCCCGCGTGGATGACATGACCTACCGCCTCAACGGCCTGGAAGTGGCCTTGCAGCGGCGGGAACAAAGTTTGTTACGCAACAAACTGAGTGCCTATCCGTTCAGTATCGGCGGCGCGTTGGCCTATCTCTTCCTGCTGGAGGACGAGGTTAGGGACCTGACAATGATTTTGGAGGCTGTGAGCTTGGGCCTGTCCCGCAGCTCCTACCAGCCTTACCTTATTTCCATACCTGCTGCACAAGCTGCGGCTGAAAGTTGACCAAAATGGCCTTTTTACGTCCCGAACCAATGACCCAGGTGACCATCGAGTTTCCGCAAAGCCTCTTGAAACAGGTCACATTTGCTGTTGCCCGATCGGCAGATTTCCAGATCGAGGATATGAGTTCCCTGAATAAGCGGCAGGGCGCGGAATTCGCCGCAGAAGCCCTTAGTCAGTCGGCAGGATTTAGCAGCCTGGAATCTGAAATACGCCAGTTATTAGACCAGATCGGCTTGGGTACCGGGGTTTCCAACGAAGCAGAGGATATCCAGGTGACCCAAGTTGAACAGATCGCCGAAAACACTGCGGGGCTGCGTGCTGAAATCAGCCAAGTCCTGAATGCGATTCAGGAGACCGAAAAACATCTGGTGGATTTAAAGCAGCTGCAGGGCTTGTTGACACCGTTTCAAGGTTTGGATATTGCTTTTGAAAGCATTCGCAACCGGCGCTATCTTTTCTCCGTGCTCGGAACCATGCCAGCCGACCGCTTGGAGCGCTTCCGCGAGAGCGTAGCCCGCTCGCCTTTCGTGATCCTTGAACTGGACAAAAAGGCACAGCGCAGTTCAGTGCTGATGCTTGGCCCTCGCAGCCAAAGCGAATACATGCTGCGTGTTGCCCGTTCCGCCTATCTGGATAGTGTGGAATTGCCGGATGACCTTAAAGGCACACCTGCTGAGATTTTGGTCTCCATCCGCAGTGAAACTGAGGATCAGCAGAAGAAATTAACCACGCTTCATCAGCGCTTGGATGATATCCGCCAGCGGCATGGGGCACAACTGCAGCAGGTTTATTGGCAGGTGCGGTTAAGCCGGATGCTGGTGGAAGTGATCACCCGATATGGCAAGCTGAAAAATGATTACTTGGTGGTGGGATGGATCCCCCGTTCACGTCAGGAAGCATTTGGTGAGCGCCTGCGGGCGATCTCCCCCAATGTATTTGTCACCTTTGTACCCGATACCGAACTGGGGGCAAATGAAAGCCCCCCGGTGAAGCTTAATCATCAGGGGCCAATTGCCAGCTTTCAGAAATTGGTCACTACTTATTCCGTTCCTGGATACAACGAAATCGACCCGACTGTGCTGATGTTCATCACCTTCCCCCTGCTCTTCGGCGCTATGTTCGGGGATGTGGGGCAGGGGGCCTTGCTGGCGTTGGCCGGTGTGTTTTTACATCTAAATCGCGGTAAGGCCTTGAAACGGTACCAGAAAATGGGCGCGATCATCGTGCTTTGCGGGATCAGCGCGGTGGTTTTCGGCTTTTTATATGGCTCGATCTTTGGCTTTGAGGAAACGATTAAACCCTTATGGGAGAGGCCGATCGACAATATCACGAGTATTCTGCTGGTCACCTTCGCCGCCGGGGCGGTACTGCTTTCCCTGGCTAACATTTTGTCCCTGATTAACGCGGCGAAACAAGGCCGCTGGGGCTACTTTTTGTTCAACGGCAAGGGCCTGGCAGGTTTGCTCTTGTATTGGTCCTTTCTAGGGCTGATCGTCGGCATGGCCGTACCCCATCTGGGGTTGCCGACCAGGCTATTTACGTTAACGGCCCTGATAACCGGGACCCTGGTTTTGTTCTCGGGTGTTTTGGAGCGGCTGCTTGAACGGAAACGCCCGCTTTTCGAATCCGGGCTGCTGATCTACATCATTCAGGCCTTTTTTGAGTTTTTTGAAGTGATGATCGGCTTCATCTCCAACTCACTTTCCTATGTGCGTGTAGGTGCATTCGCGGTTGCTCATGCCGGCCTTTCACGGGTCTTTATGATGCTTGCCGAGATGGTTGACCCGGCTGCCGGTGCCGGATATTGGATTGTGATCGTGATCGGCAATTTTTTTATTCTTGGCTTTGAAGGCATGATCGTGAGCATTCAGACCCTCAGGCTGGAGTATTACGAGTTTTTCAGCAAATTTTTCCGCGGCGGTGGGCGAATGTTCAGACCCATGCGCGCGATGAACACACCCAAGCAAGGAGCTTAAAATGATCTCTTCTCTGACTTACCTTTTCCTTCTCCCGATTGCCCTGATCCCGTTGGTTCCGGCTGTGGTTTTCTTTGTACGGCGTCGTAAAAAGGATTTGCGGACTGCCACAAAAGGCCTGATGGTTGGCCTGGGCTCGATGAACGTGATTATCGGTCTGATGGCGCTGGCCCTGGGCATTGTTTGGTTCTTTACGCCGCATGGTGTACAAGCTGCTGGAGCCGCCCAAGCCGCTACCAGTACGGATAGCATGGCCTCGCTTGGTGCGGCGCTCTCTACTGGCATGGCTGCGATTGGGGCCGGCATCGCTGTGGGCAATACCGGGGCCGCGGCGCTAGGCGCTATCGCGGAGAAACCTGAGATGTTCGGCCAGGCGCTGATCTTTGTGGGGCTTTCGGAAGGCATTGCCATCTATGGTCTCTTGATCTCCTTCCTCCTGCTGAACCGCTAGCAATGAAAATAAAGGTGATTGGGAATCCTGAGTTTGTGCAGGGTTTCGCGTTGAATGGTGTTTCGGGCAGCGCGGCTCAAACTGCAGACCAGGTCCATGCCGCGATGGATTCAGCCCTCAAGGAGCCCAACCTGGGCTTGATTCTGGTGAGCGAGGACGCTGCCGCGCTCCTGGGAAAGCGGTTAAAGGCGCTGATCGCGCGGGTTGAGCCGCCAGTATTGATCACTCTGCCGGGGCCTGGCCAGGCAGAGAGCGGGATGGTGAACATAAAGGATTTGGTGACCGACGCCATTGGCGTGGGCCAGGTGAAAGCAAGGGCATGATGAGTGAAGCACAAAATGCAAGTACCGATACCGGCTTCCATATGGAAGCCTTGTGTAAGCTAATACAAGAAGAATCCGCGGCAGATGTCAGCCGTCTGAATGCCGATGCCGAGGCGGCAGCCGCGGCAGTTTTAGAGCAACTGAACGGCCGAGTAGCTGAGATCCAAGATCCGATTCTAAATCTGGCTCAGGCTAACGCTGATGCTTATCTGATGGAAAAGCATGCCGAGGAAGACCTGGCAGCGCGTCACGACTGGCTATTGGCCCGGGAAGCGATGCTGAACGAGCTTTTCGCAAAACTGGAAGATAGCCTGCAGGCATTGAGCCAGTCCAATGCTTATGCCAGGGCCTTGCCTCAATGGCTTAAGGAAGCAGCAGCGGCGTTAAAGGAAGATGAACTGATCCTGGAGGCAGATTCGTCTAGCCGCGAGATCCTGGAAGGGGCAGCATTGACCTCGCTGGAAGCAGAAGGGATGACCCGGTTTATCTGGGGAGAGGATTGGCCGGAGGGAAAACGGCACGGTTTTATTTTGAGCAGCACGAACGGGCGCAGGCGCTTTGAATGCACTCTGGAATCTCGCCTGGAGCAGCTAAAACCCGCTATGCGTGCACGGGCTCTGCAAATACTGACAGGAGGGCAGGATGCGTGAAGCAGTTGCCAGAGTAACACGGATCAATGGCCCGGTGGTGCAGGCTCGGGGTTCGCGCC
>DHPL01000010.1:15988-16302 GCA_002407905.1 Anaerolineaceae bacterium UBA5365
AATGGCCCGGTTGTGCAGGCTCGGGGTTCGCGCCTGGTAAGCATGGGCGAATTGGTGGGTGTGGGTGAGGCGCAGCTAGTAGGCGAGGTGATCGGCCTCGATGGGGATTTGATCACATTGCAGGTATATGAAGAAAGCTCCGGTCTTACGCCGGGAATGCCCGTATATGGCAGCGGTGCACCATTATCCGTTGAACTGGCGCCAGGCTTGCTGACCAGCATTTTTGACGGCATCCAACGGCCGCTGACCTTAATCGAGGCATTGCAGGGCGATTATATTGGCCGGGGCGTTCAAGTGCAGGCGCTGGACCATTC
>DHPL01000010.1:16400-16864 GCA_002407905.1 Anaerolineaceae bacterium UBA5365
AAGTGCAGGCGCTGGACCATTCACGGCTCTGGGAGTTCAACCCAACTGCGAGCTTAGGCGACGAACTTGACGGCGGAGACGTTCTAGGTTGGGTGCAAGAGACACCGCTGATCAGGCATCAGATCATGCTGGGCCCAGGCAGCAAAGGCAGGCTGACCTGGCTGGGAGGCAGTGGCCAATACACGATTGATGAACCCATTGCCCGGTTGCAAGGCACTGATGGCGAGGCTGTTGTGAGAATGCTGCAAAAATGGCCGGTACGCCAGCCTCGCCCTGTCCGCGAATTATTGGGTAAAAATGATCCGCTGATCACAGGTCAACGCATCCTGGATTCCTTCTTTCCCATCGTGAAAGGCGGGACGGCGGCCATCCCAGGTGGTTTTGGCACCGGCAAAACCGTGACCCAGCACCAAATCGCCAAGTGGGCTAATGCCGACCTGGTTGTTTACATTGGCTGTGGGGAG
>DHPL01000010.1:16964-30143 GCA_002407905.1 Anaerolineaceae bacterium UBA5365
TGTTTACATTGGCTGTGGGGAGCGCGGGAACGAGATTACCGAAGTTCTGCAGGAGTTTCCAAACTTGATTGACCCGCGGAATGGAAGGCCGCTGATGGAACGGACCGTGATCATCGCGAACACCTCCAACATGCAGGTGGCAGCCCGCGATGCCAGCATTTATACCGGTATTACGATCGCCGAATATTACCGCGATATGGGGTTGGATGTAGCTCTGATGGCAGACAGTACATCACGTTGGGCGGAAGCCATGCGTGAGATCAGCGGACGCCTGAACGAGATGCCGGCCCAGGAGGGATACCCGGCTTATCTGTCCTCGCGCCTGGCGGAATTTTATGAGCGTGCCGGCCGGGCCAGAAGCTTGAGCGGGCAGGAAGGTTCTGTGACCGTGATTGGGGCGGTTTCGCCCCCAGGCGGGGATTTTTCCGAGCCAGTCACCCAGCTGACCAAGCAGTTCACCAGCGTGTTCTGGGCCCTGGACAAGAATTTGGCCTCGGCACGGCATTTTCCTTCAATTAACTGGCTTAATTCATACAGCGAATACATTGACGCGGTGGCCGCCTGGTGGCAGGCTCAAACCGGCATTCATTGGCGCAGTTTGCGTGCCAAGGCCATGGATCTGCTGACGGAGCAGGACCATCTGAACCAAATTGTGCACCTGGTGGGGCCGGACGCCCTGCCAGATGAGCAGCGTTTGACTCTTCTGACGGCGTCGCTTCTTACCCAGGGTTTTTTGCAGCAAAGCGCCCTTGACGATGTGGATACTTACGCCTCGCCTGCCAAGCAAATTGGCATGCTGGACCTGATCTTAAAGTTTCACGACCGGGCAATGAACATCATCAAGCTGGGTGCGATCAGCGCTGCGATCCAAAATTTGCCCATCGTGCGCCGCTTGTTGGTGATGAAAAACGACATAAGTAACGCAGGATTGGACCAGTTTGCCGTGTTGGAAACAGACCTGAACCAGCAGATGGATGAACTGGAGGCGAGGTACACATGATGGGGAACAAATTGCTAGGCGGCAAAGAGGTTTTGGGAATCAATCGGCTGGAAGGTCCGCTGTTGGTCGTGGAAGGGGTAGGCCTGGCCGCTTACGATGAAATTGTAGAAGTGCGCGGCAGTGACGGCCAGGTACGGCTGGGCAAGGTGCTGGAAGTGTCCGAAGAAACTGCTGTGGTAGAGGTTTTCTCCGGCACGAGCGGACTCTCAGTAGATGCTACTACGGTACGTTTTACTGGAAAAACAATGGAGATCCCGGTTTCGGAAGAGATGCTGGGGCGGGTGTTCAATAGCCTGGCCGAGCCCATCGATGGTCTGCCGCAACCAATCGCGGAAAAGTACGCGGATATCAATGGTCAGGTGATCAACCCCACTGCCAGGGTTTACCCGGAGGAATATTTACAGACCGGCATCAGCGCCATCGATGTGATGAACACCTTGGTTGTAGGCCAAAAATTGCCCGTGTTCAGCGGTGCGGGTTTGCCGCATGACCGTCTTGTTGCCCAGATTGTACGCCAGGCGAAGATCGGCAGGCCATTCAATGGGGACGGCAATGTTATTGCAGAGCGGCCGGAGAAATTCAGCATTATTTTTGCCAGCATCGGTGTGAAGCATGATGTGGCAGCCTTTTTCCGGGAGGAGTTCAGCCGCAGCGGTGCTTTGGGCCGGGTTACCATGTTCCTGAATATGGCCGATGACCCGGCTATTGAACGCCTGCTCACCCCGAGGGCGGCGTTAACCCTGGCTGAATTTCTGGCTTTTGAAAAAGGCCATGATGTTCTGGTGGTGCTGCTGGATATGACCAATTATTGCGAAGCCCTGCGCCAGATCAGCAACAAGCGCGGCGAGGTACCTGCCCGAAAAGGCTTCCCCGGGTATATGTACAGTGATCTGGCCTCGTTGTACGAGCGCACCGGACGCACCAAGGGGAGCAGGGGCTCCATCACTCAGCTTCCGGCACTCACCATGCCCAACGACGATATCACCCACCCAGTACCGGACCTGACCGGCTACATTACGGAAGGCCAGATCGTATTGGGGCGCAGCCTGTTTCAACAGGATGTTTACCCGCCGATCTCTGTTCTGCCTTCGCTCAGCCGTTTAATGAAAGACGGGATCGGAAATGAGAAAACACGGGCAGACCACCCTCATCTGGCATCGCAGCTTTACGCGGCTTATGCTCACGTGCAGGATTTGCGCTCCCTGGCGGCAGTAATCGGCGAAGATGAATTAGCCGTCCTGGATCAACGCTACCTTAAGTTCGGGCAGGCATTTGAGCGGAGGTTTCTAAACCAGGCTTACAACGAGGAACGCAGCCTGGAGCGGAGCATGCAAATCGGCTGGGAACTATTGGGTTACCTGCCGCGGGAGGAACTGATTCGCCTGAGCCCTGAAGAGCTGGACCGCTACTACCAGGAAAACCATGACCCTGCTTAATCTCGCGCCGACCCGCTCCAACTTGCTCGCGCTGAAATCCCAGCTCAATTTTGCCCAGGAAGGTTATGAGATCCTGGACAAAAAGCGGGAAGTGATAACCATTGAGCTCCTGCGCATGAGCCGCGAGGCGGAAGCCCAACAGGCAAAAGTTGTTGCGCTCATGGAGGATGCCTACCGTAAGTTGGAGCTGGCGCGGATGACCATGGGTGAAGAGCGGGTGGAATGGGCGGCTGAATCCACCCCCCAACAGTTCGAGATATCTGTATTGCAGTACGGCATGATGGGCGTGCCCTTGCCGCGTATCAGGGCCAACGGCCAGATTAAACAGATGACCCATAGCCTGAGCGCAACCACGGTCCCCCTGGATGGCGCCAGAATGGCCTTCAGCGCTGTGCTGCTGGAGCTGCCGGTCCTGGCGGAACTTGAAATTGGCGTGAGGCGCCTGGCACGGGAACTTAAACGCACTCAAAGGCGGGTAAATGCCTTGCAGCGCATCTTTATCCCCAACTATACCGAAACCATTAAGTTCATGGAAGCCAGCCTGGAAGAGCAGGAACGCGAGGAAGTCTTTAAACTTCAGTGGTTGAGTAAAGAGCGGTTGAATTAGTTTTCCCGAGGCCAGAACTGAACCGGAATTTCTGGAATAACCCCTTGGCACTGCGGGATTAAGGCTGTAGAATACTCCTAACTGGTCAGACCACTTACCAGTAAGGAGATCGCCATGCATGCTGAATTCCTCCCTCTACGGCCAGCCGACGCGGCCGAATCCAACCTGATCGATGCCATCTTGCGCGGAGAATACCCTCCCGGAAGCAATCTGCCCGCGGAACGCGAATTAGCCAAACTGCTGGGGGTCACCCGCCCCACCTTGCGGGAGGCCTTGCAGCGCCTTTCCCGCGATGGCTGGGTGGAGATCCGCCAGGGCAAGCCCACCATCGTGAAGGATTTTCTGCTGGAGGGCAACCTGCTGATTTTGAATGCCCTGGCACGCCACCCCAACGAAGTCCCGCCGGACTTTATCCTGCAGCTGCTGGAAGTACGGGCCTTGCTGGCGCCGCGCTACTTTCGGCGCGCTTTTGAAGCCCAACCCAAGCAGGCACGGTTTGCCCTGGATGGATTGCAGGACCTGGCGGACAAGCCCGAGGCATACGCGATGGCGGACCAGGCGCTGCACCTGCGGCTGGCAGCGCTCTCCGGCAACCCGGTCTTTCCCTTGATCCTGAACGGGTTCAAAGACTTCCTGGCGCGCTTTGGCCGCCCTTACTTTGAACTGGCAGCCAACCGGGCCCATTCCAAGGCCTTTTACACGGGCCTGCTCAAACTCGCGGAGGCAGAAGATACCGCTGCTCTGGAGGCCCTGACCCAGAAAGTGATGCTTGAGAGCATGCGCAACTGGCAGGCGGCAAGGCCCAAAGGAGGCGGAAATGCCTGAAACGCGCGCGGCAAAGTGGAAGGGCTTGAACGAGGAATGGGACCTGCTGATCATCGGCGGCGGCGTTACCGGCGCAGGCCTCTTTCGGAGGGCAGTTAGCGCTGGCCTACGAACCTTGCTCATCGAAGCCCGGGATTATTCCTACGGCACCAGCAGCCGTTCCTCCAAACTGGCGCATGGCGGGCTGCGTTATCTGCTCTCCAAACAATGGGAAGTCACCCGTGAATCCGTCCGTGAGCGCGAGTGGCTGCTCAAGGCCAGCCAGGGTTTAGTGCAGCCCATGGGCTTTATCCTGCCTTACGCCCAGCGGAAAAACATGGCTGCCCAATATGCCTACGGTCTTGCTGTTTACGACCTGATGGCCCCCAAGTGGAAGCACATCCAGATGAGTCGTGCCGCCACTTTGCAGAAACTGCCCGTCCTGCAGGCCGATTGGCTGGCCGGGTCTTTCTTGTATTATGACTCAGTGCTGGATGATAGCCGCCTGGTGCTGAGGTTGATCTTTGAAACCGTGCAAGACGGCGGCACAGCGATGAATTATTGCCAGGCCAAAGCCCTGCTGCGCGATGCAACCGGTAATGTGGTTGGCGTGCTGGCCGAGGACAGGGGGCCTGAAAAACTCGGCCGGACCGAGCTGCGGGCCAAGATCGTGGTGAATGCCTGCGGCCCCTGTAGCGACGAATTGCGCGGCAATTTAGGCTTGCCGGCCCGCATCCGGCCCCTGCGCGGCGCGCACCTCATCTTCCCGCACCAGGTCCTGCCGGTGCCTTACGCGGTCACTTTACAGCACCCCAAAGATAAGCGGGCTATGTTCGCGATTCCCTGGGAAGGCAGCACCCTGCTGGGCACCACCGACCTGGACCACGATTGGCAGGCCCAAAGCGGCGAGCCCTATTGCAGCGCTGAAGAGAGCGAATACATCCTGCAGGCCGGCCAGGCGCTCTTCCCCGGCCTGGGCTTGAACCTGGAGCAAGTGAGCTCCAGTTTTGCCGGTGTACGCCCGATCATCCGCGGGGACGCTGCCAACCCCAGTGCCGAATCGCGGGCGCATGTGCTCTGGGACGAGAGCGGACTGCTGACGATCACTGGCGGAAAGCTGACCATCTTCCGGATCATGGCCGAGGATACGATGAAAGCGATCGCGGTACGCTTGGGGCGGAAGTTTGCCCCCATGGGTACATGGTTTAAGGCTCCGATGGATGAAGCCAGCCCCAGTGCATATCTCAATCAGCGCCATGGCCCTCTGGCGGCGGGGATTTTAGCCCCAAACAGACCATCCGAGGCGGAACGCATCCCAGGGGCGCCCAATACCTGGGCGGAATTGCGCTTCTGTGCGCGTGAGGAACAAGTGATCCACCTGGACGACCTCCTGCTGCGCCGTTTAAGGGTTGGCCTCCTGCTGCCCGAAGGCGCAAAAACAGTCATGCCCCGCGTCCGGGCCTCCGTGCAAGCCGAATTGGGCTGGGATGATGCCCGCTGGCAGGCCGAAGAAGCCCGCTATTTCCAAATCTATGCAGCTGCTTACAGCCCCAATCCCTCACCTAGTAGTAAAGGAGCAAGATGAGCAAGAAGACCGGTTTTACCCCACCCTGGTATGCAGAGCCAACCCCTGAGGGCAGTTTTCGCTCGCTGTTTAAATGGGCCGACCTGGCCGAATTAAAGCACCCCAATAACGGCCTGGTTGAGTACCTGATCGAGAAATTCGACCTTAATCAGGCGCATTTTGCTGCGCCGCTTAACCTTTCGCTGGAGCAGGTGCCGGATGACCAGCCCTGCAGCCTGGCCCCGGAGCATCTGGAGTTTCTGCGCCAAACCTGCAGCCCGGAGAACTTGCGCACCGATACCTATGAGCGGGCGGCCAAATCTTACGGGGCGGGAATGCTGGACGCTTTGCGCCTGCGGCGTAAAATGCTGGAGAACCTGCCCGAGGCTGTGGTGGCTCCCCGCACGCAGGAGGAGATTGAAGCCATCGTGCGCTATGCCGATGAAAAGCGCATCCCGATCTACGTCTTTGGCGGCGGCTCCACGGTTACCCGAGGCTTCGAAGCCACCCGGCAGGGCAGCATCGCCCTGGATATGAGCAAGCACATGAAGCGAGTGGTGAGCTTTAACGAAACCGACCAAACCATCGAAGTGGAAGCCGGCATTTGGGGGCCGGAGCTGGAAGCCTTCCTGCAAAACGCACCGGAACAATTTGGGGCCAAGCGGGCTTACACCCTTGGGCACTTCCCGCAATCCTTCAAAGCTTCAAGTGTTGGCGGCTGGATTGTGACCCGCGGGGCGGGACAAAACTCCACCTATTACGGCAAGATCGAAGACATGGTCATCAGCCAGGAATACGTGACCCCGCGCGGCATACTGCGCACCTGCACGCACCCGCGCTCGGCCACCGGGCCGGATTTTGATGAGATTATGATGGGCAGCGAAGGCAGTTTTGGCATCCTCACCAAGGCCACTTTCAGGGTTTGCCGCTGGATGCCCCAAAACCGGCGCAAGTTCAGCTACATGTTCAAGAACTGGCAGGACGCCCAGGATGCCTGCCGCGAGGTGATGCAGGCCGAGATCGGCTTCCCGTCCGTTTTCCGCATTTCCGACCCGGAAGAAACGGATGTGATGATGCACCAGTATCACATCGCGGATACGCCTGCCGACATGGCACTGAAAGCGCTGGGTTTCCAGCCCATGCAGAAATGCCTGATGCTCGGTTTTACCGATGGCGAACTGGGTTTCTCGATCAACCTGGACCGGAAAATCCGCCAGATCATGGGCAAATACAAAGCCTTCGACCTGCGTCTGGCCAAGGTGACCGAAACCTGGGAACGCGGCCGTTTTACCGACCCGCACTTGCGTGAAGACCTGATGGACTACGGCATCCTCATCGACACCCTGGAATGCGGCGTCACATGGTCGCAGATGCCCAGGGTACACGCGGAGGTGCGCAAGGTGATCAAGGCCCGCCCGCGGACCATCTGCATGACCCACATTTCGCATTGCTATCCCCAGGGGGGCAACCTGTACTTCATCATCGTGGCCAAAATGGATACGATGCGCGAATATCTGGACTTGCAATACGATATACTGGAAGCCATCGCCCGTTCGGGCGCCTCAGTCAGCCATCATCACGGGGTGGGTAAGCAAAGCGCCCCCTGGCTTGAGGATCAAATTGGTGCTGAGCAAATGGAGCTGATCCGCGTCTTGAAAAAACACTTTGACCCGCACAATATCATGAATCCGGGCGGCACCCTCGGCCTGGACATGAGCCCCGACCAGCAGGCGAAACGCTGGAGCAAAGACCTGGAAGGCTGATGGCTGGCGAGCATCTGCTGGCGATAGACCACGGCACACAAAGCGTGCGCGCCCTTCTCTTTGATTTGCAAGGGGAGCTGCTGGCTAAATACCGCGTGCCCATTGAGGCCTACTACTCCACCCAGCCTGGTTGGGCGGAACAAGACCCAAACTTATTTTGGAACGCCGTCTGTGAGGCCTGCCAGGGCCTCTGGCAGCAGCCCGGCGTGCGCAAGGAGGCCATTGCCGGAGTCGCGCTGACAACCCAGCGTTCCACGTTGATCAACCTGGATGCCCAGGGCCAACCCCTGCGCCCGGCCATCGTTTGGCTGGACCAGCGCCGCACCCCCGGCGTAAAACCTGTGGGCGGGCTCTGGGGATTGCTCTTTGATATCTCCGGCATGCGCAACACGGTAAATTATTTGCAGGCTGAGGCGGAAGGCAACTGGGTCCAGCGCTACCAACCCGAGATCTGGCAGAAAACGCATAAATACCTGCTGCTTTCCGGTTACCTCACTTACCGCCTGGTGGGCAGCTACGTGGATTCGGTGGGCTGCCAGGTGGCTTACATCCCCTTTGACTATAAGAAACAGCGCTGGTCCGCCAAAAGCGACTGGAAGTGGCAGGCCGTACCCATGCCGCTGGAAGTTCTGCCGGACCTGGTGGACCCAACTGAAACGTTAGGGGTGATCAGCAAGGAAGCGGCCGAGGCAACCGGTATACCGGCCGGCCTGCCGCTGATCGCCGCGGCGGCGGATAAGGCCTGCGAGGTGATCGGTGCCGGATGCGTGGACCCGCAGATTGCCTGCCTCTCATTTGGTACCACCGCTACGATCAACACCACCCAAACCCGCTACATCGAGACGATCCCGCTTATCCCGCCCTATCCTTCGGCGATCCCAAAAGCCTATTCCAATGAGATCCAGGTTTACCGGGGTTACTGGATGGTCTCGTGGTTCAAGCGTGAATTTGGGCAAAATGAGGAGCGCCTGGCGCAGAACCTGGGCGTGGATACCGAAGAACTCTTTGATGACTTGGTTGCCATGGCGCCACCCGGGGCGCAGGGGCTGACCCTGCAGCCGTACTGGTCGCCTGGGCTAAAGGTTCCCGGGCCGGAGGCCAAGGGAGCTGTGATCGGTTTTGGGGATGTGCATACCCGCAGCCATTTTTACCGGGCCATTTTGGAAGGCCTGGCCTACGCCCTGCGCGAAGGCGCCGACCGCACCATCCGGCGGACTGGCCAGCCCATCAAAGAGGTGCGCATAGCCGGCGGAGGGAGCCAGAGCAAGGCAGCGATGCAGCTGACCGCGGATATTTTTGGTTTGCCTGCCAGCCGCCCGCATGTATATGAAGCCAGCGGTTTGGGGGCCGCCATCGACGCGGCGGTGGGCCTGGGTTTCTACGCCAATTTTAATGACGCGGTTGCGGGCATGACCCGTGTGGCCGATACCTTTGAGCCCAAGCCCGAAAACCACCGGCTTTATGACCAGCTTTACAAAGAGGTCTACCTGAAGATGTACGACCGCCTGAAGCCGCTTTATTCAGCCATCGCGCGCATTACGGGCTACCCGCCAAAGGACTGAGATCGGGCTGGGTTTGGCCCTGCTGCCAACAGGGTTGCGTTACTGAAATGTTTGCTTTATCAAAAAAAAGACCCCGGAAATAACTTCCGGGGTCTTGGCTTTTAAGGCGAATTAAGGTGTAGGTGTTGGCGGGGCCGTGGTGGCTGTTGGCGCCGCGGTGGGGGTGGGGGTTACGATGTTCACCGGAACCTTGATCAGGTCGCCGATTTGCAGCGAGCTCAGGTCCGTCAGCAGGGGCAGGCCCTGGGTCTGGCGGTAGCGGTTGGTTTCCACCAGAATGCGTTCCACGCTGGAGTAGAAGTACTGGGCAATGGAGCGCAGGGAAGCACCTTCCTCGGCCACGTAGTCAATGATCGTGCCGCGCGGAATGTCGCTGGGCCAGGGGGTCGCCGTAGGCATCTCCTGCCAGGGGGCAGGGATGAGGATGGTCTGACCCTCGCGGATCACACAATTCTGGTCCAGGCCGTTCAGCTGCAGGAAGAGCTGCATGGAGCGGACATTGTGCGCCTCGTAAATGGACCAGCAGGTGTCCTCGGCCTTGACCTCATAGGGGAAGGGGCCATCGGGCGTGCCGGTAGGCGTGATGGTGGGGGTTAGTGAAGGCGTTGGCGTGATCGTATAGGTTGCCGTCGGCGTCACTGGTGTGGGGGTCAGGGTCGCGGTAGGGGTAGGGGTCTTGGTATGGAAGAGCGCCAAACCGCCGCCGCCCAGGTTGCCAGTGGCCCAAAGCCCAATCAGTACCAGGCCAGCCAAAATGAGCAGACCCGCCAAAATCATTACAAATGAGCGTGAACTGCGGCGCTTTTTGCGATAGGAGGAGAGTAAGCTGCTGGTTTTTTTCTTCGCCATCTCAGGTCCTTTCAATTCAGCAAGAAAGGTTTAGAAACGAGGTTGAATCCTTGTTCCAATTCCTGTCAAGTATATCACGCAGCTTAAATGCTGTAATCCTGCCTAAGGTTCCTGCTTGCGGACCACCCCGCTCTGCCAGGCCAGGATGGCAGCCTGGGTGCGGTCGGCCAGGTTGAGTTTGGCCAGGATATTGGTGATATGAGTCTTGACTGTCTTTTCGCTGATGAAGAGCTGGCTGGCGATCTGAGCGTTGTTTTTGCCCTCAGCGATTTGTACCAGCACCTCCAGCTCACGTTCGGTGAGCGCCTGGAAAGGGTTCGCCTCAGCCTGCATGTCGCCGCCGCGCAACTCCTTGACTAGGCGGGTGGCCACGCGCGGGTTGATCACGGCTTCCTGAACGTATGCCCGGCGGATGGCCTCGGCGAGTTCGTCAGGGTCGGCGTTTTTCAAGAGGTAGGAAAGCGCGCCGGCACGAATAGCCGGAAAGATATGCTCGTCATCGTGATAGCTGGTGAGGACGATCACCTGGGTATTGGGGCTTTCGGCCTTGATCCGCCGGGTGGCTTCCACGCCATCCATCCCAGGCATCAGGAGGTCGATCAGCACCACATCCGGCTTCAGTTCCTGCACTTTCTCCAGGGCTTCAAAACCATCCGCCGCTTCCCCCACCACGATAATGTCCTCCAGGGTAGAGAAGTAGGCTTTAAGGCCCAGCCTTACAACAGCGTGGTCATCGGTGAGTAAAACACGGATCTTATCCATTCAGGCTCCTTGGTAAGGCAGGCTGGCAACGAGTTCAGTATCGCCGGGTTGGCTGTTGATGCTGAATGTACCCCCCAATTCCTCCAGGCGGGTTTGCATACTGCCCAGGCCGAAGCCTGTGCCTTGGGGAGTGAATGGCGCAAAGCCCTGGCCGTTGTCGCGGATGCGCATCCGGGTGAAGGCGGGCATGTAATCCAGCCAAAGCCCGGCCCGGCTGGCATGGCTGTGGCGCAGGATATTGGCAAAAGCCTCCTGAGCCACCCTAAAGAGTACTTCTTCCTGGGCGATGGGCAAGGAACGTTCGTTTTGGATATAGACATCCACCGGAATCTTGGAGCTGCTGCTCCAATCCGCGCAGAAGCGGCGCAATGCCTCAGCGAGGCCCGTACCTTCAAGTTGGGCAGGCCGCAGAGCAGAGATTAGAACTCCCAGCTCGTCCTGAGCGCCTTTGAGCAGGTTTTCAGCTTCCAGGACCTGCAACCGGGCGGCACCTGGGTCGCGGGTGAGCAGGTTTTGGGCGGCGCGCAGCTGCATTTGGGCGGCGAAGATCTGCTGTTTGACCGTATCGTGCAGATCCCGGGCGAGGCGGTTGCGTTCCTCCAGGGTTGCCATTTCCTGGCTGCTTAGCATCAGGGTCTGGAGTTTTTCGGCCATGCTGCGCATTTTGCGGTTGAGCATGCCCAGTTCGTCGGCGCTTTTATCCACGCGCAGGTCTTCGAACTTGCCGGCCGCCCATTGGTCGCTGGCAGCCGCCATGCGCTGTACCCGGCGGGACAGGCCGGATGCCATCACCAGGCCAAAGAAGGCGCCAAAAGGCGTAACGATGGCCATCAGTAAAAGGACCACCGGCAGCAGGTAAGTGAGCAAGGGGGTGTAATGGCTGATGGGAACGATGGGCATTCTGGCTAAAGGCAAAACCAGGACTGCTATTGGTTCATCGCGGTTTGGCAGCCCGAAAGGCAGGTAGAGGCGGTAGCCGCCTTCCGGCAGACGTTCGCTGATTTCCCAAACCTGGCGGCTTCCGCGCAGCGCGCTTCGATATGCTGCTTCAGCTCCGCTTTGAGGGGCGGGGATGAAGGTTTGCCCAATTTCTAACCCGCCGCGGCCTGGGCAGGCAGCCAGAACCTGGCCGTCCGCTGCGCTGAAAAACACTGGCTCATTCCCGAGGATCTGGGCCTGAGGAGAGTCGAACAGGCCGCCGATCGGCTCACTGGCAACGCCTTGCTCACAATACTGCACCAGCGCATCTTGCAAGCCTTTTTGGTCGAGCGTTTCGGCTTCGAAGAAAGCGGAGAATTGGCTGCCGGTGATGGCCCGGGAATCCTCCAGGTATTGGGATTCACCCAGGCGTCCGTAAGTGTAAACCCCGTATGCAGCCAGGAGGCTGAATACCAGGGCGATGCTAAGCAGGAGGACCGTTACCAATGTGTAGGCAACGGTCATCTTCCAGATCAGGCTTTTTGAGAAGGGTACTTTCACGTTACTGTCTTTCGCCCAGTACCACCATCGGCGAAACCTGGATGGGCTTCCAGGCCGCGGCGAGCACCGTAAGCGCCGTGAGGCCAAAGGTGCACAGCGCCACCAGCAAAATCGAAACAGGCGTCGGGCTGAACAAGGCAGCCAGGCTTCCGTAGGTCAGCCGGGCAAGCAGGCTCACGCCCAGAATCGCGGTGAGGCCGATCAAAAAGGCCACTCCGGCGATGATCAGGTATTCTACCATCAGGGTCCCAAGCACCTGCGCCTGGCTGTAGCCCATACTCTTCTGCACGCCGATCTGATACCGCCGGTTGAGGACGCTGAGGCTGACCGAATTGGCGATCAAGAGGAGGCCCGCGGCAAAGCATGCGCCGGCTACAACGAGGGCAAGCACGAAGAAATTGCGGTATGCCTGGGCGAAACGCGCGGCTCGTTCAATGAGGTTAACCGGCGTTGCGATTTGTGCCAGAGGGCCTTCGATGCGCGTGAGGGCGGCCAGGTCCTCCAGGCTGACGCTCAGCGAAAGCTGGACGAAGTCCGGCTTGGCGATGGCGCGCAATAGATCGGCGCTCATCAGTACTCCGGAGATGGCCATGGTCTCGTTTGGCAGGCTGCTGTAAGAACCAATGACCGGCACAAGCACCTGGCTGCCATCCTGAAAATTGAGTTGCAGTTCGCTTCCGACGGGGAGTTTGAGGTAGTCTGAGGTATATACGCCTGGCTGGCTGCCCAGCGCCGGACCTACGAGGGCGTATTTACCTGGCCCATCAAAGCCCAGCAACTGATCGGCACGCATGTTGAAACTTGGGTTTCCTGCCAGCTTAATGCTTTTGACCATGCGCGTCAGCATCAGCGTTGTTTCTTCGGTATTAACATCTTCGAGCGCTTGCATCAACGCGGCCTCATGGCTTGCCGGCGCTACCAGCATGAGGTTCTGCCCCTGCCAGTTGGCCTGATCGTTCACGTTGAGCGCCGTGCTGTTATTGATGGCGACCAGGGTGAAAAAGATGGTGACCACGCCAATGAGCAGGGCTACGCCTGCCAGAACGGGTGTAAGCCCGTTTTTGACCAGGTTGCGTTTGGGCAAGCTGAGCAGGGGCTGAGCCTGGACTGGCAGCAAGGCTCCAACCGCCCCCAAACCAACTGCCACCAGCAGGCTGAGGAAGCCCAGGCCAATGCCGGCCAAAAGCAGCGCAATCACGCCTTTGATCAGGCCGCCCATGATGAGCATGCTCACCAGGGCAAAGGGGATGCCGACGACCAGGGTGCCGGAAAGGCCGCTCAGGAGCCGTTGAGCTTTGCCGCTGCCGGGCTCCTGGCGTAAAAGTGAGGCCGGCGAAACATGGTCCACCCGCA
>DHPL01000010.1:30362-44866 GCA_002407905.1 Anaerolineaceae bacterium UBA5365
CATGGTTGAGGTGCGGGCAAAGATACCGGTCATGCCCCAGCTGAGCGCGATGCCCACAACCGCGCCTGGAAGGCTGCCCAACAGGCCGATGAGCCCGGCTTCAAAGGCGAAAAGCAGGCGGATATCGCTGTTTTGATAACCCAGCAGTTTCCATGTGGCAATCTCGCGCTGGCGGCGGTTGAGCAGCACCTGCATGGTGTTGCCAATGCCGATCCCGCCGATCAATAATGCCAGGATTCCCGCGCCATTCAGCAGGAAGATCAGGGTTTCCTCGGAAGCCTTGCTGCTGTTTGCCGCTTCGGCAGCAGTAAGGCCCCACCAGCCGTTGGCGTTCATTTTCTCCAGGAAAGCCCCCGGTTTTGGCGTGTTCACCAGCAGGGTGTTGTAAGCCGGGCGGCCGCCAACCAGGCGGCTGGCCACCTCCAGGCTGTAGAACACTTTATCGCCCTGGTGATTGACCGTGTCGTCCAAAATGCCGGCAACCCTGAGCTGCAGCGGGATGCCGTAATTCAGATCGCTGACTGTAAGGGTCATGCCGGGTTGGATCTTGTAACGCTCGGCGATATCCAGGCTGACCAGCATGCTTTGATCATCTTCCAGCAAAGTCAAGGGTTGAACATCATGCCGGCCTTGCAGGCGGATGCTGCCGGCCAGGGGGTAGGTTTGGGTATCAACGCCAAAACCAGCCCCGGGATAATGCCAAACCGGGTCCGCCTCACTGCGGAAGACGATGTTGCGGCTATAGGCGATGAGCGTAGAAGCGGTGATCTCACCCTGAGCTTCCTGCGCTTCCAGCCAGGCAAGGTCTTCGGCTTCGATGAACTCTGCGCCTTCCCGGCCTCCGGAAATGTCGCCGCCCAGGAGCAGGGGAGGGGCGACCACAAAAGCCTTTTTGAGCGCGATGGAGAGGGTGTTCAAGGCCACTAAACTGGCTACCCCAAAAAAGATGCACAGAATGGCAACCAGGCTGTGCTGTCCGCCGCGGCGTAAATTGCGCCAGGCTGTCTGACGAAAGAAGCTTTGTTTTTGCATGCAGCTACCCTGCCCAAACTGAAGCTGGCGTTAGTGCAGCCTGCCCAAGGGGTTGGAGAGTTTTGGCATCAGTAAGCCGGCCATCGTAGAGATGCAATTCGCGGTCGCTCCTGCGGGCGATCTGCCTGTCGTGGGTGACCATCACCAGGGTGAGGCCCATTTGCCTGCGCAGCTCCTGCATTAGTTCCAAAACTTGTTCGCCGGTGCTGCTATCCAGATTGCCGGTGGGTTCATCGGCATAGAGGATGCTGGGTTCAGTAACCAGGGCACGGGCAATGGCCACCCGCTGCTGCTCGCCGCCGCTGAGCTGGTGCGGACGGTTATGCAGGCGGTGCCCCAGGCCTACCCGGTGCAGCATATCGGCTGCCAAATTGAAGCAATTGCGGCGGTCCTGCCGGATGAAAAGCGGCGAAGCCACATTTTCGAGCGCGGTCATGGTATTGATCAGGTAAAAATTCTGAAAAACGATGCCCAGCTTCTGATTGCGTAATTTGGCCAGATCGCCCTCGCGCAGCTTGTTGAGGTCCTGACCGTCCAGGATAACCCGCCCTTGGGTGGGGCGGTCGATGCCGGCCATGATGCCAAGCAGCGTCGTTTTACCTGATCCGGACGGGCCGACCAGGCTGACCCACTCGCCCTGGCGCACGATGAAACTGACATTGTGCAGAATTGGGAAGGTTTTAATGCCGTTATCAAGGTCTTTGTTAACGGACTGAACGTCAAGGATGATGTTTTGATCCATTTTGAGCCTCCATTTCATTTCACTATCAAGTGTAGAAGCGGCGAGGCATTGGCGCATGGGGCGCAGGGCTGAATTGGCCTAAGACTTAGGTCTGGTTTGTGTATTGCGGCAGGGCAAGAATTGCGGGCCGGCAGGAATCAGCGGCCAAGCATCATCAAGAACGCCAGAATCGTACCCGTGATGCCCTCGCCGCCCAGGAGGCCGGCAGCGATGATATTGCCGATGCTGTCGTCATCGCTTGTTTTGGTATAGCGCTTGAAGAGCCACGCTGCCGTTGCGCCGAGGAAGATGGCAGCAGCCATCCCCAGGGAGAGCAGCATACCGATGCCGATGATCATGGCCGGCACTTTATTCAGGTAGAGAATACAGCCCAAGAGCGCCGCGATGGCAAAGATCACCGGGTCGCCAATGCCCTGGACCATGGCCGTTACACTGTGGGCCTGGGCCGCGCTCAGGCCAGTAACGCCGCCAACGCCGCCGTATTGCGAGATAAGCAAGAGGAGAGCGACCACACAAGCGGCCACGCCTACCAGGCCGCCGATCATCTGCGTGACGAATTGCGCCCGCGGGTCTGTGCCTAAGAGCGCGCCGGTTTTATAGTCGTTCATCGCGTCGCCAGCGTAACCGCAGGCAACCGCCACGATGGCAGCCACCAGAAAGGCCTGCAGATCGTTTACGGGCAGGATCAAGCGGATAGCCAGGAGGACGATGATCCCAAACACCTCCATCGGATTGATGCCGGTTTGGCCGGTGATCACCGAAGACATCAAGGTGGCAAAGACCACGCCCAGCATCAACAAGGCAGCGATGGTCGGGGAAAGCCCCGCCATGATGCTGAGTACGAAGGCTGCGGCACTGCTGATTAGGGCAAAGAATCCGGGTTTAAGCCCTGGGCGCGAGCCCGCTGCCTGGCCCCTGGCAGGCCGGCGCAGCGTGCTGAGAAATTGGAGAAGGATGCCCAAGCCGCTGCCGACCATCAGGCCGACCGCGCTGGTGAGGATGAAGGCGCCGGCTGCATCCGGGCTGCTGAAGGTGCCTGCCTGGACACCGAACTGGCGCAAGGCTATTTGGCCGATCACCGCTCCGATGAGCCAGTAGAGCGCGGCTGGAAAACCAATAATGTAGCCAATGCCGATGGCCATCGGCGAGGCGTAAAGCTCCAGTGGAAGCTGCCCTAATTTGCCGGCAAAAGTTTGAGGGATGAGCGCCAACTTATCCCGTAGGACGGTAAAAAGCGCGCTGCCGCCCAAGGATGCAAAAAGGATGGCGGCTTTGTGGCCGCCGGAATCGCCGGCGCGCAAGGTCTCCGCCGCAGCGGTGCCGATAGGGTAGGGCAGGGCCTGTTCCTCAATACTCCGTTTGCGCAGGTACCAACATAGCATCGTGCCCAGCACCACGCCGGCAAGAGCCACCAAAAGCAAAGGCCAGAGCTTGGGCATGAACCACTCGCGCAGGGTCTGCTGGCTGGGGTCGAAAGGGGTGTAGATTCCGCTGATCCAAAGCCCGGGAATGGTGAAGGCTATCCCTCCGGCCACCATCGCGCCGCTGGACATGCCGGTTTGGGTGATATTGATTTCGTGCAGGTCGGATTTGCCCAATAGTTTGAGTAGGGCCATGGAAAGCACGGCCACAAATACGTTAGGCCAGGGCAAGGCGCTCATGCGCATGGCTACGTAGGTGGAGCTGAACGCGATGAGAATCGCGCCGAGTGCGGTAAGCACGATGGAGCGCAGACTGAGCTGGGGAATACCCAGGAAATGGCGTTCGGTGATGGTTTGCTGATCGGGTTGGGGAGGGATGGTTTGCATGCGCCCCATTCTACCGAGGCAGTCCCCGGTTTGCCAATGGAACAGCCTATTAAGCCTGTATTTGATGTTGGATGGGCAAGTACAGGTGAATAAAAAAAGCGGACCAGTATTGGTCCGCTTGCCAAGCACTTGCTGTTTAGCGTTTGATCTGTTCCAGAACGTAATCCCAATTCACCAATTGGTCGATCACAGCCTCCAGATAAGCCTGGCGCTTGTTCTGATAGTCCAGATAGTAGGCATGTTCCCAGACATCCAGGGTGAGCACGGCGCGTTTGGTATCGCTCCAGGGCTCGTTGGCGTTGGGGGTCTTATCCAGCGAGAGTTTGCCATCTTCCAGGATCAGCCAGGCCCAGCCGGAGCCGAATTGAGTCATGCCGGCCTGGACCAATTGCTTGCGGAATTCCTCCCAGGAGCCAAAGTCTTTTTCGATCATGCCCTTGAGCTCGGCGGAGGGCTTTACGGTGTTCGCCGGGGCCAGGCATTTCCAGTAGAAGTTGTGGTTCCAAACCTGAGCGCTGTTGTTATACAGGCCCTGGTCCTTCTTTTCCTTGGCGGCAATGATGATCTCTTCGAGGGTCTTGCCTTCGAGGTCGGTACCTTTGGTGAGCTCGAGGGTTTTATCCACATAAGCTTTGTGGTGTTTGCCATAGTGGAAATCCAAGGTGTTGGCGGAAATAACGGGTTCCAGGGCATCCTTCGCCCAGGGAAGTTCGGGCAGCTCAACGGGGGTCTTCATCCATTTCTCTTTGGTCATTCTAAATTGCTCCTTTTCTCTTTTTTGAATGGCGCCCCTAAAAACGGGGCCAGTGTTCAGGGTCCTTGAAATGATTATACAGCCTGGCATGCGCAAAACCGCGAGAGGCTTCTACGCCTTCCTCCCGATGGCGGCTGAGTGCTGTTGATACGATCCTGGCGCGGATCATGGAAGCGAAGCAGCGCTTTTCTACTCTCCGATCACTTTGATGAGCACGCGTTTGCGGCGGCGGCCGTCGAACTCGGCGTAGAAGATCTGCTCCCAGGTGCCAAAGTCCAGGCGGCCATCAGTGATGGCACAGACCACCTCGCGGCCCATGAGCGTGCGCTTAAGGTGCGCGTCGGCGTTATCTTCCCCGGTATCATTGTGCCGGTACTGGCTGATGGGTGCATGGGGTGCCAGGCCTTCGAGCCAGCGTTCAAAATCGTGGTGCAGGCCGCTTTCATTATCGTTGATGAAAACTGAGGCGGTGATATGCATTGGGTTGACCAATACCAGGCCTTCTCTCACCTCACTTTCGTTGATGGCTTGCTGCACTTCCCGGGTGATGTTTACAAAGCCCTGCACCGTAGGCAGGTTCATCCACAATTCCTTGCGGTAGGTTTTCATTTGCAACTCCTTGATTTGTCTTGGCGCCGCTGGGCGCGCGGCTTAAGATTCGAAGCCGATTTCGTCCTCAGCCGTCAGCGGGTCATTGGCCTGAAAGCGGGCTTGTTTTTCTGCGTGCAAGGCCAGAATGCGCTGCTTTTGATCTTCCAGCAGTTTACCCTTCAGAGGGAACCAGGTTAGCGCGAGCGCCCCAAGCGCGAGGGAAATCCCGGGGATCAGCCCAACCAGAGCCCGGATACCCATCCTTGCGCTTTCCGGCTGATTAAGGAAGGGTACTCCGCCGTTTGCCTGGGTGGTCACGAAGGCGGTTTGGGTGAGGATAAACGCGGTGATCCAAATTGCCAGGGATTGGGCTGGCTTGGTTACCAGCGCGTTAGCCCCCAGGTAGCTGCCCTCGCGGCGCATGCCGGTACGCAGTTCGTCATCATCCACCACCTGGCTCAGAACGATGTAATTCACCACCTGGTTTCCGCTGTAACCAAAGCCGGCAATGGCGATAGCCAGCGGCAGGAGCGGCGTTGGCAGAAAGTAGACCAGGCTGAAACCAATGGCGCAGAGGATGAGGTAGCCGCGCCAAACTTTAGCCGCCTCCCAGCGCTGCAGCGGGTATTTCACCAGCGGCACGCCGATGGTGAGCGGGATGAACAGCGCTCCCAGCAGGGGGAAGACCCCAAAGGGGCTCTGGTAGACGTAATCCGAAAGGTAATAGATGGCGCCCATGGCCACGGCGAACATAAAAGTGCACATGAAGCTGGTGATCACGTAAATGATGAAACTCTTATTAGTCAACGTGCTTTTAATCGCTTGCCACCAATGCAGTTGGTTAGCCTCCGCGCTGAATTCCCGGCGCTCCTTGATCACGAAGGAGGCATAAAAGATCATCGCTGAGCAAACGATGCCTACGGCCAGCATCGCCATCCTGAACGGCGTCAGCGAGGCGTGTTCGCCGGTACCGCCCGGGCGCACAAATTCCGGGATGATAAAGGCCAGCAGGGTGCCCAGGAGGCCGAATAGGGCGGCCACGATCGAGAGTTTGCCGCGCTCGATGTCTGATTCAGAAAGCTCGGGCATGAAGGTGCCGTGTACCAGGCCGATGATGGTAAAGCAGGTGTCGTAGAGCAGCATGGTCACCAGCATCCACCAAAATTTGAGAATCTGGCTGGCGTTTTCCGGGCAGAACCAGATGGCGGCGAAGGTCAGCGCGTAAAACGGCGCGGTGTAGCGCAGGTAGGGGATGCGCCGGCCTAGTTTGCTCTTGGTGCGGTCTGTAATTTCACCAAAAATGGGGTCATTGATGGCATTCCAGACCGCGTAAATGATCATGGCCACGCCGATCCATTTTTGGTCCAGGCCCATGTTGTCCTGAAAGAATTTGGTGAGCATGGCGGTATACACCCCGCCGATGACGGCCATCCCCAATTGGGCCAGCCCGAAGGCCATCTTGGTGCGGCTGCTGAGCTGGGGCGCTGTGAATTCGGTGGTCTCTGGGTTAAGGCTGCTTTGCATGGACTCTCCTGTTAGACGACGGCAATAAATTGTACCTTGAAGCGTCCGGTCAATGGGTGGACAAGCCGGGGGCTTTGATAGAATCAGCGCATGCCTTTCACCCCTTATCATCTCGGACCTAGCCTCGCTTTAAAGGGGCTGGGCGGAGGCCGATTCAGCTTTTGGGCTTATACCCTGGCCCAAGTTGCCATCGATGTCCAGCCTGGGATAGCCATCCTGGTGCCCCGCGCCGGCTTGGAGCCCCACGCGCCTTATACCCATTCCATCTTGACCGCCACTGCCATCGGCGCGCTTGCAGGTTTGGCGGCTCAGTGGAGCGCCAAACATTGGCTGCAAGGCCTGCCGCTGCCGCTGCGCCCCAATAAAACGCTGCAAGGGCGTTTTTGGCTGCTGAGCGGCATGCTGGGCGCCTGGCTGCACATCCTGCTGGATAGCCTGGTCTACCCGGACATGCATCCGTTTTGGCCCCTGCTGCGCGGCAACCCGATGCCCATCAGCTTCCAGTTTGCAGGCATGCAGGTTTTTTGTATTGCCGCGGGGCTTATTGGTGCAGTCCTGATCTTGCTCAATTTACGCCGCCGCAAGCGAAAATACGTGCAGCACTGACAGGTTCATCCCCCTGCAAGGCAGATCACTGATATAATAGAACATTAGGTCTATCAACTGATCGTGAAGCATCAAAACTGTGTTAGAAGCGCGCTTGAACCCTTCTGCGGTCAGGGGCGAATGGATAAGCTTTGATAAAATTAAGGGTTGGAGATTTACCCTATGAGCAATGAGAACCTGCGCGTGGTTGGCGCGCGCGAACACAACCTGAAAAACATCACGGTCGAGATACCCCGGGACAAACTGGTGGTCCTTACCGGGCTTTCCGGCAGCGGCAAAAGCAGCCTAGCCTTCGACACCATCTTTGCCGAGGGGCAGCGCCGCTATGTGGAATCGCTTTCCTCGTATGCCCGGCAGTTTTTAGGCCAGATGGATAAACCCGATGTGGATTCGATTGAGGGGCTGAGCCCGGCGGTCTCGATCGACCAGAAAGCTACCAGCCATAACCCGCGCTCCACCGTTGGCACCGTAACCGAGATCTACGATTACCTGCGCCTGCTTTTTGCCCGCATCGGCATCCCGCATTGCGCGGTTTGCGGCCGCCCGCTTACCAAACAATCGGCCCAGGAGATCGTTGAAAACCTGATGGCGCTGCCGGAGGGGACGCGCATGATGATCCTGGCCCCCTTGGTCCGCGAACGGAAAGGCACCTACCAGGCCGTTTTGGAGGATATCGGCAAAAGCGGTTTTACCCGTGTGCGCGTGGATGGGCAGGTTTACCAACTCGAAGAAGAGATCAACCTGGACCGTTATAAAAAGCACACAATCGAAGCCGTGGTGGACCGCATCGTGCTGGAAAAGCCCGAGGATGAAGATGAGCGCCAGAACCAGCGGACCCGCCTGACCGACTCGGTGGAAACCGCGCTCAAGATCGGCGAGGGTTATGTAACCGTTGCCAACCTCAGCAGCGAACCGGCGCAGGACCTGCAATTCTCCGAACACCTGGCCTGCCCCGAACATGGCAGCATGCTCGTGGAGATCGAGCCGCGCACTTTTTCCTTTAATACCCCGCATGGCGCCTGCCCGCATTGCCAGGGCTTGGGGTCCACCTTGGAAATCGACCCCAATTTGCTCATGCCGGACCTTTCGAAGCCCATCAGCAAGGGCGGCATTGCCGTCCTGGAATGGTCCATGGGTCAAAAAGACCTGGGCTGGTATCAGCAGATGCTGCAAGCTGTAGGCGAGGATGCCGGCTTTACCCTGGATACACCGCTCAAGGATATGAGCAAGGCCCAGATGGATGAATTGCTCTACGGTACGGGAACACGAGAGATTCCCGTACGCTATACCAGCCGGCATGGCCGCCGGAGCACCTTTAATACCGCTTTCGAAGGGGTGATCCCCAACCTGGAGCGCCGCTGGCGGGAGACCCAAAGCGAATGGATTCGTGCCCGCATCGGTGAATTTATGGCCGAAAAACCTTGTGAGGTCTGCGGCGGGATGCGCCTGCGCCGTGAGGCCCTGGGCGTGACCATCGATGACAAAAACATCATCGATGTAACCACCTGGCCCGTAGCACGCAGCCTGGTTTGGGCCCAACGCCTGGCCTCCGATAACGCCACTCCGCTCAACAGCCGCGACCAGATCATCGCGGAGCGCATCCTTAAGGAGATCCAGTCGCGCCTGGGATTTTTGGTGGATGTTGGCCTGGACTACCTTACCCTGCAACGGGCCGCGGCAACACTTTCCGGCGGTGAGGCCCAGCGCATCCGGCTGGCCACTCAGGTAGGTTCCAAACTGATGGGCGTGCTCTATGTGCTGGATGAACCTTCCATTGGCCTGCACCCCAGGGATAACGGCCGTCTGCTGGAAACCCTGAAAGACCTGCGGGACATGGGGAACACCGTTTTGGTGGTGGAACACGACGACGAAACCATCCGCTCGGCGGATTGGGTGATCGACCTGGGGCCTGGCGCCGGTGAGCATGGCGGCAAGATCGTAGCCACCGGTACGCCAGCCCAAATTGAGGCGGACTTAAACTCGATCACCGGTGCCTATCTCTCTGGACGGCAGTTTGTGCCCGTTCCCGAAGCCCGGCGCGAAGGCAGCGGCAATAAGCTGCGCATCGTTGGCGCCAGCGAGAATAACCTCAAGGGCATCAGCGTGAACATCCCTTTGGGCAAGCTGATCTGCATCACTGGTGTGAGCGGCAGCGGGAAATCCAGCCTGATGGTGGACGTGCTCTACAACACCCTGGCCCGCCGTTTGCATGGTGCGCATACCCAGCCCGGCGCGCACAAGCGCATCGAGGGCGTGGAGAACATCGATAAGATCATCAACATCGATCAAAGCCCTATTGGCCGTACACCGCGCTCCAACCCCGCCACCTATGTAGGGGTCTTCGATAACATCCGCGATCTCTTCAGTGAATTGCCTGAGAGCAAGATCCGCGGTTACCAGAAAGGGCGTTTTAGTTTCAACGTTAAAGGCGGCCGCTGTGAGGCCTGCCAGGGCCAGGGCGAGCTGAAAATCGAGATGCAGTTCATGCCGGATGTGTATGTGCCCTGCGAGGTCTGCCACGGCACCCGCTTCAACCATGAGACCCTGCAAGTGCGCTTTAAGGAGAAGAACATCGCTGAGGTGCTGGACATGACCGTGGAGCAGGCTGTTGAGTTTTTCAGCGCTTTCCCCAAAATCCAGCGCAAGCTCAAAACCCTGGAAGATGTGGGCCTGGGCTACATCCATTTAGGCCAGCCCGCCCCATACCTGAGCGGCGGCGAAGCCCAGCGGGTAAAGCTCTCCAAGGAGCTCAGCCGGGTGTCCACGGGGAATACGCTCTACGTCTTGGACGAGCCTTCGGTGGGTTTGCATGCCGCCGATGTGCACCGCCTGATTGATGTGCTGCAATCGCTGGTGGATGCCGGCAATACAGTGCTGATCATCGAACACAACCTGGACATCGTCAAGGTTTCGGACTGGGTGATCGACCTTGGTCCCGAAGGCGGCGATGGCGGGGGAGAACTGGTGGCCGAAGGGACGCCGGAGGAGATATGCGCGAACCCAAAGAGTTTCACCGGCCAGTACCTGCATGCCTACGTGCAGGAGCATCACCAGATGGCTTGCGGCGCATTGCCCAAGCGGCGGAAGGCTGCCTCCACATCGGCTAAGACCAAGAGAGATAACGGTGCCCGCGCAGGTTCGAGGAAAAAACGGGTGGAAAAGACCGGCTGATGAACGCTGAAGCGCTCTTCCGGAACCCCTTGCAAATGGCCGTCTATCAGGAATTGCGCCTGCGCGTGCTGGCGCTTGAGCCTGGGCTGAAGGAGGAATTCCTGAAGACCCAGGTAAGTTATGGCGCCAAACGCAAATGCATCTGGCTGGCCCCTCAGACCGGCAGGCGCCTCTTCTTGGTTTTGGGTGCCTACCAGCCGGCTGCGCATCCGCGCATTGACGCGGTGCAAAAAGGCGGTGAAGCCCGCTATGTGCTGCAGTTTTTCATTACTGCCCCTGAAGAATTAGCCGAGATCGAAGCCAATGGCTGGCTGGAAGACGCGATCGATTGGGGCTTCAAAGTGCATGAGCAGGAGCAGGCCTGATGGCCGCCGAAAACAAAACGCTTGCCACGCGAATGCTGGATAAGGCCGGGCTTGCCTACGACCTGCACGCCTACCCGGCTGAACCCAGCTGGACCGGTGAAGAAGTGGCCGCGGCCCTGGGCCTAGACCCGGAGCGGGTGTTCAAGACCCTGGTGACCCAAGGCAAGACCGGGCGGCATTTCGTGTTCATGGTCCCGGTGGGCCAGAACCTGAACCTGAAAAAGGCCGCACTGGTTTGCGGGGAAAAAGCCCTGGAGATGCTCCCTCAGAAAGAATTACTGCCGCTTACCGGCTATGTGCATGGAGGCTGTTCGCCTTTGGCGATGAAGAAGTCCTTACCCAGTTTCATTGATGAAACTGCCCTGCTTTCAGAGCGCATCGTGTTCAATGCAGGCCGGGTTGGCTTGCAGTTGGAAATGAAACTTGCAGACCTGCAAAAATTGCTGCAAGTTCAAACCGCGGATTTAGTTTAGCCCCGTATGTGAGTGAGAAGCACGTTCGCGGCGATGATCACCAGGATCAGTCCGCCGATGATCTCCATCCGTTTTCCGAATTGACAGCTTAGCCTGTGCCCGGCAAAAATGCCTACTGCGGAAAGTACTGCAGCCACCAGGCCGATGGCCAGTACCGATGCCGCCACGGGAATACCCATTAGCGCGATCGAAAGGCCTACCGCAAAGGCATCCAAGCTGGTGGCTACGGAGAGCATGACCAAGGTTCGGCCTTTGCTGGGGTCCTGATTGAAAGCCTCGCAATCGGTGAGCAGCCCGCTCCGGATCAGCCGGAAAGCCACATAGGCTAATAAGGCAGCCGCCAGCCAGTGGTCCCACTTGCTTACATACTGCATCACTGTTCCGCCGATCACGTAGCCCAAGGCGGTCATACCGGCCTGGAAGATGCCAAAGTGGGCGGCCAGGCGCACTTTGCCCCGCCGATCATGGATCTGGCCGGAGGTTCCGATGGCTAGGCTCACGGCAAAGGCATCCATTGCCAGACCCAGGGAAATGAAGAGTATGGTCAGCGTTTGCATCAGCGCAATAGTATAAACCCGCCTGCCCCAATGCGGACCGGTGAGCGGTAACTAAATATGCAAAATTAGTCCACAAGAGCCCTAATCAAGCGCTGGGCAGCTGAACAGCCGCGGCTTACTGGTCCTTCTTGGGTTCAGCCTTTGGTTCGCCGCGAATGAAGGCTTCAGTATCGGCATGCGCCTGGCTGTCAATCACTTGTACGGGCGGTGTTTTCATGAAGTAGGAGCTCGGTTCCAAAATCGGCCCGCTTAGGCCGCGGTCCTGCGCCAGCTTGACGCAGCGCACCGCATCGATCACAACGCCGGCGCTGTTGGGGCTATCCCAAACCTCCAGTTTCATTTCCAGTTTGAGCGGCACATCGCCAAAGGTGGTGCCCTCCATTTGGATGTAACAGAACTTGCGGTCTTTCAACCAGGGGACATAATCGCTGGGGCCCACATGCACATCATCTGCAGGCAGACCGTAAGGCAGCATGCTGGTCACGGCGCCGGTCTTGCTGATCTTCTTGCTTTCCAGGCGGTCCCGCTCGAGCATGTTCATAAAATCTGTGTTGCCGCCAAAATTGAGCTGGTAAGTGTGGTCCAGCTTGACGCCGCGGTCAACAAAGAGGCTGGTGAGCACGCGGTGGGTGATGGTGGCGCCAACCTGGCTTTTGATGTCATCTCCGATGATGGGAATACCGGCCTCCTTGAAGCGCGGCCCCCAATACTGCGAGCTGGCAATGAAAACCGGAATGCAGTTCACCACGCCAACGCCGGCCTTGAGGGCTTGCTCCATGTACCACTTGGTGGCCATTTCCGCGCCAACCGGCAGGTAGTTGATCAGAACATCCGCCTTGGTATCACGCAAAATACCCGCAACGTCGTCGGTGGGGCCAGGGGCTTTTTTCAGGATCTGGGAGAGATAAGTGCCCAGGCCGTCGTGCGTCATCCCCCGATGCACTTTGACCCCGGTTTTGGGCACCTCGCAGAATTTATAGGTGTTGTTGGGGAAGGCGAAAACCGCTTCGCTGAGATCCAGGCCCACCTTGGTGTCCACCACATCGAAGGCCGCAACCACTTCGATGTCGCGCACGTGATAGCCGCCCAGGTCTACATGCATCACCCCGGGAATGCGGTCTTCAGGTTTCGCGTCCTTGTAGTAGTAGAGGCCCTGCACAAAGGAGGAGGCGCAATTGCCTACTCCCACGATTGCCACACGCACCTTTTTATTTGCCACAACTCACCTCTTTCTGTCGATATTGGGATGATAATCCCAAAGGGCGGGTTTGGGTACCATTCCTCCCGAAATCTGGACTCAAGGATAGCACGTTCGTTCTACAATTCTGCGAATTCTGCCGTAAAAGGCTATAATCAAGTAATGTCCCAATTTGAACTTATTGCCCCCTACCAGCCCACCGGAGACCAGCCCGAAGCGATCGCGAGACTGATCGACGGGATCCATAAGGGCTACCAACATCAGGTTTTGCTGGGCGCTACCGGCACCGGAAAGACCTTCACGGTGGCCAATGTGATCCAGGAACTGCAGATACCCACCCTGGTGATGACCCACAACAAAACCCTGGCCGCCCAGCTTTATGCTGAGTTCCGTGAGTTCTTCCCCAACAACGCGGTTGAATACTTTGTGAGCTATTACGACTACTACCAGCCCGAGGCCTACGTTCCCCGGCGTGATCTTTACATTGAAAAGGACGCCGATATCAACGAAGAGATCGATCGCCTGCGCCTGGCGGCCACCGCGGCGCTGATGAGCCGGCAGGACGTGATCATCGTGGCTTCGGTCTCAGCCATCTATGGCCTGGGCGACCCCAGCGTGTACGGCCAGAGCGTGCTGCACATTCGCAAAGGCGAGATCTACCGCCGTAATGCCCTCCTGCGCCAGCTGGTGGACATCATGTACCAGCGTAACGACCTGGAAGCCAAGCCCGGCATCTTTCGGGTGCGGGGGGATACTCTGGAGATTTTACCCGCCTACAGCGATAAGGACAGCTACCGCATCTCCTACTTTGGCGATGAGGTGGAGGACATCACCCGCCTCAACCGCGTGACAGGCGAGGTGCTGGGCAAGTTGGACAGCCTGGATATCTACCCCGCCAAGCACTACGTTACCGATGATAAGCGCATGGATAAGGTGGTGCAGGACATCGAATTGGAACTGGCTGAGCGCCTGGCTTACTTCAAGAATAAGGA
The DNA here is from genome assembly GCA_002407905.1 of Anaerolineaceae bacterium UBA5365. GTDB lineage: Bacteria > Chloroflexota > Anaerolineae > Anaerolineales > Anaerolineaceae > Mesolinea. The sequence continues at coordinate 44,176 of DHPL01000010.1, forward strand.
GATGCTCCTGGAAGCCCAGCGCCTGGAGCAGCGCACCCTTTATGACCTGGAAATGATGCGCGAAGTGGGCTATTGCAGCGGCATCGAGAACTATAGCCGCCACATCGACCAGCGCGCGCCGGGCACCCCGCCCTGGACCCTGCTGGACTTTCTGCCCAGCCGCTACCTACTCGTGCTCGATGAAAGCCACCAGATGGTGCCGCAGATCCGCGGGATGTACAACGGGGATCGCTCGCGCAAGGAGGTGCTGGTGGAATATGGCTTCCGCCTGCCCAGTGCCCTGGATAACCGCCCGCTCAAATTCCCGGAGTTTGAAAAACTGATGGGTCCCACGCTGTATACCAGCGCGACGCCCGGTCCTTTTGAACTGGAGCACGCCAATCAGGTTGTGGAGCAGATCATTCGCCCCACGGGCCTATTGGACCCGCAGGTGACCGTGCGGCCCATCCGCGGGCAGATCGATGACCTGGTGGCAGAGCTGCGCCGGAGGATCGAGAAGGGCGAGCGCGCCTTGGTGACCACGCTGACCAAGCGCATGGCGGAAGACCTGGCGGCATACCTGACCGAGAACGACTTCAAAGTGCACTACCTTCACAGCGAAGTGGAGAACTTTGAGCGTGTGGGCATTCTGCGCGACCTTCGCCTGGGCGTCTACGACGTGGTGGTGGGCATCAACCTGCTGCGCGAGGGG
>DHPL01000010.1:44950-54939 GCA_002407905.1 Anaerolineaceae bacterium UBA5365
GGCATCAACCTGCTGCGCGAGGGGCTGGACCTTCCTGAAGTCTCGCTGGTGGCGATATTGGATGCCGATAAGGAGGGCTTCCTGCGCTCGACCACATCGCTCATCCAGACATTTGGGCGCGCGGCAAGGCACCTCAATGGGGAGGTGATTTTGTACGCCGACCGCATGACCGACTCGATGAAGCGGGCGATCGATGAGACCAATCGCCGGCGGGCAAAGCAGGAGGCCTACAACAAGGAGCACAATATTTCGCCGGTGGGCATTGTGAAGGCGGTGAAGGACATCACCGAGCGCCTGAGCAATGCCGCCAAAGAGAAGGGCAGGGAGCACAAAACCGCCCGTGAACTGGCAGCCGATATGGAAGAGCGCGAACTGCGCAAGATGATCGGCGAAATGGAAAACCAAATGAAGGCTGCCGCCCGTGAGCTGGAGTTTGAACGCGCGGCCATGCTGCGCGACCAGGTTTATGAATTGAAAGCCCTGCTGGCAGATGAATCCAAACTTCCGGATTGGAAGAAACAGGAACTAATGGCCAGGTAAGGCTGGTGATTGATTGGCTGAATCAAAACGGGCTGCCCTTCGGACAGCCCGTAATCTTTCTGGCATTGCTAGATTGAATTGAGCCCTCGTAAGGGCCGGGCCATGTAAAACCCCTAATTACCAGATCCTGAACCCGGTGAACTCGCCGGTAGCCGGCAACCATTGAGTGCGAACGTCGCGTACGTGGGCGCCGCCAGGGCCTTCCCAGAGCGCTTCCAGGAAGGAGATCAGATCCTCCTTGGGGCCTTCGGCCAGAGTTTCCACGCCGCCATCCGCCAAATTCCGCACCCAGCCTGTAAGCTGCAGGCGCTGGCCGGTCATCAGCGTGAAATAGCGGAATCCCACACCCTGAACATGACCGCTCACGTGCGCGCGCATGCGCTGGTTCTCACTCATTTTTCGGGACCATCCTCAGGGTCCAAATCGCCCGAAGTCAAGAGCGGGCCCAGGTCGTCTTCATCGATCTCGTAGTAACCTTCGTCCTCATCTTCGTCCTCGTCGTCCTCCATCTCGCCTACGTAGGTGAGCCACTCCGGGTCCTGGGATGGGTCGTAATCGTCGTCAGTTTCGTCATCGTCGTCTTCATCGTCCCGGTGGTGATGATGGTGCCGGTGGCCGTTATTCCCGTCTTCGTCCTCGTCGTCCTCATCGATGTCCATCAGATCGTAAAGGGTGCCGTCGTTGGTGAAGTTGAGCGTGTCCATGGCTTCTTCCAGGGTGCGCAGCTCGTCTTCATCGCCGGTGCGGGCCATCAGGCGCTCAAAGAGTTCTTCCACGCCTTCTCCGCCGATCTGCGAGAGGGCCCAAATGGCCTCCTGTTTCAGGTCGGATTCCAGGTGGGAGTGGGCCAGCAATTTCATCAGCGGAGCCCGCGCGGTGCCTAAACTGAGCTCTCCGGCTGCATGGATGGCTTGGAGCTGCACCGGCAGGGTTTCATGGTCCAGGTTCTCGAGCACGTGCTCCTCCCAGATCTGGTCCGCGCTGCGGCCCATGGCAAAGAGCGCGCTTTCAAGCCAGTCGTCGTCCTGGGCAGCCGCGGCACGCAGCAGGGCGGGCACCTCCTTGCGGCTGGAAAAGCCCAGGCTTTCCATGGCGCGCCGGCGCACCAGGCTGGAGGAATCCTGCGCATAGGCAGACAATAGGGCTTCTTCAACCTCGTGCAGCTGAGCTTCAGGAAGCTTCTCGATCTCTCCCAGATAGATAAACGCGCTTAGGGCATTGGCTGCGGCAGCGCGCAATTCCGCCTTACGCTCGCTGGCTTTCAGCAGGGCTTGATACACGGGCAGAAGCCGGCGCTGCGGGTCTTCGAAAAGCAGGTCAATAGCCCGGATGACAACTTCGTCGTCGCTGTCGTCCAGCGCCATTTGGCCCAGGCCTTCAAAGAGCAGCAAGTTGTCCTTTTCGGAGAGCTCGATCAGGTCGCTCAAAAGGTCGCGGCGGCGGGCCACAGGTACGTCTGCCCAGGCTTGGCTTAGCACGCGCAGGTCCTCGCGGGTGAGGTCCGAGAATTGATAGAGCAGCTTGGGCGGGAAGGGTGTGGCGGTATCCAGCAGGGCTGCTACCAGGTCGTTGATGGAGTTATCAGAGAGCATCTTTCCTCTTTAAGGCAATTTGATCGGATTGACAAAATCCATGATGTTGACGTAAACCAGCAGGAGCATGAGTAGGGCGATGCCCATGAAATTAAGCGTGTTCACCATTTTCTGGGGCAGTTTTTTCTTGAAAAGCAGCTCAGGAAGCAGCAGCAGAATCTGCCCGCCGTCCAGACCGGGGATGGGCATCAGGTTCATGACACCCAGGCCGATGGTGAGGGCGATCACCATATTCATGCGCATCACCGGAGCGCTCACCGCACCCGTGCTCTGCAACTCTTGGTCCTGTTCCGCGGCGTAGGAGAACATGTCGAACATGCCTTTAAAGCCGCTCAGCCGGGCCATTTCCGGGTCGATGCTGCCCCGAATTAGCCTGGCGGGCAGGGTCACCAGTTCCTTGACCATCTGGCCAAGGCCTTGGAAGGCATTGCGCAGGGATTCACCCGGGCTGGCTTTCACCGTGGGGTTGCCCAGGTAAACGCCGATCGTCGGGTTAGGGGTCAGGTTCACGCTCAGGTTTTGGCCTTCGCGCTGCAGCTCAAGCACAATGTTTTGGCCGCTTTTCGCCTGAATGAGCTTGACCAAATTGTCTACATTGTCAATCTTTGTTCCGTCCAAAGCCAGGACCAGGTCATTCTTCTGGATGCCGGCGGCCTGAGCGGGGCTGTTGGGCACAACATCGCTGATCAGCACCTGGTTCGTCACGGGTTTGCCGATGGCATTAAAGAGGAAAAACAGGAGAATCAAGCCCAGGATGAAGTTCATCGTGGCGCCGGCCAGGAGGATGATGGTGCGTTTCCAGGCAGGCGCGGCCAGCATGCCATCCGGTTCACCCTCGTCGTTCTCGCCCTTGGGGCGTACAAAAGCGCCAAAGGGAATCCAGTTGAGCGTAAACTCGGTGCCTTTCCAGGTGAAAAGCTTAACCATCCTGGGAGGCAGGCCGAAACCAAACTCCTCAACCGGGATACCCAGGCTTTTACTGGCGATGAAATGCCCAAATTCGTGCACGAACATCACCAGACCCAACATCAAAACAAATTGCAATATCATCGCGATCGTTGTCATTTCAGTTACCTTGACAAAAATTATACCTACTTTGCCCTGAGATGCGAGTTCGCTGCCTACCCTGCCGCCAGCATTGCGGTTTACAAAATCAAGATAAACCAATTGGCAATTCACCCTTGTGAAATTAGAAAAAACGCATAAAATACAGCCCAATATGCTTTCGCTTATGCTTCTCGGCGTTTCTATCTATTTCGTTATTTGGTTCACCCAACCGGCTGGCTCGGCAATGCCTGCTTAGCGAGAAGATCAGCAAAAGCAAGCGCTCCGGGCCATCGAGCCCGGTTTTTTATTTTATTTTTCATCATAGGAGAAAAAGAATGGCAGAAAAAACTAAAGTTCCCCCAAGACCAAGCGCGAAACGCTTTGCCACGCACATCGGCGTGCTGGTGGCAACCCTGGGCTCAGCAGTGGGCCTGGGCAACATTTGGAAGTTCCCCTCCCTGGCCGGCGCGAACGGCGGAGCAGCCTTCATGTTTATTTACCTGCTCTGCACCCTTGTGATCGGCCTGCCGGTATTATTGGCTGAACTTTCGATCGGCAGGGAAGGGCGCGGCGATGCCGTTCGCTCCTTGCAGCGCGTAGCGCCAGGCACATTTTGGTGGATCATCGGTGCCAGCGGCGTACTGGCGGCTTTCCTGATCATGTCGTTCTACGCTGAAGTGTCCGGCTGGGTGCTGGCCTACATTGTGAAGGCAATAGGCGGGACCGCGCTGAGCACCGATAGCGCCGTAACTTCGGAGGCCTTCACCAGCCTGGTAACCAACCCCTGGCTCTCGCTTCTGGTCCAGTGGGCGGTGCTGGCAGTTACCGGCGCCATCATCATGCTGGGCGTCAGCAAGGGCATCGAAGCCACCACCAAGCGCCTGATGCCGCTTCTGCTGATCATGCTGGTCATTGTTGGCGTGCGCTCGCTCACCCTGCCGGGCGGCGGCGAAGGATTGGCCTTCCTCTTCAGGCCGGATTGGAGCAAGGTTACCTTCAGCACCGTGCTCACTGCTTTAGGGCTGGCCTTCTTCAAGCTCTCCCTGGGTATGGGCTGCATGATGACCTACGCCGCCTACTACCCGGATGACCAGGACATTCCCAAAACAGGCACCCGCGTGGTGCTTTCGGACCTCACAATTTCCATCCTGGCTGGCGTTGCCATCTTCCCGGCGGTCTTCGCCTTTGGTTTTGAGCCCTCCGTGGGGCCAGGTTTGCTTTTCATCACCATTCCGGCGGTCTTCGCGTCCATGCCCTTTGGCGGCTTTTTCATGGCGATCTTCTTCGTGCTCACTTTCTTTGCCGCAACTGGCGCCATCCTCTCCTTGCTGGAGGTCATCACTGCCTTCCTGGAAAACCAGTTCAACTTCGATCGAATCAAGGCCACCCTGGCCACACTTTTCGGTTTGGCGCTTTTTGGCGCGCCGGCTGCACTATCCAGCAGCCTGACGGCAGAAGTGAAACTCTTCGGGAAGAACTTCTTTGACCTTTACGACTTTGTGTCCTCCAACCTGCTTCTGCCTATTGGCGGCATCCTCATCGCCGTTTTTGTGGGCTGGGTTTGGAAGAAGGCCAAATTCCAGGACGTGCTGAGCAACCGCGGCAGTTTGGACAACCTGGGCATGACCGGAACAATCTTCAACCTGCTTAAGTTTGTGACCCCAGTTCTGATCCTGGTCGTACTGGTGAGCGGCCTGGTCTAAACTTAAAGTTTTACCCAGTCCGGGACTGGGAAAGATTGGAGGGCCTGCGCCACGGTTATAATACGGCGCATGCCCTCCCTTATTAGCCTGGATATCGAAACCACAGGCCTGGACCCCAACCAGGAAGCGATCATAGAGATCGGCGCCGTCCGCTTTAACGAGCATCGAATCGAAGCCGAATACAGCCAGCTGATCAACCCGCGCCGTCCGATCTCGCAGTTTATCTCCAACCTCACCGGTATTACCAACCCCATGCTGGTCAATCAACCCTTCCTGGGCGATGTGCTGCACGAGGTGGTGGATTTCATCGGAGACTCGCCAATCGTGGGCCACAATGTGAGTTTTGACCTGAGTTTCTTCCACAAGGTGGGCGCCCTACGCGGGAACCAGGCCATTGATACCTACGAACTTGCCTCCGTGCTTTTGCCCACGGCAGCGCGCTACAACCTGGGGGCCTTGGCCCAAAAACTAGGCGTTATCCAAACCAGCGCGCATCGTGCCCTGGACGACGCGAAAGCCACCGTGGGGGTTTACCAGCGCCTCTTGGAAGAATTGGAAGCCCTGCCGATCGAGGTGGTGGCAGAAATCCTGCGCCTGAGCCAGGGGTTGGATTGGAAAGGTGAACTGCCCTTCAGGCACACCTTGCAGGTGCTGGCGCAGAAGGGCATCAAGCCGCGCAGGCTGCCCAAGGGGATCGACGCCGAACTGATCCTAACCCCGCAGCACCGGCGTGATGAACGCCCCAAGGCCCTCGAGCCAAACCCCAACCCGGAACCCCTGGATGTGGAGGCGGCCGCCAGCGCTTTGCAGCCGGGCGGCGAATTTGCCAGCCACTTCCCGGCTTTTGAACACCGTTCCCAACAGGTACAGGTGCTCGTGGCCGTGGCCGAGGCCTTCAACCGCGGCGACCACCTGATGGTCGAGGCTGGTACAGGCACGGGAAAATCCCTGGCTTACCTTATCCCGGCCGCGCTGTGGGCCATCCAAAACGGGGAACGCGTGGTCATCTCCACCAATACCATCGCCCTCCAGGACCAGCTGATCAATAAAGACATCCCAGACATGGTTGCCGCCATGGGGCTGGAACTCAATGCTTCCGTGCTGAAAGGCCGCGGCAACTACCTTTGCCCGCGGCGGCTGACCGCGATGCGCCGGCGCGCGCTGGAGACCGCGGACGAACTGCGGGTGCTGGCCAAGATTCTGGTTTGGCAGCAAAGTAGCCAAAGCGGCGACCGCTCCGAGATCAACCTGAACGGACCGATCGAGCGCCAAGTTTGGAGCCGTCTTTCTGCGGAGGATGAGGGCTGCAAACTGGAGGTCTGCCTCAAACGCGAAGGCGGACGCTGCCCCTTTTACCGGGCCCGGATGGCGGCCGAGGCGGCCCATATTTTGGTTGTGAACCACGCCCTGCTATTGGCTGACGCAGCCACTCAAAACCGTGTGCTGCCGGCTTACAACTATTTGATCGCCGACGAAGCCCACCATTTGGAATCGGCCACAACGGACGCGATGTCCTTTCGGCTGCGGGCCGGAGACGTGACCCGCCTGGTGCGCGAGATCGGCAGCCCTGAACAAGGTTTGCTCTCGCGCATGCTGAATGCCTCCCGGGAGCTGCTCAGGCCAGACCAACTGGCCGCGCTGACGCAGGCCGCCAATCAGGCCGCCGATAAGGCCCTGCGTTTCGATACCCAGCTTACGGCTTATTTCAAGGCTTTGGACCTGCTGCTGGAAGAGCTGCGCGAAGGCAGACCGCTAAGTACCTACCCGCAGCAGGCCCGGATTTTACCCAGCGTCCGCACCCTGCCGCCCTGGCTGGAAGTGGAGATCGCCTGGGAGCAGGCTTCGGCAAGCCTGAACACCCTTCTTCTGCGCTTGCGTGAAGTGCGGGAGATCATGGGCAAGCTGGCGGATGCCGGCGTGGAGGAAGCAGAGGACAGCCTGGGCAGCCTGGCTAGCATCAGCAGCAGTCTGGAAGATATCGGCCGCAATATCGAAGCGCTGACCATGGACCCGGCGGACAACCAGATCTACTGGGTGGAACTGGATCCAAATCAGCGCCGTCTCACTTTGCAGATCGCCCCGCTGCACATCGGCCGCCTGATGGAAAAACACCTCTGGCACGAGAAATCCAGTGTGGTGCTCACCTCAGCCACACTGACCACCCATGGCGAGTTCGACTACCTCAAACGGCGGCTGAATGCCGAGGATGCCAACGAGCTAACCGTGGGTTCCCCCTTCGATTACGAGCACGCCGCCATGCTCTTCCTGCCCCGCGATATGCCCGAACCCAGCGATAACTTTGGCCACCAGCGCGTAACCGAGGAAACGATCATCCGCCTGGCCAAGGCCACTGGCGGCCGCATGCTGGCTTTGTTCACTTCCTACGCTCAACTGCAGAAGACCAGCCGGGCGATCCAGGGGCCGCTGGCCAAAGCAGACATCATCGTCTACGAGCAGGGCGAAGGCGCGTCTGCCTCTGCGCTCTTGGATGTGTTCAAGGAAACACCCCGGGCGGTGCTTTTGGGTACGCGGGCCTTCTGGGAGGGCGTGGACTTGCCCGGCGAAGCCCTGAGCGCGCTGGTGATCGCCAAACTGCCCTTTGACGTACCCAGCGATCCGATCATCGCGGCCCGTTCCGAAAGTTTTGAAGACGCCTTTAACGAATACAACCTTCCTGAGGCCATCCTGCGCTTCCGCCAGGGTTTTGGCCGCCTGATCCGCACGCAAACCGATCGGGGGGTGGTGGTAGTGCTGGATAAACGCCTGACGAGCAAAGCCTATGGCCGCCTCTTTATGGAAAGCCTGCCCGTTTGCAACTTGCAGCAGGGCTTTCTGGCGGCGCTGCCGGAACAGGCTGCCAAATGGCTCGGGACCTAAAGCCCGCTACTCGACCCCAAGAGGCTGAATCTTAAAGAATCCTTTGTAGAGAGTTCTCTCGATACCATTTGACATTTGGAAATATTGCGTTTATATTAGCGTTCGTAAGTGAACTAATCTAAAACCAAGGAGAAAACAATGGCTTACAGCTTCAAAAACTCAAAAGGCAAGGAATACTTCCTGCACGTCAAAAAGGTAAAGCGCGCTTCCGGTAAAGAAACCGAGCTTTACTACTTTGCAACCGACAAACGCAAGGGCCAGGAAGTGGAAGCCGTTCCTGCCGGCAAAACCGTTGTGGAACTGGCCTCTGGCCTTCCCGTCCTGAAGAAGAAGTAAATCTTTTTCCAATCGCTTCAGCCCCGCTTGCCGGGGCTGAACTGTTTTAATGGCATGGAACTTGCTAGTTAAACTTTGATGCAAGTCAAAGGAGTTACCATGTCAAATCTTCGCCGAATTGTTTTTCTGGCCCTCATCGCAACCCTGCTGCTGGCTGCCTGCACACGCCAGGCTTCCAAAAGCCCGGCCGATTCCCCGCTAAAGGCGCCCAACAGCACTCCGCTGGTGCTTGACCCTATCGCGGCCACCCAAACGGCCCAGGTTGTGATCTCGCAGTTTAACCAGCCCACCCAAATGGTACCCAACGCCAAGGGAACAATGATCGCGATCACAGCCATCCCGGCTACGCCGGCTCCGATCGTCTCCCCAACGCCAGTAGGGCCTACGCCCACACCGGTTGAAGCCCGCCCTAGCAGCTACACCGTCCGCCCGGGCGAATCGCCTAACTGCCTGGCCCGCCGCTTCGACGTGGACCCGGAGGCGCTGCTGAAGGCAAACAACCTAACTGAAACCAGCATTATCAACGTAGGCCAGGTGCTTAAAATCCCCCTGGACACGAACTTTCCTGGCGACCGCCGTGTGCCTGGAACCGTGCGCCCGGACCCTGAGGGCTACTGGGTGAGCCCGGGAGAGACGATCTATATGGTGGCTTGCTACTATGGCGACATCCTGCCGGAAGAGATCATCAAGGCCAATAACCTCAAGGAACCCTACGATATTTCAGATATCAAAAACCTGGTCATCCCTTAAACAGTTCCATGCCCCATACAGCCCCGTTCTTTGAAGCGGGGCTTTTTGATGGGCAAAAGCAGCCCCAAGCCGGAAAACCAGCCGAACGGTGCTAAACTAGCACCACCGTGGTGACCGCAAAAGGAGAAACTTCATGAGCCGGATCCTCAGCCGAAAAACCGTTTTTGAAGGCCATGCCTTTGATGTTGAGAAGGTGCACTTGCGCTTGCCCGACGGCCGTGAACGGGACTACGATCTGGTGGCCCACGCGGACGCGGTGACCATCCTGCCCGTAGATGAGCAGGGCCAGGTTTACTTTGTGCGCCAATTCCGGGTTGGCGCCCAGGAAGAACTGCTGGAACTGCCTGCGGGCGTGATGGACCCCGGTGAGGAGCCGCTGACCAGCGCGCGCCGCGAATTGCGCGAAGAAACCGGCTGCGATTGCGAGGAATTGCTGCCTTTGGGTGGTTTTTATATGGCCGCAGGTTATTCCAGCGAATACATGCATGTTTACCTGGCATTGGGCCTGCGTTCGGCGCCTTTAGACCAGGATGAGGACGAATTTCTGCAGCTCGTTAAACTGCCCTTGTGTGAAGCCTTAGCCCAGGCCCGCGATGGCCAGCTGCGCGATTCTAAAAGCCTGGTCGCTCTCTTTTTCGCCCAGGATGAACTGGCCTGGCGCTTCCCCGGGCAGATGCAGCGTTGATGGATTAAGCCATTCCAGCCAAAAAATAGACCCGCCCTAATCCTGATTCTCGGTTACAATTAGGCGACTGTTCCAACCGTCACAAACGATGGTTATTTTTTTGTGTCAACCAAAGTACAGGAGTAAATCCTGAGAACGCATAAGGAGCTTAACGCATGAAAAGACAAATGGTAATGACGGACGCCAACGAGGCTACCGCCTATGTCGCTTACCGGCTTTCGGAAGTTATAGCGATCTACCCCATCACCCCTTCATCCACCATGGGCGAATACGCCGACCAGTGGATGGCCGAACGCCTGCCCAACCTTTGGGGCACCATCCCATCGGTAAACGAGATGCAATCCGAAGGCGGCGCGGCCGGCGCAGTGCACGGCGCTTTGCAGGCTGGGGCGCTGACCACCACCTTTACGGCATCACAGGGCTTGCTGCTGATGATCCCGAACATGTACAAAATTGCCG
>DHPL01000010.1:55180-55334 GCA_002407905.1 Anaerolineaceae bacterium UBA5365
CCACCCGCTCAACCGGGTTTGCCCTCATCGCCAGCAATTCCGTTCAGGAAGCCCAGGATACGGCCCTCATCGCCACCGCGGCAACCCTGCGTTCCCGCATCCCCTTCCTGCACTTCTTCGATGGCTTCCGCACCAGCCACGAGATCAACAAGAT
>DHPL01000010.1:55550-55859 GCA_002407905.1 Anaerolineaceae bacterium UBA5365
CCCCGTGCTGCGCGGTACCGCCCAGAACCCGGATGTTTACTTCCAGGGCCGTGAGACCGTCAACCGTTTCTACACCGAAGCTGTCAAAATCGTGGAAGAAGAAATGGACCGCTTTGGCAAGTTGACCGGCCGCCAGTACAAATTGGTGGAATACCAGGGCGACCCCAAGGCCGAACGCGTGCTGGTTGTGATGGGTTCTGCTGCGGAAACTGCTGCTGAAACAGCAGCCTTCCTGCAGGCCAAAGGCGAAAAAGTGGGCGTTTTAAGCGTCCGTTTGTATCGCCCCTTCCCCGTGGAACACTTTGTGAA
>DHPL01000010.1:55980-56143 GCA_002407905.1 Anaerolineaceae bacterium UBA5365
CTTCCCCGTGGAACACTTTGTGAAAGCCATGCCCGCCACCGTAAAGAAAGTGGCTGTTTTGGACCGCACCAAGGAACCCGGTGGACTCGGCGAACCGCTCTATATGGATGTTGTAAATGCCATGCAGGCCGGTTTGGATATGGAAATTGCCGGCTACAAGAAA
>DHPL01000036.1:0-222 GCA_002407905.1 Anaerolineaceae bacterium UBA5365
ACCCAGACTTTGTAGGCCGTGATTGGGGTTGTCGGGCTCGCGTAGGTGTTCGTAACTGTTCTGGTGGCATCATCATAACTTGCAGTGAAGTTGCCGAATGTGCCGCCATGGGCAATCACATTCCCCGAAATCACTTCACGAACAACGTATACATAAGGCGTCGTGCCGTCCGATTTGAACTGCGGCAGACCCGTGATCGTGTAGTTGTATTCCGTAGCGCCG
>DHPL01000036.1:422-7803 GCA_002407905.1 Anaerolineaceae bacterium UBA5365
ACTGTTCCTTCCACACTATAGACCTTCAGCGTGACCGGCTTGTGATCGATGGTGGGTCCGCCGGACCAGATCTTCTTCGCTGTTATAGAAGGTTGGGGACTATTGTAGGTGTTCGTAACCGTCCTGGTGGCATCATCATAGGTGGCAGTATAGTTCTCAAAAGTGCCGTTATTTCCGATGACTGCGCCGCCAATATATTCGCGCACAACGTACTTCAGTAATGTTTTGCCATCGGGTGCGTACTGGGGCAGACCTTTGATCGTATAGGTATATTCGGACTGGCCGGATTCAGTAGGGCTCCAGCTGATCTCGGTTGGGATCACTTCAACCAGCGATGTGCCGGTATCGATGTACACCTTTAGGGTTACTGCGTAATGCTCACTCGCAGGACCGTTGACCCAGCGCTTGACCGCGGTTAGATCAGGCGTGGGGTTGGTGTACTTGTTTTTGACTGTCAGCACTGAGTTTATTGTTTCGTAGGTTGGAGTGAATCCCGAAGGTACAACCTCAGTAATGAAGTAACTCAGAAAATCATCACCGGCCTTGTCATCCTCGGGGACATTCGTGAATGTGTATTTCCAAAGACCATCCGTTCCTTTGCTCACAACAGCAGTGCCCAGAAGTACATCACCCAGGGTTGTGGATTTACCGTAGAGGTTGATAGTTACACTCGTGGGATAGGCGTCGAAGCCTTCAGGTACATCCCAAAGTTTCTGAACGGGGACTGAAACGAATTTTGGTGTGTAGATATTCGTGAACGTGTAAACAGCTTTATTGTTATCTGCCTGGGAAACGCTGATCACGATTGAGGTATGGTCAGCAGGCGTTGTGCCGCATTCTCCGTTCACGTACGGGTACTCAACCAGTTGGTACTCATAGGGGTTCTTGATGTCATCCCCGCTGGGAATGCCAGTGTATTTCCAGTACCAGGTTGGGGGTGTGAAAATACCCGTGCCTTCATCCTGCCAAATTCCCAAGCCTTCATCCCACTTAAGCAGCTGGATACAAACGGGCAAGGGCACCAGGCCATCCTGCCATTCCTTGTAGACATTGATTTGGCCTTCGTTGGAATTGTAGAAGTTTTGGATCAAAAAGCCATCTTTGGCGTTCCCGGAGATTACCGGGATGTACTGGGTAATCGTGCCCAACTCCTGGATACGGAACATGTAGTCCGTGCCATTTGGGGCTTGCATGGCCACCTGAGACCAGGTGTAGTAATAAAACACTTCGCCGGTGTTACTAGGAGTAACGGTATACGATGGAGTAGTTACATTCGTCCAGGTTGTACCGTTGGTGGAACGCTGCAGCACAAGGGTCGGAGCATGCCAGTCTTTGGTTTTACCGGCCATCCATTGCTTGGTCGCTTTGATGTCCTTGTATGTAACCTGAACCGCGGTCAATTGGTTGGCTACAACACTCAGCATCGCCAGTGAAGGGCCTTTGTCCTCTGGCATGACCACGCTGACCAAATCGTCAAACTTTACAACATTCTCGGTTTCCTCTTCCACAATAACAAGCGTGGGCTCAGGAGTGGGCTCCGGGGTTTGAATGGGGTCCGGGTCCACGGCGGCAAACAAGTAGGTGTACTTGACGTACAAACGGTTTTCGCTGTATTCCAAGTCGTATCCATAAGGAGGACCGGCAACAAATTTTCCGCCGTCATCCACGCCAGCTTGAACGCTGAAGACATAATCCTCACCGGCGTTATTCGTTTTGACTATTTCGCCCCAAGCGGCACCTTCGGTACCGGATTCAAGCTCCTTGATCTCGGCATTATCAACGGTTTCGGTGCCCGTGCTGGCTGCCCAGCGCAATAGCCTTAAAAGCACAGTCGGCCGAACTTCCGGCGCTTTTTCCCAGGCGATGTTTGCATACACAGTAACCAGTTCTTGAACCGGCTCGGGTTCCGCCGTAGGTGTTGGCTCCGGAGTGGGCTCTACCGTTGGCTCTGGAGTAGGCTCTGCTGTTGGTTCAAGCGTGGGCTCACTGGTCGGCTCAGTAGTGGGTTCTGCTGTTGGATCAATCGTGGGTTCTACGATCGGCTCCGCAGTTGGTTCCAAAATGATCCGTTCCTCAGTGGGCTCAACAATTGGCTCCTCTGTAGGCACCAAAATAAGCTCCAGCGTAGGCTCGCCCTTCAGCTCCTGGGTAGGATTAGCAGGAGGCTCCTGGCTGGGATCCGGCACCTGAGTGGGCTCCGGTGTTGGTTCCGGAGTCGGGGCCTGCTGCTCCTGGGTAGGATCAGCGGGAGGCTCCTGGCTAGGTGCTGATGGCGGCTCAGTGGGTAAAGGAGCTTCAAGTTCCCCCCCTCCTGGAGCCGGCTCGGTTGTTACAGGCTCTTGCCTTAATGATGCCGCTTGCACGGTTGAAACGGCGCTGAAGCCGTTACTGACGAGGATGCTGATGAGCATCACAATGGATAAAACTTTGTTGAGTTTGCGATACATTTACCCCTCCGTAAGTTCTCGCTATATATGAACAAATTGTGAAGCGCCTTCACAATTACGTCACATTTTATCAACAGCGTCTTCACTGTCAAGAATATGTACGGTGGGTTTATACAATTATTCGGGGAAATGTTCGAATCTCGACAAAGGAAGTCGAAAAAACCACTAACATCTTCTACATATCTAGCACTTGTTTACTACATATTTGGATTTAACTTATGAAGGGATTGTCGCCCGGGAAAGGGCTGGTTTTTGCTTAATTATTCGGTCGGTGCGCTGAAAACTTGCTTCCTGGAAAATGGCTTACGGCGCTGGTCCTTCCAGCGCTTGCGGAACTTGTTCACCCCGCCCCAAATGTTGCGTTCCGGCAATCCATGATCGGGCAGGTCAAACTCGTAATGCTCAAGCACATCCGCGAATCGCTCCTGTACTTGCGCTTCCGTTAGGCCCATGTTTTTCAAATCGTAAAGGTGCTCACTGCGGTAGGCCCTTGCCTTCGCGAACTGTTGATCCAAGAGCTCCTGGTACTCCGGTTGGACATCCTGCCCCAGCCAGTCATAGATCGCGTGCACAATTTCTTCTGGTTCACGAACCAGGTCATCGTACTTGATGAAGAAACAGGTTGCTGGTTTGTCCTCAAAAAATTCCAGCGGATAGCGGTAGAAATGCGCCATTACATCCATGATCTCGCGGGTATAAGGATGAGCTTCAATCGGATCGGCAAATAACTCCCAACCGGTACTCATATAGTTGACCATGGACGGCAAAGCCTGCAGGGGGTTCCGCGCCAGGTTGATAAACCGTGCATCCGGAAAGTGCCGTAAGAGGCTCGCGAGCTTGGGCGTGAACGCAGGGTTTTTAGAGAGCAGGGTCTGCCTGCCTCCATGGGCATACAGTTGGCGTTGGACCATGTTTTTATAAAAACGCATGATCTTATCCTGCTTCTCCAGGGGCAGGTCGCGGTCGAAGAAGAAGTAAGGCAGCAATTCCTCGGGGATGGGATAGAAGCCCCACTGGGTAGCACTGGACCAGGCATGCATGAGGATATGGTCGTCTTCTTCTGAACCATTGATCCGGATGGGATGAGCCTTTTCATCCATCGTAATACCCTTGTTCATCCGGCGGACCAGCCGCTGCACCGGCGCGCCGATCCACTTCATCAGGGTCACCCCTGCGCTGATCAGTTTACGTTGGCTGATCGATGGCGCGAAGATCATCTCCCAGGTCAAGAAACTGTTGTAACGCTCTTTATCCAGCTCCAGCAGGTGATGCAAAAACGTGGTGCCGCTGCGGGGATTGCCAACGATAAAGAGCGGGGATTCGATTTTTTGCTTACGGTATGCCGGAAAAATGAGCTCATCGATCAGGAAAAAAACGCGGTTGAAAACCTGTGCCGGTACATAAAGCAAAAGCCAGATAAAAAGGACCGCCAGGCGTTTCGGAGTAAGGCGGTAGTTGGTCCCTTTGGCCTTAAAAAAGGCTTTGTAATTGCAGCGAAAAAACGCTCTAAAGTCGAAAAACATGGTTCCATGAATTATATCAAGGCCATTAGTTTTGCAAGCCAGGCGTGGATCTGGCAGCCATTTTGCTATTGACTGGAGGAGGGCTTTATAATCCCTGTAAACCGAGAATAAGGAGAGATATGGACCTGGAAAATTCCCTTGAAAAATACGCCGAGCTGATTGTACATACGGGCTTGAACCTGCAAGCAGGCGAAAAACTAATGATTCGTGCCAACGCCGAGGGCTTGGAACTTGTTCGCAAAGTGGCAAAAGCAGCCTATCAAGCCGGTGTGGTGGACGTTAAATTGCTCTTTCAGGATGATCAATTGAGCCTGACCCGCTATTTGCACGCCCCCGATTCCGCCTTCGAGACCTACCCTGAGTACGAGGTGGAATACACGGAAGCCCTGTATAAGGATGGCTATCAGATCCTGGTCCTGAGCGGAGTGGACCCGGAACTCCTCAAAACAGCCGATCCCAAACGTATCAGCACCTTCCAGAAAACCGCCGGAATCGCCACCAAGCGCATCCAGCATTACACCATGGAGAACAAAAACAAGTGGTGTGTTGTTGGTGCGGCTACGAACGGGTGGGCCAAAAGTGCCTTCCCGGACCTTCCCGCGGAGGAGGCCAAGGCCAGGCTCTGGCAGAACATCTTCAAGGCCACGCGCGTAGACCAGGAAGACCCGGTTGCAGCCTGGCAGGCGCATGACGAAGAGCTTAAACGCCATATGGATTTCCTCAACGAAGCCAAGTTTGAGAAGATTGTTTTTGAAGGGCCCGGAACTGACCTGGTTGTAGGTTTGGCCGAAGGGAACCGCTGGGATGGCGGCTCCGGGAAGAGCCAGGCTGGCGTCTCGTTTTTCCCGAATATGCCAACCGAAGAGATTTTTAGCATGCCCCACGCCGATAAAGTGAACGGGAAGATCACGGCCACCCTTCCCCTGAGCCTGCGCGGCCAACTGGTGGATAAGTTCTGGTTCAAGTTTGAAGACGGAAAAGTAACCGATTTCGATGCTGCTCAGGGCAAGGAGATCCTGCAAGGCCTCCTGGATACCGATGAAGGCGCAAGGAGATTGGGTGAGATTGCGCTCGTAGCCCACCATTCACCCATCAGTCAGACCGGTGTGCTTTTCAAGAACACGCTCTTTGACGAGAATGCCTCCTGCCATCTGGCCCTTGGCCAGGCCTACAGCGATACGATGCAAGGCGCCACCGGCCGCACTGAGGAGGAAAACCGGAAACTGGGCATGAATGATTCGATGATCCACACGGACTTCATGGTCGGTTCCGACCAAGTGACCGTGACTGGTATCCGCCGGGACGGCAGCCAGGTGGTCTTGCTCAAAGATGGTGATTGGCAGATTTGAAACCTTTGGTTTTTCTATTTTCAAAACAGGGGCCTCTCGCGGCCCCTGTTTCATCCCAAGCAATGATGCCCCAAACGCTACAGGTGTTAGAATTTCCCCGCCCTGAACCATCTGGCAATCACTGCACCATTCGGAGTGAATACTGTTATGCATCTGGCCAATTTTTTTGGAACTAATCCCCGTGCCGCCCTGGGCTTCTCTGGCGGCGTGGATTCGGCTTACCTGCTTTATGCAGGCTTGAAGCAAGGGGCTGAGATCCAGCCTTATTATGTGCGCAGCGCCTTCCAGCCGGAATTTGAACACAAGGACGCTCTAAGACTCTGTGAAGAGTTGGGGGTGAGCCTTGTAACCATCGAACTGGATATCCTGGCGATCCCGGAAGTGGCCAGCAACCCTGCCCGCAGGTGTTACTTCTGCAAGAAAGCCATTTTCACCGCCTTAAAGCAAAGGGCATTACAGGACGGCTACACGCTGCTGATCGACGGAAGCAATGCCTCAGATGATGCAGAAGACCGCCCCGGCATGCAAGCTTTGGCAGAACTCCAGGTTCGCTCGCCATTAAGGGAGGCCGGCCTCACCAAGGCTGAAATCCGGCAGCTTTCAAAGGAGGCAGGGCTTTTTACCTGGAATAAACCCGCCTATGCCTGCCTGGCAACCCGCATCCCTACTGAAACGCCTATTCAGGCTAACGACCTGCGGCGGGTGGAAGCCGCTGAGGACTTATTGAAGCAGATGGGCTTTTCTGACTTGCGTGTCAGGCTCTTCCATGGCGCGGCGCGCCTGCAGCTGCCCCAGGATCAGATGCAAACCGCGCTGGAAAATGCCGCCGCACTTCGTACTGCACTTGCCCCCTACTTCGAAACCGTTTTACTGGACCTTGCCGGGAGATAAGAGATGAAAGAACAGGAATTAACGCGTTTGCTTGAGGCTGTTGCGGCCGGTCAGTTAAATGTGGAAGATGCGAAAATGCGCCTGAAAATGGAGCCTTTCGATGACCTTGGCTTTGCGAAACTGGATACACACCGGGAATTGCGCCAGGGGGTGGCTGAAGTGATCTATGGTGCAAGCAAAAACCCCGATCAAATAATTGCCATCGCCCGCAAAATGCGTGAGAACGGCCAAGGCACAGTTCTCATAACCCGCCTTGGGCCGGAAGCTGCGAAACTGATCGAAGCAAGCCTGCCCCTGCAATATAACCCCCTGGGCAAGGTGGGCACGATTGGGGAGCTTCCAAGTCCAGATGGCTTGGGGCAAATCATGATCGTAACCGGAGGGACCAGCGATATTCCAGTCGCGGAAGAAGCCGCGGTCACCGCTGAGGCCTTGGGCAATGAGGTCTTGCGCCTTTACGACGTAGGAGTGGCAGGTCTGCACCGCTTGCTGGCCCATACCGAAGCCGTGATGCGCGCGACGGTGATTATCGCCATCGCGGGCATGGAAGGCGCCCTTGCCAGCGTGGTCGGCGGCCTGGCCAGCTGCCCGGTAATCGCCGTGCCTACCAGCGTTGGTTATGGCGCCTCCTTCAATGGATTGGCAGCCTTGCTCTCGATGCTCAACTCTTGTGCCACTGGGGTCAGCGTTGTCAACATCGATAATGGGTTCGGAGCCGCATACATGGCCAGCATGATCAATCACATCGGGGTGAAATAAACATGAAAACGCTTTACCTTGAATGCAATATGGGTGCTGCCGGAGACATGCTGATGGCCGCTCTATTTGAATTACTATCCGAGGATGAAAAGGCTTCCTTTCTTGGACGCATGAATGCGTTGGGGCTTGAAGGCGTGAGCGTTGAAGCCCTGCGGGACGAGAAATGCGGTATCGTGGGAACCCGGATGCAGGTCAGTATGTCTGGAGAAGTCGAGGAAAGCCATGATGCCGACCTCTCAAGCCCTGATCATCAGCACGGCCTTGATCATCATCACGAAGGGGGGCACAGCCACTATCATCACGAACCCGCAGAGTCCAACGCTCAGAGCCATACCATCGCCCATTTCCATGACCACTCAGGCATGGTAGAAATCGAAGCCCGCATTCAGGGCTTACCAGTAAGTGAGAAAGT
>DHPL01000036.1:7905-10624 GCA_002407905.1 Anaerolineaceae bacterium UBA5365
CCTGCTCATCGAACAGATCGCGCCTGACCAGGTGATTGCATCGGCAATCCACCTTGGCAGCGGGCAGGTGCGCACCCAGCATGGCATCTTGCCTGTTCCAGCACCAGCAACCGCGCAGTTGCTGAAAGGCATCCCCAGTTATAGCGGGAGTATCCGCGGTGAACTATGCACGCCGACTGGAGCCGCCCTCTTGAAACATTTTGTTGGCCAATACGGCGGTATGCCAGTCATGCAGGTTGAAAATATCGGACATGGCATGGGTAAAAAAGACTTTGCGGCGGCGAATTGCCTGCGTGCCTTCCTGGGTGAAAGCTCCGATGACCCAGCCGATGTGCTCGAAATAGTCTGCAACCTGGATGATATGACCCCGGAGGCGATCGGTTTCGCGATGGAACGCCTCCTGGAAGCCGGTGCGCTGGATGTGTACACAACTGCCATCGGCATGAAGAAAAGCAGGCCTGGAACAATGCTCAGCTGCCTCTGCCGGCCTGAGGATGCTGAAAAATTCACCCGTCTCATCTTCGAAACCACAAGTACGCTCGGATTGCGCATGCATCGTTTTAAGCGGGCCACGCTCACGCGGGGAGAACGGCAGACAGAAACACCCTACGGGGTCGTGCGGGTTAAAACCGCCAGCGGCTGGGGAGTGAGCCGTGAGAAGGTTGAGTACGAGGACGCAGCACGCCTGGCCCGCCTGCACAACCTCCCTATTTCAGTCATCCAAGAACAGGTCAATAATCAGACACCGAAGCAATAATCAGTCCTAAACCAGACATCGCTGATATTAATCGGGCTGGCGTAGAGGCCAGCCCGATTTAGTTCCGCTAAAGTTTGTTTAGATATGCTCAGCGATTTCCGTCTTCGCGAGTTCGATGAACTCCGCCACCGGCATGGCCGGCAGGCTCTCCCCGCTGCGGTGACGTAAGGCCACTGCCCCGGCTTCCATCTCCCGATCGCCAATTACCAGCATATACGGGATCTTCTGGTTTTGGGCATCCCGGATTTTGGCATTCATGCGGTCAGAACTGTCATTCACCTGCACGCGCAAGCCGGCATCTTTCAGTTCCTGCGCCACCTGGTGCGCAAATTCGTTATGCCGCTCTGCGATCGGGATCATCACGGCCTGAACTGGTGCCAGCCAAACCGGGAAAGCGCCGCCATAGTGCTCAATGAGCACGCCAAAAAAGCGTTCCATACTGCCCAGCAACGCCCGGTGGACCATGTAAGGCCGGTGCGGTTGGCCGTCCTCGCCGATGTAGCTTAAATCAAATCGCTCAGGCAGGTTGAAGTCGAATTGGATGGTAGAAAGCTGCCATTCTCGGCCCAGAGCGTCCTTCACTTTCAGGTCGATCTTGGGTCCGTAAAACGCACCGCCGCCTGCATCCACCTCGTAGGGCACTTGCATCCGCTTAAGTGTGTCTTCCAGGGCGGCCTCGGCGTCATGCCAGCGTTGCTCTTCGCCCACACGTTTCTCGGGCATGGTACTCAGGTATGCCTGGATGTCCTTAAAGCCAAAGGCCTGCAGCATCTTCAAGCTGAAGTCGAGTACAAAATCCACCTCTGCGCTCATCTGGTCTTCCCTGCAGAAGTGATGCGCGTCGTCCTGGGTAAAGCCTCGTACCCGCAGTAGTCCGTGCATCACGCCGCTGCGCTCGTATCGGTAAACGGTGCCCTTCTCGGCCAAACGGATCGGCAGGTCCCGGTAGGACTTTAATCCGCTCTTGAAGATATGGATATGGAAGGGACAGTTCATTGGTTTCAGGTAGTATTCCTGTCCATCGATCTCGATCGGCGCGTACATGTTTTCTTTGTAGGTTTTCAAGTGGCCGCTGGTTTCCCAAAGGCTGCTCTTACCGATGTGCGGCGTGAACACAAAGTCATAACCATGCGCGAGGTGCTGGTCTTCCCAGTAGCGCTCCACCTGATGGCGGATCATGGCGCCATTCGGGTGCCAGAGGATCAACCCGGCACCAACCTCGTCGTTTGAGCTAAAGAGGTCCAGCTCTTTGCCCAGCTTTCGATGGTCGCGCTTTTTAGCCTCCTCCAGCTTCCAAAGATACTCATCCAAATCGGCCTTGCTCTCAAAAGCAGTGCCGTAGATCCGCTGCAGCATCGGGCGCTTTTCATCTCCGCGCCAATACGCGCCGGCTACATTGAGCAATTTGATGGCCTGAGGATTGATCTCCTTGCTATTCGCCACATGCGGCCCGGCACACAGGTCAGTAAAACCGCCGCTGGAATAGATGGACATGGGCACAGGCTCGTCGGTGGGGTTGCCGTCATCATCCATTCCGCCATGTTCAAGCCCTTCAATCAGTTCCAGCTTGAACGGCTGGTCCCTGAAGATGGCCTTGGCATCCTCCGGACCGATCTCGGTCCGTTTGAAATCCTCGTGGCTTTGGATCAGCCCGCGCATACGCTTCTCTATCTCTGCCAGATCTTCAGTCGTTAAGCTGCGCGGCAGGTCAAAATCGTAATAAAAGCCATCATCGATTGCCGGGCCGATCGCAAATTTTGCGTCTGGGAATTTTTCCAAAACGGCTTCAGCCATGATATGCGACGCGCTGTGCCGAATGCGGTAAAGCTGCGAGTCGTGATAGGCTTGTTTAATATCAGACATTTTTCCTCCAGTGTAGGGGGCACACCGCCCCCGGATCGAAATAAAAAGAGACCTCACCACACTGGGGCGAGAGGTCTCTCACGCGGTTCCACCCAGATT
>DHPL01000036.1:10811-11046 GCA_002407905.1 Anaerolineaceae bacterium UBA5365
TCTCGATCTGCCGATAACGGGGCTTCCGTTCACCTTATTGGCTTAAGCTTTCAGGTTCAGGCTGGCAGGTGGTTTTGGGCTTTCGGCTGGCAAGTTCACACTATCCTTGCTTCACTGGTGCCGGTGGTGGGCTTAATCTTCCTGCGTAGTAGCTCTGCGGGCTAGTATACACCGCGGAAGTGCGAATGGAAAGGATATGTCTAATCCAAACCCTGGTTCAAGCCGGGATTTCGTT
>DHPL01000036.1:11412-12866 GCA_002407905.1 Anaerolineaceae bacterium UBA5365
GGTATAGCTTTTGGGCCATTTGGCTTCCATGAGCTTGGCGATATTCTCGGCGAAATTTCGAGCTTTCTCCCACTGGGCATTGGGTTTGAGCGGAATGACCACATGGTAGCCCTTCCCGCCGGAAGTTTTGAGCAGGGATTTTAGATTTAGGCTATCCAGGACCGACTTAAGGTCCCTTACACCCTGGCGAACCTGGTCCAGCCCCAAGCCTTGGTCCGGGTCCAGATCAAAGGTGAGCATGTCCGGTTTTTCAAGCGCTTCTATCCGGCTTCCCCAGGGGTGAAACTCCACGGTGCTCATCTGTACTGCCCCAATCAGGCCCTGGATGTCCTGGATGTACATATAACTAGCCTTGTCGCCATCCGATTCAAGGATCTCTGCTTCCTGAACACCCGGAATCTGGCCTGAAGCATGTTTCATATAAAAACCTTCTCCAGCCAGGCCATCCGGGTAGCGTACGAGTGAAACCAGACGCTTCTCCAAGTGAGGCATTATGAGAGCTGCAATATCCTCGTAATAGCGGACCAGATCAGCCTTCGTCGTACCGCTGGCCGCGTCAATGCTTTTATCAGGGGAAGAAATATTTACACCGGCAACGCTGAGTTTCGCAGCCTTTCCTGTACGCGGTTTATTGCTTGATGGCATGGGTGCCTTCCTTTTTTCAGGTTGGTCATTGCGGTCCTGGCTTGAGTCTTGATCATCTCTTTCAAGTGTGACCGCCCGGGCAGGTTTATCTTCGCGGATGCCCTTGTATGAAGCCTGGCGCACGATTCCGTCATCGGTTAATTCTGCGAACTGCACTTCCACCACGGTCTCAGGCTCCAGCCAGGTAATTGTCTCAGATGGCCTGTACTCCGTTGGTACGGTCAAAACGGCCTTATCTCTTACCAGAGGATTAAATCTTTTGACTAATTCTGTTGCTTCTAAATTGCTAAAACCAGTTCCCACCCGGCCAGCGTATCGCAACCCTTTGGAGGTATTGACTGCTAAAAGCAAGGAGCTCAGCCCGCTGCGCTTTTTCTCAGACCGTGTATAAGCAACCACGATGAATTCCTGCCGGCGCGCACACTTGCTCTTGATCCATTCGCGGCTGCGGCCAGAGACATAAACAGAGCCAAGCCGCTTGGAAACCAGGCCTTCCTGGTCCTGTTCACATATTTTTCCGAACAATTCACTCGGGTCGCCTTCGGTCCATGGGCTAAGTTGGACCAGCGCCGGAGCATCATCCATGCAGGCTTGCAGTAATTCCTGGCGTTTTTCCAAAGGAAGAGAGCGCAGGTCTTGCGCACCGAGCGCCAACAGGTCGAAAACCATATAGCGCATCCGCTGCCCTTTTTGACCTTTGATCGCCTGCTGCAGTTTCTGAAAATCCGATCGGGCTTGTTCGTCCAGCACGACCACTTCGCCATCTAAAACCAGGTTCCCCGGGGCCTCCCAGGCTTCCAGACCGTCAT
>DHPL01000036.1:12970-14211 GCA_002407905.1 Anaerolineaceae bacterium UBA5365
TCCCTCCCAGGCTTCCAGACCGTCAGCGATAGTCTGAAATTTAGCGGTCCAGTCCAGGCCATTCCGGGTGAGCAGCCGGACTTTGCCGTCTTCCAGAAAGGCCAGCAACCTGTAGCCATCGAACTTGATTTCGTGCCGCCAACCAGGACCAGCGGGAGCCTTTTCCTCTAGCGTGGCGAGCATTACGCCCGCCTGCTTAAAGGGCAACGGCTCTCCGAGTTCGCCCGGAGTGCCCGCAGAATTTGAGTTCTTTAAGGGCCGCGGCTTTCTTGGTTTTACTTCCAATCCTTGGGCTATTTGATCTAATGTTCGCCCGGAACTTACGCTCGTGTCAAACTCTTCCAGGCCATTTTCATCCTTTACCCATTCATCTTTTTCTTTGATCAGCAGCCAGTTCTTGTCATCTTCTCCTGGTTTGGGCTTAAGCCGTACCAGCACAAATTGGCCTTTCAGGCGCTGGCCGGCAAGCAGGAACTTTAACTCTCCTTTTTTGAGGCCTTCACCCACATCACCAAGCGGATACCAATAGCCCTCATCAAAAAGCTGCACCGTCCCACCGCCATACTCGCCAGCCGGAATGCTGCCTTCAAAGTCACGGTAATCCAAGGGATGGTCTTCAACCTGTACGGCAAGGCGTTTGTCCCTGGGGTTGAGCGAGGGACCCTTGGGCACTGCCCAGGAAAGCAGCACGCCATCCCATTCCAGGCGCAAGTCATAATGCAGCCGGCGGGCATCGTGTTTTTGTAGTGTGTAGTGCAAAAGCTCCCCGCTGGGCAAAACCTTCCCTTCCGGTTCGGAGGTCTTATTAAAGTCACGTTTACTTTTATATTTTTCCAGAGGCATAAGTTCATTCTAAACTTACGGCTCGAGCTGGCGGGGCGCTGCATAAGGGTAGGCGGAGGAGGCGCGGGCCGGCTAATATAATCAGCATTGGAAAAGAGGTACTTATGCGTGCTATTTGGAGAGGCTCCATCTCGTTTGGTCTGGTTTCAATACCCGTTACCCTGCTCAGCGCGTCCCAGTCAAACGAGATCAAATTCAACTTGCTGGATAGTGAGGATTCTGCCCGAATCCGCTACGTCCGGATCAATGAGGATACCGGCGAGGAAGTACCCTGGGAACGCATCGTAAAAGGATATGAGTACGAGAGCGGCAAGTACGTGCTCCTGAAGGACGAGGATTTCGGCAAAGTGAAGGCAGAGGGCACTAAAACGATCGACATCGATGCTTTTGTGGACCAG
>DHPL01000036.1:14385-15038 GCA_002407905.1 Anaerolineaceae bacterium UBA5365
TACTACCTCATGCCGGCCAAAGGGAGTGAGAAACCTTATGTGCTTCTGCGCCAGATACTGAGCGAAAGCGGTAAAGTGGGCATTGCCCGAGTGGTCATTCGCACCAAGGAATCGCTGGCGGCCGTGTACGCGCATGAGAATGCCCTTATTCTAAATTTGTTGCGCTTCGAAGAAGAGATCAGGCCCGTGGAGGATTTTGACCTGCCCCAAGAGGCGAAGATCAGTGCGAAGGAAGTTACGCTCGCCAAGCAATTGCTTGAAAGCATGACGGAAAAGTGGAGCCCGAAGCAATATCACGACGAATATGCCAGCAAACTTAAAGCCTGGGTGGAGGAGAAAGTGAAATCTGGCGACACTTCCACTGCGCCTTCGGAAGGCCCGGAAGCTCCGGCCGCTACGAAAGCCGAAGATATCATGGAAATGCTGCTCAAGAGCCTGAAAGGCAATGGATCCAGCGGTGACGAGAAGAAGCCGGCACCAGCGAAGGCAAAATCAGGCACAGCCAAGGCAAAGGCCAAAGCCCCTTAAGAAGGATATGGAAAAAGGCACCTAACGGTGCCTTTTTTGGTGGGTGGTAGAGGACTCGAACCTCCGACCTTCGCGATGTCAACGCGACGCTCTAACCAACTGACCTAACCGCCCGTGGAGGCTGC
>DHPL01000036.1:15146-19731 GCA_002407905.1 Anaerolineaceae bacterium UBA5365
CCAACTGAGCTAACCGCCCGTGGAGGCTGCATTATACCTAATGGGTGTCGTTTGCGCAAGCAATTTACCGAGCTGCCTACCCTATAAGCGGTAAAACTTCTTCCAAGGCAGGGATGCTCGAGGAGGCACCTTTCCGGGTTACAGAGATGCCGGCTGCTTGATTGGCAAGCTTCAACGCCCGGCGGATGTCATTGGAGCGCAGCAGCTCAGCTATAAAAAACCCAGTAAAGGTATCCCCAGCGCTCGTTGTGTCAACCGGTTTCACCTTCGCAGCGGGTTCAAAGAGCATCTGCTCAGGGGTGCTCACAAACGCCCCATTGGCTCCCATGGTCAAAACAATATTCATCCTTGGGTATCTGGCGCGCAGTTCCTCAATCATGGCATTGGGTTCGTCCTTTTGGGCGATCTGCTGGCCCTCGATCTCGTTGATCATCAGATAATCAACTTTGTCCAACGGAAATCTCTCGAGATCCTTCGGAAACGGCGACGGATTAAAGATGACCTGAATTCCGAGCTCGTTGGCTTTTTCGATGATGTAAGGACCATTGGGAACTTCATTTTGCAGTAGAACGTAATCTCCAGGGCCAAAACTGCCCAAGACCCAATCGATGAACGCCGTATCCACGAAGCCATTGGCGCCTTCATGCACGATGATAGCGTTCTGGCCCTGATCATCCACTTGAATCACCGCGTGACCACTCAGAGATGAAACCGTTTTCGAATAGCTGAGGTCTACCCCGGCCGCAAGCAAAGCCTCGCGCAAAATGCCGCCATCGGAACCGATTGTCACAGCGTGATAAACGTCCGCCCCTGCCCTGGCTAGCGCAATCGATTGGTTCAGCCCCTTGCCGCCGGGAAACTCCTCGCGCGAGATCGAATGGATTGTTTCGCCGGGCTTGACGATGTGGCTTACCCGGTAGACGTAATCCAGGTTGAGCGAACCGATATTGACGATCTTAGCCATATGAATCTCCAGATTTCAAACGATATTCACAGAAGTAATGGGCAGCGGGATTATAGCACTTTGGGTTGAATCATCAGAAGCCCGGCAGGCCCGAAGTAAATATCCCCCCTAGTCCTCATTATGCTGATGATGCATAATCGCTTCTGGGTCGGAATTCAGGATGGTGTTAAGCTCGTCAGACATTGCTGCCCCGTGCCGGTACTGAAATGGCCACATACTGCGCTGATCAAAGAACGAAATTTGGTCGCCATCCTTTAAAGGCTGGTCCTTATCAGGCTGCAAGCCGGGCAGGGCATTCAGATTTCCATTTAGGAAGGTGATCCCCCGCTCTTTAGATGGAATACCAAACTCTTGCAGGAGTTCCCCTACCGTTGTTCCGTCTGGCAGGTCCATCTCTACCCTGGCAAAACCCTTCTCGGCCTTCTCTTTGCAGTAATAGGATAACTGCCCGTATAACCAAACTTCTACCTTCATCGCATCAGCCTCCGCCGATCAGCGGGAAGATCCCGATGTCGTCATCTTCCGAAAGTATAAAATCTCCCTCACGGGAAATTCCGTTTACAAAGCTGATCTTAACCTCGTCATCTGGCAGACCCAACTGCTCCCACAAAGTCATGATCGTCGCCCCAGGTTCCAGCACAATTTCCGCGCTCTCCCCCAACGCCAGGCCCGGAAGGTGCTTTTTGAATGAAGCGAATAAACGTACTTTAACTTTCATCATCCCTCACGGACAGCGTACAATATCCTGCGCCCAAAGGCAATCCGCACAGGAGGGGTTCAGCCCCCAACATGCCTCATTATTCTGCCGCAGATCACAGGTTTCGCGTAAATCGCAATCCGGGCAGGACGGAAAGTGGAACGCACGCACATTGCTCCGAAACCGACTGTATTCCTGATTCATCCAAATCTCTTCCAGGGGCTGTTCATTGACGTTCCCGAAGGAATGCTCGCCTACGTGTTTTAACACCCCATCTACAGTGTAGTAATCATAACTGTGCGAAAGGGCGTAACAGGGCGAAACATTGCCATTCCAATTCACCACCAAGGATTTATCCTGCACGAAACGGCACCTTCTCTCAGCGCCCCAGGACATCCTCGGGGTTTCCACCACACCCCACCGCAGCCATACATCCGATTGCACCGGCCAGGACCCGCTGAAGAGCGGTTCCCGGGGGCCGTATCCGTAAAGCTTTTCCGCGTTAAGTTCGGCAGTATATGGCAGCACATGCGAAACGATCAACCTTGCTGCGTGCAGCGCTGAAGACAAATTCAATACATCGGTCAACTCGTGAAGGTTGCTTTCCAAAGCCACAAACTCCACTGCCAAGGTGGGTTTGGTCACCTGCAAATCCATCTTGAGCTTTTTCAAGTTTTCCAGGTTATCGATGATTTTCTGAAGCTGCGTCCCCCTGATGCCCTTGTAGGTCTCCGGCTTGCCACCATCAATCGAGACTACCAGTTGGTCCACCCCCAGGCTGATCAGTTTCCTGCACACATCATCAGAAAGCAGCAAACCATTGGAGCCAAGCGTAACATCCAGGCCAAGCTCTCGAACCGCGGCGATCATCCCGATCAGGTCTGGGTGTACCAAGGGCTCACCAAAACTCGTGAAGATCACGCGCTCCAACTCCGGCAGCTTGGGTATTCCCTCGAGAATATGCCGAAAGGTCTGCTCATCCATGTGCCTGTGCGGATCCGTCCAGGAGTTGCGGATGCAGGTGAGACAATTGAGGTTGCAGGCTGTAGTGACCTCAATGTAAAGTTTCCGTGCGTCTGGCCGAACCGGAGTGAGAATCAGGTCACCACCGCGTTCGTCCAGCCAGAAACGGCTCTGAGAGGTCAGGTTCCGGCGCTCCAAAAAGCCATCCGGTAGCTTAAGCTCCCCATTCTGGTCAGGTGTGATTTCAGTCATTATTCATTCATTTTAGTTGGTATTTACCTCTGCTCTCCGCTGCCCGAGCCCGAATTATTGGATTCAACTCCGGATCAGTACAGAACTGGGATGACTCCCCATCAAAACGGAGAGTCATCCCAGCCTGCAGAGCAGTGGAGAACGGAAATCTACATTCCTTCGAACACCGAGTCCAATGCCGAATCAGGAATGTCAAACACCTGATTGTGCGGGGGCAGCGGTTCCGTTTTCATAAATTCAGGCACCCGGTCCATTTCCTTGGAAAGACCCGCAGCCAAGTTGAATGCCCGTTCCACTTTCAGGGTTTCCATGCCGTAGGCAACGATCGCGTCCGCGTCCCAATTGGTCCCCAGCACACCGTTGCACTCCTGCACCATCCCCTCAAAGCCAGTGGCAATATCCAAAATCGGGAAGGCGATAAACAGGCAGTGCCCGCAGGAATCGATGAATGCGGTTGTGGCCTGGAATGCCCGGCTCAGGGCAGCCTTGCCTTCCGGGCTCAAGGGGTCCAGCTTACCGCTTACGCCCAAAATCTCGGGGCAGATCGTGTACCCGGCAGTATGGTCGGCGCCCATGGTGGTTGTGGCATAGGTGATCCCAATACCCTTGACCGCGCGCGGCTCATATGCGGGCATGCCCTGGCCTTTAACATGCGGTACGCGCCTTACGCCGTAAATCTGGCCGGTCGCGCCTGTTCCGGCGCTGAGCGTGCGGCCCAGAGCGCTGCCCTTACCCATCTCCTCGATGAGCTTGATTGCGCCTTTGCTGTCGCCAAATTCAAGCAGGCCAGCCTCCATCGCCACCCCCAGGGTGCCGCCAGTTTCGATGGTGTCCAAGCCATAGGCATTGCAGAGCTGGTTCATCGTTGCGATATCGTCCAGATTATCGATGCCCAGGTTGGCGCCTAGGGACCATGTTGATTCATATTCAATGCAGGATGTGGCCTCGGACTGGTCCGGTCTGTAGAGCGTATTCGAGCATTGGATGATGCAGCCGGGCGAACAGGCGTGGTTGTAAACTTCCTTGCCCATGCGTTCTTTGTTCGTCTCGAAGATCGCCTCGCCAGAAGTTTTAGCCGCGCCTTCAAAACGGCCAGCCGAGAAGTTACGCGTGGGCAAGCCGCCGGCTTCATTCAGGATGTTGACCAGCACCGCCGTTCCGTAGCTGTTCAGGCCGCCTTTGGGCTGCGAGATGGGGTGGCTGCGAATAGCATCGATGAGCTTCTTACGGCCTTCGTCAAAGAGAGCTTTATCCACCATCTCGATGGCTGGCGCTCCGGTGGAGTCCAAAACAATGAACTTGACCCGTTTGGAAGCCATTACCGCCCCCAAACCGCCCCGGCCGGCATAACGGCTGGGCCGTTGGTGCATGTCATTAAAGACAATGCCGGAGTTGCTGTAGCCCATCTCGCCGGCCTTGCCCATACTGGCGATGGAAGCCTTGCGGCCGTACTTTTCGAACATTTCCGGGTAGACCTCATACACGTCTTTTCCGGTGTACTCATCGGCTTCGAAGAATTCCACCGCCGGCTTTTCACCATCCCAGGTAATGCGGACGCCAAAGTAAGGCTCCTTGGGATCCGGCTGACCTTCAAGGACCAATGCGCGGATCTTGAGTTTTGCCAGGTCCGGCCCCCAGGCTGTGCCGGCATTCGCTTCCTTGATGCCACCCGTCAATGGGGATTTTCCCCCTACCGATATCCGGGCGGA
>DHPL01000036.1:20001-28958 GCA_002407905.1 Anaerolineaceae bacterium UBA5365
GGCACATCTTCAAATTTGTAGCTGCGATCTGCAGTGTTAATCCTTAAAATCCACATGGCATTCTCCTCTTATCAGGTTAATTTCTTTGGCGAAGTAATTTGGTTTGAAATGATTTTGATATACCCTCTGTGATCACCAATCAAACGCGCACTAATGATTGATCCGTTTTCAGGATCCTTCACCCCCTTTGCGCATTGGCAGGCAGAAGAAATTGCTCTCTACGCCCTATCGTTCGTTTATCCGCGTGGGAATCAACGAATCGGAGGATTTTTAATAAGACCTAAATTTGAGTTTAAGATCTTATTAACCTGATTATAGGGAGAATTTATCACAAGTCAATACACATTCATTGAGTAAACTCCGGTCTTTCATCGAGGAAACCTGGTCCATTTCCACAAGATTCCAGGGAATCAGGTCTTCGTTAATATATCCCTAAAGCCTGCACACAAAATTTAGCCCCTGCTGCGGGGAGTATACTGAAATCAGTTGGGTCAAGAAGGAGGCGCTATGCCCTGGACCACACGCAATTACCCCGAAAGCTGGAAAAATTTTGAACCATTGCTGCGCAAAAAAGCAATCGATATCGCCAACGCGATGGTCAAGGACGGATACACCGAAGACCAGGCGATACCTATCGCCACGGCCCAGGCAAAAAAGTGGTTCGCAGATGCCGATCCCTCTGAATTGAAGGCGCTTGCCAAAAAAGACGTTACCCGGCATAAGGCCAAAAATGGTCCGAGCGGCGCGCGTTTGATGGACGATGACCTTGTGGTGAGCTACGACCCCGAAGAAAAAGATTGGATCGTAAAATCTGCGACTGCCAAAACGGCCGATAGCCGGCACAGGACCAAGGCCGCAGCTGTAGCGCGTGCGAAGGAAATTGCCTCAAAACGCGGTACCAAAGTAATCGCCAAAAAACGTGGCGAAGCTTAGGCGCTGCAGGCAGGTCTGGTCTGGAAAAAACAAAGCAGACAGATTTGCTGGTCTTCCTATAGTTCATTATCGGCCGATTATCAGAGCTTGATTAATATTTGGAATAATTACGAGTTTCTTTATAATACTTGTTATAATAATACTTAGTTTGACTAAGTGATCGGCTATATCAGTCACAAACGCCTTTCCGATTTCTGGATTCTTAAAAAATTAAATTAATTCAGGACCTAAAATGCAACGATTAATCCTTCAAAACAAGAACCGGATAACCATCGCCAGCGCGGGATTGATCATCCTGGCATTCACGAGCAAATTTGCCTTTAATAACGACCAGATCTTTGAGGTAGCGCTGATGATCGCCTCAGTGATCGGGACCATCCCCATCGCCATCCAAGCTTACCAGGCCCTGCGGGTAAGGGTGGTGAGTATCGACGTGCTTGTCAGTATTGCCGTGATTGGCGCTTTCCTGATCAAGAACTACGAAGAGTCCGCCATCGTTACCTTCCTCTTCCTTTTTGGGGCTTACCTGGAACAGCGCACCCTGAATAAAACCCGCTCGGCCATCAAGGAGCTGACTGAAATGGCGCCTGAAAGCGCCTGGAAGCAGATGGAAAACGGCGAGTTTGTGGAAGTTGAAGTGGAAGATGTAGACGTTGGCGACATCCTGCTGGTGAAGACTGGCGCGAAGGTGCCGGTGGATGGCACCGTGCTCACTGGCGAAGGGCATGTCAATGAGGCCAGCATCACCGGCGAACCTGTCCCATCAGGCAAGGAACCCCAAGCCAAAGTGTTTGCCGGTACCATCTTGGTAAACGGCACCTTGCAGGTGGTTGCTGACCGGGTGGGCGAAGACACTACCTTTGGCCGTATCATCGAGTTGGTCGAAGAGGCTCAGGATTCAAAATCTGAGGCGGAGCGGTTCATCGACAGGTTTTCCCGTTACTACACCCCTGCGGTTTTAGCCCTGGCCTTCATCGTTTGGCTCATCAGCCGGGATATCGAGCTGGCAATCACTATTTTGGTGCTCGGCTGCCCGGGCGCACTGGTGATCGGGGTGCCGGTTTCGAATGTCGCCGGCATCGGCAATGGTGCCCGGCATGGCATCCTGCTTAAAGGCAGCGAAGTGATCAACGATTTCAGCCGGCTGGATACGATGGCCTTCGATAAAACGGGCACGCTTACTATCGGCAAGCCAGAGGTTGCCTACACGCAGGTTTATGCGGAAAATGAGTTGGCCCGCAGTTACCTCGCCAGCATCGAAGCCGAATCAGACCACCCGCTCGCCAGAGCCATCGTGGATTACCTCGGCGACCTACCCCTTTTCGCGGTAGAGAGCACCAACGTGATCAAGGGCGGGGGCATCTCAGCTGCAGTGGACGGCCACCGCGTATTGGTTGGCAACATCGCCCTGATGGAGAAAGAGAATCTCCCCATCAGCGAACGCGTCCGAGATGATGTTTCTCAAAGCGAGAACACGGGCCATTCAGTGGTGCTAACAGCCGTGGACCAGGAGATCGTGATGATGATGGGCATCCGCGATCAGGTTCGGCCGGGCGCCATGGAAGACTTGCAGAAGTTGAAACGCCTGGGCGTCAAAAACCTGGTCCTGCTTTCGGGAGACAACCAGGGCACGGTAGACCTGGTTGCCCGTGAACTCGGCCTCACAGAGGCGCATGGGAACATGCTCCCCGAAGATAAATCGGCCTATATTGCGGAGTTGAGAAACCAAGGCCAGATCGTCGCCTTTGTGGGCGATGGCGTCAACGACAGTCCCTCGCTCGCGCTGGCTGATATCGGCATCGCGATGGGCAGCGGTACCGATGTTGCTATCGAGACCTCCGATGTAGTGCTGATGAATTCCAATTTCAGCCGGCTGCCCCACGCCCTGGGGCTCACCAAGGCCACCGCCCGTAACATGCGCCAGAACATCTTCATCGCAATCGGCGTGGTGCTTGTGCTTTTGGCTGGGGTATTCTTCAGCGATTGGATGAACATGTCCATCGGCATGCTTGTGCACGAAGGCAGCATTTTACTCGTCATTCTGAACGGGATGCGCCTATTGCGCTACCGATTAAGTTGAGGAGCCAGAGTAATTACGACAAAAAAGATATTTTATACAATATTCTGTCAATCGGCGTTTATAATGCCGGATATGACAAGAAAGGATATGCAAATCCCGGAGGAAAACCATGGAAAAAGCCACAATTCAACTCGAAACATTAACTTGCCCCTCATGCCTGCAGAAAATTGATAACGCGATGAAATCGCTGGATGGCGTCGAAAAAGACAGCGTCAACGTGCTCTTTAATTCAAGCAAGGTCAAGCTGGATTTCGATGCCAGCAAAGTCAGCATTGATCAGATCGAGAAATCGATCAGGGACCTGGGTTACGAAGTCAAGAAATCCCAGGTAAAAGCTGCCTGATCCATTCGAACAGGAAAATCAAGAATTGCAACCCCCGCCCAAAGCATCGAGCGGGGGTTTCTTTTTCGCCGAAAATAAATGGTCTTGCCTCCAGGTGCGAGCTCAAAATAAACTTAAGATTAATGTTACAAACTTTTAGGCATCTGGCAAACTGCCTCTACTATCATAATGTTGATCGGTTCCAGCTCTGGGACTGGTTATACTTAAGCGGTAGGTGAAGAATGGCAAAAATCCTTTTAACTGAAGACGATTGGGAAATCCGCGAACTTGTCAGCGAAGCTCTGGAAGCTGAAGGCCATGAAGTGGACGAGGCTGAAAATGGGCGCGTGTGCCTCTACAAGATGCACAACAACCGCTACGACCTGCTGATCCTGGACATCATGATGCCCCAGCTGGATGGCCTGCGCACGTTGAAATCCCTGCGCGAGACCAGCCAGATCCCGGTGATCATGCTTACCGCCAAGGACAAGGATTCAGACCTGGCCCTGGCTTTGGAACTCGGCGCGGACGACTACATCAAGAAACCTTTTTCCATGATGGAATTGGTAGCCCGGGTTAAAGCCAATTTGCGCCGCGGGAGCGGCAGCGATGGGGAACCCGCGAAGGACCTAGCCATCCTGGACCTGAAATTGATCCCCCAGCGCTTTGCTGCCGAGCGGGACGGCCAGGAGATCAGCCTGACCCTCAAGGAATTCCGCCTGCTGGAAACCCTGGCCAGCTATCCCGACCGCATTTTTACCAAGGAACAGCTTTACCGCATCGTTTGGGAAGACGAGTGGCTGAAAGACGAGAACGTGATCAACGTGACCATCAGCCGCCTGCGCGAAAAAGTAGAACCCGATGAAGGCCCGCCCAAATACATCATCACGGTTTGGGGCATCGGTTACCGCGCCGGAAAGTAGGCATGCCCACCCTGCTGATCGTTGGCCTTGCTCTGCTGGTACTCATTCTGGCTATCCGGCATTGGCAGCTTAACGCTCAGGTTCGGCAGCTTACGCGCATGCTGAATGCCCATGCCAACCAGGACCTGCCGCCCCAGGTGCGCATGCTCAGCAGTTTTTCCAGCCTGGAGGCCTTACTCAATGCCCTGGAAGCCCGTTTTGAACTCCACCTGACCGAAATCGGCAAATTGCGCAAGTCGGACCGGGAATTGCATCGCATGGTCACCAACCTTTCGCACGACCTGCGCACGCCGCTGACGATCATCCTGGCCCATGCTGAGAATCTGGCGCATGCCTACCCCGAGGACCAGCATGCCCAGAGGATCATGGCCAAGGGAAACGAGCTCGTTGGGCTGATCGACCGCTTTTTTGACCTTTCCAAACTTGAATCAGAAGAGGTGGAGTTCCGCCTTCTCACGCTTGACCTGAGCGAGCAAGCGCGTCAGGCGGTATTAAGCGCCTACGATGCCATCGAAGAAGCCGGTCTGGCGCCTGAATTCGAGATCCCGGACCAACCTATCTACGTGTTGGCTAACGGCCAGGGTCTCCAGCGCTGCCTGCAAAACCTGATCACCAACGCCATCAAATATGGCGCTGAAGGAGGGGTGATCGGCGTAAAAGCTGGGCCGGAACCGGGCGGCGGATGGGTAACAGTTTGGGACCGCGGGAGGGGCATCCCTGCCCTGCAGCTGGAACAGATCTTTGAACGTACCTACACCCTGGACGATTCGCGTAACAGCCGCAGCAGCGGTTTGGGCCTCTCGATCGTCAAGGCTTTTATGAAACGCATGCACGGTCGGGTGGATGTCACCAGCGACGAGCGCAATGGAACGGCCTTTACCCTGCACTTCGTCACCGGGGAGGAAGCATGAGCGGCACCATGGCGCTCAGCCTTAACCACCTAAGCAAGCGCATGCAGGGCATGCCCCAAATCATGGATATCAGCCTTGAGATCCAGCCAGGGGAGATTTACGGTCTCCTGGGGGTGCAAGGGGCGGGTAAATCCTTGCTGCTCAGCATGATCATGGACCTGGTCCGGCCCAGTATTGGCAGCATCGAGATCTTTGGCCAGCGCCTCAGCCCACAGAACAACCGCATCCTGGCCCATGTTGGCGCGCTCCTGGATCCGCCTGGCTTCTATGAGGCAATGAGCGTCAAGGAGAACCTGGAGATCCAGGCAGCCTACACCGGCCTGCATGACCGTCAGCGGATTGCCGAGGTGCTGCACGATTTTTCCCTGCAATCTGCCGCCAGCCTTCGGGTCCGGGACCTGCCCGCCCCAACCCGCCAACGCCTAGGGCTAGCCCGCGCGATCCTCCACAGGCCAGGCCTGCTCCTGCTTGATGAACCCTTCACCTACCTGGACAGCATGTCCATCCGCTTCCTGAGCGACCTGCTTGGCCGCCTTGCCTTGATTCATAACACCGCTATCCTGGTCACGGGCAAGCAGGTGAATGAGTTGATCCGGGTAGTAGATTGCATCGGGATTTTGCACCAGGGGCGCTTGCTGCGGGAGCTGCCCGCCTCCGAGGTCAACGAGCGCGTAAACCGCCGCTACCAAATTCGCAGTACCAACCCGCAAACAACCCTGCAAGCGCTGGATGCCGCCGGGTTCGGTTCCGTGCGCCTCCTGGAGGACGGTGTAGTGGAAGTAGCTGATAGCGAGATCGATGCAGACCTCCTGGTGCGGACCCTGGCAGACCATGGGCCCAAATTGCTTGGTCTCGAAAGCCAGCAGGCAACGATTGAAGAATTGCTGTTGGACACGGTTGCCCAGGAGCAGAACCGTGTTTAAACTCCTGAAATACGAGCTCAAGAAAGCCAATTTCGTCCTGGTCTACGCCGTGTTTATTGTGATCGTTGGGGCATATCTTACGGCCATCGTTGGCGTTACCAACCTTTCCAACTATTTCACGGTTGGCGTGCCGCCGCTGTCTCTGGTGATGAGCGTCAACATTTTCACCATCATCTGGACCCTGATGCTGTGTACCTACCTGGGCATCGAGCTCTTCCACAACGAATACGAACAGGGAAGTATGCGCGTGTTCTTTGCCAGCGGATTAGGCCGCACCCGCATCCTTCTTTTAAAGGCCGCCTTGCTTTACCTGAGCAGTATGCTCATGGGCCTTACCGTTGTACTTTCGGCTTTTTTTGCCGGCCGGCCTTTACTAAAACCTGAAACATTTTGGCCTTACCTCAGCAGCAGCGCGGTACTGGCATTGGTGTCCAGCAGTTTTGTATTCCTCCCCCTGGCGATCGGCTTGCTTTTCAAGCGCAAAATAGTCACCATCTTCAGCGTTGTGGGATTACTGCTGGTGATTGGCGGGAGCATGAGTGTAAGCAGTTTTACCAACCGCCCAACCCAGATTTTAATCGTCACCCTGGCTACAGCCAGTTTAGCCAGTTTTTACGCCGTCATTTCTCATTCTGCTAATGAGGACCTGCTCAAGTAATTAATTCCTTCCCCTAAGAGCTTGTAAACACTAGACTTTGGCGTGAGGTTTAATCCCGAAACAGCTTAAAAAAATTGTGGCTGACCAAAAAGTCAGCCACAGTATAGATTAAGCGTAACGGCTCAGAAGAGCAGTCTGCTCAGGTCCGCCCGGTATTGCCCGATCTCAGGATGGTTTTCGCCCAGTACATGCAAGATCCCCAGGTAAACCTGACGGGCTTCCTGGTCGCGGTAATTACGGTCCTTGCGCAACAGGTCCAATAGCCCGTCCAAACCTGCCAGAAGCTTGCCCTTTTTCACCAATCGCAGGGCATTCACGTAAGCTGCCGCCAGCGGGTCGTCCTGGAACATCGGTTGCTGTTCTGCCCAGCGCAAAGCCCTGATCAGAGGCTTAATCTCCTCGGCTGAGTTGTACTCACGCGAAGGTGGAAAGTGCAAAAGCACCGCTGCCGCTTCGCGTACTTCACCCAGGAATAAGGAAGCACGGATAAAAGCGAGCAAAGCCGGGGCGTTGTCTTGGTTGCTAAACAGGAATTCTGCCAGGGTCCGGCGGGCTTCCTCATAATCGCCCAGTTCAATCAGCCCCAGGCCTTTCGCCAGCAGCAAATCGCCTTGGTCAGGCAAAATCCGGCTGATCAGCGCGCGCATCTTTTCCTCAGGCAGCACTCCTGCAAATTCAGCCACAATGCGGCCGTTGACGAAGGCTTTGACCGAAGGAACACTGGTGACCTTCAGCCGTTCGGCAAGTTTTGGCTGTTCTTCTACATTGATCCGTGCCAGGCGAAACTGGCCCTGGCCTTCATGGGCCAGATTGACCAGCAGAGGGCTCTGCACGCGGCTGGAAACCGACCAGGGCGCCCAAAAATCGATGATCACAGGCACCTGGTTGGAATAACCAACCACTTCTGCGTCAAAGCTATCATCACTTACATCAATGATATGTTCTGAAGCCATCATCTCCACACCTGTTTCTATTCATCCGGATCACCGTCCGGATCGCTCGCGCTAGGCTGTTTAAGCTCAAGCATCTCGCCGTGATGGTCCACAACCACCCTAAAACCCATCATACCCAAATAGTCACGGGCATCCGCAGGCAAGCCCACCTTACGCAATTCTTCAAACTGTTTGTCTTTATTCTCAAACTGTGCCCGGATCACCGCGATGGAGAAAGGGTCGTCCTGCCCCATCATGCGCGCGGCTTGCTCGCTCATCAGGTCTTCTTTGCCTTCCATTTGGGCTGCCATTGCATCCCAGACTTGCCGGTCAACATCGGCAGCCGGAATATGGCGCATGAAACCGGCGTCGTCCAGCACGTAAAATGCCTCCGTCCCCAGGTGAGTCACCTGGAGCGGCTGCGAATCCTCGTCGAATACTAATCCTTCAAAAACTGCTTTTTCCATATTTACCTTTCAAGCGTAACTGCTTGCAAGCAAATTATAGTCAAACAATATAAGCGAAGAATTAACGTTGGGTTCAGGCGCTGCCGAAAACATCCACCCGCGTGCCGCGGGGCTCTTCATAATAGAACTGATCAAAGGGTACCCGGGGGTCGCACCAGCGGTAGATCCACTTGGCTTCCTCAGCCAGCATATTGATGCAGCCATTGCTCATACGGTTGCCCCAGTTGGCGTGCCAATAGGCCCCGTGGAAGGCCACACCGTCATCCGTAAAGTAGGAAACCCAGGGAACGCCGGGCAGGTCATAATGGTTTTCAAGGTGCGGTTCGTTGACCATGCGCCTGGTTGGCCGCTTGCGGCTGGTTTCGTAGTAGCCCAGCGGGGTAGACCCGCGCAAGAGGCCGGTTGAGACTACCGCTTCAAAGACTTGTTCGTTGCGTTCAAATGCGCGCACGATCTGGTTGGTGAGGTCCAGCTCGATGTGTTTTTCTTCCAGGTCCAGTTCAGGCGAGAGAGGCGTCAGCTCATCGGGCGTTACCATCCGGATCGTATAAGCTGGCACCCAATACTTGCTGCCGTTCACGTCATCGCGCAGGGCGTACCAGGGCTGGCCCAGGCCATCTTCCCGCATTTCGACAACCCAGAATGTTGCACTGTAGTAGTAGCGCCGCAAGGTCTTGCCGGATCCAGGCTGCAGGTAAACATCGCTCATCGGCACTGTCATCTCACCCAGCCGGCCGCCTTCAGGGATGTTTGCCTCGGCGCGGTTGCGCTGGAATTTCACCCGCTGCACCCATCCGGCTTCAAGGAA
>DHPL01000036.1:29135-40454 GCA_002407905.1 Anaerolineaceae bacterium UBA5365
CATCGTAATTTCCGGCAGTCGGATGATGTCATCGTATTTAAGGTAACCGCTGACCGGCGAGCGCACATTAGCTTCCTTGTAGAGCAGGGTACGCCAGAAACACACGCGGCCCAGGTCCAGCCCGTCCAGCAGGCGGCCCTGCTTAGTGTTTACAGCAAGCTGATCACCCTGCGGCAAAACAGCAGCCGCTGAGGCAAAGCTTAAATATTTAAGGAAATCGCGCCGATTAAATTCTTTTGTCATCCGCTTTTAGTAATGAACGTTAACCAGAATACCCACGTATGCCCAGTCGTAGAGCCAGGCAGCCTGGCTGGTTTCCATGTTCACGCAACCATGGCTCATGGGCGTGCCGAAGTTATTATGCCAGTAAGTGCCGTGGATTCCATAACCTTTGTAGAAGTACATCGTGTAGGGCACATTCGGCAGATCGTAGCCCGGCCCACGCATGCGGGTGGAAGGCAGCTTGATATAAACATAATACTGCCCTGTCACGGTAGGTGTATCCGGCAGCCCGGTCGAAACCCAAAAACTGGCTACCGCAGTATCGCCTTCGTAGGCGTGCAACATCTGCGCGCTCAGGTCTACATCGATCCATTTGGTGCCCAAAGGCTGGGAATATGCCGGAGCAGTATAGTCTGTGTAATCTTCCTCAACGTAGGCCACTTCCTGGATCTGCACAACCGGGATCTCAGCCGGGTCGCGGGTTGGGTCAGGCGCCGTGAGATAGGCGATAGGCGTAATCTGGATGATCGGCAGCCCGCTGGTTGGGTCAAATTCCAGGGCAGGTTCAGTGACCTGGGCCGGTTCCGGCATTGCGCTTGGCTCTGGCGTTGAACTGGGAAGCTCCGTGGCAGTTGGAAGCAAGGTTGGCGTGTTCGTGGCGGTTGGTTCAGGTGTGGCGGTATCCGCCGGCAGCACCGTAAGAACAGGGATTGTGGGTTCCAGCGGGGCAAGTACGGCAACCGGGATCTCCGGGGTAGCCGTTGGGCGGTTTTGAGCCATACTGGTCAGTGTGGCCTGAGCCAGCGCCAGAATATCTGCTGTTGGCTGCACCTCCGTTGGAGCAGGACGCGGCCGGAAAAAGGCTTCGATCGAAGGCCCTAAATTCGTGGCGTAAGCCATAAAAAAGAGCAGCGCAACAACAGCCAGGCCCATGCCCACCCCCAGGGTGCTGCGCGGCCGGGGACCGCTTGGTGCGGGCATTCTGGGGCTCGCAGCCGGGGCCGCCTCGGGGGTCCAGGATGCAGAGGCGCGTTTGCGCAAGGCCTGGCCAGCCCATTGCAGGGCCTGCCGGGCAGTAAGATTTTCAGGGTCCAGTTCCAAAACTTTGTTCAGAAAAACCAGGCTCGCCTGGGGGTCGGATACGCCAGCCATCACCAGCAGGGCATCAACACTCTGCGGGTCCAGCTCAAGCGCTTCCTGCGCCAGGCTGGAAGCCAAGGGCTTGTCTCCGGCCAAAATGGCTTGTTTTGCGCGTTGGATCAAGTCTTGGGCTGTCATCTTAAGGGGTGCTCGCGGGTAGTGGAGTGGATAGGCTCTCGCCGGCAGGCGTGCTTAGTACCGTGCCTTCAGTATAACAACGCAGGCCTTCATAGATTCCTTCGGCCAGTAGTTTGGGCTGCTGACTCAGGATATTTTGATCCAGATTCAGGTAGCCCAGCTCGATCACCGCCGCGGGAGTGTGCGGGTTGATCTCAGAAAACGCGTGCAGGTAGGTCATATCGTTGGTCACGGACTGATAATGATACTGCATCTTGGTCACCTGGGCATAACGGTCAGCGATGCAGGATGCCAGGCGTTCTGCGGGCTCCTGATCCTTCTGGGCCATGGCCCCGGCAACCTTGAAGCCGGTAGCGCTGTCGTTGATATAGTCGCAGGTATCAGTATGGATGGAGATCAAAGCATTAGCCTCAAAGCCGCTGAGCGCCAGGTCAAATTCGCTGAGCAGAACTACTTCGTAGCCTGCCTCCTTGAGCAGCTCCTGCAGGTAGGTAGCCACAGTAGTGTTCACGGCCAGTTCGGTCATCTCGCCCCCGCAGCTGAAGCCCTCGTTGTAGTCCCTGTGCCCGATTACGATGCCAACCCGTTTACTCGGCCAGCGGAAGGGCACTTCGGCAGCGAGGGTCTCGCGGATGCGCGGCTGGGTGGGCATACTCAACGCATCAAGCACAGCCGGCTCCAGGTGTTCCGCAACGGTTGTGCCCGGCATCCAAACCGAGAAAAGCGTGGCCACCAAAAACGCGGCTAATGCCACTGTACCTAAAGCCTGGAGTGTGATGCGCAAAACACCGGGCCGGCGTGTAGCCTGTACCATTGGCACAGGTTTTGGGCGCGGCAGTACCGGAGGCTCCTCAACGGGATCCGCGACCTCTGGTACGGCAGCAGGCACAACAATGGGTTCCGTCTCCGGGTTAGCTGGCGGTACTGGTTGGGCTGCCCCGTCTTGGGGTTCCTGGGCATCTTCGAAAAGCTCGTTCTGCATTTTATAAATATAACGTGCTTTGTCCTTTTTAGTTCCCTGTTCTATAATTCCAATGAGCAGGTTAGCCGGTGGAGGTGCAAAACTTATGCCACAGAAACTCGATTCCCGATCGCAGGAATTGCTGCTGGAAATCGCCCGCCAGGCGCTGGCAGACGCGGTGAAAGGGCAAAAACCAAGCGAGATAGAACTGAAAAGCCTGCCTGAAGATCTACAGGCAGATGGCGCCGCATTCGTTACACTCACAATCGGAGGTGAGCTGCGCGGCTGCATCGGCAGCCTGGAAGCGTGGCGGCCGCTGATCAGGGAGGTACAGGCCCGCACTGCTGATGCCGCCTTGCACGACCCGCGCTTCAATCCGGTTAGCCCGGAAGAACTCAACTTGATTGATATCGAAGTTTCCTATCTCACCCCGCCCCAGATCCTGCAATACAGCCGCCCGGACGAACTGCCGGGTATGCTCCGCCCGGGCATAGACGGCGTCGTCCTTGGGCTGGGTGCCCGGAAGGCTACCTTCCTGCCTCAGGTTTGGGAGCAACTGCCTAGTCCGGATGCCTTCCTGCGCCACCTCTGCCAGAAAGCCGGGCTGCCTCCGGATATCTGGAAAAAGCAGGTGCTGGACATCAGCCTCTACCAGGTCCAGGAAATCCGCTGACGGATGCAGCCCAATTCTTCCTGTTGGGGTTAACTAAAAACCGGGCCGCAAGCGGCCCGGAAATCTCCAAGGATTAACTGCCAATTAGTAGCTTTGAATACTCCCAGCCTTGGATTGCGAAAGCGTATAAGCCTGCCCCTGCAGGTGTGAAACCATCAGCTGAGCGTAACCACTGGTGATCACCGCGCCGATCAGCACCAGGAAACTGCCCAGGGGTGCAATGAAACCGGCGATGATAAAACCGAGCAGGACGAAGAGCCAGGCACCAAAATTGTTGCCAACCATCCTGAACAATTCGCCAAAATTGAAACCGCTGGCAAAACTATCCTTGTTGGCAAAGTTGGCTTGGGCCACCGGGAGGATCAGGGAGAGCAGCAGGCCATAGACTGCCATCAGCGCCCCAACCAGCACCAGGATGATCACCGGCAATGCAGCTGCCGAATTGTTATCGGATGCATTCCCCAGGCTAATAAAGAAGGGCAGCATCACCAGCGCGAGCAGCATAAACGGCAGCGCATAAACTACCTGTACGAGAAACCATCTGAACCCGCGCCCAAGCTGTCCGCCGATATCCAGGTCCGGCAAGGGGTGCTGCACATTTCGGCTCACGTTGCGAATGAGGTCCAGGATATACCCGCTGAAAGTGAGCGTACCCACGATCGGGATCAAAGATAACAAGACCGGCCCCAGGAGTTTACTCAGCCAATCCGGGTCATCAAAAATATAAGTAAATGCTTTTCCAAAGTTCATTGTTCGCGTCCTTTCTTTCGTCTTGATAATAATCTATTAGCAGCCACCATTTGCCACAGAGACCTTAAATTTAAGTTCCAGAAAACTAACAATCACCCCGCGCTTACCAAAACGCGGGGTGTAATCTTTCATTTTGTTTGATCCCAAATGATCAAGCGGGGTCAGAGCTGCACGAATTCGCTCACATTCAGTACAAAAACCGTGGCTTTATGCTCGTTATCCTGTTTGGGTTCGCTGGCTACACTGCGGATCAAATCCAGGGCATGTTGAACGCGTTCATCTTCCAGGCCGATCAGCAGCGTGGCCCTTCCGCTGCGGAAAAAGCCGCCTGTCGAGGCAATAAAAGTCACCCGGTACCCTTGTTCCGTTAATGCCGCCGAGACCCGATCATTATCTTCATCGCGAATGATGACTATCAGCAGTTTCATTTTAGAACTCCTCGAAGTGCTCGACCGGAAGGGCAAAAAGGCTTACGCCGCCTACAACAGTCTCGGTTGGGATGGGTATTGGCAGCGGCCCGCTTTCAATAGGGGCAGCGATGTAAGTGATTCGTTTTTTAGCTGCGCTGAGCAGCGTTTCTTTGAGGTCTTCGGCCTTCTCAGGCTCACTGGCGATCATAAAAGTCACATTGCGGTCCCGCAGGAACCCGCCTGTGCTCGGCAGGCGCACAAAAATGAAGCCCTGGTCAGTAAGGGTCCTATCCACCAGGTCAGCATCCTGCGATTGCACAACGGCGATCATCAGACTTTCGGGGTTCTGATGCTCCATGACAGGCACTCCTTCCTCAGCGATGATTATGCCTATTTTATCGTAGATTCAAACTCGGGGCTGGCTTTGTTTACCCGAACCAATCTACCACCATGTCTTCCAGGTCCTCAGGGTCCACTTCGTTTTCGGATACCACCTTGCCCCGTACGGAGGCGCCGGCTTTACGCGTGCTGGCTGGGTCGCCCGTGCGCAGGGGGTGCCACCAGGGCAGGTCCTCGCCGTGGGCAACCAGGCGGTAGGCGCAGGTTTTGGGCAGCCAATTTGCTTCACGGGCCAAACGGGGTGTCAGGTGAATGCAATCCGGAACGTTTTCGTGGCGGTTGCGGTAATCCGTACACAGGCAGGTATCCATATCCATATAACGGCACACTACATTCGTGAACCGCAGTTCATCGCTGCCGGGCTCCTGAAGTTTGTAGAGGCAGCATTTGGAACAGCCGTCACAAAGCGCTTCCCATTCCGCAACGCTTAATTCTGCAAGTGTTTTATTCTTCCAAAATTCCGTTTCAAGTTCTTTATTCATTCTGGTCTCAAATGCCGCCCGTTCCGCTTACTGGCAAGCAGTATGGTTCATTCCATCCTCAGCTTAAATCGAAAAATGAACGTTTAGGCCGATGAACTAAAACTTAGAGTTTAGGCAGCACAATAGTCTGCTGCCCCTGATATTTACCCTTCTTTTGGGCGTAGGTCACATCACACTGACCGTCTCCCTCGAAGAAGAGTACCTGGGCAATACCTTCATTGGAATAGATCTTTGCCGGCAGCGGGGTTGTATTGGAGATCTCCAGGGTCACAAAACCCTCCCACTCCGGTTCAAAAGGCGTAACATTCACGATGATCCCGCAGCGGGCGTAAGTGCTCTTGCCCAGGCAGATCGTAAGCACGTTTTTCGGGATCCTGAAATACTCCACGGTACGGGCCAGGGCAAACGAGTTGGGCGGAATGACGCATACATCGCCTACAAAATCCACCATCGAACGCGGGTCGAAATTTTTGGGGTCCACCACCGCGCTGTAGATGTTGGTGAAAATCTTGTATTCGTTGGCCACACGGATGTCGTACCCATAGGAGGAGGTCCCGTACGAAATCACGCCGTTGCGCACCTGGCCTTCCTCAAAAGGTTCGATCATTTTCTGTTCCAGCGCCATTCGGCGGATCCAATTATCAGGTTTCAAACCCATTCCCAACTCCTCAATTAATGTTCTGTATTATTATCCGAACTTTACAGCCCGGCGCGGTTTTTCAACGCGGTTTGCAGGCGTTCCATCAAAACGGGCAGCTCAGCCTCGATCCTCGCCCGTTCAGCCAGCATTCTGGCCGCTTCAGGATCTGCTTCAAGGCCCAATAAATTGATGTGCACATTCAAGCCGGCAGCTCTGCAGGCAGCGGAAGCCAAATGGACCCCCGCGGCAGCGTCCGAAATCGCGTTAACATTGCCGATCTCAGCCATTCGGCAGCCGAGTTTCGCGGCCTTCAAGCAATTGCTGGCCGATTCCAAGGGCACG
This sequence comes from Anaerolineaceae bacterium UBA5365, assembly GCA_002407905.1. Classification (GTDB taxonomy): domain Bacteria; phylum Chloroflexota; class Anaerolineae; order Anaerolineales; family Anaerolineaceae; genus Mesolinea. Next base: position 35,293 of record DHPL01000036.1, read on the forward strand.
GCAGCGGCATGCAAAGTGGCCGCGTGGATCGCCGCCTGCCTGGCAGCAAGCTCTTCTTCTGTACCTTTCGGCAGCCGCCGGGCCTGGATCACGCCATCGTAGGCATGCGCGTCCAACTCCACCTCGCGCTCCAATCGGGCGCGCAGGCGTTCGCCTTCCTCAATTGCCTCAAAGCACTCCTTCTCTACCTCAGCGTACTTGGGTTTACCTACAGTCAGCCTGGCCATCATCACAGCCAGGGCGGCGCCAAGGGCGCCGGTATGTGCCGCTGCCGAACCGCCTCCAGGGGCAGTCGTGCCCTCAGCAACCTGGTCGTGAAAACTGGGCCCGGGTTCACCCGCGCTGTCGTTTTGCCCAGCGGCATACAGCCGGGTGTCCAGCAGCTGGTCCTTTTCAAAGCCATCCATCTGTAGGAAGTATTGTGCCGCATCCACCAGAGCCTGGTTAGGGATCAGCCCTACCAGCTCGCTGTGATGGATGCACACGCCATAGCGTTGGGCCTCACGGCGCACGAATTCGGTCACCTGCGCCATTGGCGAGCGTTTGTAATTGGTCAGGTTCATGGAAACCTGAGCCAGGCCATTGACCAGGAGGCCTATGCCCTTCACATAATGGAAGCCACCGCTGGAATTGCGCACGCGCCGGGCGATTTTCTCGGCTATGCGCACATCGCTGGAGTTGAGATAGATGTTATAGGCAATCAGCGGCTGCCGCGCCCCAATCACAACCGCGCCGGCAGGTCCCAGGTGTTTCGGGCCAAAATCGGGCTCGCGGTATGGATCCTCGGCGATGCTGTCCCGGATGCCCTCGTACTCCCCCCTGCGGATATCCTCCAGATTGACGCGGTCCTTGCGTTGGGCGGCTTCCTCGTAAAGGTAAACCGGGATATCCAATTCATCGGCAACCCGTTTACCCAGCCGGCGGGCCATCTCCACGCATTCCACCATGGTCACATCGCTGATCGGTACAAAAGGCACTACATCCGTAGCACCCAACCGCGGATGCTCACCTTCGTGCTGATTAAGATCAATGAGTTCAGCCGCTTTCTGGATCCCCGCGAACGCCGCTGCTTCAACCGCTTGCGGCTGGCCCACAAAAGTTAGCACGGTGCGGTTGTGATCCAAATCAGAGTGGCGGTCAAGCATGCGCACCCCTCCCACGGAGTTGATTGCCGTTATGATCGCTTCCACCACCTCAGGGCGCCGCGCTTCGGAAAAGTTCGGGATGCACTCAACGATTTTCATACACACTCCTTTGCCGCGGCAATTATACCAAGCAGGGCTTCCGATTCAGGGTGATGGCTGGTCCCGTTGATTCCTGCGGCTATAGCCGGGCAGGCCTTATGCACAAGAACAAGCGAAGAAAAACCTCGCCGGTTCCGCCCGCTGCCCTGTTAGAATTGAGGCATGCGCCAGAACAATCAGGAGCGTCTGAAAATCCTTGCCGAAGTCCAGGCCAAACGGATGTCGACCCCGGAGGCAATGCAAGCCCTGCAAGCGCTGGATATCCGCGATACGCAAGGCCCAGCACCGGATGCTGACCCGAAACCACCATCCGAGCACATACTGCGCGTCCGCCAAACCCGGCTCTCATCCGGCAAAACCGATTTGGACCTCAGCATCCCCGCCAACCTGGTGGCCGCAGGCTTCAGGCTGGGAGCAGACTTTGGTCTGGCAGGCTGCGGTCTGGACCAAACTCAAATTTTGAACGCCCTCTACCATCCAGCAACCCTCCCTCTAAAGCTGCTTGAGCGGGTGGACGAGGAAAATGACCTGCTCTTGGAGGTCGAGATCCTCTAGCTAAAAACCAAGATTCAGTAGGTCTGCACAGTTCCGAATCAGCCGAATTTCCACCCTGTTTCATTAATTACAAAAGCACAATTGTTAAAGATTTTTATTCAGATTGAGGCGGTAATGTTATTAATTCAATCCGTCCTTTACTATATCCGCATATTGTGATAAATTACCCAATAAGTAAGGCAAGTGCCTGCTGAAATTCTAACCACATTGAAAGGAGTCCCATGGACGAAATCAAACCCACAAAGACCATCAACGAATGCGGTGAAGTGTGCCCGGTGCCGGATGTAGACACCAAGCGCGCGCTCGGCAAGATGAAACCTGGTGAGATTCTGGAAGTCCTCATTGACTATCCGCTCTCAAAGGAACGCATCCCCGCTACTGTTGAACGCATGGGCCACGAAGTGCTCAAGGTCGAAGAAACCGGCCCGAGCGAATGGCGCATCCTCATTTTAGTCAAATAATTGCTTTCATTTATTAAAGGAGTATTCTGAATGATAGGTCCTTTGCTTGGAATCCTATGCGGTATCATCCTGGGCGTAATTTTGCAGCGCGGCCGCGTTTGCTTCAATTCCGCCTTCCGTGACCTCTACCTGGTCAAAGACAACTTCATGTTCAAAGCCGGCCTTCTGGCCATCGCGCTGACCGCGATCGGCTTTTTGGCCATGGCTCAATTTGGGCTGATCAAGCTGGCCCCCTCCGTGCTCAACTGGGGCGGCGTGATCGTGGGCGGTTTGCTCTTTGGTATGGGCATCGTACTGGCTGGCGGCTGTGCCAGCGGCATGAGCTACCGTATCGGTGAAGGCAATACCACCTCCATCGTGGCTGGCCTCGTTTATGGTCTAAGCGCCTGGGCATCCGGTTCCGGCGCCCTCAAGCCCCTCAAGGCTTGGGCTGCCAACCTGAGCGTTACCATGCAAAACCCCGACCCGGCCATCTACAACACCGGCGAGAAGGTTAGCATTGGCCCAACCCTCTCATCCATCCTGAACATGAATCCCTGGGTCGTTACCCTGGTTTTCGCCGCGATCATCTTCGCCTACCTGTTCCTGACCAAAACCACCAAGCGCGAAGGCGCCAACATGCAGTGGTGGGTAATCGGTATTGCCCTTACGCTGGTCAATATGCTCACCTACTACCTCAGCGCTACTTTTGCGAAACGCCAGTATGGCCTGGGTATTACCGCCGGCTGGACGAACATCCTTCAAACCTGGACGCTCTCACAAAACGGCACTGAAACCGCACCCAGCCTGAACTTTGCGGGTGGAATCGTTGTTGGTGTGATTTTAGGCGCCCTGGTTGCTGCCCTGGTTAAAGGTGAGTTCAAATGGCGCACCCCCCGCGAAGGCAAATACTACGCCTACGCGGTGCTGGGCGGCATCATGGCCGGTTTCGGCGCCAACTTCGCCGCCGGCTGCAACATCGGCCACTTCCTCACCGGTTCCTCACTGCTTTCGGTTGCTTCCCTGGTTGCCAGCATCTTCTTCATCCTGGGCAACTGGATCATGAGCCGCATCATGTTCGGCGCACCTGATCGCGATATCAAGGCCTAGTATGGATAAGCTCAAAATTACCATCCAGGTGATGGTTCCTCCCTACAGTTATCAGGATCTTGACACGGCCTTGGCCATTGCCGATGCCGCTCTGGATCGTGGTCATGAGGTGGGCATCTTTCTCTTTGCAGATTCAATCCTTTCCACTTTTTCCAAGGTGAAGCCCGTCCGCATGGACCGCAACATCCCGGTAAAAATGCAGGAGATGATCGCCAATAAAGGCTTGCGCGTTGATATTTGCGGTATCTGTATGGATTACCGCGGCGTGCGCCCTGAAGATGCCATCCCTGGGGCAAGCCCCAGCGGTCTCCCTGAATTAGCCGCGCTCGTGGCAAGTTCAGACCGGTTCATCAACCTGATGGCCTAAGGAGCAGATGATGAAAAAGATTCTCTTTGTCATTTACCAGGCTCCCGGCGGCACGATTTGGCCCAACGAAGGTTTCCGAACTGCTTTCGGCATGTACGCTGAAGAAGACCTGGAACCCGAAGTTTTGCTCATCGATCAGGCTGCCATCACCGTCGCGCAGGGAACTGAGCCCAAAGATCTGGGCTTGCTCTCGATCAAAATGGTCCAACGCTACATCCAAAAATACGACACCAAGGTGTACGTCGAAAAGGAATCCCTGGAGAAATTCCAGGTGCCGGATATGGATGAAGGCTACGTAGCCGAACTGATCGACCGCGCGAGTATTCAAGCCAAATTGGCCGAATACGATAACGTCATCTTTATGTGAGGTAAACGATGTTCATTCTACTTAAATACGGACCCGAAAACCCCGCAGAAGCCTGGAAGCTGCAAGCCGCGAAAGGCGATGACCAAATCGTATTGATCCAAAATGGCGTGTTCTGGGCTGTGAGCGAAAAAGCCGCCTTGGAAGGCAAAAATGTTGCCGTCGTCAAGGCCGACTGGCTGGCCCGCGGGTACGCTGAAGAAGCCTGCCCCTTCCCGCTGGTGGATTACACCCAGTTTGTTGAACTGCTGGAAGCAAATCCCAAAACGATGAGCTAAGGCAGTCATTGCATTAGTTTGACCGCAGCCCCATCTAGGGCTGCGGTTTTTTGTTCTCAGGTCAGGCCGGCAAGTTGTTCGGAGTTGAAAGATAGCCAAAGCACAGGCTTGACCTCTTGCACCATAACTCTGGCTGCTCGGCCAAGATCCGAAATTTACTCTGGTATTTCGCACCCGATTAACTACGGCAGCAATACAATTGGAGAGCTGTGTCTGGCAATGCATTGCCACCCTTTTGTACCCCCCGCTTTTGACCACAAAACCACAAAACCTGCAAAATTTCCTCGTTGGAACCCCCTTCTTCAGCTCAGCCGGACCACAAAACCAACCATATGTCAGCACAAAAATTGCTAGCAGCTGATAACACAGTGCAAGGGTCATAGGGCATTTACTCACTGCTTGGTTTAGGACTTACCCCATACCCCCATCAATAAGCAGTGGGGCTCAGTCTCTCTTGTTTCAGAAGTAACCACCTCGAGGCCCATGTAAAAAGCGCTTCCGAATGGAAGCGCTTTTGCGAAATCTGATCTTGCCTTATTCTTCGTCGTTCTCGTGCGGGTTGGGTTCAAGGTAGGGCTTGTCCCTGAAACCACCCAGGATGAGGTTGAGCAGGATGCCGAAGATAGCGGCGGTTGCCAGAGCCGGGAGCTCCATGCCAAAGAAGGGGATCACACCGCCAAACACGCTCTGACCACCCAGGCCGATGACCATGATGGTAGCGATGATGGCGATATTCTTGGCGCTGAACATGTCCACTTTCTTTTCCAGCATGATGGCAATACCCTGGGCAGCGATGGCGCCGAA
>DHPL01000036.1:40561-40745 GCA_002407905.1 Anaerolineaceae bacterium UBA5365
ACCCTGGGCAGCGATGGCGCCGAAGAGGTAGATCTCCAGGCCGCCGATGACCGGCAGGGGGATGGCATAGATGGCCTTCACCAGGGGGGTGAAACAGGCGATGATCATGGCGATCACAGCCGCAGCGATCAGCACCGGCACTGAGAAGACCCGGGTGATGGCCATGGCGCTGATGTTTTCGCCA
>DHPL01000036.1:40914-42666 GCA_002407905.1 Anaerolineaceae bacterium UBA5365
GGCGCTGATGTTTTCGCCATAGTTCGTGCCGGCAGGGCCGCCCATGAAACCGGCAACCATGTCGCCAACACCGTCACCGATGAGGTTGTTGCCCAGAAGGCTGGCGATGTCGTACTTCTTGCCACCCTTCTTTTTGGCAAGGTCATTGACGTACACATCCAACTGGTAGATATGCGCCGTGGACTCTGGAATAGTTGCCAGGGCTACCGGCATAATGGCAAGCGCCGCCGGCCAATAAACCGTTGGAATGGTGAAGTGCGGTAAGGCGAAGAGGCCCTGATTGGCTACCGACTCCGGCAATGCGCGGAAGAGGTTCTGGCCGGTGGAGGCGCCGATGAGGGCAGCCACAATAACACCCACGAACATCCCCAGCATCAGCGGCAGCTGTGACCAAATTCCCTTCAGATATACCGAGAAGAGAATGGTGGCCAGTAGCGTGGCCAGGGCAATGAGCCAGGCCATATTATTGGTGGACCCATCGGCAGCGTTGAACATGGAGGCATCCATCATTGCATTGCCCGCCAGGCTGAGGCCGATGATCATAGCAATCGGGCCGGTAATGGCAGGTGGCAGGATGCGCTCGATAACTTCGCGGCCAACTTTCTTCACCAATAAACCAGCAGCAACTGAAACCAAACCAGACATCACAATGCCGAAGGTAGCGATCGAGATTTTCTCGTCAAGTGAAAGACCGGTCATATGTTCAGATGCCAACAAACCAAAAATGGCGGCGATGTATGAAAAACTGGATCCGTAATACAGGGGGATCTTGCCCTTGGTGACCAGAATGAAACAGAGTGTAGCGAAACCGCTGGCAAAAATGGTGGTGGAAATATGGAAGTTTGTAATAAGGGCTACAGTGATCGTGGCAGGGAACATCACGATAACTTGCTGCAAGGCATACAGAATCAGCTTCCAAAATGGCGGCTGTTCATCTGGCAGGTAGCCTTCCGTGCTGTCTACTTTGTGGAACCAACCCATTATGATCTCCTATTTAAGAATTATTTGATGAAACACCGATCGATCCAACACAAAAATTTGTTGTTTTTGCTCCTTTCCGCCTACTCAGCCTGAGATCGGATTCTGAGCAGCTCGACTTTCATTTAAGAAAGTGTCAGGCTCATCACCTGACACTCTATTTTACGCAGTTTTTCCCGTTTGTTTCAAAATTTCAAGCGCCACATTTTCCGGGGATAGCGGCAGCTTGTGGAAGTTGATGCCCAGGGCGTCGTAGAGCGCATTGCCTACGGCGGAGGGGATTGAAATCATTGGGTGTTCACCAACACCGCGGGCGCCGTACGGGCCATCATGCTGTGGGTTCTCGATGTAGATCGGCACGATTTCCAAAGGCATGTCCTTCATCGTGGGGATCTTATTATCGGTGAAGGAAGGGTTCATCAGCACGTTCGCGTCGTTGAACTTGTAGGCTTCCAATACCGCCGAGCCCAGCCCCTGCACTACACCGCCGGTCACCTGACCGTAAGTGAGCTTTTCGTTGATCACCTGGCCGATGTCAAAGGCCGAGGCAACTTTGAGCACCGTGATCTCACCAGTTTCAACATCCACTTCCAGGTCCACAGCATGGGCGCCGTAAGTCCAGTCCAGGGCCGGGTGGCCGTGGCCGGTCTCCGGGTGCATATTGGTGAGGCCGTCGGCAATACTGGAGCCATGCGCGATTAATGGTCCGCCAATGCCCATCCCATCCGGGTAGGCATAGCCCAGCGCCATGCTCTTGTAGGAGACCCTGCGCTC
>DHPL01000036.1:42866-44932 GCA_002407905.1 Anaerolineaceae bacterium UBA5365
TCCTTCATCTGCTTCATCAGGTCGCGGCAGGCCATCACGATGGCGTTACCGCCCATAAAGGTGAATTTGGAGGCAACCGTATTCCAGTCGTAGGGGTTGTTGTTGGTGTTAACTTCGTCCACAACCTCGATCATCTCGATGGGCAGGTCCAGTTCTTCTGCCGCGATCTGGGCGATGATCGTGTTGGCGCCCTGGCCAAAGTCGATGGCGCCGATCATGATCTTCACATGTCCGTCACCAACCATCTGCACAATAACGGAAGACGCGGTATTGGTGGGCATAGCCGGCGCTTTTTGCAGCATGGCAAAGCCTTTGCCGCGCACCTTGCCGGTTTTCCACTCTTTGGCGCGTTCCTCATCCGTCTTGCGTCCCGTCCAGCCAATCTCCTTGACCACCGCGTTCAAACAATCGGTCGGGCTGCCGGAGCTTTCGGTGATCAGTTCACCGCTGATCGTCCGCGAACCTGGCACAAGCAGGTTCTTCAACCGTAATTCAACCGGGTCGATACCCAGTTTTTGTGAGATGATGTCCATCTGACGTTCAATGGTCCAGTGTGTCTCCAGGTGGCCAAAACCCCTATAGGCCGTACTAAAGACCTTGTTGGTGTAAATGGTGCGTGAGTCGATGTAGGAGTTTTCAACCTCGTAGGGGCCTACACCAGAGTAAACCGCCGTCTTTCCCACGTTCACGCCATAGTCAGCGTAGGCGCCGCTATCCCAGTCGTAGACCACCTTGATGGCTTTGATCTTGCCCTCATTGGTAACACCGGTCTTGATGCGGCCGCGCATACCCGCGCGGGTTGGCAGCTGATTAAATTCCTGCTCGCGGCTGGGTCGGATCTTAACCGGGGCACCTCCGGCCGCCTTGGAAAGCAGCGCGGCAAGCGGTTCCAGGTGGATGCCAGCCTTGCCGCCAAAGGCACCGCCTACGTAGGGGATGTATACCTCTACATCGGCATCCTTGATTCCAAAGCTCCAGGCCATCATCTGGCGCAAGGCAAAGGGGCTTTGGGCCGATGACCAGATTTTGATATGGTTCGAATAAGGGTCGGCCTGCACGATAGTAACATGCGTTTCCATCGGTACGTGGCCCACTGCCGGCAGGGAGAACTCGTTCTCGAGCACCAAATCGCTCTCGGCAAATGCTTGTTCTACATCGCCCTTGCGGTTCTTATTCAGGCTGGCAATATTGGAATCAGGCTGGGGGAAGAATATGCCTTCCAGGTGCGGGATATCGTTGATATCTTCGTGCACGAGGATCTTGGCTTCCAAAGCCTGGTCCAGAGAAGTAACCGGCTGCAAGGGTTCGTAATCCACCTTGATCAAGGCCAGTGCCTGCTCAGCGATCTTTTCATCAATCGCGGCCACGGCTGCCACGGCCTCACCCTGGTAGCGGGTTTCGCCGCGGGCCATCACTTTTTTATCCTGCATGTACAGCCCTACTTTGAGGTCTGTGTCTTCACCGGTGATCACGGCTTTGACTCCGGGCAGAGCCCGGGCAGCGCTCGCGTCGATGGAGCGGATTTTGGCGCGGGCGTGGGGCGAGAGCATGATCTTGCCATGCAGCATGCCGGGCAGTTCCAGGTCGAAGGCATAACGTGCCTGACCGGTTACCTTCTTGCGCGCGTCTTTGCGGGAATAAGGCTGGCCAACATGCTTGTACTTGGATTTGTAATCGGAATGTCTGGTCATGACTTCAACTCCGCTCTTTCACGCTCGGCCGCCGCTTTCACCGCGGCTAGAATGGGAACATAACCGGTGCAGCGGCACAAGTTGCCGGCCAATGCTTCCTGGATCTCTTCATCGCTGGGCTGTGGATTGTGGTCCAGCAGAGCCCGAGCCGACATCAGCAGACCAGGGGTGCAGAAGCCGCACTGCAGCGCATCGTTGGCGATGAATTCTTCCTGCAGGATGGACAGTTTATTTTTCCCTGCCAGGCCTTCCACTGTCAGCACGTTAGCGCCTTCGGCTTCCAAGGCCAAAATCAGGCAGGATGTTACTGCTTCCCCGTTCATGATCACGGTACAGGCCCCGCATTCACCCTCGCCGCAGGCTTCCTTGGTGCCA
>DHPL01000036.1:45050-54714 GCA_002407905.1 Anaerolineaceae bacterium UBA5365
GCCGCAGGCTTCCTTGGTGCCAAAAAGTTTCATCTTGTCACGCAGGAAATGCAGCAGGCTCATTGTGGGGTCAATCGAATAACAGACCTCCTGGCCATTGACGGTCAGGCAGAGGTCCACCGGTGCTTGCTTTGAGGCGGGGTGTTCGGCAAACCTTGAAAAATCTTTTGTCTCGGCCATTTGCTTAGCCCTCTTTCGTGTTGACTAGCCGCAGCCCGCGCTTGAGCAGTACTCCGGCAATATGTTTGCGATACTCAGCTGAGGAACGGACGTCAGAGATGGGTTTGATGTGCTTTTGGATCTCCTCCGCAGCCCAGAGGATCTTTTCCTCATCGAGTTCGCCTTCGTTGAGCCCCTTTTCCAATTCAGTCAAGCGCAGCGGGGTAACCGCCACAGCGCAGATCGCCGCGGATACCCGGCCTTCACCATTCTTTCGGCAGGCTACGCCCACTGTAGCCAGGTCGTGGCCCTTCAAGCGGGATTGCTTGAGGTAAACGCTCTTATCATTGGGGCCTGGGGGTGGGAGGTGGACTGATACAACCAAATCTCCCTTTTGAAGAACGGTTTTCTTTACACCCGTGAAAAACTCGCTCAGTTTTACATCGCGTTCCCCATCCACGCCTGCAATCTTGACCGTCGCATCATAAACCAGAAGCGAGGGCGGCAAGTCCGCGCCAGGAGAAGCGTTGCAGATATTCCCAACCAGGGTAGCCCGGTTGCGCAGCTGATGCGAGGCCAGGGTTTCACAAGCCTGGTGCAATGCGGGGTATTTCTCTTTGACCCAATCGGTCCCGATCAGCCGGTTTACTACCACGCGCGCGCCGATCTCAGCACCACCTTCATCGGAATAGGACAACTGGTCCATTTCCGGGATGGCTTTGATATCCACGATGTGCTTGGCGTCAATGAAGTTCCGGCGCAGCAGGATCATCAGGTCTGTGCCGCCAGCCAATACATAGGCTGCATCGTTTTGCGTGAGAAATTGATTGGCTTCCTGGAGAGTTTGGGGCTTGTAATACTTGAAAGTGCTTAACACTAAAAGCCTCCTTTTATGTACCGCGGTGAGGCGGCCTTGAAAACAAGATTACCTCGCGAAACACGCATGAAACAAATCGATCCGATGCACATTTTTACGAAGGTTTCTAAAGTTATTCTAACATAGCGGTCAATAGAAATTCTTTGTTAATTATCGATAAAATTGCTCTATTTTAAAACCGCTTGCTTGTACAAATTCACAGCCAGCCTTGTTCCAACGGTGCTTTTCTTGGCTGGAACTCCTGCTCAATTTCCTCCGCTATGCTGATCAAAATAGGCTCATTGAAGGGGTAACCCAGCAGCTCCATGCCTACCGGAATGCCCAAGGGCGCGGACGAACTTGGCTCAGTAAAGCCAACCGGTACACACAGCGATGGGAATCCGGTTACGGATGCCAGCACGCCATTCCGCAGGCTCTGGGCCCAACCCACAGGGCAAACCGGCACTTGCTGGTGCGGGAATACCAGTGCATCCAGCTCGTAGGCTGCGTAGAGCTCCGCCAGCCATTGGCGCAGGCCCTCCTGCCTAAAGATCATCTCCTGATAATCTGTGCTCCTGGTGGAAAGGTTCCTTGCTTTCAGCAGATTCTCGTGAATGCTGGGGGAATACTTTCCGCTTTCGATGATCGCCTCGAGGCTCGCCACCGGTGCGCCGCTTTCCATCAGATATGCGTTCAGGTGTTCCTGGAATTCGTGAAGATGGACGCTGGTACGCTCCAGAATGTGCTGGGAACTAAAGGGCAGGTCGAGTTCAACCAGTTTAGCCCTGGCCCGCCCGATGCCTTCAAGCGCAGTTTTGACAATCCTATTGACTTCGGTGCTTCCTTCCCCGCTGCCAAAGAATCCGCGCAGCACCCCCAGGCGAACATCCTTGAATTCCAGGCTGCTTCCGGGCTCTTTGCGTGACCGCAGCAGTTGGCCCCAAGCCGTCACCGCGTCCAAGGGTTCAAACCCGGCGATCACAGATTGCACCAGGGCCAGGTCCGCTGCTGTACGGGTGATGGGTCCGGCTGTATCCTGCCTGAGTGAGTAAGGGATGATGCCGGTCCGGCTGACGGAGCCCATGCTGGGGCGCAAGCCGAAGAGGTTACAGGCACTAGCAGGAGAGCGAATGCTATTTACCGTATCCGTGCCTAAACCAACCATGCCAAAATTCGCGGCTACCGCCGCGCCGGTTCCGCCGCTGCTGCCGCCCGGCGTGCGGTTAAGGTCATAGGGGTTTAAAGTTTGGCCCTTGATCGAGCTGATCGTCTCGCCCCAAATGGCAAACTCATGCAAATTGGTCTTAGCCAGAATAATCGCACCGGCAGCACGCAGGCGGCTGATGATCGGCGCATCTCGCCCGCTCTCGAAGCCCTCTAAGGAAAGGCTTCCGCCGGTGGTCGGCAACTCAGCGGTTTCAATGTTGTCTTTGACTAAAACAGGCACACCGTGCAAAGGTCCAGCCCAGTATCCGTTTTCCTTAAAAGACTCATCCAGTTTCTGCGCCTGGGCCAAGGCATTTGGGTTCACGCAGATCACGCTGCGCAGCTTCCCATCCAGCCGCGCGATGCGCTCAAGATAGAAACTGACCAGCTCTGCGGCACTCAGCCTGGAGTCACGCAGCGCCTGGTGGAAATCACTAATACTCAGCTCTAATAATTGCATCTTATTTCGCTCCTGACCTGAGATTATTCTAATCATACGCTATTGGACGACAAGCCTCTTTGTGATATCCTAACAATAATCCAAGGTTTAAATCCTGCTTATTTGTTCGATTTTTATAAAGCCATTCTAGAGAAGATTGTATAGAATCAATGAGAGGCCAGGAAAAAATGCAAAAAATGCTGAAAGTTCGCCTCAGAGATATTTTAGGCATCGAGCTCTTAGCCGATGCTGAGATCCTCGCCGGTCATGCAGGCCTGGATAACGAGATCACCTCGGTCAACGTTTGGGAAGTGCCAGACATTGCCGAGTGGGTCCGGCGTGGGGAGCTTCTGCTCACCACTGCTTACCCTGTTACTGAGAAAATCGAGTCCTTGCATACGCTGCTGCCTATTTTAAAGGAAAAAGGCGTCTGCGGTATCGGGATCAAAACCAAGCGCTACATCGAAGATGTGCCCGATGACATTGTGCATACGGCCAATTCCCTGGATTTCCCCATCATCCGGATTGCCAAAAACGTTTCTTTCGGAGACCTTATCAGGGACATCCTCGCTTTCCTCACCGGGGAACAAACCCGGCTCCTGGAACAGATCAACACATTCAACGAGCAGCTTAAAGCAGTGATGGCCAAGCAAGGCGGCCTGGAAAAATACGCCGAGCAAATCTATGAGGTTGTTCAATCGCCGTTGGTGATCTGCGACGATATCTTTAAGCGTTACAGTATTTACACAGGGGACGAGGAAGCCTACCAGGTTTTGGCCGAAGAAATCGAAGAGTTGGTAGGCGGACAGGAGAAAACGGGAGAGAACCTCAAGACCGGAATTGGTGAAAGCACCGACATGCTCGGCGGCAACCCTGTGAAACGCATCACCATACCCACCTACTTCGATAACATCCAGTATGGCAAAATCATCGTCTGGGACCTGGAAAACAAACTGAACGAGACCGATATTTTCGTGATCGAATCCGCGTCCTCGCTCATCGCCCTGAATACGATCACACGCCTCACCCTGGTGGAACGCGAAAACCTGCACTACGCCAATTTTATAGAGCAGCTGCTCAGTAACGACCCGATCCAAAAATCCAAGGCTCTCAGCGAAGCCGAGTACTTTGAATTCCATCCGGAATTGGACCACCAATGCGTTGTGCTGAGTCTTAACAAGCATCGCAGCAATTTCCTGCGTTCGGATGAAGACCCGCTGCTGAAAAGCAACAGCACCATCTTGCTGCGTGTATTGGAGCAATTGCGCAGCGCCTATTCCCACGGTTTCATTTCTGCCAGCAAAGCCAACGAAGCCATTTTCTTCCTGGAGGCAAACCCAACCCTCCCGGAAAAGAAGATGGCCGAACGATGCGAACAATTTTGTGACCTGCTTTTCCAGATTGTTAAACAGGAGAAGGTTGATCAAACCGCCTTCATCGGCGTGGGGAGACGCTACCCCGGCTACGCCAACCTTGCCGAGAGCTTCCAGGAAGCCGGGCTGGTGGTCAAGATTATGGAAAATGGCGTGTCCAACGGCAAGCACATCGCCCGATTCGAGGAATTAGGCCTGCTTAAGATTTTTGGCCAGCCGGAACTGCGCGAAACCTTCCTGGGTTTTGCCAACGATGTGCTTAAACCCCTCACTGATTACGACTCGAATAAAGATGGTGAACTCATCGATACAGTCAAGGCCTACTTCACCCACGGCGGCAACTTCAGGCGCATCTCGGAGGACCTCTTTACGCATTACAACACCGTGATCTACCGGGTGAACCGCATTCGCGAGTTGCTGCACGTGGATTTAAAGGACCCGGATACGGCCTTCAACCTTCAACTCGCACTGCGCATCAAGGACCTACTGGAGTAGATGATGCCACCACTCAGCGCTAGCAGGATCTCGGGGGATTTGGTCGAATATCTGGCCGATTCAAAGCCCCATCCCGCGCGTGTGCATTCGCTTTTCACCCGGGCTTTCAACTTGAAAGTGGCTGATGGTTGCCTGGTAAGCGGGACAAACAGCAGGGGTTATATCGCTCCGATGGGTTTTTCCTTCCAGAGCCTCCAAACCAGTGGCTGGCCTTTTAGTCTGGACCAGGAACTTATTCTCCATCCTGGCGGTGTCTGCAGCGCCAGCGGTGAGCTGCTGATCGATTTTTCGAACGCAGCCATCTGGAACCCAAGTTTAGCTACCATTTATCTTCCGCTGGAGCAACAGGAGCGCTGCCTCCATTTACTCACCAGAATTCTGGCAGGCAGCCAGAACGGCATCTTCACGCCGCTATTACCGGGCATCTTTGGTGAGGAACTGCCCTCCGACCTGCCGCTCCATGCCGCCTTCATCGCACCCCGTGTTTTTAGCTTTTTTGGCCATCTGGCTAACTCAGAATGGCAGGCAGCGGCCTTGGATTCCGAAGGCCTCATAGGCTTTGGCTCCGGGCTGACCCCCTCAGCGGATGATTTTTTAGCCGCCATCCTCGGCCTTTACACTGCCCTGCCCCTGGACGTAAAAGAGAATAAAGCTGGCTTTAGCCTGGTGGCGGAGCGGATCCTTGAACTGGCCCCTGCACGCACCAGCCTGGTAAGTGCTGAGATGCTGCGTCATGCTGCTAACGGCCGGCTGCCTAGCCCGCATCAGAGCCTGCTCGCGGCGCTGGACTCTGGCTCGGTTTTTGAAGTGGAAGAGGCTGCTCGGGCTGTGCTGAATGTAGGGGTAAATTCAGGCGGGGATTTTCTCTTCGGTTTACTGGCTGGGCTTGTTCTCATGGCAGAGGCCAAAATGGTGCTCTGCGATCAAATTAAGGAGATAGATCAATGTTAGGTGCATTAATACGCAAAAATGCCTACTACGACTCAGTCACGCTCATGCTTATCTCGCAGGACCTCAAAGAGCAGGCTGGCGTGCAAGAGGTGCTGGTAGGCATGGGTACAGAACTCAACCTGGATCTGGTGCGCAACCTGGAAATGTTCAGCCCGGAACTGGAGCCCGTTGGACCGAATGATATGTTCATCGCGGCGAAATTTGATGAGCAACAAACTTCTTTTCAGGCGATCGAAACCGCCTTTGACGAGCTGATCAGCAAGAAAAGCGCGGATTCAAATGGCAACTACCAACCCCCCACACTGAAATCCGCCTTGCGCCAGTTGCCGGATGCCAACCTGGTCCAAATCTCCATCCCCGGGCAGTATGCCTCCGCCGAGGTTGAAGAGGCCCTGAATGCCGGCCTGCATGTGATGCTCTTTTCCGATAATGTGCCAATAGAAGATGAGCTCCGTTTGAAAAAGAAGGCGGTTGAAAAAGGCCTGCTGCTCATGGGGCCCGACTGCGGAACCGCGATCATCAACGGCGTCCCGCTCTGCTTTGCCAATGCAGTTAAACGCGGCAAAATCGGTGTGGTTGGGGCTTCCGGCACAGGCACACAGGAAGTAACCACGCTGATCGATAAACTTGGTGAAGGCCTTTCACAGGTGATCGGCACCGGCGGCCGTGACCTGAGCGAAGCCGTTGGCGGCTTGATGATGCTTCAGGGTTTCGATGCACTGATCACGGACCCGGAAACCGAAGTGATCGTGCTCATTTCCAAACCCCCAGCGGCCGCGGTTGCCAAAAAGATCTACGATCGCGCGAAAACAAGCCCTAAACCGGTTGTGATTGATTTCATCGGCGGTGATGCCCAGGCTATCCGCGAAGCAGGGGCTTACCCTTGCCTCAGCTTTGAGGACGCGGCCGCTAAAGCGGTTGCCTTGCTGCGCGGCGAACCAGTGCAGGACCAGGACAGCCTCCGGATGGCCGATTCCGCATTGGAAGAGCTGCTGACTGCGGAATTGGGCCGCCTCCAACCTGAACAGACCAAGCTGCTCGGGCTCTATACGGGCGGCACCTTGGCGGATGAAGCCATGAAATTCCTGGGCCAGAAGACCGCGATTTACTCCAATATCCCGCTTAGTCCCGAACTGGCGCTTGAAAACATGCCTGCCGCCGGCGGCCATCTCATCCTGGATTTGGGCGAGGATCAATTTACCCGCGGCCGGGCGCACCCGATGATCGACCCGCTTACGCGTTCCGAGTTTTTCTCTTCACGGGTGGATGGGCAGACAGCCATCGTGCTTCTGGACCTGGTCCTCGGCTATGGATCCCACGCAGACCCGGCCAAAGCCGTGGTCCAGTCCGTGCTGGAAGCCCGCGCCAGGTTAGCCCGGGAGGGCAAGGACCTGGTTGTGGTGGCCTCGGTGACCGGTACAGATCAGGACCCCCAGGACCTGGGCAGTTCAACCAGGACCTTAAAGCAGGCTGGTATCATCGTGATGCCATCCAATGCCCAGGCTGTACGCTTGGTATCCCGGATGATGGAAAAAATGCACTCAGGAGCGGAAAATGGCGCTTAATGATCTCTTCACTCAGGAACTTAAGGTAATCAACATGGGCTTGGAGTCTTTTCACGATGAACTCAAAAGCCAGCACGTACAAACCGTCCAGGTTGCCTGGAAACCCCGGGCGGGCGGCAGTCAAAAAATGCTCTCATTGCTCAATAAACTTAAAAAAGTATCCTCATCAAAGGAGAAAGCAGGCTAAATGACCGACATCATCGCTGAAGCAAACCAAAAGGCACTCGAAATCATCCAAAACGCCCAACCTACTTTGGTAGGCCTGGGCATCGCCGGTGATACTTTACCAGGCATGCGCAAAGACCTCATCCTGCATGCCGGCCCTCCGGTTACCTGGGAAAAGATGTCCGGCCCTTTACGCGGCGCGGTGATGGGCGGCCTGATCTATGAAGGCCTGGCCCAAACGCCTGAGGAAGCCGCCGAGCTGGCTGCTTCGGGTAAGATCAGTTTCGACCCCTGCCACCACCACGACGCGGTAGGGCCGATGGCTGGTGTGGTGACTGCCTCCATGCCGGTTTGGATCATTGAGAACAAAGCCTACGGCAATCGTGCCTATTGCACCATGAACGAAGGTTTGGGCAAGGTGCTGCGTATGGGCGCCTTTGGCGAATCAGTCATTCAACACCTACGCTGGATGGAACAAACCCTCTACCCGGTGCTTAAGGAAGCGCTGGAGATCCACGGTGAGATCGACCTCCGTAACCTGATCGCCCAGGCCTTGCAAATGGGCGACGAAGTGCATAACCGCAATAAAGCGACCACCTCGCTCTTCATCCGCGAAATGGCCCCCAGCATCATCAAGACTGGTGCCAGCCAGGAAGACAAAGTAGCGGTGCTGGAGTTCCTGAACTCCAATGACCATACCGCGCTCAATCTCTCCATGCCTGCGGCCAAAGCCACGCTTGACCCGGTTGGAAAAGTGAAGCATGCTTCCGTTGTTTACACCATGGCCCGCAACGGCACCGAATTTGGAATTCGCGTGGCAGCTACTGGCGACCGTTGGTTCACAGCCCCTGCCGAAATTATCGATGGCCTTTACTTCCCGGGTTTCACCATGGAAGATGCCAACCCGGATATTGGCGATTCCTGCATTACTGAAACCATGGGGATCGGCGGGTTTGCCATGGCCACTGCCCCGGCGATCGTTCAGTTTGTTGGTGGCACACCGCAGGACGCTATCAATTACACTAAGAGTATGTACGAGATCACGCTGGCTGAACACCCCATCTATAAGATGCCCAGCATGAATTTCCGCGGCACGCCGACCGGAATCGATATTCGCAGCGTGATCGAGACCCAAATCAGGCCGGTGATCAACACAGGTATTGCCCATAAAGACCCAGGAATCGGACAGGTTGGCGCTGGCGTTGTTCGCCCGCCTATGGCCTGTTTTGAACAAGCGCTTGAAGCGTACGTTGAGCTTCTGGAAGCCGATGGCCTTCTGGAATAATAATCAATCCTTTGGAGGAAAAATGCTAAAAAATTGGGACAAAGTAAGAGTTTACGATCTAACACAAAATACCAGCCACCTCAGCCCCCCGTGGCCCACCTATGAGCCGCTGCAGGTCAAGTTTTTCAAGCGCCTCAGCCCCAACGGCGCGAATGGCATGGTCATCACCACGTCCAACCATGTTGGCACTCACCTGGATGGCCCCCTGCACTTCGATACCGCCGGCCGCGACATCGCTTCCCTGGAAATGGATAAGCTCGTTGGCCCTGGTGTGGTGGTAGACCTCTCGGACATCGCTGAGGACTGGTCCATCTACACGCCCCAGGATGTCATGGATCGCGTGGAAGTGAAGAAAGGCGATATCCTCTACATCAACACCGGCTACCATAAATACGGTTTTGACCAGCCTCAGGCCGATGAACGCCGCTACATGCTGCGCCACCCAGGCCCTTCCATGGACTTCACCGATTGGATAAAGGAAATGGAAATCAAGCACTTGGCTGTGGACTGCGGTTCCGCTGATCACCCGATGAACACCAAGATCCGCGATTGGGAACCCCGCGAAGCCGAAGCCTGCGATGCGTACATGAAAAAACGCTACGGCAAAGCCCTGAATGAGATCTACCAGTGGCCCGAGACCTACCAGGCCATGCACATCGATGTTTTCCCCAAACCCTGGGAGATCATCCATGTTGAAAACATCGGCGGCGAGATCGATAAGGTGCTCAATAAACGCCTCATCCTGGCCACCCTGCCCTGGAAGTTCCAGTACGGCGAAAGTGCCTTCTGCCGCTGCCTGGCCTTCGACGAAGTAGACTAAGAATAATCTGACCCGGGCGCCGCGGAACCGCGGCGCCCTTTGCTGGAGGAGAGCGTTATGGGACCATTGACTGATATCAGAGTTTTAGACCTTACCCGTGTGCTAGCCGGCCCCTATGCCACGATGATCCTCGCCGATCTTGGCGCAGAAGTCATCAAAATAGAGCAGCCCGGCAGCGGCGATGACTCGCGGGCATATGGCCCCTACCAAAATGGCGAGAGCGGATATTTCATGAGCCTCAACCGCAATAAGGAAAGCCTCACGCTCAACCTCAAAGCCCCCGAAGCAAAAGAGATCTTTAAGGAACTGGTCAAGCACGTGGACGTTGTGGTGGAAAACTTCCGCCCGGG
>DHPL01000036.1:54945-86385 GCA_002407905.1 Anaerolineaceae bacterium UBA5365
CCTGCCTACGATGGCGTGGTTCAGGCCTTGGGCGGGATCATGAGCATCACCGGTGAGGAAAATGGCAGGCCTACCCGGGTAGGCCCGTCCATCGGCGATGTGGCCGCGGGGCTCTTCACCGCGATCGGCATCCTGGCTGCCCTACACGAGCGCGAATCCAGCGGCCTGGGGCAAATGGTGGACGTAAGCATGCTGGATTGCCAGGTAGCCATCCTTGAAAATGCCATTTCTCGCTACGAACTCACTGGCAAGGTGCCGAAGCCGATCGGGAACCGCCACCCATCCATTGTGCCCTTCGAACCTTTCGACACCCAGTCCGTGCCACTGATGCTGGCCATTGGCAACGACAAGTTATGGCAGACCTTCTGCAAGCTGACCAATGCCAGCTTCTCGGACGATCCCCGGTTTGCTACCAACCCCCAGCGCAGCGACAATTACGCCAGCCTGCGCCCCTTGCTGGCAGAGCTCATGCTTACTAAAACAGCCGAGGAATGGCAGGAAGCTTTCGATGCCGCGGGCATCCCGAACGGACCGATCAACACCATCGACAAGGTAGTAGCGAATCAACAAGTCTTGGCCCGTGAAATGATCGTGGAAGTAGACCACCCTACGGCAGGCCTCACTAAAATGCCAGGCGTTCCCACCAAACTCAGCCGCACACCGGGTTCCATCCGTAAAGCGGCCCCCATCCTGGGCGAAGACACTGAAGCCATTCTGGCGAAATTCCTGGGTTTGGACGAGGAAGCTGTAGCTGCTCTCCGTGCTAAAGGTGTGATTTAGTCCAGAGTACTGGATACAACTGAATAGCAAAACTTTTTCTGCCTCGATGAACGAACTGGGAGGAAAAATGGAATTTGATCTCTTGATCCGTAATGCCCGCACCCGCGCTTCTAAAACGGAGCTGTTGGACATCGCCGTAAAAGAAGGCAAGATTGCCGGGATTAGCGCTCATATCGCAGGCGAAGCAGAGCGCGAATTGGATGCTGGCGGAAAGCTGGTTACCGAATCCTTTGTCAATGGTCATTTGCATCTCTGTAAAGTGTACACCCTGGCCCGCATGGACGACGCGGCCATGGGCGACTACACGGATGGCAGTATGGGCGGGGCGATGACCGCCATTGAGCTCGCTGCCCAGGTAAAAGCCGAGTACGACGAAGAATGGATCATCGGGAACGTGCGCAAGGCTCTGGACCTGGCTGTGCACTACGGCAACACGCACATCCGCGCATTTGCGGATACCGATACCAAGGCCCGCCTCGAAGGCGTGAAGGCCTTGATCAGAGCCCGAGAAGAGTATAAGGACCGTGTTACTCTGGAAGTGGTTGCCTTCCCGCAGGATGGCGTTTTACGGGACCCCGGGGCGGAGGAGTACATCGAGCAAGCCATGCATCTCGGCGCGGACGTGGTAGGCGGCATCCCCTGGATCGAATATACCGAGGCTGATTCCCTGGATCACATCGAGCGCATGTTCGCGATCGCCCGCAGGTATGATAAGCCAATCTCCATGCTCATGGACGACGCCGGCGATCCTGGCTTGCGCACGCTGGAAATGCTGGCTGTGGCAACCCTTAAGTACGGCTGGGAAGGCCGGGTAACGGCCCAGCACTGCCGGGCGATG
This sequence comes from Anaerolineaceae bacterium UBA5365, assembly GCA_002407905.1. Classification (GTDB taxonomy): domain Bacteria; phylum Chloroflexota; class Anaerolineae; order Anaerolineales; family Anaerolineaceae; genus Mesolinea. The sequence continues at coordinate 56,564 of DHPL01000036.1, forward strand.
GCCTTGTACGCCGAGCCGTATTACCGCAAAATCGAATATCTCTTAAAGACCGCGCGTATTGGCGTGGTATCGGACCCGCAAACCGGCCCACTCTACGCTAGGGTGAAAGACCTCTACAAGGCTGGCGTGCGCATCGCCCTGGGTCAGGACGACATCGCGGATGCATATTACGCCTTTGGTCGCAACAACATGCTTGAGGTTGCCTTTCTGGCAGCCCACCTGATGTGGATGAACAGCCGGGAGGAGATGGAGATTCTCTACGACCTCATCACAACCAAGGCTGCCGAAGCACTTGGCATGGAAGGCCACAAGCTGGAAGTGGGCCGCACCGCTGACCTGGTGATCCTGAATGCGGAATCGGTTTGGGAAGCGCTCTGGACCCACGAGGCGCCACTTTTTGTAGTGAAGAATGGCAGGCTGATCAAAGGCTGAGCACGGCTCATTATGGCAGCAGCCTATGGACATTAAAGGGCGTTCCTAACCGGAACGCCCTTGCAGTTTATCGATAAATCGAGTTATTGGCTCTCAACTTAGTTTGGACAAAAAATAAGGCAGTTGCTTAAGCCACCAGGGCCAATCGTGGTTTACATCGTGCCCCCAGTAATCCACCCAGGCAGGGATCCCTTTTTGTTCAAGGATGGCCTGCATCGGCCGGATATCCGCCAGCATCGCGTCTTCCCAGGCCCCTTGCCCGGCGCAGATAATGATCTTGCTTTGCCGGTATTGGTCCAGGTACCAATCGTCGTTCAAGTTGGGCAGGTAGAGCAGGGGGCAGTTATAGAAAACATCTTCATTCACGAAGTCGCCGATGAACATGCTTAACTGGAAGAGGCCACTCATTGAAATCAGGCCATTAAACAGGTCTGGGTGCCTGAAGAAGAAGTTCCCGCTGTGGTAGCCGCCCATACTTACGCCTGTCGCGATCATCCTGGCATCCGGACCGTTACGCTGGCGGACGAAAGGCAGCACTTCTTCACAGATGTAGCCGTCGTAGCTCTGGTGCCGAGCCGCCCGGTCCGCGGGATGTGCGTCCCAATTAGCCCAGCTTTGGCTATCCACACTGTCAACGCAGTAAAACTGAAATTTTCCCTCTTCGATGAACCAGCTGGCGGCGTTGATCATGCCAAAGTTTTCGTAATCATAAAACCTGCCGGACTGCGCCGGAAAAACCAGCACGGGCCACCCGGCATGACCGTACACCTTTAAGGCCATTTCCTGGCCCAGGCGGGGGCTCCACCAGGCGTGATATTCAACGTTCATAGCAGGGAAATCTCCCGGGGCTTCATAATCCAGGAAACGATCAATTCCATGGTGGAAAAATCGGCAGCCTTTAAAATGAACCCATAATCGCCCAGGGCAGGCGCGAAAACCCCATCAATGCTGGTGTGCATCACGATATGCTCGCCGAACTCCCTGAATATCTCCTCGACGGAATAATGGTATTCCTTATTAAACCGGCGCGAGACATAAGCGCAATAATTGGCCCGGCTGGGTTTGGCTGTGAACTCGTTATTCAGCACCACATTGGCGTACTGCTCATAAATATCAATGTCGTTGGCGTAATTCCACATGTCAGTCGTGAGGCCGCCAGGCGGGCGCATGTTCACTTCCAGGCCGTACAATTCACCATTCGGGAGCCTGAAAAACTCCAGGTGGAAGAAGCGCTCGCGCACATTGTCCGCCCTTAAGATCTTCGCTCCGATTGCCCGCAATTCCTCTGGGACTTCCCGGTCCACGTAGTACCAGATATCACTGGATTGATTGACTGTTTCCATGATCCCATTGCTATAGACCAGGCTGGAGTCATAGACCACATTGCCATCCTGATCGGTCAGACCGTCGTAGGTCACCATCACCCCGCGGATGTACTCTTCCAGGATAAAAGCACTGGGGTTTTTATGTTTAAAGAAGTATTCCAGCTCGCTTTCGTTCAGCAGGGTGAAGGTTTGATTAGCGCCAACGCCAACGTCGGGCTTGGCCACTATAGGGTATCCAACCTCAGCGACGAGTTCCATCGCCTCTGCCAGGTTGTCAATCACTTTGCCGCGCGCCACAGGCACCCCGCAAGACTGGAACACAGCCTTCATCAATGACTTTTGCTTGATCTGGGGCATATCCTCCCGATGAAAACCGGTGATATTGAAATCGCTGCGCAGGCTTGCATCGCTCTCCAACCAGAACTCGTTATGCGATTCAAGGCGGTTGATCTTGCCGTGCTTGTAGGTTAGAAAAGCAACCGCCCGGGTTTGTGCGTCCTGGTCCATCATGTAGGGCAAGTAGAAATACTCTGTGAGGTATGGCCTGAGGTTTGGGTCGAGTTCATCGTAAGGCGTATCACCCAGGCCCAGCAAATTGACACCCCGCTCGGCAAGAATGCGCCAAAATTGGTGATAATTCGGCGGAAAATTAGGAGAGATCGCGATAAAGTTCATTTTGCCTCCACTCACATAGGCAAGAAATCCGGGATAATAACTCACATTTATAAACCATAAAGGCGCGATCTGGCTTTGAATCAGGTTAAGAAATGGTTATTATCTTGGAGCTATGAAGCTTCCTGCCGAATGCCAGGTTGACTGATTTGCCAAATAAGCAAAATCATTTTTTTTGCGTATTTCGGAGGCTTCCTCCCCACTCGGTGAGAGAGCCAAATCTATAACAAAACATTAATCGTCATGCTCTTCCAACGGGTGTAAACTTCCGCCTTGTTTCTTTGAATAGAGCGATCGCGAAAGTATAATTTCACTAATGCCTGAACTAATAGAATTACCCCAGGATTTTCAAGGGCAGAAACAACAACTCAGCCCAGATCAGTTATTCGAAGCGCTGCAATCCCGCCCCGAAGGCCTCAGCAGCACCGAAGCTCAGGCCCGCCTGCTCGCCTTTGGCCCAAACAAACTGCGCGAGGTAAAAGGCAAGCCCCTCATCCTGCGCTTCCTGTCTAATTTCACGCATCTCATGGCCATCATGCTTTGGGTGGCCGGCGCGGGAGCATTCATCGCTAAAATGCCAGAACTGGGCATCGCCGTGTGGATGGTGAATATTATCAACGGGTCTTTCTCCTTCTTCCAGGAATTCCAGGCAGAGAAGGCAACCGAAGCGCTGAAAAAGATCCTCCCAGCCTCAAGCCGGGTGATGCGCGATGGCGAGGAACACAAGGTACTCGCCGAGGAGATCGTGCCGGGCGATGTGATCTTCGTCCAGGAAGGCGATAGTATCCCTGTGGACTGCCGCCTTCTCTACAGCACGGACCTGCGGGTCAACCAAAGCACCCTTACTGGTGAATCGCGCGCGGTTAACCGCTCCGCGGAGCCGGTCAGCGGCCAGGGCCTTACGGAGACCGAAACACCCAACCTCATTTTCGCCGGCACATTCGTGGCTGCCGGTTCGGGGAAGGCCATCGTTTATGGCACGGGCATGAACACTGCCTTTGGCAAGATCGCCAAGCTCACCCAGGACGTGCCTGATGAGCTTAGCCCCTTGCAGCTGGAAATGCAAAACATGACCAAGATCGTGACCCTTATTGCTTTAGGGTTCGGCCTGGTATTTCTGATCATGGCGCTTTTCCTGGCCCGCATTACTTTTGTAGAGAGCATCATCTTCGCTTTAGGGATGGTGGTTGCCTTCGTGCCGGAAGGCCTGCTGCCAACGGTAACGCTCTCATTGGCCATGGCTACTCAGCGGATGGCCAAGCGGCACGCGCTGATCAAGAAACTTTCCGCCGTTGAAACTTTAGGCTGCACCAATGTGATCTGCACCGATAAGACGGGTACGCTCACTCAAAATGAAATGACCGTGCGCAAGATTTGGGTGCCATCGGAAGCCGCTGGTGAAATGACCGGCCGGGAAATAGATGTAGAAGGCATAGGCTACGAACCCAAAGGGAAAAGCACCGAAAACGGCCAAGAGGTTGACCCACGCCAGGATATAGCTCTCGCCAAGGTGATCCTCACCCAGGCCAAGTGCAACACATCCCGCCTCTTAGCCCCGGAAACTGCCGGCAGCGAAAGCAACCGCCGCTGGCGTGTACTTGGCGACCCAACCGAAGGCGCTTTGATCGTTTTGGCGCACAAGGCAGGCTACACCAAGGACGAGCTTGCGGCAACCCAACTGATCACTGAATTACCTTTCGATTCGCGCCGCAAGCGCATGAGCGTTATCCATCTGGAACGAGGCACTGCCGGCTTTGAACGCGTGGCCTATGTGAAAGGCGGCATCCGCGAAATATTGGATGTCTGTGACAGCATTTTGGTCGCTGGCCAGGTGCAAACGCTGACGCCTCAATGGGCTGAGCACATCATGGCAGTGAATGACGCGTATGCCCGCGAAGGGTTGCGCGTTTTGGCAGCTGCCACACGCACTCTGCCGCTTGAAACCGAAGAACTTACCATTGATGTGGTTGAGCAAAAACTCACATATCTGGGCATGGTCGCCATGCAGGACCCGCCCCGGCCGGATGTGATGGACGCGGTTGAGAAGTGCCATCAGGCTGGCATTCGCGTGATCATGATCACAGGGGATTACGGCCTCACAGCCGAAACGATTGCCCGGCATATCGGCATCGTTCAGGGCGATACAGTGCGGGTGGTTACCGGTGTGGACCTGGAGCAAATGAGCGATGAAGACGTGCGCAAAGCTGTGGAGGATGAAATCATCTTCGCGCGCGTTGCCCCGGAACACAAACTGCGCGTTGTCTCCGCGCTGCAAGCGGATGGTAAGGTGGTTGCCGTAACCGGCGACGGCGTGAACGATGCCCCAGCCTTAAAAAAAGCGAATATCGGCGTGGCCATGGGCATTACCGGTTCGGATGTAGCCAAAGAGGCTGCCGATGTGATTCTTACGGACGATAATTTTGGCTCGATCGTCAGCGCCATCGAGGAAGGCCGCACCGTTTACGAAAACATCAAGCGTTTCACAACCTACGTCTTTACGTCCAACGCCCCCGAGGCGATCCCCTTCATGCTCTACGCCCTCACCGCTGGCCGGATACCGCTTGCCCTGGGTGTAATGCACGTTTTGGCGATCGACCTCGGCACGGATATCGTGCCGGCCCTGGCTCTGGGAGCGGAACCGCCCGAACCCGGCACGATGCAGCGGCCGCCGCGAAAGCTGACTGACCACCTGATCACGAAGGAATTGCTGGTAAAAGCTTACCTCATCCTGGGTCCTGTCCAGGGTTTTGCAGCCATGCTCATGTTCTACCTGTACTTCTGGCAGCATGGTTTTGCGGGGCAGTGGATTGACCTGCCCAGCGACTCAAAGATCCACTATGCGGCCATGGGTCTGGCCCTGGCAACCGTGGTTTTTACCCAAATCGGCAACTTGTTCGCTCAACGCGCCTCTCAGCGCTCCATCTTTAAGGTGCCGCTGTTCAATAACCGGATGGTATGGGCCGGGATTGCCACGGAATTGATCGTGGTGGCAGCCCTGGTTTACATCCCCTTCCTGCAGGAATTTCTGCAGTACACAGCCGGTTTTGAGCCGTTCTATTGGCTGCTTTTGGTGCTTTGGATCCCTGCCCTGCCCTTGGCGGATGCCCTGCGCAAGGCGATCGTATTAAGAAAAACATAAGCTGAAAACGCTCAAGCAAAAGGAGGAGCGCTATGAAGATCATCATCATTGGCTGCGGAAGGGTAGGCGCCGGGCTGGCAAAATCGCTCAGCCTGAAAGGCGTGGATGTAGCAGTGATCGATAAGGACCCCAGGGCTTTTGAAGCGCTTGGCAAAACCTTCAAGGGCAGCACACACGTGGGCATTGGTTTCGATGAGTATGTGCTCAAGGAAGCAGGGATCATGCAGGCAGAAGGCCTGGCTGCCGTTACCGCTTCCGATGAGGCCAACCTGGTGGCGGCCCGTCTTGCAAAAACTGTCTTTAAACTGCCCAGGGTTGCCGCCCGGGTGTATGAACCGCAAAAAGCCAAAATCTATCGCCGCCTGGGCATTCAGACGGTATCGCCAGTGACCTTGGGTATCGAGCGCCTGGCCAGCACCTTATCCAACGCCATGCTCAATGTTGAGCGCAGAATCGGCGCGGGCCAGGTTGCATTGGTGGACGCGGATGTGCTGCCGGTGATGGAAGGGAAAACCGCCGGTTCAATTTCCATCCCGGGAGAAATTCAGGTAACGGCAATTACACGGAACGGCAGAACTTTTCTGACCGATAGTGAAACGGTGTTAAAACCGGGCGATTTGGTACACCTGCTGGTCACCAGCGGTTCCGGCGACCGGGTGGCGCATCTCTTTGGCAAACATGAAGGAGGCCTGCGATGAAGGTGATGATCATTGGCGGCGGAAAAGTAGGCACTTACCTGGCAAGCTACCTCAACAATGAGAAGCATGAGGTCAAACTGATCGAGTTGCGGCCGGAAGAAGACCCGCGCATGCTGCAGGATCTGCCCCGGGATTTGATTGTGCATGGCAGCGGTACCGACCCGGATGTACTGGAAGCAGCCGGTATTCGCAAAGTGGATGTTTTGGCGGCGGTGACCGGCGTGGACGAGGTCAATCTGGTGGCCACCAGCCTGGCCCGTTTCGAATTCATGGTTCCCCGTACGATCGCGCGCGTGAACCACCCCAAAAATGCCTGGATGTTCAACGAGGCCATGGGTGTGGATGTGGCCTTAAACCAGGCGGACCTGATCGCCTCCATGATCGCTGAAGAAATGTCGCTGGGTGACATGATGACCCTCTTCATGCTGCGCAAGGGCAATTTTGGCGTGGTGGAAGAAAAGGTGGCGCCTGACGCATACGCGCTTGGAAAACGGCTCAGCGAGTTGCAGCTGCCCTCCCAGGCCAATCTGGCGGCAATCCTGAGGCGCGGTGAGCTGATCATCCCCCATGGCGATTTTGTGTTCCAGGCGGCGGATGAGGTGATCGCCATCGTGCATCATGACCAGAAGCAGGAACTAGCCAAGTTTTTCGATCATCACCGGCTTCCAAACCCATAATTTTTTCCCTGTCAAACAAGCGCCTCCGGGCGCTTGTTTTTTATGCCTCCAGGCAGCTCCGGAATTTTCATCAAAAAGATTTAGATTAATTGATGCAAAAACGCTTGATTCCATTTCGAGTTTCGCTTAGAATATCATTACACTAACAATTGCTAATCTTATTAACAATAGTGAATTTCTATGAGCGAGTGGCGCAGAGGCAACGATAGGCTTAGGTACCTGGCGGAGGTGGCTCACCTCTACTATATTGAATCCTGGAATCAGGAGAAAATCGCCCGCAAATTAGGCGTGACCCGTTCCATGATCTCCCACCTGCTGGCAGACGCAAAACAGGCGGGACTGATCAGCATTTTTATCAACTACCCAGTGGAGCATAATGTTGCGCTCGCCCAGGACCTGCAAAACAAGTTTGGCTTACAGGAAGCCATTGTGATTAATACGCACAACTCCAGCAATACTGAGCCTGCTCTCATGCGAGCTGCAGCGGAAAAACTGATCTCATTGCTGGAACCGGGGATGATTCTGGGCTGTTCCTGGGGTTCAGCGCTTACGGCAACCATCGATGCAATTCAACCCCAGCCGCCAATGCCGAAGCTAACGATCGTGCAGCTGCTTGGGGCGATGAGCGGTTTGGTTCCGGGTATGGACGCGGCCCAAAGCCTGCAAAAACTCCAGCGGGTGCTGCAATGCACCGCCATCCATCTTAATGCCCCATTCGTGGTTGGCAGCAAGCGAATGGCGGATGCCCTCAAGGAAAACGCGGGAGTAAAGGAAGCGCTTGAATATGGCGCTAAAGCTCACCTGGCCTTGTTGGGCATCGGTTCTACCGACCTCTTGGATTCGCCTTATTACCTTAATGGCTATTTTGATAGAGCGGACATGGAAGCCATCGTGAATGCCGGGACCGTTGGTGATGTTTGCGGGCATTTCTTCAACCTGCAAGGGCAGCCAAGCGCCATGGATTACCAGGCCAAACTCATCGGTATCTCACGCGAAGACCTGCTTGGAATCCCTCAGCGTTTGGGCATCTCCGCCGGGCCAACCAAGGTACGCCCTATTCTGGGAGCATTGCGCGGGTCATATGTAAACATTTTGGTCACTGATTCAGCTACGGTTGAAAAAGTGCTGGCAGCAGCCTGAATAAGAGAAAGTAAAGGAAGCAGATATGACAGAACAAATACCTTTTGACAATCAAGCAACAGATAATTTTTTGGAGAAGGCAGACTCTTTGGGTCTGGACAATGCCCGCCTGGTTGAAATGCTGAAGACCATGCTGCGCATCCGGCTATTTGAAGAGAAAGCCAATGAGCTTTACGCGCTGGGCAAAGTGCACGGTACCATGCACCTGTCTGCCGGCCAGGAAGCGACGGCAGTTGGAACTGGTTTCGCAGTAAGAAAGGGCGATTACCTGATCAACCACCATCGCGGGCATGGGCATTTCATCGCCAGCGGCGCGGATCTCGAAAAGATGATGGCTGAATTCCTGGGCAAGGACACGGGATATTGCCGTGGGCGCGGGGGCTCGATGCACATCGCCGACGTAACTTCCAACAATCTTGGCGCCAATGGAATCGTCGGCGGCAGCCTGCAGTTAGCGGTTGGCGTTGGGCTGGCGGCCAAAATGCGCAAGGAGGACCGCATCGTCCTCACGCTCTTTGGAGATGGCGCGAGCAATGAGGGCATCTTCCATGAATCGCTCAATATGGCCAAGATCTACGATCTGCCTATCCTGTATATCTGTGAGAACAACCAATATGGCATGTCCGCCAGCGTGAATCGGGTATCCGCGCGCACGCCGTTCAAGTACCGGGCAGAAGCCTATAACATTCCGGGGTACTACGTGGATGGCAACGATGTGCTGGCTGTGTACGAATTCGCCAAAAGAGGCGCTGAACACGCCCGCGGCGGCCAGGGCCCCTTCTTTATCGAATTCGCCACGTACCGCTACTTTGGTCATTCAAAAAGCGACCGTAACCTCTACCGCAGCAAGGAAGAAATTGATTCCTGGCGCACGCATCGCGACCCCATCATTCGCTTCGAAGGCAACTTGAAGGATGCTGGTGTGATCGCAGGCGAAGAAGCCAAAGTGATGGAACAGGAAGTTGTAAAAGAAATTGACGCAGCGGTTAAATTCGCTGAAGAATCACCGGAGCCCGATGTGGCTACCCTGGAGGACTTTGTATATGCCTGAGATCACCTATCGCGAAGCAATCCACGACGCAATGGTTGAAGAAATGCGCCGTGATCCCTCAGTCTTTTTGATCGGGGAGGATATTGGTACTTACGGCGGCGCTTTTGGCGTTAGCCAGGGGATGCTGGAGGAATTCGGCCCCGAACGGGTCGTAGAAACCCCCATCGCCGAATTGGGCATTACCGGCGCGGCCGCAGGCGCCGCGATGGTTGGCATGCGGCCCATCGCCGAGATGATGTTCAGCGATTTTGTGCTCCTTGCGATGGAAGCCCTGGCCAACCAGGCTGCCAAAGCCCGCTTTATGTTTGGCGGCAAGGCCACTGTTCCCATGGTTCTGCGCCTACCTGGCGGTTCAGGTACCGGGGCGGCCGCCCAGCACTCGCAGTCGCTTGAGTCTTTGCTGATCCACATCCCTGGCATCAAAGTTGTGATGCCCAGCACACCCTACGACGCCAAAGGTTTGCTGATTAGCGCCATCCGCGACCAAAACCCGGTGTGTTTTGTGGAGCATAAGCTGCTTTACAAGTCCAAGGGCGAAGTGCCGGAAGGTGAGTACACCATCCCGATCGGGGTAGGGGAGATCAAAAGACCGGGCACCGACTTAACAGTTGTTTCAACCGGGATCATGCTCCATCGCTGCCTGTCTGTGGCAGACAGATTAGCCCAGGAAGGCCTGGAGGTGGAGGTGCTTGACCCGCGCACCCTCCGACCGCTGGATACCGAAATGATCACTGCTTCGGTCAAGAAAACCGGCAAATTGCTGGTTGTTCACGAAGCGGTGAAGACTGGTGGTTGGGCCGGCGAGGTCATCGCGTCTGTAAGCGAAAGCGATGCCTTTAACTACCTGGATGCACCCATGCGCCGCCTGGCGGGTAAAGACGTGCCCATACCCTACAACCGCCTGCTCGAGGAAGCAGCCGTTCCGCAGGAAGCCGACATTGAGGCCGAAATGCGTGCACTGCTGACTAATCAATACTAGGAGCCAAGATGCCCATACCTTTTATCATGCCCAAAATGGATATGGACCAGGAGTCCGTCACGATCACCGAATGGCTCAAGCAGGAAGGCGAACTGATTACCAAAGGCGAGCCTGTGATCGTTGTTGAAACAGATAAACTCACCAGTGAAATCGAAGCCCCTGCCACAGGTACCCTTGCTTCCATTCTCTACCATGAACACGAGGAAGCACCGGTGACCCAGGTAGTCGCCTACATTCTTGCGGAAGGCGAAACCATTGCCGACCTGCCAGCACCTGAAAAACCGGAAGAGGTGGAAGCAAAAGCTGCGGAGACACCTGCTCAGCAAGCATCAGCGCCGGTCCAACTGCAAGTCTCCCCGATTGCACAAAAACTAGCTGCTGACCTGAAAGTAGACCTCAACCAGCTGGGGATCACGGACCGCAAGATCACCCGCGCAGATATCGAAGCCTTCGCTGCCGCGGCAAAGGAAAAACCCCCGCGCCCTTCTGCCACCCCCGCGGCACGCTTCACCGCTCGCGAAAACAAATTGGACCTGTCTGGCATCTCTGGCAGCGGGCCAGGCGGAAGAGTTCAGCTGGCGGATGTTAAGGCGGCCCAAGCCGCAGCCACATCCCAGCCTGCTGTCGATCTTAAGCCCGCAGCCGTGTTGCCGGCTGTAAAACCCGGAGAAATCAAGCCCTTCACCGGTACGCGCAAACGCATCGCCGAACGCCTCACCCAGAGTTACCAGGATGTCCCTCACATATATCTGACGGTTCATGTGGATATGAGCGCTTTAAGTGCCCTGCGCCAGCGCGCTAACGCGGATAAAACCCGGGATTCGGTCAGTATGACCGCTTTCCTGGTCAAGTTATTGGCCCTTACTTTAGCCAGGCATCCCTACTTGAACGCGACCCTCAGCGAGCGGGGCGTGGAACTGCTTGGGGAGTACAACATTGGTGTTGCCACCGCCCTGGAGGAAGGCCTGATCGTACCCGTAATCCACCATGCCGACCAACTCCCGATCCGGACGATCAATGCCCAGCTCCGCGAGTTAAGCGCGAAAGCACGCAACGGCAGCCTGGTTAGGCAGGAAGTGGACGGCGGAACCTTTACGATCTCGAATCTGGGTATGTTAGGCATCTCCGAATTCACCGCCATCATCAACCCGCCGCAGAGCGCCATCCTTGCCGTTGGCGCCATCGAACGCCGGGTTGTAGCCGCGGCCGATGACGAAATTGAGATCAAGCCGATGATGAGCATCACTTTGGGCTGCGATCACCGAGTTGTAGACGGGGCTGTTGCCGCCGCCTTCCTGCGAGACCTCAAAACCGTCCTGGAAGAGCCCTCCCTGGCTCTGCTCTAGTTCGGAAAAATAGGAAGAATTTAAAAGGAGAGCCTGTGCCGCTTTCAGAGAATCTGGTTAAAGATGCCATCGTTTTACACCTTCAGGCCGAGTGTTGGACCGATGTGGTCAAAGTGCTGGGAGGTAAACTGGAAGCCGCGGGCTACGTTAAAGAGACCTACACCTGCGCGGTCATCGAACGTGAAAAAACTTTACCCACGGGATTGCCTTTAGGGGGAAGTTACGATGTTGCCATACCGCATACTGATGTAATTCACGTGCTAAAGCCCGGGATCGCCTTCGCGACCCTTGAAAAACCCGTAAATTTTCAAAATATGGTCGACCCCAGCCAGGCAGTACCCGTGAGTCTGGTGTTTATGCTGGCCCTCAGCGAACCGCATGCCCAGGTGGAAATGCTTCAGGAGATCGCCGGCGTTTTTCAGGATCTCAGTCTGGTGGAGTCTTTAATGCAACTTAATGACACCGCTGAGGTTTTAACACTTTTAAAGCGATAAGGAGAGAAATTATGCCCCCCTACAAACGTATTCTCGTTGCTTGCGGAACCGCTGTGGCAACATCCACGGTGGTTGCCAAAGCCATTGAAGAAGCCCTGGAAGCCAAAGGCATCCCGGTGCGTGTCACCCAGTGCAAGGCCAGCGAAGTGCCCAGCAAGGCTGCCGACGCAGACCTGATCGTCAGCACCACGCCAGTGCCCACAGACCACGGTAAACCCGTTATTCAGACCCTGGCTTTTCTCACTGGGATAGGAAAGGAGGCTGTATTAGAGCAGATTATCGCCAAATTGACAGAATGATCGGATCGTTATTTACTTCATAAGGAGATATCATGGAAGGATTTCTTGCAGGACTGAAAGCTTTTTTTGATACCTTTGGTGCCACGATTCTGCTGCCGATTATTATTTTCTTGATCGCAATGGCATTAGGCGCCAAATTTGGCCGCGCGTTTCGGGCCGGTATCACCGTGGGTATCGCATTCATCGGCATCAATCTGGTGATCGGGCTTTTGCTCGGCACTGTTACCGATGTAGGCCAAACCCTCGTCACCAATCTTAATATCCAGCGGGACACATTCGATGTTGGCTGGCCAGCCGCAGCCTCGATTGCCTTTGGTACACAGGTGGGCCTGGCGGTCATCCCGATTGCCTTAATCGTCAATATTGTGATGCTGCTTGCCAAGGTAACCAAAACTTTGGATATCGACGTCTGGAATTACTGGCACTTCGCTTTTCTTGGCTCCATTGTTTCCGTTGTCACCAAAAACCTGGTCTTTGGCCTGATCGCGGCGGGTGTTGCTACTGCCCTGGCCCTCTTCTTTGCCGACTGGACAGCCAAGGCCGTTCAGCAGTTTTATGGCGTCCCTGGCATTTCTGTTCCCCACCTGACCTCCGGGCCTGGTGTGCCCTTCGCCATCGCCATCAATTGGCTGATCGAACGTATTCCCGGCTTACGCGACCTCAAAGCCGACCCCGAAACCATCCGTAAGAAGTGGGGCCTGTTTGGCGAACCCGTGATCATGGGTTTGATCATTGGCCTGGTTTTGGGTTTCCTTGCCTACGGCCTGCGGGCTCCTGAAGGCAAAACCACTATGCAGGTCATCGCCATGATCCTGAATGTGGGCATGAACCTGGCTGCTGTGATGCTGCTGCTGCCCCGCATGGTTGCCATCCTGATGGAAGGCCTGATCCCCGTCTCTGAAGCCGCGCGCGAATTCATGCAGAAACGCGCCGCTGGCCGCGAGATCTACATCGGCCTCGATTCCGCAATCCTCATCGGCCACCCTGCCGCCATTTCTGCCGCATTGGTGCTGGTGCCAATTGCCATTCTGCTGAGCATCATCCTGCCAGGCAACCGTGTGATCCTCTTTGCTGACCTCTCCGTGATTCCCTTTATGGTCGCGCTTTTTGCCCCGATCATGAAGGGTAATATCGTGCGCATGGTCATCGCCGGCACAATCGAGCTACTGGTGGGCTTCTACATTGCCACCGCCATGGCCCCCTTCTTTACCCAAACCGCTGTGGACGCTGGCTTTGCCATCCCCTCCGGCGCAGTGAATATCACCAGTATTGCCGATGGCTTCCTTTGGCCGAACTGGCTATTCAAAGTGCTCACCGAAAACCTGGGTGTGATCGGCCTTTTGGTCATCGTGCTCGTTGTGGCTGTAGGGTTCATGCTGCTCAAAACCCGCGAATCCGCGATGGAGCGTCTGGCTGGTTACACTCCCGAGCCTGTTGAGGAGTAGAACGGGTTATTAATGGCTTTAGACAAACTTCCCTCGTGATATCATGAGGGAAGTTTGATTTAATCAGGTGCTTATGATCGAGATTTTTATTCGTCAAACCTTGGGAACTGCCGGAACCGCGATCCTGGAATATTACCGGGCTAATAGCGTTTGGATCAATCTGCTCATCCTTGGTTACGCGGCATTCTTTTTCAGCGGCCGGCTGAGCTATGGCAAGCTGGAAACTGCAGCGCGTGCCCAACTGTCCCAGCGCATGGGTGAGAAAAGCGCCAACCTCAGCCTGATCAAAAAACTGCTCCAGGCCCAGCCCTTGGACTGGGCTGGGATTATGGCGGCCAGCCGATTGCCCTGGGTAAGTTTGCCCGGCAAGATCTACCCGGAACCGGTCAACACAGAGCTCCTGGCACAACATTTCACTCCTGAACGCCTGGCAAAAGCCCTGAGCGAACCCAACGCTCAAGAGCCGCCTCAAGACTGAACCCAGTAAATACACTCTATCCATCGAGGTTAAACAATGATTCGTACACGCTTCGCCCCCAGCCCTACCGGCCAGATGCACATCGGCAACCTGCGCACAGCGCTTTATGCCTACCTGATCGCCAAACATGAAGGCGGTACTTTCATCCTGCGCATCGAGGACACAGACCGGAGCCGCAATCAGCCCGAAGCATTGCAGGGCATCTACCGCGGTTTGGCCCTGGCTGGGCTGGAGCATGATGAAGGGCCGAATAAAGGCGGAGATTATGGGCCCTATGTACAAAGCGAACGCCTGCCCATCTATCAGGAGCATGGCCAACGCCTGGTGGAAAGCGGCAATGCCTATTATTGCTTCTGCGCCAAAACTGAGAAAACAGATGATGACGAGGAGGCTAGCTACACTGAAGTCACGCGCGACCCCTGCCGCAACCTCAGCCCCGAGGCTGTGGCGGAAAAATTCAGCCAGGGCATTGTACCTGTCATCCGCCAGCGCATCCCTGAAAGCGGCAGCACAACCTACGACGACCTGATTTTGGGCTCGATCACTTTTGAAAATAATCAGTTGGATGATCAGATCCTGCTCAAGAGCGACGGCTTCCCTACCTATAACTTTGCCAATGTTGTCGATGACCATTTAATGGCCATCACCCACGTGGTGCGCGGGCAGGAATACCTCTCCTCTGCGCCTAAGTACAGCCTGCTCTACGAAGCCTTCGGCTGGCAGCCGCCGGCTTACGCGCATATGCCGCTGATCGTCAAAGAAGACGGCAGCAAGTTCAGCAAACGAGCCGGCGACCCTGGCTTCGAAGACCTGGTACGCATGGGATATCTGCCGAGCGCGATCCTCAACTATGTTGCCTTATTGGGCTGGAATCCCGGCACAGATCAGGAGATCTTCTATCTGGAGGATCTGGTCAAGGTTTTCGATTTCCACCGCATCAATGTTTCGCCGGCCAAGTTCTCTTTCGATAAGCTCAACTGGATGAATGGGGAGCATATCCGCCTGCTGAGCCCGGAAGCATTTCATGCCCTCGCCTTACCTTATTACCCGGAAAGCCTGCGGAATCTGGACCTTGAGCGCGTCAGCGCGTTGATCCAGCTGCGAACTGAGAAATTAACCGAGATCCCCGCCATGGTTGCCTTCCTGGCCGAGCTGCCTGCCTACGAATTGGACCTTTTTGAAAGCCATAAGAGCAAAAGCAGCCTGGAATCGAGCCGGAAAGTCCTCGCGAACACCCTGCCTTTGCTGGAAAATATGACCGAATGGTCCAACACGGCCCTTTTTGAGCAATTAAAAGCATATGCCCAGGAAAGTGGACAGAAAGTGGGCACGGTGATGTGGCCGATCCGCACAGCTGTATCCGGCCTGGCTTTCACGCCGGGAGGCGCCACGGAACTCGCCGAGATTCTGGGAAAAGATGAAACGCTCAAGCGCGTGCGCTTAGCTCTCAGCCGCCTGGAATCTTAAAATTTAGCCTGACTCCGAGTTCATGCCAGCGACGACATGCGCTGGCATATTATTTGCAGCAACCTACCTGAATCAAACTCAGAGGGCTGCTTATGCTTCCAAATCTTGCCGCGCTACTACCCCAAAAAGCCTCTTTGCTCATCCTGCATGGGCTTACTCTGCTCATTCTGCTGGCACCGCTCTATCTATTACGTCAACATCCGGGGCATCACCTGACGAAGAAGGCCTTATGGGTGAATGCCGTGGCGCAGGCTCTGCTTTTCATCATGGCTTTAGGCCAGGGACCAAACCTTTTTGGCGCTTTGTACCCGCTTGCGCTGCGGGCTGCCAGCCTGACCGGCATTCTATGGATCGCTTTGGCCCTTTTCTTTGAGGCAGGAAAACAGGAAGAACAGCTCACTCAAGCGCTAAGCCTTGGCCTGGCCATCGCGGCCCTGGTCAGTTTTGTCCGCTGGCTGCCCCTGTTCACAAGTCAAAGCTTCAATCAAACCCGCTTCCAAAGCATTTGGGGCTGGTTAGGGCTTTTGCTCGTCCTCGCGGTTCCAGCGATCATGTGGTTCAGGCAGCCCCGGGCACTGGGTAAAAATGAATTGATCGTTTACGCGCCCTTTGGCCTTGCCTGGCTGCTTAGCCTGATTACAGCGCCAGCCAGCTCCACGCCCTGGGCCCTGCTGGTTTTCAGCCTCATCGGCAGCGCATTGTTCGCCTGGACAGCCGGGCACAAAGCTGCCCCGGTGGTTACGGTGGCAGATGTTGCCGCCGCACTCGCCATACCCGCAACCGGGCAAGCTGGCGAAGAAGAACTCATCCCCCAAGCCGATCCGCAGGCCGCCCAACGCAGCCTGGTGAAGCACCTGGCTACCCAACTCAACGCGGATTTCTGCGGCCTTGTGGAGCGCAAGATCAATAGCAGCGAGATGGACCTTTATGAACCTTATGACCTGATCCGTGAAGAACACCTGCCGGATTTCACCCTCCAAAGCCGCGAAGTACCCGAGCTGATCAAGGCCTACGAAACAGGGGCCCCATTAACCTCCAACACACCCCTGGAGGCTGTCCGCGACCGGAAGTCCATCCAGGAGACCATCGCTTTCAACCGGCTGGGCAACCTGCTTTTCTACCCACTTGCCCTGAAAGAACGTCAGCTGGGCTTGCTTTTCCTCAGCCCCTACACCGAGCGCGAGTTTGCTTCAGCGGACCTTGACCGCCTGAACGGCTTGCGCAACTCCGTTGAAACCATGCTGCGCCAATCCGAAAACCTGCACCTGGCTCATTCCCACGAGGTTAAGGCCCGAAAGGAAGCAGAGCAGTTCCAGCATGATAACGTGGAGCTTGGCATGCGCATCAGCGCGCAGGAAGCCAACCTGATCGACCTCACCCACGCCGTAGACCGCCTGAGGTTAATGGGCCGCAGCGACCCATTGCGCTGGCAAAACCAATATGATGCCCTTGCCCGCCAAATGGAAATTCTTTTTGACGCTATCCAGGCTGATGAAATCGATGTGGCACATGCCGCCCTCCTGGCCAAACAGAAAACCCCGATGGAATCGGCCATGCGCCGCAATGCGCGCCACCTGCGGGCCTTGCGCCAAACCCTCGAAGGCATGCAAACAGCCCCTGAGCCCCATCAGCTTGAAGAAGCCGCTGCCGAAGAGCAGGCCGCCCTTGTGGAAGAATTGCCAGAGATTCTTAGCCCTTCCGACCTGGTTTTTCGAACATGGCGGGAGCGTTTTGCCTCCAAGGAAGTGGACATCACCGAGGAAATCGACCCCAGCCTTCCCGGCGCGCTTCTGGAAAAACCGCTGCTGCGCTCTGTTCTTGATCAGTTAATGAGCAACGCTTTGGCTGCCTCACCTGTACAGGGCAGCACGAGAGTTAAAATCTTTGAAAACCAGCAGCCGGACCTGCCCCGCATGGTGGCCATTGAAGTCACCGACCAAGGCGGAGGCTTATCGCCCTGGGAGCAGGAACACTTTCTGAAGTTTTCGCAAGCCAATGGCTACCCCACCCCGGTAGGGATCGGGGATTCGCAAGCCTTGCGCCAGGCCATTCGCACCGCGCGGGATATGGGCGGCAGCTGGGAAATCAGCAGCGAGCCTGGAAAGAGTACAACCTTCCAGCTCTCCTTGCCCATGGAACAAGTAGCGTGTTAAGCAGGTTTAGATGAGGGGCTATAATCAGGCAGTTATGCAAAAAAAAGCTGGAATACCTCGCGGCAAAAAAGTGCTCTACGCGTTCATCGCGGTTGTGGTGCTCTCCCTGGTTGGCGTAGTTGGCGCCGGCGCGTTCGTGGGCAATGCCTCGCGCAACCCTAATTTTCCCCTACAGTTTGGGGTAGGCGAGCCAGGCGCTCCGATCAAACCTACGCCTTTCCAACCCTCCCAGGCAGCTGCAGTGCTTGCCTCGCGCGAGTTTGGCTCGGCCGCCCAGGCTGTGGGCCTCGAACCGAGCACTGAACCTACGCCCATCCCCGTCAAACTGAGCAATGACCGCTTGAACATCTTCCTGCTCGGCGTGGACGATTACGAGGAAAACGGCTTTCGAACTGATGTGATCATGTATCTTTCCATCGACACAAAGGCCGGCACAGCTACGCTTATATCCTTCCCGCGAGACCTTTACGTCAAGATCCCCGGTCGCTTCGAAAATCGGATCAACACCGTTTGGGGTATGGGCGGTTTGGATCTGCTTAACAAAACCTTCGAGTCCAACTTTGGCATCACCGCCGAGTATTACGCCATGGTCAACTTTAATGGATTTACGGATGTGGTTAACAGCCTGGGCGGTATTGATGTGGAAGTCACCCAGTATCTGCAGGACTCCTGCTTTTTGAACGACAAAAAATGGTGTGAACTCCAGCCAGGCAATTACCATATGGATGGCGATACGGCGCTTTGGTATGCCCGCAGCCGGGTAACGACCAGCGATTTTGATCGCAACCGCCGCGCGCAGGATGTTGTGCAGTCGATTGCCAAAAAAGCACTCAGCCTGGGAACGCTTGCCCGCGCGCCAGAGCTTTACCGCCAATACCGCGAATATGTGGACACGAATGTCAAACTGCATTTTATTCTTCCGCTCATCCCCATGGCGCCAAAGATCATCAGCGGGGAAGCATTGCACCGCTACGCTGTGACCCCCGAGATGGCCTACGATATGTGGACCCTGGAAGGCGCGGAAGTGCTTGTGCCTGACTTAGCCAAGGTTCAGGCGATGCTCAAAGAGGCTTTGGGGCAGTAGTAATCCTCTTGGGGGTATTACGAATTTCAGCGCCAAATCAGTCGCAGCAACTCTCCCCTTAACCCGATGAAAGGTCCACGTATCGAGGTGTTCGGCGGTTTCCGCCCCTAAAATTGAAGGATTTTTGGGTTTGACAAGCCGGCGAAACTGGCATAAACTAGAAAGTCCCAGTTAACTATACGAAACAGCGGAGCCCGATATGACGTCCCAACCTCTTTCTGCGCACATCCAGGAAACCACTTTAATGACCCCGGCGATTCAAGCCTGGAAGATCTTCCTGCGCGATCAAGGCCGCTCCCACCATACCCTCAAAGCCTTTGTGGCAGACCTCAATTTGCTTGCCTCTTACCTGCCCGCTGACAAACAATTGGGCCAGGTAACCAGCATGGACCTGGAAAACTTTCTGAATTGGCTCCAGACCGACCGGCAAGTACCCTGCAGCCCCAAAACGCTCTCCAGGCGGATTACCTCGCTGAAGTCATTTTTCCGTTGGCTCACGCAAAACGCGGTCATCGCCAGTGACCCCTCCGAGAAGATCATCCAGAAAACGGTGACCAGCCCCCTGCCAGTCACCCTCACCAAAACAGAAGTAGCCACAGCCCTTTCAGCTGCAGACGGCCTGCGGACAGCCGCCAATCCGGACCCTCGTCCCTATCTGCTCCTCAAACTCATCCTCGAAACGGCGATGAAAAAAGGCGAATGCCTGAGCCTGATGACCAACCATCTGGACCTGGAAAACCCCGAAGGCGCCAACATATTTATCCGTTACACCAATCCGCGCTACCGCTACAAAGAGCGCAAGGTAAGCGTCTCGCCCGAGTGGGTGGATGCTTACAAAAGCTATGCTGAACGCTACCAGATCAGCGATCAGGTATTTCCCTGGTCGCAGCGCCGCCTGGAATACCTCCTGGAGGATGTGACCAAAGCCGCGAACATGGAGAAGCATATCTCCTTCGATATGTGCCGCTGGACGAGCGCCCTGCATGATCTGATCAACGGTGTGGAATCAGACAAGATCCGCCAGAAATTGGGCATTTCCAAGATTCAGTGGCGCGAAGTCTACGACAAACTGCGTAACCTGGCTAAAGACCAGGGTTACGAACCCGCTGCAGCCTAAGCCGAAGGACGCAAACACCCAGTCAAAGAAGGAACCATGACCTATACCACTAAATCAGGCCGCAAGTCGGCTGTTCCATTTGCCTTGCTTTTTGGCCTGGTACTCTTAGCTGTGATCATCGTGATGGCCGTAAGCCTGAACAAAATCCGCAACGGCCAACCTGGCTTTTTATCCAATGTATGGCAGCCCGACCCAGCCCGCCAGGCCCCGGACCCGGTTTTGCAGGACAGTCCCCTTGGCCTGGAGGTACCGCCTTACGTCAAAACCATCCTTTTCATGGGTTCCGACTTTCGGGCTGAACTTGGTTCCTTGCGTACGGACGTGCTCACATTGGCGGCGTTCAACACACGCAATGGCAAGATCAACCTGGTATCCTTCCCGCGGGACCTTTGGGTTAAAGTGCCCGGGTCTTATGAGAACCGCATCAACGTGCCCTATCAGATCGGCGGCTGGGGGATGCTCAGCGATACTTTCGCGGCCAACTTCGGCTTTAGGCCGGATCATTACGCCCTGCTGGGTTTTGATGGCTTTGAAAACCTGATCATCGAGCTGGGAAACCAAATCGAAGTCAAGGTTGGCCAGCCTGTAGCGGACGAATGCGACCTCAGCCTCGATCCCTCCGGCTGGTGCTCGGTGGAGCCCGGAACGGTAACGATGGACTCGAAAATGGCCCTCTGGTACGTGCGCACACGGAAAACTTCCTCGGATTTTGAACGCAACAAGCGCGCTCAGGAGGTGATTCAGGCAATCGCAGACAAGGCGCTCAGCCCCAGCAGTCTGAAACGTATGCCGGCCTTCCTAAAGGCGATTGAAGATAATGTTGAAACCGATATGCGCCTCAGCGACATGGTCCTGTACGCGTTTCCGCTTAAGAAATTGCTGCACGACGATCTGTTTACCACCTATCGGATCACCCCTGAGATGGCTGTGGGTTTCACCACGGATCAGGGAGCGCAAGTGCTGCAGCCCAATATTCCGGCAATCCAGGCCCTCTTAAATGAAGTTTTTTGGGTGAGTGAATAGGGCAAACTAAGCTGAATTTCCGTCCTGCTCCAGATAAAGGTGCAGGACTTTTTTTTCGTTCCCGACCAGTTTATGGCTATCAGCGATGCGCAGTCCGGCAAGCCAGGCCGGCTGCCCGTTAGTACAAACCAAAGGCCATGCCGCCCGGACTGACCGCGGAACCTTAAGGTTAATGAAGATATCGCTGATCTTTTGTCTTCCCTGCATCCCGATAGGGCGCATACGCTCACCCGGCAATGGACGGCGGATGCTCAATGCCCCATCTTCCCAAGCCAGCCAGGCGTGCCAGGGGCCAGCATGCTGCCCGGTTAGAATTATTTGGTTTGCGTCTGCGATTTCTGTCACCAACCGCCAGCCTCCGGCGAGCTGGACCTTTTCACCAGGCGTGAAGGTTATTTCTGCGATGTTCGGAAGCTGGGGCCATTCGTTTGTGACGGTGTTTTGCGCCTTGCCGCGGAGCATAAATCTGTCTGCCAGTAGGCGCATTTCCAGGCCATCACTTAAGTGCATGCCCCTCCGACCCTCAACGATCGCCCGGCGCAGGCGCTGAACTTGGCCGTAGCTCAGGTCGCGCCGCTGCGGCGCAATTTTTTTGAGGGTCTGAAGCAAAAAACGTGTTTGCAAGGCCGGGGGTTGACTCAAAAACGCGCTGCGGTTGACTTTAACTTCAGTAGCGGAGCTTTCAACCACGTCTGCGAAGGTGGTCTCCGTCAGAACGTCCAGAAGTTCTGCTTCATTTTTTGCCAGCGCGGCATTGCGCAAAACATTGGCGCGCCAGGCCGGGTTCAGCTCATCCAGGAGCGGCATCAGTTCATGCCGCAGCCGATTGCGGAAGTACCTGGGGCTCTGGTTGCTCGCATCTTCCACAAAAGGAAGCTTGTTGGTACGGCAATAAGCCAATATTTCAGTCTTGGTCCAGTCCAGCATAGGTCTGAGGATCGGGATCCGCGGGTTGATCGCAGGCAGTTTGCGCCGGTAACTCAGCCCCCGCAGCCCATAAAGACCGCTGCCCCGTAAGAAGTGCATCAGGATGGTCTCGAGGTTATCGTCCTGGTTGTGCCCAAGTACCAGGCCAAGGGCGCTTTCCTCTTCCGCAAGCCCGAGTAAAAAGCGGTAGCGTGCCATCCGGGCGGCTTCTTCAACGCCGATTTTGCCGGCTTTTGCCTGTGCCGGCACATCCGCGCTGCCCACAACCAGGTCCACGCCCCAGGCGGCGCATTGATCAGCCAGAAATTCCGCATCCTCCCCGGCTTCAGGCCGGATCTGGTGATTAAAGTGGCCAACAAGGATCTTCCAGGGTCCGCCAAGCAGACTGTGCAGCAAGGTCATGCTGTCGGCGCCGCCGCTCACAGCCAGCAGCAGTTTCCCTCCCTCTGGAGCCAGGCATTTATCCCTTAATGCGCGCTTTACCTCATCCGCAAACATGGTTTGATTATACGAGAGCCGCGCCGCGCTCATGTATACTTATTCCATGGCAGAAAAGCCCTTTCTTCTGGGTATCACCGGCAACATCGCTTCCGGCAAATCGGTCGTGCGCCAGTACCTCGAAAACGCGGGGGCTTTCACCATTGATTCGGACCTTCTGGCCCAGCAAACCTACTTGCCCGGCAGCCCAGCCTACCAACCGATCATCGACCGCTTTGGCGAGGACCTGCTTCTGGGGGATGGCCAGATCAACCGCAGTAAACTCGGACGCATCGTCTTTAATGACCCGCAAGCCCTGCACGAATTGGAAGGGTTGATTTACCCCACGCTTTTTTCCTGGCTGGAAGCCCTGCTTAAACTCCCCGGGCTGTCACTCTACGCGATCGAGGCCATTAATCTTTTTGAATCTGGCCTGGACGCAATCTGTGACGCCAATTGGACGGTGATTGCCCCGGACGATCTGCGTTTCGAACGCCTGATGGACGAGCGCGGTTTGCTGGCTGCCCAGGCCAGGGCCAGGCTGGAAGCCCAGAACCCCCAGGAAGAAAAAGCGGAGCGGGCGGATGCCGCCATCTCCACAGCTGGCAGTTTTTTGGAGACCTGGCAGGAAACATCGGCCCATTTAGCCGCACTGCCCCTCAATAAACCGCTAATAAACAGCCAGGCTGGTTTATTCGCCGCGGACCCGCTGGACGAAACTATCTGGCCCACCGAAGAACAAGCCCAAACCGAAGAGCGCTGCCGCCTGCTGGCCCGCCACTCCGTCCACTTTTGGGATCATGCCGAAGGACGCTCCCAGGTGAACTGGAAAATGACCAGCCGCCTGGCAATGCTGCGCAACGCCCAACCCAGGCCGCCCCTGGAGCTCAGGCCGGATTTTCTGCACGCCCTGGCTGCCCAGGCTAAATTGCAATTGGCCCAGGATTTGGTGATCCGCGCAGATTTCCTGACCCCCGCCCTGGCAAAGCACGCGGGTTTCTGGCCGGGAGAGGATACACCGGAAGGCTTGAACCCCGTTTTCTATACCAATTACCTGCGCCAGCAAGCCTTGATGCCTGCCGAGGCTTACCATCTCCCGCTTGGGTGAGCAGGAGTTTACGAGAGCAGCCTAGGCGGGGTATACTTAAAATTTAGGGTTTAAGTACTACCATGCAGGAACTGATTCAAAACATCCTCTTCGTTTTCCAGCGGTTTAACTGGTTCAGCGTGCTGGACATTCTGCTAGTTTCGATCGTCTTCGCGCTGCTGCTCTACCTCCTGCGCGATACCGAGGCGGTCACCCTGCTGCGCGGTATTTTTCTGGTGGTCATCGGGATCACCATCCTCACGTCCCTGGTCAACCTGCCAGCCTTTTCCTGGCTGGTCAACACCTTCACGCCTGCCCTCATATTTGCCATCCCGGTGATCTTTGCCCCGGAGATCCGGCGCGCGCTGGAGCGCGTTGGCCGGCTATCCAATCTGGATATCTTCAGCCGGCGCGGCACCAACAAACTCAGTGTTCAGGTAGAGGCCGCTCTGCAGGCTACCGCCCGGGCTGCCGTGCAGCTCTCCCAGCGCCGGCACGGTGCGCTGATCGTGATCAAACGCCGCAACTATCTTGATCAATACTATAAAAACGGCGTGATCCTCAACGCGGAACTGAGCACCAAACTGCTTCTGCAGATCTTCTACCCCAATACGCCCTTGCACGATGGGGCCGTGATCATTGATGGAGACCGCATCATGGCGGCCGCCTGTGTGATGCCGCTTTCAGCCAGCGGTGTGCTTAACGCCCTGCCGGAGCGCTCTTTTGGCCTGCGCCACCGCGCCGCCCTGGGTATTTCCGAGATCAGCGACGCGATCGCCCTAGTCGTCTCGGAGGAAACCGGCTCGATCTCCATCGCTCATCAGGGCAGGCTGATCCGTCACCTGGATGCTGACCGCCTGCTGAACACCCTGCAGGCTTTTATCACGACTGAGCGGCGGCCTGATCCCAAAGGTCTGATCCATACCCTCAAAAACCTATTTACGCGCAGCGACCCCGAGCAGCCCGGAGAATTGCACGAATGAAAATTATCCGCGGCATTCTGCGCCTGATTCCAACCATCATCACTGCCGTGCTTTTAGGCGTGGCAGTTTGGGTCTCGGCGGTTACCAGCACGGACCCCAACGTGGAACAAACTTTTGCCAGCCCGATCCCCGTCCGCGTGCAGGGGATGGACCCCAGCCTGGTGCTCACTGGCTCAGTGCCTGAATCGGTGGTTGTGACCATCAAAGCACCGCGTTCCATCCAATTGCAGCTTTCCGCCGACCCAAACCTGATCCGCGCCACTGTCAACCTGAGCGGGCTTGGAGCCGGCAGGCACACTGTTGAGCCCCAGGTAAGTATCGGCATCGGCCCCACACAAATCACCAAGGTCACGCCTTCCTCGCTGGAATTCAGCATCGAGCAAATGCTCAGCCGCACGCTGGAGGTAGAGTACCGCCAAACCGGCAACCTGCCCATCTCCTATTCCTCTGGAAATGCCATCCTGGAGCATGACCAGGTTGAGATCAGCGGGCCCAAACCCCTGGTGGACCAGGTGACCCAGGTGATCGCGGAAGTGGACCTGACGGACGTGAACACGACCGTAGCGCGCATGGTCGAGCTGAAACCTCTGGATTCCCGCGGCGCTATCGTACGCGGGCTCAACCTCAACCCCACTCAGATCCGCATCGAAGTCCCTATTCGCCAGCTTGGCGGATATAAGAACGTCTTCGTAAAGGTGGTTACCTCCGGGCAGATCAACAGCGGATACTTGATCACCGGCTTACTGGTAGACCCGCCAAATGTTACCGTTTACAGCCCGGACCCAGAGATCGCCCGGGCTATGCCGGACTTTGTGGAAACCATGCCCATCGACCTTACAGGCGGCATCAAGAGCTTTGAGATCGATGCCGAGCTGAATCTGCCGGAGGGAGTCTCTCCGGTCAGCGTGCAAAACGTCAAAGTGACCGTTGAGATCGCCGCGGTGGAAAACACCCGCCGGCTTTACGCTGTTCCCGTGCAGGTGATCAACCAGGGGCGCGGACTTACCGTGACCCTGGTACCCAACAGCATTGATCTGGTGGTCGTTGGGCCGGTGAACATTCTGGACCGAATCAACAACGGTAATGTGAAGGTCACTTTGGACCTGGCAGATAAAACCGAAGGTACCTACCAGCTTGTACCCACCGTCACGCTGGACCCGGCCGACGCGCTGCGCCTTGGCCCGGTGCCGCCCACAACGATAGAAGTTAGAATCACGCGCTAGTGATCAAAGAAGGATACGGATGAAAACACCCGTGGTTGTTTTGGTTGGAAGGCCCAATGTGGGCAAATCCACCATCTTTAACCGATTGGTCGGCCAACGCCTGGCCATCATTGATGATATTCCCGGCACCACGCGCGACCGCCTGGTTGCCGAGGGCGACTGGGCCGGCTACGATTTTTTTGTCGTTGACACCGGCGGTCTGGACCCGATTAAAAAAGCCTCGCAAGAGCCGCTTTCCATTGGTTCAGCGGCCTTCATCGATGAGATCCGGCTCCAGGCTGAAGAAGCCATCGAGGAAGCGGACGTGATCATGCTGGTGGTGGATTCACAGCAGGGCCTTACCGAAGCAGACCGCGAGATCGCCCAGCTCTTGCGCCGACGCCAAAGCATGGTCGAAGGCCAGCCCTGGCCGCCGGTCCTGCTGGTTGCAAACAAAGCCGATAGCGAAACCGCCCGATTGAATGCCCTGGATTTTTACCAGCTCGGCATGGGTGAGCCTTATACGATTTCAGCCATCCACGGCACGGGAACAGGCGACCTGCTGGACGCGGCCGTAGCGCTTTTCCCGCATCGGATCGATGAGGAACCCGAGGATAATTCGGTAAAAGTTGCCATCGTTGGTAAGCCCAACGCCGGCAAATCCTCCATCCTGAACAAATTGGTGGGCTCCCAGCGGGCGATCGTTTCATCCATTCCCGGCACGACCCGGGACGCGATCGACACCCAGATCGAGCGGGAAGGGGTCACCTTCACCCTCATAGACACAGCTGGCATCCGCAAACGCGGTTCCATTATTCCCGGCGTTGAGAAGTATTCGGTGCTGCGCGCCATGCAGGCCATCGAGCGCTGTGACGTGGCTCTGCTGGTTGTGGACGCCGAAAGCGGCATCACCGCGCAGGATACGCACATCGCGGGGTTCATCAATGAAGCCATGAAATCGGTCATCCTGGTGGTGAACAAATGGGACCTGATTGAAAAAGAGACCAACACAATGTTGGAATATACCCAGCGAATCCGCCAGCAGCTTAATTTTTTGCCCTACGTGCCCGTGATTTTTGTTTCCGCCCTCAGCGGCCAGCGGATCGATAAGCTCCTTCCGCTCGTAATGGACGTAAACCTGGAGCGCCAGACAAAGTTAAGCACCTCGCAACTCAACCGTGTCCTCCAAACCGCGCAAGACCGGCATCAGATGAGTTCCGGCACGGGCAAACCGCTGCGCATTTACTATGGCACCCAGGTAAAAGTGGACCCGCCCACGTTTTTACTGTATGTAAATAACCCCAAGCTGGGGCATTTCAGCTATATACGCTTCCTGGAAAATCAGATCCGCGCCGAATATCCTTTTACCGGCACGCCCATCCGGATCGTATTAAAAGAGCGCGAACGCACAGAACGGGATGCCGGCGTATAATGGAGCGCTGGCCTGCCTGCCATTAAGGAATTAATTTGACCCAACAGACCCCTCTGCCTCAAACACCCCTGCAAAGCCCCGAGCCCGCGCCTCGCAAGCCCAACCCCTGGAAGGATATGCTCGAGACCATTCTGCTGGCGGTGATCATCTTTGTCATCATCCAAACCCTCACGGTTCGGGTAAAAGTGTTTAACATCAGCATGCGCCCAACGCTCGAAGAAGGCTACATGGTCCTTGTGAACAAGTGGGCCTACCGCAGCCAGGCCCCGCAGCGCGGAGATGTGGTGGTGTTCCACAATCAGGGGCAGAACAATCAGGATTACATCAAGCGCGTGATCGGCATCGGGGGCGACAATGTTGAGGTGCGCGGCCGGGAAACATATGTGAACGGCATTCAACTCACCGAGCCCTACATCCTGGAACGTCCAAACTGGACCGGGTCCTGGACGGTGCCTGAGGGCAAAATCTTTGTTTTGGGGGACAACCGCAACAACTCCTCCGATTCTCAGGACTGGGGCTTTGTGGATCAGACCTGGGTGGTTGGGAAAGCCATCCTGATTTACTTCCCATTCAATCACATCCAGGTGCTCAATCATCCGGACCTTTTGGCCGCTAACCCCTAGATTCATAACCGATTATTAACGCTTTTCTAAGCATAAAGGGCATTGCGGCGCTTGGTTTATTTTCATTAGCGCTTATAATCCTGGGAAGATGAAATTTAACCTGCCTGCCGATCCTGAAACCTGTCCGCGCTGCTATGTTGGCCGGATCAAAAAAGGCACGCTCACGCTGACCACCCTGGTGAATGGCAAATTACTGAGCGCGCCAAATTTCCCCGCTTGGGTCTGCGATGTTTGCCACGCCTTCATGTACGACCCCAAGGCTCTGGCAGACCTGAATGCCGTCCTGGCGCCTCAGCCCAAAATGAGCAAACCCGCCCGGCCCAAAAACGCAGGCAGCCAAAGCAGCGCTTCCCGGATGCGCAGCAAAAAACTTGGCAAAACCGGCTCGCCTTCCAAAAACTAAATCTAAGAATTTTCTAAAACTTTGCTGAATCGCGTTGTAAATTATTAACGCGAGTGCTATCATTAAGTTGCTGGTGTAATTACGGCTTTATTCATTCATTCTGCAGCACCTTGATTTTATTTTTATTGCAAGTTGCACTTTAAAAGGAGTTATATGTCCGCAATCTTTATTTCCCGCCTTGTGGGACTTCTTGTTTTTGGCCTCATTGGTGTTTTTACCGGCGCCCCCATTCATGATCTCCTGCTGACACTCGCTAATCCCTTCCCGCTGACCCGCGGAGTGGTAGTTGCTATTACTGCCGTTGTGTTCGCGCTGCTTGGTTTTTTGATCACACCTTGGATCTCCATCAAGCCGTTCAACGCCTTAAAAAAGCTCTTCACCCGCGCAGCGCCCCAGGTTTTGATCAGCGGTTTGGTCGGCCTGGTGATCAGCCTTATCATCGGCGGTTTGGTGGCCTATCCCCTGTCTTTTCTGCCGCAGCCTTTTGGCGCGATCATGCCCATCATCGGGGTGGTTGTTTTGGGCTACCTCGGCGTAACGCTCTTTACCACCCGCCACGAAGATTTCGCGAACCTCTTCCGCTCGGTTTCGCAGCGCATGGGTACCCGGGCTAAAAACCTTCCGCCCCAGGAACCTCAGCGCAAGATTTTGGTTGATACCAGCGCGATCATCGATGGACGCATCGCGGACATCGTCAAGACCGGTTTTTTAGGCGGCGAACTGGTGGTGCCCAAATTTGTGCTCAATGAGCTGCAGTTCGTATCCGATTCCGCTGATGGCCTGCGCCGGCAGCGCGGCCGCCGCGGCATTGAAGTGCTCACTGAACTTCAGCATAACGACCTGGTACCCGTGACCATCAGCGATGTGGACGTGGAAGGCGTGCGCGAAGTGGACGACCGCCTGGTGGTGCTTGCCCGGCAAATGAATGCGCCTATCCTGACTAATGATTACAACCTCAATCGCATTGCCGAGATCCAAGGTGTAGAAGTGCTCAACGTGAACGACCTGGCCAACGCCGTCAAGGTGATCCTGCTGCCCGGGGAGACCTTTGAGATCCGGGTGATCCAGGAAGGCAAGGAATTCAATCAGGGTGTGGGTTATCTCGAAGATGGCACCATGGTCGTCATTGAAAACGGCCAGCGCTACCTCGAGCGCAGCATCCCTGTTACCGTGACAAAAATCCTGCAAACATCCGCCGGAAGAATGATCTTCGCCAGACCAGAATAGGAGGCCCCATGGCCCTCAGGCTTTACAACACCCTCACGCGCAGCAAAGAGGTTTTTGAAACCTTAGAACCCAACCTGGTAAAAATGTACGTCTGCGGCCCTACGGTTTACGCCGAGGCACACATTGGCCATGCCATGAGCGCGCTGGTCTTCGATATCATTCGCCGCTACCTCGAATACAGCGGGTATGACGTGAAATACGTGATGAACTACACCGACGTGGACGATAAGATCATCGATAAGGCCAGGCAGCTTGGGCAGGACCCCTACCAGCTCGCCCAGCGTTACATCGATGATTACGCCGCGGACCTGGAGGCCCTGAATGTGCTTCCCGCCAGCGTAAACCCGAGAGCCACCGAGGAAATGGATTACATCCTGAAAATGGTGAGCTCGCTTTTGGAGGAAGACCGGGCCTACGCCGTAGATGGCGACGTTTACTTCCT
>DHPL01000036.1:86499-91757 GCA_002407905.1 Anaerolineaceae bacterium UBA5365
GTAGATGGCGACGTTTACTTCCGTGTGGACCGCGATGCCGATTACGGCAAACTTTCCGGCCGCAAGCTGGAGGGTATGGAAGCTGGTGCGCGCATCCAGGTGGACGAGCGCAAGGAACACCCCATGGATTTTGCCCTCTGGAAAGCCGCCAAACCCGGCGAACCAGCCTGGGAGAGCCCCTGGGGCATGGGCCGGCCTGGCTGGCACATCGAGTGCTCCGCAATGAACCTGCATCATCTGGGCGAGCAGATTGATATTCACGGCGGCGGGAATGACCTCATCTTCCCCCATCATGAGAACGAGATCGCCCAAACTGAAGCCATCACCGGCAAACCCTTTGCCCGCTATTGGATGCATAACGGCATGCTGACGCTCAAGAACGAAAAGATGAGCAAGAGCCTGGGCAACATGGTGACGATCAGGGAATTTTTAGGTGAGCACCCTGCGGATGTGATGCGCCTGATGGTCATCCAGAGCGCTTACCGCAACCCCCTGGTCTACTCCGAGGATACCCTCGGTTCGGCCGAACAGGTGCTCAGGCGCCTGTTGAGCGCCAAAAAACCAGCCCAAAGCGGAGCTTCCGGCTTGCAGGCCCAGGCTGCTCTGGCCCTCAACGAGAGTGCGCAAAAAGCACGCGAATCCTTCAAGGCCGCCATGGATGACGACTTTAATACCGCCGGCGCGCTGGCAGCAGTTTTCGAATTGGTCAAGGCCATCAACAGCGCGCGCGCCGACGGTGCCAGCGCTGCCAACCTGGAAGAGCCCCAGGCTGTGTTCGCTGAATTGACCGGTGTATTGGGTTTGCAGCTTTTGGAAAGCCAGCGCAGCCAATCGGACGCGGAGCCCTTTATTGACCTGCTTTTGGAATTGCGCCAGGACGTGCGCGCTGAAAAGAACTGGGCAATGTCCGATAAGATTCGTGACGGACTCAAAGCCCTGGGCGTATTGGTCAAAGACGGCAAAGACGGCAGCAGCTGGGATTGGGAGTAAAGCTTGAAAGAGTGGATCAGCGGGCGCAACCCGGTTTATGAAGCGCTGCGTGCCAAACGCCGGCAGGTATTTAGGTTGGTGATCGCCAAGGGTGTCAAGGTGGAAGGGCAGCTGGCCAGTTTGCTCAGCCTGGCCCGGGACCGCCGCATCCGCGTGGAAGAAGCACCCCGCCCAACCCTGGATGCGATCTCCGCGAATAACCAGGGCGTGGCTCTGGAAGTTTCCGAATACCCTTACGCTGCCTTGGAAGACCTGATCTCCCGGGCGAAAACTGCCCCGGATGCGCCCTTTTTCCTGCTGCTGGACCTCATTCAGGACCCCCAGAATTTAGGCACGCTTTTGCGCACTGCCGAGATCATGGGTGTGCACGGGGTGATCATCCCATCTTCCCAATCCGCCCAGGTGAACCCCACGGTGGTACATGCCAGCAGCGGCGCCACAGAGCACTTGCTGATCTGCCAATACAACCTGGCCCAGGCCATCGACCGCTTGAAAGCCGAGACGGATACCTGGGTCTACGGCCTGGATGAAGACCAGCGTTCGCGGTTGCCCAGCCAATTGCGCCTTGAGGGCGGCGTTGCCCTGGTGGTGGGCAGCGAGGGCAGCGGTCTGCGCGAGCTGGTGCGCAAGAAGTGCGACGAACTCATGCGCCTGCCCCAATATGGCAAAATCGGGTCGTTGAATGCCGCTGTGGCGGGATCCATCGCGCTTTACCTCGCCCGCGAGGCCCGCCAGCGCTAGGGCCGCACTAGAAATCCCCACATAAGCTATATCGATCCCTTTTGCTGCTGCTCCTGGTGTTTAGGCTTTACAGTTTAGATGCATTGGAGCGTTTGCAACGGTCTGGGTTTTGTGTTGCCACAGGGGATTACTATTTCCCCGCAACGAGGGAAATCTATCGGTTTTGTGGTTTTGTGGTCAAAACAGGGATGCACAAAACCAGGTTACGCACAAAACTGGCTTCCTAGATCAGGCTGGCCAGCAGCAGCCACGAGATCAGCATTACGAAGCCGATGCCAAAGCGCACCAGGGCAGCGTTTCCGAAGCCGATGCCCAATTGTTTGGTTGCCTCCCAGGCTTTGGCCTTATCTTTCTCCGTTCGCAGGTACTGGATGAGGAAGATAGTGGCGAAGGCTAGCGCCAGCCCACCCAAGGGGGTAAAAATAATGCCGCCGATCATTACCTCAATAACGATGAGCGCTGTGGCCCACCAGGGCAGGCCGCTGCTTTTCGTCTTCCCCGCCATGAGCACGTTATCGATCAACGAGCCGCCGATCATCAGCAAAGTATTCAAAACAAAAACCGCGAGGCTGATCCCAAATGCCCAGGGGCCGGCACTCTGATTAAAGCCCACAACCAGCATCCAAACCAGCTGGCCCACCCACATCACCACCAAACCCGGGAAGAAGATGAGCAATAGCCCAAACCATCCGCCCAGATTGACAAAGAGGACGATGATAAAAAGCGCGAGCCGCAACCAGGCAGGGCTCATTCTGGCTTTCGAATCACGTCGATGCCGCCCATATAGGGCTTGAGCACCTCGGGCACCACGATGCTGCCATCGGCCTGCTGGTATTGTTCCATCACCGCGATCATCGTGCGCGGCAGGCCCAGACCGCTGCCATTCAGGGTGTGCACAAAGCGGGCAGGGCCGCCATCTGCCGGGCGGTACTTCACGTTGGCGCGGCGGGCCTGATAATCGCCCACCTTGGAGCAGGAGGAAACCTCCAGCCACTCACCGCAGCCGGGCGCCCAAACTTCCACGTCGAAGGTCTTGTGCATCTTCTCGCCCAGGTCACCGGTGGATTGCATCAGGGTGCGGTAGGTCAGGCCCAGTTGGCGGCAGGTTTCAGCTGCGTCGTGAACCATTTTTTCCAGTTCAGCATCGCTGTCCTCGGGCTTGCAGTAGGTGTACATTTCCACTTTATCGAATTGGTGCCCGCGTTTCATGCCGCGCACATCCCGTCCCGCGCTCATTTTTTCGCGCCTGAAACAGGCCGAATAAGAAGTCAGGTGGACGGGCAAGGCGCTTTCTTCAAAGACCTCACCCATCATGATGCCGGTCAGGGGCACCTCAGCGGTGGGCACCCACCAGTAGTCTTCCTGCCAGTCGTGGTAGAGATTATCGGCAAATTTGGGCAGCTCGCCCGCGGCAAACAGCACTTCTTCCTTGACCATCCAGGGCGTGTAGTACTCGGTGTATCCCTGGCGCAGGTGCAAGTCCACCATCCAGAAGATCAGGGCACGCTGCAGCCGCGCGCCGGCGCCTTTAAGCACGTAAAAGCGGCTGCCGGAAAGTTTGACCCCAGCCTCAAAATCCAAGATGCCCAGTTCGGGCCCCAGGTCCCAATGCGGTTTGGGTTCAAAATCGTAAACGGGTTTTTCGCCAAAGGTTTGCTGGACAACGTTATCTTTATCGTCCATCCCTATCGGCACGTCCTGATCGGGGATGTTGGGCACGCGCATCAGCAGGTCGTTCAGGGAGGCTTCAACGGTTTTAAGCCGGGCGTCTTCCTCTGCGATCACATCGCCCAGGAGGCGCGTGGCCTCGATGCGTGCCTGGCGTTCCGCGGCGTCCTTCATTCTGCCGATCTCTTTTGAGGCGGCATTGCGTTCCTGTTTCTTGCTTTCAACGTCCAGAATGAGGGAGCGGCGCTCCTCATCCAGGCGGATGATTTCGTCCACAACGCTGGTATCCATGTGGCGCCTTTCAAGCCCATCGCGCAGGATATCGGGGTTTTCACGGATAAATTTCAGGTCGAGCATGGCGGCACCTCAGCTTGTTTTTCTTTATTCTACCCCTCAAATCTGTCCGCACTTACTTGCGTTTATAATTGCGGCGTGCTCTGCAAAAAGGCTCTTCACCTCCTGCTGGTCTGCGCCTGCCTGTGCTTGTGCCTGGCGATTTCTGCGCCTGTGCGTGCACAGGGCGGCGACGCCTACGCCCTGATTGATGAGGTCAATGCCTTGCGTGCCTCGGAAGGGCTGGCTGCCTACAGTGTGGATGCCGGCCTGATGTCCGGCGCGCAGGCCCACGCGGATTACATGGCCAGCCTGGGCACCTGGACGCACGAACGCGCCGATGGAAGTAGCGCTTCCAGCCTGGGCATCGCGGAGAATGTGGCAATGGGTATGCAGCTCTCGCCTAACTACGCGGTGTATGTGCTTTGGACGGATTCCCTGCACTGGCCCACGATGCTGGGGCACAGCGCCGGGTCAGTTGGCGCAGGCGTTGCCAGCGATGGCAGCAATATCTACTACGTCCTGAATGTTCTGCCTGCAGGGCAGGCCATCCAGGCCCGGGTGGCAGACCCGGCAGCCGCGGAGCAAAACGTCCAGGCGGCGGCGCTCTTGCAGCAGGCGACGCCTGAACCGGTCTTCTTGGGCATTCTAACATCCACGCCCAACCCGGATGGCTCGATCATTCACGTTGTACAATCCGGAGAGAGCTTATGGGGCATTGCCGATGCATACGGGATGAGCATGAGCGAGATCATGGTCAACTCCGGCAACAGCCCGGCCGCAGAACAGGTTTTTATTGGCGACCGCCTGGTGATCCGTCGCGCATTTACACCTACACCAACCGATAACAGCACTCCAACGCCCACCCCGATCACGCCGCAGCCCACCGTTTTTCGGCCAACCCGCACACCCGTCCCCACCGCGACGCCCATGCCTACACCCACGCCTACCCTGCCGCCACCGCCCTTGCACGTGGCTTTCCGCAGCAGTCAGCAGGTTGGCCTGACCATGGCGGGAATCAGCGCAGCCGGTCTGATTTTGGTGCTCTACTTCCTGTTTATACGCAAGCCCAAGGAATAATTTTTCAAGAGTACTTGCCAATCACATTTGCCTACATATCCCGAGGGAAACGGATGCTAGCCTTTTATGGTATAAAAACTTAGGCCCTCACCCGGGTGTAAGGGCAGTTCGTTCCCAAATCGCGGATCTTTACCTTTTGAGCACATCGAACCAAACCGCTATTTGTTCCAGGTCATAAAAGAATATCAAGGAGGTCTCATGAAAACCGTTGTCGCAGGAGCGCTTGGCGAATGCGTGCATGTTGCCGGAATCTACAATTTTTTACGGCTTGCCGAACAGGCCGGTTGGCGCACGGTATTCCTGGGGCCGGCTGTTTCGCCCGAGCGCTTCATTCAGGCCCTGATCGATGAGAAGGCCGATCTGGCCGGGGTTTCCTACCGCCTTACGCCTGAAACGGGGGAACTGCTTCTGGGCGATTTTGCTGAACAAGCCGATGACCTGCGGGC
>DHPL01000036.1:91974-92757 GCA_002407905.1 Anaerolineaceae bacterium UBA5365
TGAAGACCTGCTGGCCTACCTGCGCGGCGAGGCAGCAGACGCCCAAGGCCCGGGCAAATACCCGGATACGCTCATCGAGCGCATCGGGTGGAAGGCACCCTACCCGATCCTGCGCCATCACTTCGGCCTGCCCACGATGGAAGCCACCCTTGAAGGAATCGCCCAAATTTCGGAAGCAAAAGCCCTGGATGTGATCTCCCTGGGGATTGACCAGGATGCCCAGGCAAACTTCTTCCATCCCGAGCGCCAGAACCCGCAGGCGCGCGGCGCAGGCGGCGTGCCCGTGCGCAGCGAGGAAGATTACACAGCACTCTACGCGGCCTCCCGCACCGGCAACTACCCGCTAATGCGCAGTTATTCCGGAACGGACGATTTCATCCGCCTGGCAGAAATGTATATGCGCACCATTCATAACGCCTGGTGTGCCATCCCGCTGTTTTGGTTCAATGCCATGGACGGCCGCGGACCGCTGGACCTGGAAACTTCCATCGTTGAACACCAGAAAGTGATGCAATGGTACGGTGAGCGGGGTGTGCCGGTGGAACTCAACGAGCCGCACCACTGGGGCATGCGCGATGCCTCGGACGTCACTTATGTGGTCTCTGCCTTCCTCTCGGCCTGGAACGCCCGCGCCTTTGGGGTGAAGAACTACATTGCCCAAATGATGTTCAACAGCCCCTCCGGAACTTCAGACCGTATGGACCTGGCCAAGATGCTGGCCTTGCTCGAGATGGCCGAAGCGCTGGAAGGCGAGGGGTTCAAGGTATGGCGGGAGACCCGTAT
>DHPL01000036.1:92856-101074 GCA_002407905.1 Anaerolineaceae bacterium UBA5365
GGTATGGCGGGAGACCCGTACCGGTCTATTGAGTTATCCGCTGGAAGATAATGCCGCCCGCGCGCACCTCTCGGCGACGATTTCGGTGCAAATGGCGCTCAGGCCGCAGATTGTGCACATTGTTGGGCACACCGAGGCGGACCACGCGGCCACCGCTGATGATGTGATCGCTGCCTCGCGGATGGCCCGGCATGTGATCACCCGGGCGATCGAAGGCAAGCCCGACCCCCTGGGGGAGGGCCGCATCCGAGCGCGAAAGGCGCATCTGCTTAAGGAAGCAAAAATCACCCTGCAGGCGATCAAAAACATCGCCCCATCGGACGTCAAAGACCCATTTACCGACCCTGCCACCCTGACCCTGGCAGTAAAGTACGGCATCATGGATGCCCCGCAGCTCAAAAACAACGCCTTCGCGCCGGGCAAGGTTGCCACACGGATCATCGATGGCGGCTGTGACGCTGTGGACGAAAACGGCGATCCGATCAGCGAGAGCGAACGCCTGGCAGCTTACCTTTAGAAGTAAGGAGCAAGTATGGAAAAGCATTCCCGAATCACCGTGATTGGCGCCGGCAATGGCGGCAAAGCCATGGCAGCCCACATCGCCCTGATGGGCGATGAAGTAGCCCTCTATAACCGTACCTTCGATCATATCAGCGTGATAGCTGAAAGAAGCGGGATCGACCTGGACTACCCCGAAGGACCCAGCGGTTTTGGCAAACTGGCCTTAGTAACCAGCGATATGGAAGCCGCGCTGAAGGATTCCAGCCTGATCATGGTGGTTGTGCCTTCCACCGGCCACCGCGATATCGCGGCGCTGGCTGCCCCCTATTTGCGCGATGACCACATTGTGATCCTGCACCCGGGCCGTACCGGAGGGACGATCGAGTTTTGTGAGGTGCTGCGCCAGCAGGGCATCAAGACCAATCCGCTGATCGGCGAAGCTGAAACCTTCATCTTCGCCAGCCGCTCCGAGGGGCCGAACCATGTGCGCATCTTCCGCATGAAGGAGTCCGTGCCGATGGCTACTTTACCGGCCAAGCGCACCGAGGAAGCCCTTGAGGCAGTCAAGCACGTGTACCCGCAATACATCAACGGCGGCAATGTGCTGAGCACAGGCCTCAACAATATGGGCGCCATTTTCCACCCAGCACTCGCGCTTTTGAATATGGGCTGGATCGAAGCCCGGCTAGGGGATTTTGAATTCTACGTGGACGGTGTAACCCCTTCAGTAGCCAAGGTGCTGGAAGTGCTGGACCGCGAACGGGTCACGGTGGGGTCTGCCCTGGGCTTGCGCACGCGCACTGGCCTGCAATGGCTGGAGATGGCCTATAACGCCCATGGAGCGGATCTCTATGAAGCCATGCACAACCAAAGCGGCTATGTAGGCATTAAGGCCCCGCAAACGATGAACCACCGCTACATCACGGAAGAGATCCCGATGAGCCTGGTGCCGATCTCCTCCCTTGGGGCCCAATATGGGGTTTCTACGCGGGGGATCGACAGCATCATCCGCCTCTCCTGCTTTATCCACAACACGGATTACTGGCGCAGGGGCCGCACCGTGGAGCAACTTGGGATCAAAGGCCTGAGCATCGGCGAACTGACCCATTTTGTTGAAACGGGCGAGCGCATCTAAGCTGGTGGGATCACCAGTAATACAAGTCAATGTACCACTCAGCCCAGGCGCGAAGCTTGGCTGAGTCAGTTCTGGCTGCGGCATCCACGAGCTGCCTGGAAGTGAATGAGAAAAAGCGGTCCTTCGCGCTGAGCAACTGCTTGAAGGCATTCATCGTCCGGATCTATGTGCGAATCGCTTGACAGGAATTGGGGCCTTAACTAGAATTTGAACTGTCATGACGGTTTAGCGCTGATCATCCCCAAAACGTTATTGCCTGCGGGCATTATTACGTATGGGTCGGATCGTGCAGCCGTTTTTGTTTAAAGAATCCTTTACACAAACCGCGGAGGCCGCCGATCCCGCGGTTTTTTGATTGAGGAGCAAATATGTCAGTAAAGAATAAGTTAGAAGAGATGAAAGCCCAATACCCGGAGGTCACTTTTCGTCCTTTGTCCGGCGAGGCTGATTTTAAACACATCGTGCGAATCGGTGCCGACATGTACGCAAATGGTTTGTTGTTCCAGGTGCCAAGCCTGGAACAAGTGCGGGCGGACTACACTCACCTGGGTACCTGCAATTTGAGCACCGATTCCCTGATCATGCTGATCGGCGACGAGCCTCTGGGCTATTCGCGCATTATCCACTTTAAATCTGCAAAGGAGGAAGTGGAACATTACCATCCCAGCCGGCGGATCACCCAGGATGCGATCAAAATGGGCCTGGTTGAGCCATTGATGGCGTGGAACGAAGCCCGGGTACGCCAGATGATCACGGAGGATCCAAACGGCCTGCCCGGAACCATCAACTACGGCAGCAGGAAAGAAGACATGGTCTGGCAAGAAAGCCTGCTGGCCAATGGCTTCCAGCCTTTGATCTTCTACTTCCAGATGTCACGCCCGCTTTCAGAACCCATCCCCCAGCTGCCGCTTCCGGAGGGGCTTGAAGTCCGGCCATTCTCACCCGGCCAGGAACGCCAGATCTGGGATGCCTCAATCGAAGCGTTTGAGGACGAATCAGAGAGCGAGGTATTGACCGAAACGGAATACCAGCGCTGGTTGAAAGACCCGGATTGGCGTCCCGAACTTTACCAGGTGGCCTGGGATGGAAATGAAGTTGCCGGGATGGTAATGGCTTACATCGACCCGGATTACAACCGGCAGAAAGGCATTCAGCGGGGCTATACGGAAGGAATATGTGTGCGCAGGCCATGGCGAGGCCGCGGCCTGGCCAAGGCCCTGATCTGCCGCAGCATGCAGCAGTTTAAGGACCTGGGCATGGAGGAGGTAGCCCTGGTAGTGGATTCGCATAACCCCAGCGGAGCATTGAATCTCTACACGGGTTTAGGTTATAAGGCCTACGCTACCGAGATCGCTTATCGGAAAAGGCTGGATTGATGCTGCAAGTCAACCGTATCTCCAAGCGATACGGGCAGGAGCTCATCCTGAATCAGATCACATTCGCGCTGAACCCCGGCGAGCATGCCGCCTTGGTCGGAGCAAACGGCAGCGGCAAGAGCACCTTGTTTCGAATTATTGCTGGTGAGCTGGAAGCCGATGGCGGCAGCCTTATTTTGGGCAGGGGGGAGCGCCTGGGATACCTTGCGCAGAACCCTGCCCAGAGTTGGATGGAAACGGTTGGCCAGATTCTGCTAGGTCCGCGCTGGCAGCCGGCAGACCTGCCCAGGACCAAGGCTGAAGCCCAGGCACTGGCCACTCTAGCCGGGCTAGGCCTGGCGCAACTGAGGCTGGATATGCCCGCGCAGGCCCTGAGCGGCGGCGAATTGACCCGCGCACACCTCGGCGCGCTTTTACTCGAGCGGCCTGATATCCTGCTTTTGGATGAGCCTACCAATCATCTGGACATTCGTGCCCTGGAGTGGCTGGAAGGGGAGCTGGCCCATTACCCGGGGGCGGTACTGCTGATCTCGCATGACCGCGTATTCCTGGATCGTGTGGTGACAGTGATCTACGAGTTGGATGAACTAACCCATCAACTCAGGAAATACCCCGGCAATTACAGTGAATATGCCGAAGTAAAGGCCAGGGAACGGGAGAAAGCCTACGCGGCTTGGAAAGACCAGCAAGCTGAGATCCGCCGCCTGACCGCGGATTGGAAAAACACGGCAGAACAGGCGCGTTGGTCTGAGAACCAGACCAAGGATAGCAAGATGCGGCGCTACGCCAAAAAAGTTGCCCGCAAAGGCCTGGCTAAAAAGCAGCGCCTTGAACGCTACCTGGCCAGTGATGAGCGCGTGGAAAAGCCGCTGGACCGCTGGCGCTTAAGGGTCAATTTTGACGAGGATGGCCACCGCTCGCAATCTGTGTTAAGCGCGAAGGATCTGGGCTATGCTTACCCCGGCCGGCCCCTGTTTGCAAACCTTGACCTCCAGATCGCCGATGGGGAGAGGGTGGCGATGATCGGTTCGAATGGGAGCGGCAAGAGCACCTTACTCAAACTGCTGATGAGCGAACTGCCCATGCAAACCGGCAGCCTGCGCTGGGGCAGCAGCATCCGCCTGGGCTATATGGCCCAAAAACAGGAAGATCTGCCGCTGGAGCAAAACGCGCTGGAACTTCTGGCAGAGATCAAGCCCATGCCGCTGAGCGAAACCCACCACTTTTTACATTATTTTCTTCTGGATGAGAACCAGGTGCGCCTGCCGGTGAGCCAGCTAAGTTATGGCCTACGCGCACGCTTGATGCTGGCACGGCTGGTAGCCCAGGGGGCGAACTTTCTGGTACTGGATGAACCGGTTAACCACCTGGATATCCCCTCACGGGAACAATTCGAGATGGCCCTGCAGGCCTTTAAAGGCGGCTTGCTGCTGGTTGCGCATGACCGGGCGTTCATCAGTCGCGTCTGTGATACCACCTGGTATTTGGAGGCCGGCAGCCTGCGGAAGGGCTACGCCGCGGACCTAAGCGCCTGAGGCTCTGCCAGTTATAATACTGGCGTGCAAAAAGCAAACAAACTTGTCATTTGGATTTTGGTCCTGATCACCCTGCTGGCCTTTGGTGTTTTTTGCATCCCAAACAGCCAGGGGAGCGCGGACCGGGCCATGGTGGGGATATTCGAGCCCGACGAAGGCGCGATCTACGACGTGGTGCGGCGGATGACTCGTCCGGCCAATACGCCCGGCGAATCCATTGTTAATTTCATCAACTACGGGTTTTACCATTACGGTTTCCCTTTTTTTGGCTACAGCGGCTTGGTGGCTTACCCCCTGCGCTGGCT
Source organism: Anaerolineaceae bacterium UBA5365 (assembly GCA_002407905.1). Lineage (GTDB taxonomy): Bacteria > Chloroflexota > Anaerolineae > Anaerolineales > Anaerolineaceae > Mesolinea. The sequence continues at coordinate 97,709 of DHPL01000036.1, forward strand.
GGACCGCTTTGAAGATACCCAACTGCTGATGTTAGTGCTGCGCCAGGCAGTGAGTGTTTTACCCATGCTGGCCGGGCTATTAACTTTGGTATGGCTGCACGACCATTACCGCACCTGGCGCTCGGTTGCGCTTTACCTGCTGCTGCTTGTGGTGCCAGCGGTGAGCATGAACGGAACCTGGCTGCACCCGGACGGTCTGGTGCTTTTTCTGACCGCGTTGATCCTTTACTTCCTCTGGCGGGACGACCGGCGCTTTGGATTCAACTTCTACGCTGCCGCCGCGCTTTGCGGCGTGCTCACGGCTGCCAAACTGGTGGGCGTATATTTCTTTCTCACCATTGCCTGGCTGCTTTGGCAAGCCATACGCAGCAAACAATTCACCTTTGGCCAGGCCTTCAAGAAGGGCCTGAGCTTTCTACTGGTGATGGGCATTGCCTTCCTGCTGAGCAATCCCTTTGTTTTCTATTTTGCTTCTTTGCGCAAGTACGCCGGCACCCTTTATAACGAATTTGTGCAGATCAATGCCGGGTACGACCTGATCTACCAAACCGGGCTGGCTGCCTCGCTGCCGGACATCGTTCGGGCTTATGGGCAGGTTTTCTTCCTGGCGCTTTGCCTGATCGGCTTGATCCTTGGGTCGGTGCGCGGGCCAAGGCAGCACCTTTTCAGGCTGCTGTTCACCTGGTCCATCCCCCTGACCCTGATGGTCCTCACCGGCACGCATTTCAAGTACCAATACTGGATGCCGGTGGGCATGCCCTTGATCTCCAGCCTGGCATTTTTCTTCCCAGCCCCGTCCGAAGTCGGGGCCCAGGAGGAAAAAACCTGGAAGATACCCCGCTGGATGCAGGCCGGCGTGGCAGTGCTTATTCTGGTCCAGGCAGCCATGTTTTTGCCCCAGAATTTTCGATACCTAAAGGAAAGCAGCCAAAGAACGCAGGATAACCCCGTACTCAACTCCTATTACGCGATGGAAAAAGTGCTTGCCCCGCTGGGCGACCAGCATTTTCGCATGTATCACGATTACCGCCTTTATGTGCCTGAGGGCAAACGCCGGCATCTGGAAACAAGCTTCGAGATGCTGCAGCAATCCTTTATTGATGCAGGCAATTACGACTTGATGTATTTTTCCCGCCAGCGGATCCAGGATTACGTCAACCCCGAGGCGGAGGGCATCAACCCGGAACAATTGGCTACCAGCCGGGTCTTCTACAACAAATTGCTCACCAACACCCTGCCGGGTTATAAGCTGGCCTACGAAGACCCAATCGCCAAGCTCTTTGTGCGCGATGAACTTTGCCCCCGGCTGGCGCCGGGCACCTGCAAGGAGCCGCAACCGGCTCAACCGTGATAAGATAATCCCCGGCTAATGCACAAGATACCCGGCGGCATATCCGCATTTTTCCCTGCATATAATGATGGCGGCACCATCCCCAGTATGGTGCTGACGGCCGTAATGGCCCTGCGCCAGGTGACCGATGACTTTGAAGTTATCGTGGTCAACGATGGCTCTGCTGACTATACGCAACAGGTCCTGGAGGAATTAGCCAGCCGCACTCCGGAGCTGCGGGTGATAAAGCATCAAGGCAACAAAGGCTACGGTATGGCCCTGCGCACAGGCTTTGCCAGCGCAACCAAGGACTGGATCTTTTACACCGATGGCGATGCCCAGTACAACCCGCTGGAGCTCACCCGTCTGGCAGAAGCCTGGGAACCCGGTGTGGATGTTGTCAACGGGTATAAGATCTCGCGCAACGACCCGCTGCATCGCAAGGTCATCGGCCGGGTGTACCACTACATCGTCAAATGGGCCTTTGGCTTCAAGCTGCGGGATGTGGACTGCGATTTCCGCCTGATCCGCCGCGCGCTTTTTGATCAGGTTCAGTTGGAGTCCGTTTCAGGCACGATCTGCCTGGAGATGGTTAAGAAATTCCAGGATGCCGGTTTTGTCTTTCGGGAAGCGCCGGTGCATCATTTTCATCGCACTTACGGAAAATCGCAGTTTTTTAACTTCCGCCACCTGTGGAAGACCTTCACGCAACTTTACGCGCTTTGGCTCAAGCTTGTCTGGCAGAAAAATGGCCCTACCCATCAGGCACAGGCTGCCCCAACAGAAATCGCGGCAGAGGAACAAGCCCTCAAGCCCCACGAAGTTGACCGCTTCCCCGATACGCACAAACCCGCCTGACCATGCCCCAAAGCCTGCGCCTGCTGCTGCTGGCAGACACCCACGTGGGCGACCGCGCCCGCCAGCTCTACCCCAGTTTGCTCCAAGCCATCCAGGCCGAGCAACCCGACCTCATCTTCCACGCCGGTGATGTAAGCCGGGCCTCTGCGTTGCAGGAACTTGAAAAAATTGCGCCTGTCCACGCCGTACAGGGCAACCGCGATTTTCTGGCCGGTCACCGCCTCCCCAGCGCGATCCATACCAAAATCAACGGCCTGCACATCGTGCTCACCCACGGGCATATCAACCTCTGGCATTACCTAATCAATTACTTGCGCCTTTTTCTCTCAGGAATCCGCGCCACGCGCCGCAGTTATGAGTACCGCCTGGCACGGCACTTCCCCCAGGCCGATATCATCATCTACGGCCACACCCATTTGCAAAGCCACGATTTTCACGACGGCATCCGCTTTTTGAACCCCGGCGCAGCCTATCCCCAATTCACCAGCAGATACAACTTGCAGTACATGCTATTGGATATTGACCCCGAAGGCAATGTAGAAATCAGCCCCCGCACCATCAAGCCCTAGCTTTACCGCTATAATTTGGGCGTGGAGACAATTCGTTCAGCCCAAAACCCGCAAGTGAAACGCCTGCGTTCCCTGCTGGAACAAGGCAAAACCCGCCGCAAGGAGCAAGCCTTTGTTGCCGAAGGGGCGCGTTTGGTGCAGGATGGCCTGTGCAGCGGCTCGCAGCCGCAGCTATTAGCCCTCTCCGAGGAGCTTAGTTCAAGGTCCGCGGAACTGACGCAGGCATACAGGGCAGAAAAGCAGATCCTGCTTGAGGCCGGCCTTTTTACGAGCCTGGCCGATACAGAACACAGCCAGGGCATCCTGGCCATTTTCGATATCCCCCGCCTGGCCCTGCCCGAGCAACCAAGCCTGCTCCTGGTGCTTGACCAGGTCCGCGACCCTGGTAATTTGGGTACCATCCTGCGTACTGCCGAGGCTACCGGTGTGGAGGCAGTTCTGCTGCCGCCGGGCACCACTGATGCCTGGGCGCCGAAAGTGGTACGGGCTGGTATGGGGGCGCATTTCCGCCTGCCGGTCCTGAACCTGCCCTGGGAGGCGATCGCATCCGCTCTCGAAGGACTGCAAGTGCTCCATGCCGATATGGCGGGGGAAAACAACTCCTTGGGA
>DHPL01000036.1:101197-106098 GCA_002407905.1 Anaerolineaceae bacterium UBA5365
CGGGAGAAATCAGCTCCTGGGAAGCCGACCTGCGCAAACCCAGCGCCTTGCTGATCGGGGGAGAAGCCGAAGGCATCAGCCAGGCAGCGGCCCAATTGGTCACCCAGGGCGTACGCATTCCCATGGCCCAGGGGCCGGAATCGCTGAACGCGGCCGTTAGCGCCGCCATCCTGCTCTATGAAACAATGAGGCAACGCAGCCAATGAAAATCCGGGCGATCACCTGTTTCTGCCAGCCGGGCTGGCCTGTCAACCGCCTGCTGCTGGAGCAGATGGGCATTTTTGCCCGGCATGCCAGGGCAGAGTTTGAACGCGCTGGTTACAAGGTACAAGGCCTTAGGCTGGCCACCACGCCCCCGGGCGAGTGGCTGCCGCCTGAAGCCTTGCCGGAGGCCGCCACTTCCGCGGTGATCGATGCGCATGCCAACGGTTTTGAATTCACGGCGCTTGGGCCCATTCTGCCCGGGCAGGATGCTTACTATGCCCAGGTGCTTCCTATTCTGGCTCAAAACCCGGGTAGTTTCATCACAGCCTCGCTGACTACAGCCCAAGGTGAATTGAGTTTCCAGGCGGCCAGGCAGGCTGCCGAAATCATCTGCCAATTAAGTACCCTTGAGACGAATGGGTTTGCCAATTTGCGCTTTTCGGCACTGGCGAACGTAGCTGCATATGCCCCGTTTTTCCCTTCAGCCTACGCAGCCCAGGCCCAGCCGGCCTTTGGGCTGGCCCTCCAGGCCGCGGACCTGGCAAACCAGGCTTTTGAAAATGCCCCCACTTTGCTGGATGCCCGTGATGCCCTGGTACGAGGCATCGAAGCGCATGCCGCTGAGCTTCTGCGAGTCGCTGAAAACCTGGCGCGCATCTACCGTTACCGCTTCACCGGCTTGGATTTCACCCTGGCGCCCCACCCAGAGGATGGTTATTCGATCGCCAATGCACTCCAAAACCTGGGTTTGCCGGTTTTTGGCCTGCATGGCAGCACGCTGGCCGCCGCATTCCTCACCGATACCCTGGACCGCGCCCGGTACCCGCGCTGCGGCTTTAACGGCCTGATGCTGCCGGTACTTGAAGACTCAAGCCTGGCAGCCGCCAGTGCCCTTGGGGTGCTGAGCACCCAAAACCTGCTGCTCAATTCCGCGGTTTGCGGTACTGGCCTGGACGTTGTTCCCCTGCCGGGCGACACTACAGCGGAGCAGATCTACCCCCTGCTTCTGGACCTCGGCGCCCTGGCCTTGCGCCTGAACAAACCGCTCACCGCCCGGCTGATGCCCATCCCCGGGAAAAAAGCCGGCGAGAGCACGGCCTTCAATTTTGAATACTTTGCCAATGCCAGCATTTTGCCGCTGAGTGCCGAGCCGCTGACCGGCCTGCTCGCGGCAGGGCAAAACCTGCCCATCGGATCGCGGACGCCTGGCGCTAACCTATCTGACTAATTTAATTTATTGGCTGAGAGTCACCCGTTTAAAGGTGACGATGATGGCATTCTCCGCACAGCTATCCGTAATTGGTAGCTGCGACTTCGCACTCAGGGCCCCGCCGTTTTCGTCCAGAAGCTGCAGGAAGAGCTTGGTTTCCTTGATGCGCCGGTTGGGCAGGGGGAACTCAAAGCCTGCATCGCCATAAAGCGTTGTGTCACCGGATTTCTCGGTGAGGTTCACGGATTGGCCATCGTAGGTTCCCGTCAGCGCGACCGTAACGCCATAGACCGGTTCGTCCTGCAGGTCTACCACCTGCCCGCCGATGATCAGGGTTTCGCAGTCCAGTTCGCGATGGTACATCCCGATGGGCATACCGATCATCGTCCGAACCACGTAGGGCATCGGTTTATCCGTAGGCGTTGCGGTAGGCGTAGCCGTCTCGGTTGGAGTGGGCGTTTGGGTCACCGTGGGCGTGATAGTTGGCGTCTCAGTTGGCGGCGGGGTTGGGGTGACGATCTCGGTCCAGATGGCTGTGAGCAGGCGCTCGTCCTTGGTGGGGGTGGCCGGGACGCTCGCCGTACGGACCGGCGTAGGGCTCAGGTAGGGCGTAGCCAGGGGAGAAAAAGGCGATGGGATGATCTTGAGCGCCATCAGCAGTACAACTGCCACAACCAGCAGAAATAACCCTCCAAAAACGACGAATAAACAAGTTGCCGGGCGCCGCGGCGGAGGCGGCGGTTCCTTGGGTGTCTGGGGCACAGCCATCGGCCGCGCCATGGGTCGGGGCTGGTTGGTATAACGGCGGGGCGGCTGAGGTGTTTCGCTCACGGGATGCTGATGCTCGCCGAGCCGCGTTGGGCGGCCAGCCAATCTTCAAGGGCCTTGCCCTGGAGTACCAGGCGCGCCTCGGTGGTGAGTGGGTGGGCCGGGTCGCTCTCGACAAGGTAGAGGATGTGGTATCCGATCTCGGTTTCGATGAGATCGGAGAAAGTACCCGGGTGCATCGCGAATGCGGTCTCCTCGATGATCGGGTAGGTGCTCAGATAGCCGCGCGGGAACCAGCCCAGCTCACCGCCGGTTTCGGCGTTGTAACGGCGGGCCAAGGTATCAAAGTCCGATCCGTTATTGAGCAAGCCCAGCACGGTTTGGGCGTTGCTTTGCTGGTCTTTCTCGAAAAAAATCTGGCGAACGTGCACTTGTTCAGCAGTTTCCGGGACTGCCGCGATCAGCTCATCGCGCTGCCAGGCGGCTTCCGCGGCCAGGCGCAGGCCGTACCTGAAACTGGCATCATCGTAGAAATTGTTTTGCATCCATCCGCCCAGATCGATACCGCTGGCCTGCAGTTTTACCACCAGGTCCTCGATGCGGCTTTGCAGGTCCGCGTCGCTCAGGGAAAAACCGGCTGCCCGCGCGGCCTGGGCCATCAGTTGTTGGTCAATAAGGGCATCCATCACGGCCTTTTCCTGATCGGCCTCATTTGACGCCGCTGCAGGGTCCAAACTGGCCCGGTAGCGCTGCAACTCACCCTGGTAGTAAGCCAGTGGGATCGGTTCGCCGTTCACGTGAGCGGCCGCGGGCATTGGTGTGGCCGTAGGCGGAATTTCAGGGGTAGGGCTAGCTGCGGCTGTGTTCTCGGTAGCGGGGCCACGTTCAGCGGGCAGGTCCGTTGGCGCAGGCGTTGGCTTATTGCAAGCGCCAAGCAAAACCGCGAGCAGGAGCAGCAGCAACAAAGGCTTTTTGGTCTTAAACATAGCGCCTATTATAACCACTGTGGCTAGGGTGATTGCCGTTTAGCCCTCGCCGGTTGCGTTGTGGATCACCAGGCCAAGCAGGAAGCTGAGGAGGGCCACACCCATGCTGATGGCCACCATACGCAGAAAACGCGGGAAGAATGGCGTGTTTTCCGTGATCGAAGCGTAGTAGTTGAAGGCTGCAATGATCAGCACTGCCGTAGCCAGCATGACTCCCAGCGCCACAAAATAATTTTGGATAAGAAGGTAGGGCAGGATCAGGAAGATCACCGTCGCGATGTAGGCTATTCCCGTGTAGACCATTGCTTTCATCGGGTTTTTGCCGTGGCCTTTCTCCGCGCTGGTAGCCAGGTATTCAGAGGCAGCCATGGAGAGCGTCGCGGCGATGCCGGTGATCAGGCCGGAAAGCGCCACCGTGGTGGTGTTCTGAAAGGCGAGGGTAAACCCTGCCAGCGCCCCTGTGAGCTCCACCAGGGCATCGTTTAGCCCAAGCACAACCGAGCCGCTGTATTTCAGGCTTTCCTCATCCAGCATATCGATGAGTTCGTCTTCGTGCTCCTGTTCTTCGGCAATGATCTCATCGATCTCAGGGATCACCCCGCGCAGGGTCTCATAGCCCACGATGGACTGGTCCTCATCCAGCTCCAGAAGTCGAATGCCGAAGGTAAACCCGAAAACGCGGCTCAAGAACTCAAAACGGCGCACCTTGCCCCAATCGGGTTCCACATCCTGGCCGGTGTAACCCTTCCAGGTCTCGTAATGCGAAAGTTCTTCATCCGCGATGCGTTCAATGATCTCCCGGTTGTGGGGGTCTTTAACCCGTTTAGCCAATCTTGAATAGCTGTGATAGCCAAGCAATTCTTCTGCTTGAAATAAAAGCAGTTTATCTCTTTGTTCCGAACTTAATTCCATGAATATCCTCCTGCTTTCATTCTATCATCCGAAGATTCGCTATCAACTCAGTGGTTGAGCAGCATGATAAAATTAGACCCTCGTCCACGTTCCTACAACGACATTGGTTCCAGAATTGCCATACTAAAGGTGTTCATCAGCGTAACGTTTCCGAGCTTACACCGTCATAATAGATGAGAATGACTCCTTCTCCCCAAGAGCTTGACCTGCTAAGGCAAGCCAAAATATTTGATATGGATGCTCTGATAACCATCTACGACCGTTACAGTCCCGGTGTTTATCGGTATGCGTACAGGCTTCTGGGGAGTGTTGAGCAGGCTGAGGACTGCGTTTCTGAGACATTCGCGCGACTATTAAATGCCCTCCGGGTTGGCAAAGGACCCAAGGCCCATTTACAGGCCTACCTTTACCGGATCGCGCACAATTGGATCACGGACCAGTATCGGCAGGTGAAGAACGAAGCGAGCGTCATGGATGAGGCGGTGGAGAACTTTGCGGACGAGGCAGCTGTAGCGGCCTTCGATTTAAGCCGTATTTCTGACATGGAAAGGTTAAGGAAGGCCCTGTTCATGCTCACCGAAGAACAAAGGCTGGTGACCAGTATGCACATTTTGGAAGAAATACCTAACGAGGAGATCGCGAGTTTGATGCACAAACCCGTTGGAGCGATTAAAGCTCTACAGCATCGGGCATTGGTCAAACTTAAATCGCTTCTGGAGGAAAAGGAGAGCCCGGATGCTTAAACCAGAGCGGATGGACGAGGAGATCAAAGCCCTCCTGGCAGGTCTGAAAAGCACCCCGGAACGCTCTGCGGAGAAGGC
>DHPL01000036.1:106245-109890 GCA_002407905.1 Anaerolineaceae bacterium UBA5365
GCTTTTGTTCGCAAGGCTGAGGAAATCAAGAAGGGCATAACCGCAGCCGCGGTTTCACGTCATATTGGGTGGAAGCGATTTTCCAAAGAAAATTTTCGCAGAAAGGAAACACCCAAGATGGCAACCGCAATTCTCAACATCCTATTGGCGATCTCATTGGTTCTGGGCGGCGGCGGTTTCGCGGCCGTGAGTGCCCAAAGCACCATGCCAGACGATGCCCTCTACCCGGTCAAAACCCTTACGGAGGGCGTGCAAGAAGCATTCACCTTCAAGGCTGAGGCAAAATTCCAGCTGGCGCTGAAGCTAACTGAGAAAAGATTTGAAGAACTGAAAAGAATGCTCGAACTAAAGAGCCCGGCGGCGAACAAAGCCGAAAACCGCTATATGGCCCAGGTTGCAAAAGCTTATGGCAGCCTGGAGCAAGTTCCAGCGGCCAAGCAAGCCGGAGCCCAGGCGCAGCTGCAAACCAAGCTGCAAATACAGCTGCAAAGCCTGGAGGCACTCCAACAGAAACTTGGGGGCGATCCTGTGCTGCTGCGTTCCCGCGAAATGCTCCAGGAACGCCTGCATATTGGAGACGGCCCTGGGCCCGTAAGCCCGAATGACCCGGAAGCAACTCCCGGCCAGGGTGGCGGCTTTCAATATCAGAACGGCCAAAGCAGTGAAACGCCCCAACCTCAGCAGGAGCAATACCAATATCAGTATCAGGGCGGCGATACCCTGCAAACCCCGGGTACCGGCAATGGGTACGGCCCTGGCGATGGCATCTGTGAAGGATGTGACGGCACTCCGGTTGAGAAGACCCCCCAGCCTGGGGCGGGTTATGGCCCCGGCGATGGCACCGGTAATGGAAGCTGCAATGCCGATTGCACGGCCACTCCCAAAGCCTATGACAATAATTACAATTACCTAACTCCCCAGCCAGGCGGCCCGGGAACCGGCAACGGACCAGGCAAACCCTAGGCCTGAAGGTATAACCAAGAGAAAACCACCCGGGTCGGGTGGTTTTCTGTTTTATTCCAGCATTCCGGGGGTTTAGTCCAGGTAGAAATGCATGGGGTAGCTGAGATATTGCAGTCTGCCGAGTTTCTCAGCGGTGACAAAACCCGCAGGCGCGTTGAGCACACTCGGGATGCGATTGACGATGGTGGCGCAGGTATGGGCCACGGTATCCGGTTTGGAAACTGAGAAGATCGTATCCGGCTCGCCGATGATCTTCCAGTCGCAAAGGTCGCCGTCCTCCGGGCCATAAACCTTGCCGATGCATTGGGTCTCGATGACGGGGCCCTGGTGGGTCTCAGTGGTTACCACTGCGCTCATGCCGATGCAGCGGCCCTTGGGGATGGTTTCACCCATTGTTTCGGAATAGAGATCTTCGTCATAGAAGAATGGAACGCTTTTTTGGGTCTGGGATTTGATAGTCCAGCCCATCCGCGAACATAGCCCCTCGTTGGAGTTCCAAACATAGGCCGGCTCAAGCACCTCGGGGTGCGCCAATTGCTTTTCAAATTCTTCAGCAGTAAGGCCAACGCCATGTGCCTTGGCCAGCGCCAGGCCGTAATCCTCAACGTTGTAGCTCGTGGCCCCTTCGATCCGATCGATGCGGTTCACGCCGCCGGCCACCACGTCAATCAGATGGATCCAGAAAATATCCTGCATACCTGAGCCTACGATGGTGCACCCGTTCTCCTTGGCCAGGCGGTCCAGTTTGTTGGTGAATTCCGGCGCGGTGGTCCAGGGATAGATGGCCTCTTCGCAAGTGGTAACCACGTTGATACCGCGGCTGGCACAGCGTTCGAAGTGCGGGTAAACATCTTTCATGAAACTAAAGAGGGTGAGCACGGCAATATCAGCATCGCATTCATCCAAAACGGCATCAGCATCGGAACGGATAGGGATATTGAGCTTGTAACCCAATTCGGCAAAGTCGCCCAGGTCCATGCCTACCACATCGGGATTGATATCGATGGCCCCCACGAGCTCCGCGCCATGTTCAACCAGGTACCTAACGATCGGTTTTGCCATCTTTCCACAACCATATTGAACGACACGAATCTTTTCTAAACTCATTACTATCTCCTTTTGTGAAATTTTGCACAATTTATCTATATGATAAACCTTTTCGGATTAAATGCAAGCCCTTACTCATTGTTTTGAGGGAAAGGGTTAATCCAAACTGACCGGACCAATGCTGACGCATGAATCAAAAAGGGATTGTGGATTAGGGCAAAGAAAAACGGCGGGCTTTTTGAAGCTCGCCGTTTACCTGTTTATTACCTGGGTTTAGTAGCCCATGCCTCCGGGAGGCATAGCCGGGGCAGCCGGTTCCTTACTGGGAATATCGGTTACCAGGGCTTCAGTGGTCAGAATCATCGCCGCAATGGAGGCTGCGTTTTCAAGCGCGCCGCGGGTCACTTTGGCGGGATCGGTCACGCCCATGGCGATCATATCGCCGTAGGTTTCGGTGAGCACGTTGAAGCCAATGCGATGGTCGTTTGCAGCTTCCTGCTTCTGGCGGATGTTGGCCACGATCACGGAACCTTCCTGGCCGGCATTCTCAGCGATGCGGCGCATGGGAACTTCCAGAGCATTCTTGACCATATTCACGCCAATTTGAGCGTCGGAATTGTCCATCTTGATCTTCTCGACCTCAGGAACAGCGTTCACCAGGGCAACACCGCCGCCGGGCACTACGCCTTCTTCAACTGCCGCGCGGGTGGCGCTTAGCGCGTCTTCAACACGGTGTTTCTTTTCCTTCAGTTCGGTCTCGGTTGCGGCGCCAACACGGATGATGGCTACACCGCCGCTGAGCTTGGCCAGGCGTTCCTGGAGTTTTTCGCGGTCGTAATCGCTGGTGGTATTGCCGATCTCAACACGGATCTGCTCGATGCGGCCCTTAATGCCAGCCTGATCGCCCTTGCCGCCCACGATGGTAGTGTTGTCTTTATCCACGGTCACCTTCTCAGCGCGGCCGAGGTCTTCGATGGTAGCGGTTTCCAGCTTGCGGCCGGTCTCTTCGCTGATGACCTGGGCGCCAGTGAGGATGGCAATATCGCCCAGCATGGCCTTGCGGCGATCGCCGAAGCCAGGGGCCTTCACGGCCACAACGTTCAGCATGCCGCGCAGTTTGTTCAGCACCAGGGTTGCCAGGGCTTCGCCATCAACGTCTTCGGCAATGATCAGCAATTCGCGCTTGCCAACCTGGATCATCTTCTCCAGCAGGGGCACGATATCGGCCGCGGCAGAGACCTTCTTGTCATAAACCAGGATGTAGGGATCGTCGATCGAAGAAACCATGTGCTCGGGGTCGGTTACAAAGTAAGCGGAGATATAACCGCGGTCGAACTGCATACCTTCAACGAATTCGGTCTCGAATTCCAGGCCCTTGCTTTCTTCAACAGTGATCACACCGTCTTTGCCAACTTTGTCCATGACGTCCGAGATCAGCTGACCGATCTGTTCGTCCTGGGCGCTGTTGGTGGCTACGGAGGCGATTTCTTCCTTGGTGGTGATATCGATGGCCTGGCTGTGGATGGATTCGGCCACAGCTTTGGAGGCGGCTTCAATACCGCGTTTGAGCAGCATGGGGTTCGCGCCGGCGGCCAGGTTTTTCAGGCCTTCGGTCACGATGGCATGCGCCAAAAC
>DHPL01000036.1:110043-131594 GCA_002407905.1 Anaerolineaceae bacterium UBA5365
GCGATGTCGTTGGTTTTGGTGGCTGCTTCTTTAAGCAGCTGGGCGCCCATATTTTCATAGGGGTCTTCCAGTTCGATTTCCTTGGCAACGGTCACGCCATCGTGCGTGATGGTGGGGGAACCGAATTTGCGGTCCAAAGCCACGTTGCGGCCTTTGGGGCCCAGGGTGGTAGCCACAGCGTTGGCCACAGCATCAACACCAGCTTTCAAATAGCGGCGAGCTTCTTCGCCAAATACGAGTTGTTTAGCCATAGATCAAAATCTCCTTGAGTTCTGTTTTTTAGAGGATGGCGAGCACGTCGCTCTCGCGCAGGATCAAAATTTTCTTGCCTTCGTACTTGATCTCAGTACCGGAATATTTGGCAAAGAGAACCGTATCACCCACGGCGACATCCATCGGGATACGTTCGCCCTTTTCATTGCGGTCGCCGGCGCCAACAGCCAAAACGCTGCCCTTCTGGGGCTTTTCCTTGGCGGTTTCGGGCAGTACGATGCCACCAGCGGTGATCTCTTCCTGCTCGATGGGTTCTACGACGATGCGGCTGCCTAATGGTTTCATTGAAAGTGTCATGCATTCCTCCGTTTATTTTTTCAACATTTAGCACTCATCCATTGTGAGTGCTAAGTCTATGATAAATCGCCTCAGCCTGAGCGTCAAGCGAATGTATGCGGTTTCTAACGAAGGATTAATATTAATTGCTGCCGGAGCAGATCGCCTCGCCGGCGGCCACGATGCCCATCGTGTTTTCGTGGTCCGGGAATTTATCGCGCAGCAGCTGAAAGACCTTGCGTGCTTCGACGCAATAGTCAAAGTTTTCTTCGGGCAGTTCCACCCCGGGCCGGTTCAAGCCCGCCAGCACTGAGCCATAGGTGTAATAGTAGTGTTCGGTGTTAACGGTAAGCGGCAGGGCTTCGATTTGAATCTGCTCGTGGTTGGGATCACCGCAAACCTCCCTGGCCTCGCAGGACACGGCATCGGTGCAGCCTTGCACGGCGCAGCGCAGGGCCCAGATGGCACCTTCGTAGTTACGGGCCTTGTAGTACACAAAACCCACCTGGCCGTAGGTGTCTGGGTTGTAGGGGCTCATCTCCAGGGCGCGGTAAGCATTACGCGCTGCCACCATGGGGCTGGCTTCGGGCATGCGCAGGTAGGTGTTGGCAATGGCAATGTAAGGAATGGGGTCTTCAATTCCCAGTTGGCGGTTAAGGTTGGCGGCCTTGGCGTAAGACTCCAGGGCTTCGTCCCAGAAGTTGAGATGGCGGTACATATGTCCCAGGCGGATGTATAAAAATGTGAGATTGGGGTTGATCTCGATGGCCTTCACGTAGGATTCGATCGAGAGGTTGTATTCTGCCAGGTATTCATTGAGTAAGCCCTGCACGCGCCACACGTCCATCTCCTGAGGGCCTAGCTGCACGGCGGTTTCCATGTTCAGCACTGCCTGAGGCAGCTTGTATTGGTCGATGAGGGTTTCAGTATAAAAGGTGTAGGCCAGGGGGTTGCGCTGGTCCAATTGGATGGCGCGCAGGGCACTGGTCTCGGCGATACCCTGATTGGCCTCCCAGGTATTGGGGAAGATGATCGAATCCGATGACCAGCCGTAGACAAAGGAAGAAATGGCCTGAACCATCGAGTTATCCGGGTTGATGGCCTTGGCTGCTTCGATTGTGGCCTGGGCTTCGGTGAGGCGCTGGGTTTTTTGCGCGTCGGTAGTTAGGCTGGCCGAGGAATACACCTGGATGCGGGCCAGCTCCACGAGGATCTCAACATTGTTGGGCTCCAGTTCGGCCGCACGCCGAAAGGCGGTCATCGCCGCGTCCAGGTTGCCGGCCTGGTAATGGGTTTGCCCCTCGATCAGAAAGCTGTTTACCGTCCTTGTGGGGGTAGGCGTTGGCAGGAAAGGCGGCCAGATCTCGCCCTGGCCATAGGCACGCAAGACCGCTACAAAGCCTACGATCAAGAGCAAGAGCACCAGGACCCTGAAGGGATTGGAACGGGTGCCCCGCTTTCGGAATAAGTCCTTACGTTCTTCGATATACATGGCCGTTAATTAGGCGGTGGCGTTCCAGTCACCGGCGGCGTGGGCGAAGGCCCGGTCTGCACGGTAGGAGTTGGAGTAGGTATGGCGGTGGGCGGGTTGGTCAGGTTGGCCTGGCAGATATTCACCATTTCATCGGCGTTGATCATCCCGATTTCATCATCAGCCACGGTTTGTTTCATCATGCTGCTGATGGCAAAGGCCTCGCTGCAGCGGTTGACCCGCGCCAGGGCGATGCCATAGCGGCTGTAGAGCCCGATGATCGAGTTGGAGTAGGTGATCGGCAGGCCCGTTACCTGGCCGCCGAACTCCGCGGATGTGCCGCCTTTCACGGCCAGCTCGAGGTAAGTGATCGCCTGGTTGTACTGCCCGGCCCTAAAGTAAAAGGTGCCCATGTTGGCATATAAGTTTGGGTCGTTGGGGTCGGTTTTAAGGGCCTCACGGCCGTACTGCATGGCCTTTTCCCACTCACCCTGGCTCTCCCAAACCCGGGAGATCATGCGGTTGGCTTCCGGGTTTTGGGGGTTCAGGCCATTGGCGGCGGTGAACTCTCGAATGGCGTCATCGTAGCGCTCCAGGGCCAGGTAGGACCTGCCCAAGGCCATGCGCAGGTCAGGCACAAAATTGTTGATCTCCACTGCCGCTTCGTATTCGGCGGTGGCTTCCTCGTAGTTGCCGGTGATCTCCAGGATATAGCCGCGGAACCAGCGCGATTCGAGGAGCCCGGGGTTCAGCGCGATGGCTGTGCGGGACTCTTCAATGGCCGCATCCTGCGTACCCAGTTCGTCCAGGCCGGCCTCCACGCGCAAACCAAGCAGGCGCGCCATCACGGCATGCGCCAGGGCGCTGTTGGGGTCAGTGCTGATGGCCTGCCGGGCAGTGGCCTCGCCGTCGCGGTAGTCGCCCTGGTTGCCTTTTACCCAGCCCAGCATGGCGTAGGCGTCGGCCACGCGGTTGTTAAGCAGAATGGCGTTTTCAGCATTCACCTGGGCCTCGGCAAAATGGCCGGCATAGATCTGCAGGCGGGCCACCTTAAGATAGTTTTGCAGGTTGGTTGGTTCGGCATTGATGGCGGCCTGGTAGGCATTGATGGCGGCGATAAACTGGCCTTCACGCGCCAGCTGGTCGGCATCGGCCTGGATGGATTCGGGCGAGCGCGTCTCGGTGGGTGTGGGCACAAAGGGCGGCGGAACACTGGGCACCACAAAAACATTCACCCAAACCAGAGCGGCAATGGCCAGGATCAGAAAGCCCATCAGCCAGGGGTTGCCCCGCCGGCGTTTTTTGTTCATTGAGAGGCGCGAGCCTTTAAGATACATGTTTTAAGAATAACATCAAACGGCTGCAAACGTGATTTAGGGCAATATACCGCAATGCTCCCTTTCGCGCTACTCCTGTATAATTCAGCGCAGATGCGTTTCGATATCTTTAGCCTTTTTCCGCAGGTTTTTCAACCTTATCTTGAGATCTCGATTCTTAAGCGTGCCATTGCCGCCGGATTGATCGAAGTGCATGCTCACAACATCCGCGATTGGGCCACGGATAAACACCACACCACCGACGATACCCCCTACGGCGGCGGGGGCGGGATGATCCTCAAGCCTGAACCCACTTTTGCCGCCGTTGAATCCGTTTTGGGCGCACCTCCTGCCTGCCCGGTGGTTTTGCTTTGCCCGCAGGGGCGCCTTTTTGACCAGAAGATTGCCCGCGAGCTAGCCCAACACGAGCGCCTGGCTTTGATTTGCGGCAGATACGAAAGCTTTGATGAGCGCATTCGCGAGCACCTTGCCACGGATGTGATCTCCATCGGGGATTATGTGCTCACCGGCGGGGAATTGCCTGCCCTGGTGCTGATGGACGCGGTTGCCCGCCTGCGTCCCGGGGTTCTAGGGGACGACGAAGCCACCGATGACGACTCATTCGGGCCGGAAGGGCTGCTGGAATACCCCCAGTACACCAAACCGCCCGAGTTCCGCGGCTGGCAGGTGCCCGAAGTGCTAACCCAGGGCAATCTTGCCAAGCAATTAAAGTGGAAGCGCGAGCAGTCGCTGCTGCGCACCCTGCGCTGGCGCCCGGACCTTTTGGATAAGGCCAATTTAAGCGATAAGGACAGAAAATTCTTGCGGGAAGCCCTGCAAGATGAGGACGAGGAATCATTTAAGGAGTGAATATGCAGCGAATGAATTGGGGCAAGACTTTTGTGATCGGTTTGGGTTTCTTTGGCGTATCCGTGCTTTGGAGCCTGTACAACACCTACGTCCCCTTATTGCTGGACCAGCGCTTCGGCATGGATTCAGTCATGGTGGGCTTCTTTATGTCCTTGGACAACATTGCCGCGCTATTCATCCAACCCCCTGTTGGGGCGCTTAGCGACCGCCTGCGTACCCCGCTCGGGCGGCGCCTGCCCTTTATTCTCATCGGCGCCCCCATTGCCGCGATCGCTTTTGGGCTGATCCCACTGGCCAACGCCCTGCCGCTTTTTGTAGCCTGCACGGTAACCACCATCCTCTCAATGGCTTTCTGGCGCACGCCGGTCGTGGCCCTCATGCCCGATGTAACCCCCTCGCGGTATCGCTCGCAGGCCAATGGCATCATTAACTTCATGGGCGGTCTGGGTGTGGTGATCGGCACCTCGGTGGGCTCCATGCTGGTCAAACAGAATGAAGCCTATCCCTTCTGGTTCGGTTCGGCCCTGGTGCTATTGGCAGCGGTATTGGTGCTGATTTTCGTTAAAGAACCCAAGGTTTACGACGATGCCGTCCCAACCGAACGGCCGAACCTCTGGGCTAAACTGGGCGAGCTGTTCAGCGGGAAGATGCCCGGGCTGCGCATCTTTCTGGCGATCCTGTTTTGGTTCATCGCCTATAACGCGATTGAAGCTTTCCTATCCCTTTATGGTGTCAATCATTTGGGCCTCAGCACCTCCGAGGCTGGCAAGCTGATCACATCGGTTTCGTTCGCCTTTTTGATCTTTGCCATCCCAGCCGGCTACATCGGCGGAAGGTTCGGGCGGCGGAATACCATTCTGACCGGCCTCACGATCATGATCGCCGCGACGCTTTCAATCTTCTTCATGGGCAAGGAAACCCTGACCTCTACTGTCATCCCCAGTCTGCCCATTTTGGGGCGCATCATGCCGCTTACCCTGGTGCTGATGCTGGCTGGCATTGGCTGGAGCCTGATTAACATCAACTCCCTGCCGATGGTGGTGGACCTGACCGAACCGATCTACATCGGCACGTTCACCGGCCTCTACTACCTTTTTTCCACCCTGGCGGCCATTATCGGCCCCAATTTGAACGGCTGGATCGTGAAATTGGCCGGCAATGATTATGGCGCGATCATGTTCGCGGCACCCATTTTTTTCACTATTGCCTTAATCAGTATGGCGGGGGTGAAGGCCGGCGAAGCCCACCAGGAGGCCAACATTTTGCCGCAGGATACGGGCAAATAAAAGCGAACAGAAGCGCAGGAAGGCCGCTTTGGGAGCCCGGATTATTAACAAAATAAAATTGACTTGCCCTAAAGGCGATTCAAATTTATACTTAATTGCCAGTTCCGTGACAAAAACGGAATCCGATTACTATCTTGTTCAGAGGAGAAACAATGAGTAGAAAGATCTTTACCGTTCTGAGCGCAGTGCTTGTGCTTTCAATGCTGCTCACAGCATGCGCCACCCCCACCCCAGCCCCCGCTCCGGCTCAGCCCGCAGCACCTGCCGAACCGGCTGCCCCTGCTCAACCCGCTGCCCCCGCCGAACCTGCTGCTCCCGCAGCCCCGGCCGCGGCCCCCACTTCCGATGCCGATTGTGCCAAGGAAGAAGTGTTCTGCATCGGTCTCGTGACCGACGTGGGCGAGGTTGACGATAAATCCTTCAACCAGGCATCCTGGGAAGGCGTTGAAGCGGCCGCCGCAGAGCTGGGCGCCTACGCTCAATATGTTGAAACCAAGGACGCCAAAGACTATGCCGATAACATCGCCCTCTTCGGCGATAAGGGCTACGATGTGGTCGTAACCGTGGGCTTTGCCCTGGGCACCGCCACCATCGAAGCTGCTGCCACCCACCCGAACGTCAAGTTCATCGGTGTGGACCAGTTCCAAGGCGCAGAGACCCCCGGCGTGGCCGGCCTGATCTTCGACGAAGCCAAGAGCGGCTTCCTGGCTGGCGTGCTGGCTGGCTCCCTCACCAAGAGCAAGGTTGTGGCAGCTGTATTGGGCACCAACCTGGTTCCCCCGGTGGTCAACTTCAACCTGGGTTACAAAGCCGGTGTGGCTTATGTTGACCCCGCCATCGAAGTTATCTCCACCTACCATCCCGGCGGCATGGACGTGGCTTTCACCGACCCCGAATGGGGCGCCACCACCGCCAAACAGGCCATTGAACAGAAGGCTGATGTGATCTTCGGCGCCGGCGGCAAGACCGGTAACGGCGCTCTGATCGAGACTGCCGGGCACGAAGGCCTCTTCTGCATCGGCGTGGACACCGACCAGTGGGAAACCGTTCCCGAAGCCCACAAGTGCCTGATCTCCTCGGCCACCAAGGAAATCAAATCTTCCGTGGTTGAGCTGGTAAAGATGGCCAAAGACGGCAGCTTCCCGACCGGCAACTTTGTTGGCGGTTCAGGCCTGGCCCCCTTCCACGATTTCGATGCCACCGTTACGGCTGAAATCAAAGCCAAGCTGGAAGAAGCCACCAAGGCTTACGACAATAAAGAAATCACTCTGCCTACCGAATAACAGGTAGCGCCCGGTAACAGACAACGAGGCGGCGCAATTCTTGCGCCGCCTCGCTGCTAATCAGGCAGTCCAGGAGGCTAAAACGGCGGTGGAAGACCAGACACCCTCCCAAAAGAATTGGCTTAGCGCAGCGCTGCAAACCTTGCAGGAGCCATCCAAAAACATTTGGTACGCGGTGCGCATCCCTCTTATTGCAATTATTTTGGCGCTATTAGTTGGCGCCGTGATTTTAGCCCTTTCCGGGGCGGATCCCATTGTGGCTTACCAGGCTTTATTTCGCGGCGCCTTTGGTTCCGCGCGCTACATCCAGCGCACATTAGAGAAGGCAACCCCCCTGATCTTTGCCGGCTTGGCAGTAGCTTTTGGCTTCAAGGCCGGTATCTTTAACATCGGCGCCCAGGGGCAGCTCCTGATGGGCGCGCTAACCGCAGGTTTTGTGGGCTTTGCCGTCAAGGGCCTGCCCCCTGCCATCCACATTCCGCTGGCGTTAGTTTCCGGCGCGGTAGCCGGCGCCCTTTTTGGCGCCATCCCAGGCGCCTTACGCGCGTATTCCGGCGCGCATGAAGTGATCACCACGATCATGCTCAATTATGTGGCGATCAATATTACTGATTACCTCAGCGATGGCCCGCTCAAGGATACCAGCCCGGGCAACATCGTAGCCCGCCTGCCGCTGATTGAACCCAGCGCCAAGATCCCCTTATTAGGGCCAGTACCGGTGGGCTTTATCATCGCCCTGGTGGTCGCCGGGCTGATCGCCTATGTTTTGGAGCGCACGACCTTTGGCTTCGAGATTAATTCAGTAGGCCTGAACCCGCATGCCTCTACCTACGCGGGGATGAAGACCAAACTGCTCATCGTCAGCGCGCTGGTGGTCAGCGGCCTCTTGGCCGGTGTAGGCGGCGCGGTGGAAACCCAGGGCGTGGTCGGCCGCTTTCAACCCGGGTTCAATACGGGTTTAGGTTTCGACGGCCTCACGGTGGCATTACTTGGCCGCAACAACCCATTCGGTGTCATTTTGGCTGCCCTGCTGCTCGGCGCCATGCGCGGCGGGGCCAACCTGATGCAGTTCGATGCCAAGGTTTCTGCCAATATCATCGACGTGATCCAGGGCCTGATGCTGCTCTTCGTAACGGCCG
The DNA here is from genome assembly GCA_002407905.1 of Anaerolineaceae bacterium UBA5365. Taxonomy (GTDB): domain Bacteria; phylum Chloroflexota; class Anaerolineae; order Anaerolineales; family Anaerolineaceae; genus Mesolinea. The sequence goes on from DHPL01000036.1 coordinate 117,958, forward strand.
ATGTCCTGATCCGTACGGTGTTCCGCTTGCGTAAGGATAAAACCAGCGAGATTTCACTGACGACGAGTTGGGGTGGAAAATGAGCGCTATCACTCAAACCGCTGAAAATAATAACCGGGGCAAGAATAAAAACTGGGGAACCTGGGGTCTTGCGGCCCTGATCACCGCGGTGATCATTTTCGCCTACTTCCAAAACCCCAACGTCACCGAAGCTGTTTTAGCCGCCACCGTCCGTTACTCCATCCCACTGATTCTTGGCGCGCTTTGCGGCATTTACTGCGAACGCGCAGGCATTGTGAATGTGGGCATTGAAGGCCAGATGCTCATGGCAGCATTCCTGGCCTACATGGTTAACGTGTGGACGGGCAACCTGCTGCTGGCGCTCATCGTTGGCGTACTCACGGGCGCTGTGATCGGCCTCTTCCTGGCCTTCCTTTCGGTCTCAGTGAAACTGAACCAGATCATTGGCGGCACGGTGATCAACATCCTTGCCACTGGCATCACGGGCTTTTTCTACGTGGTTGGCAGCACCACCCAGGGCAAATTAGGCCCGATCGTACTGGGGCCGCTGGCCAGCCTGCCCATCATCGGCCGGGCGCTATTCAGCAACGCGCCTATCACCTACATGGCCTTCATTCTGGTGGCGGTGAGCCAGGTGGTTTTCTTCCATACCCGCTGGGGGTTGCGCACTCGCGCAGTGGGCGAACACCCCCGCGCTGCTGACACTTTGGGCATTAACGTCTTCCGCACCCGTTACGTAAGCACCATCATTGGCGGTGCGCTGGCGGGTTTGGCCGGCGCCTTCCTCACCCTGGAAGGCGTGGGCAGTTTTGAACGCGGGATGACCAATGGCCGTGGGTTCATTGCCCTGGCGGTGATGATCTTCGGCAAGTGGAACCCCATTGGCGCCATGCTCGCTGCCCTGCTCTTCGGCTTTGCCAACGCCCTGCAAACCCAGCTGCAATTCATGGGCGTGAATGTGGCGCACCAGTTCATCGGCATGATCCCGTATGTGCTGACCATCGTGGTGGTATCCGGCTTCATCGGGCGGTCCAGGCCGCCGGCGGCTGAGGGTACCCCCTACGAGAAGGAGTAGGCATGGCACGCACGATACTTGAAACCAAAGACATCAATAAGAGTTTCCCCGGCACTCAGGCCAATCAAAACGTGAGCATCCGCTTGGAAGAGGGCGAGGTTTTAGCCCTGCTGGGTGAAAACGGCGCCGGCAAAAGCACCCTGATGAACATCATCTACGGGCTCTACAACCAGGATGACGGTGAGATCTGGCTGGATGGCAAACCCTACGCGATCAACGAGCCGCACGATGCCATCGCGGCCGGAATCGGCATGGTGCACCAACACTTTATGCTCATCCCGGTGTTTACCGTTCTGGAGAACATCATGCTCGGGGCAGAAGTGGCCAATGGTCCCTTCCTGGACAAGGCCGAAGCCCGCAAACGCATCATCGCCCTCTCGCAGGATTATGGGCTCGAGGTGGACCCGGACGCGATCGTGGAAGAACTGCCTGTGGGCATCCAGCAGCGCGTCGAGATCCTTAAGGCCCTGTTCCGGGAAGTGAAGATCCTGATTCTGGATGAACCAACCGCGGTACTGACCCCTCAGGAAACCGAAGAACTTTTCGTGATTATGCGCAACCTGACCAAGCAGGGCGTCTCGATCGTATTCATTACGCATAAACTCAAGGAAGTGCTGGCCATTGCTGACCGCATCGTGATCATGCGCCGCGGTAAGGTAGTAGGCGAAACACGCCCCAGCGAGGTGAACGAACACGACCTGGCGAATATGATGGTGGGCCGCGAAGTGATATTGCAAGTGGAAAAGGCGGCCGCCCAGCCGGGTGAGGCACTGTTTGAAATCGAAGGCCTCAGCATCCACGATGCCGCCCAATTGCACTCCGTGAACAATGTGTCCTTCACCGTGCGGGCGGGAGAAATTTTGGGCCTCGCGGGCGTGCAAGGCAACGGTCAAACCGAACTGGCCGAGGCAATCACCGGCCTGCGCCATTACAACAGCGGAACGGTGCGGATTGCCGGCGAGGTGATGCCGCAAACCAATCCGCGCAAGCAGGTGCAGCACGGCATGGCGCACATCCCGGAGGACCGGCATAAGCATGGCCTCATCCTGCAGGACCCCCTGACGGATAACTTTGTCCTGTGTACCTACAACCAGCCCCCCTTTGCCCACCGCGGCGTGCGCGACCGCCAGGCGATCTACGAAAACGCTGTGGAATTAATCCAGCGCTTTGACGTCCGTACTTCTTCTGCGCTCACCCCAGCCGGGGACCTGAGCGGGGGCAACCAGCAGAAGGTGATTGTGGGCCGGGAATTGAGCCGCGACGTGAAAGTGGTGATCGCCAACCAGCCCACCCGTGGCCTGGATGTAGGCTCAATTGAATACATCCACCGCACCCTGGTTAGGCTGCGCGATGAAGGCGCGGCGGTATTGCTCATCTCTTCCGAGCTGGATGAGATCCTCTCCCTCTCGGACCGCATCGCGGTGATGTATCGGGGGCAAATCGTGAGCACCCTGAACGCAGCCGAGGCAAGCCGCGAGGAGATCGGTCTGCTAATGGCGGGTTCCGCGCAACGCACAATGGAGGCTGAGGCAGCGTAAAAAAACCTGGCAAGCGAAGAACCGGCAAAATTTGCCGGTTCTTTTTAATTGGCCAATCGGCTGTAAATGTCTCGTCATAATACCCTTAAGCAATCATTAAAACCGCTAAACCCCTGCTTTTGCTTTGATAAGATGGAGTTAGTACAAGAAGAAGAGTCAGGAGAAATGATGCCATCCATCACCGTTGAACATCTAAAGAAGACATTTGGCGCCACCAAAGCCGTTCAGGACGTCAGTTTTGAGGTGCGTCCGGGCGAGATTTTTGGTCTGTTGGGCCCAAATGGCTCCGGCAAAACCACAACCATTCGCATGATCCTGGATATTTACAAGCCGGATAGCGGCGAGATCGCGATTCTGGACGGCCCGATGACCGAAGAAAAGAAAAACCGCATCGGTTACTTGCCGGAAGAACGCGGGCTTTATCAGGACATCCCCGTGGAAACCTGCCTGGAGTACCTGGCAGAACTGAAAGGCCTGGATAAAGCCGCCATCGCCGAACGCCTGCCAGGTCTGCTGGAGGAATTTGACCTCACTGTGCATCGCAAGAAGAAGGTAAAGGAGCTTTCCAAGGGTATGCAGCAGAAGGCCCAGCTGATTGCCACCCTCATCCACGAACCGGACGTGATCATCATCGATGAGCCCTTCGCGGCCCTGGACCCGGTGAACACCCAGCTGGTTAAGGACATTTTGATGGCGCAGCGCGCGAAGAACAAAACGGTGGTGATGTCCACACACCAGATGAACCAGGTGGAACAGCTTTGCGACCGCATGGTGCTGATCAATAAGGGTGAAGTGATGCTCTACGGAGGCGTGAATGAAATCCGCAACCGCTACGTTACCAATGAAGTGCTGGTCAACCTGGATGGCGAACTGCCCCAGAATTTGAATGGCATCCGAGAGATCCGCGATGAGGGTACCGTGACCCGGCTGATCCCCGAGGAAGGTGTGGAAAGCCAGGATATTTTGGCCCAATTAATGGCCAATGGCAGCAAGATTAACAGCTTTGAGAAAGCCGTGCCCAGCCTGGACGAGATCTTCATCCGCGTGGTCAAGGGCGAGGTCCACGATGAATAAAGCCCTCAAAGTTGCCTTGCACGAATACAAAAGGCACGTGCTGCGGCGGCGGTTCTGGATTGCCTTACTGGCATTTCCTCTGGGAATTGTGCTGATCATGGGGCTTTCCACGATCCTCTCGGTCTCTGCCATCGACAAAAACCCGATCGGGTTTGTTGACCAGGGCAAGGTGCTGACCGTGGCCCCCAAAAACGACGAACGCAAGGGGCTTTTTGTTTTTGACGTACCTCTGGTTTCCTACCCGGATGAGTCAGCAGCGCGCCAGGCAGTGGCGGAAGGCAAAGCCCAGGGTTATTTTCTCCTGGATGAGGCCTTCAGGACTGACCATCAGCTGACTTATTATTCCGATAAACCTCTGCCGGTTGACGCGCGCAAGAAAATTGATGGTTTCATTCGGCAGAATTTGCTGGCTACGGTGCAAGCGGAGAACATTGCCCGTCTGGACGAAGGCAGCAAGATGGAAATGATATCCATGGATGGCAGCCGCACCATCGACGATAGCGAGGTGGCCAGCTTTGTGGTCCCGCTGGTGGTGGCAGTCATTTTCGTCTTCATCATTCTGATGAGCGGCAGCTATCTCCTGCAAGCCGTGGTGGAGGAGAAAGAAAACCGGACGATGGAGGTGATGATCACCTCGGTTTCTCCCAACCAGTTGATGACCGGCAAGATTCTGGGCAATATGGGGGTTGGGCTGACCCAGATGCTCTTCTGGATCGTGCTCATCGGCGCCGCCATGATGATCTTCAAAGACCGCTTTGCCTTCCTGCAAAACCTGGACCTCTCCTGGGGCATGCTGGCCAAAAGCGTTTTGATCATGCTGCCCTCCTTTGTTTTTGTTTCGGCCCTGATGGCAACGCTGGGTGCCACGGTGACCGATAGCCAGGAATCGCAGCAGTTTTCCGGCATCATCATCATGCCCATCATCATCCCCTTTTACTTCATGGCCTTGTTTATGTTCAACCCAAATGGAGTCATCGCCAAGGGATTGAGCTATTTTCCGCTTACCTCTCCGGTGGCAACAGCGCTGCGGATGGCTTTTACTAACCTCTCCGCGGGGGAAATGGCACTTATCTTTGGCCTGCAAACATTGTTTGCCGTCTTCTCCGTCTGGCTGGCGGGCAAAGCCTTTAAAGCCGGAATGTTACAGTACAGCAAACGCATGAACCTCCGGGACCTCTTCCGGAAGGAGGCGCAACATGGCTAAGCTGATGAAGATTGCCAAACACGAATTCATCACTACAGTAACCCGGCGTTCCTTTCTGTTGGCCTTGATTCTGGTGCCCTTGCTGCCCGCCTTGCTGATGGGCGGCGTATCCCTCTTGAACCGCAACGGAAATGGCCCGGACCTGGAGGGATTGATCACCGGCGCAAACGAGCAGGGTTTGCCGATGGGCGTTGTGGACCAAAGCGGTTTGATCAAGGAATTCCCCGAATGGCTGACTGGGGGCGCCCTGGTTCAGATCGCGGACGAAAGCAATGCCCGCGCCCAGGTTGAAGCTGGAAAATTGCAGGGCTATTACCTGATTTTGCCGGACTACCTCAACACAGGAGACCTGCGCATGGTGAAGCCCAGCGTCAGCCTCTTCGGCGGAATGGGGCAGGCCAATCAGCTGGACGCTCTGATCCAGTACAACCTTCTGGGAGCCGACCAAGCGCTCTTCCAAAGTTACAAAGTGCCAGTAAGCTACGAATATCAGCCAATCAACCCGGAAACCGCCGACCGGCGCGACGCGGAGAACATAGCCTCGTTTTTCATCCCCTATGGCGTCACAATTTTCTTCTACATGATGATCGTCACTTCATCCACGATGATGCTCCAGGCAATCACCAAGGAAAAGGAAAACCGGGTCATGGAGGTGTTGCTCTCTTCCACCAGCCCCGCGGACATTTTCGCGGGCAAGGTGATCGGTTTGGGCGGGGCGGCCTTGCTGCAGATGGCCGTTTGGTCCGTTGCCGCGGTGCTGATCCTGCGCCTGGGCGGGGGCACCCTGAACATTCCGGCTGGCATGCAGATTCCCTGGGCAGCCGTGGCCTGGGGATTGCCCTTCTTTCTGCTGGGTTTTGCGCTTTACGGCAGCCTGATGGCCGGCTTGGGCGCCATCGCGCCAAATTTGCGCGAGGCTGGTCAATCCACCTTTTTCATCACCGTGCCGCTGATGGTGACCATGCTGGCGGTTTCGCAGCTGGTGGAAGCGCCGCGAGGCCCGGTGGCAATGGCCCTTTCGCTGATCCCGCTTACTTCGCCAGTAGCCATGCCGGTGCGAATTTCCATCAGCGCGGTCCCGTTCTGGCAGATTTTGCTGAGCATGGTTTTGTTAGCCGGAACCGCCTGGTTCGTGCTGAAAGGCGTGACCCGCCTATTCCATGCCCAGTATTTGCTGACAGGCCAGAAGGTGGGCATCAAAACGTTCTTCAAAGCGCTCTTCTCGCCTGCCGGTTAATCGTTTGCCGCAAGCCCCTTCCATAACCAGAAGGGGCTTTTTATTTTTTTCCCCGCAAATTGCCCTGTTTGGAGATGCACTATAATTACAAGACATGAAGCTTGCCGGCCGCGAAACCTGGCCGGGAAATGGTGATGTGAGAAGATGATGAATCATAAACGTTGCTTTCTTCTGGTATCCAGCCTGATTTTGGTCCTGCTGGCTGCCTGCAACCCCGGCACGCCCACCCCCTCGCCGGAAAAGATCCAACAGGCGATTGCTGAAACAGTTGCGGTGAACCTTACCCGCACCGCCGTTGCCCGGCCCAGCGATACGCCTACGCCCATGCCCACGAACACACCCATAATGCTGCCAACGGACACCCCCGCGCCAACCCAGGCCCCCACCAGCTCCGCGGCTACCAGCCCTACGGCTCCGGTGGTTCCCGGCGGCCTGGAAAGAGGCGACTGGGCTTCCAGCGCGCCCGCGGACGGTGCCACGGTAACGGGCACCTTTGACGTGACGGTGAAAATCATGAACACTGGCAATACCACCTGGACCGGCGATTACGGCATTGCCTACGTCTCAGGCGCCACATTTGGGATCAGCGCTCCGGTAAAAGTGGGCTACCCAGTTCCCCCACAGGCCATGGCCGAATTCAAACTCAAATTTACCGCCCCTGCCGAGGCGGGTAAACACCGCAGTGACTGGCGCATTTATAACGCTGTTGGCACGACCATTGGGGTGTTTTACTTTGAGTACGTAACCAATTAGTAACCTCAATATGGACCTCAAAGCAAATCTCAAAGCCGAGGCAATCGCGCTCGGCTTTGCGGATTGCCGAATTGCCGCGGCAGAGCCTGCCCCGCATTACCCGCATTACCTTGGCTGGCTGGAAGCCGGCCGACATGCCGGCATGGACTACCTGGCCAGCCCCCGCGCGATCATGGGCAGGCAAAGCCCGCAGGAGCTCCTCCCCGGCTGCCGTTCCGTGATCTGCCTGGCCTGGGCTTTTGCCCCAAACCCTGCCACCCCACGGGAGGCGGAGCGCCCGGTTGGACGAATAGCGGCCTACGCCACCTACCCGGATTACCATGATGTGCTTGGGGAGAAACTGGGCCAGCTGGCAGACTGGCTGCAGGAGGCTGCTCCGGGGACTGTGTCCAAGACTTGTGTGGACACCAGCGCGATCCTGGAGAAAGACTACGCGCAAGCTGCCGGCCTGGGCTGGATCGGGCGTAACAGCCTGCTGGCGCACCCGGTTTACGGCTCCTGGATATTACTGGGCGAGCTGCTCACCGACCTGCCGCTGGAACCGGACGGCCCAGTTGAAGAGAATCACTGCGCCGCCTGTTTGCGCTGCCACATGGCCTGCCCCACAAAGGCCATACTCTCCGAGCGCAGCATCGATGCCAACCGCTGCCTCAGCTATCTCAGCATCGAACACCGCGGCCCTATCCCTGCAGAGTTCCGGGCCTTGATGGGTAACCGCCTTTTTGGCTGCGATACCTGCCAGGCCATCTGCCCGGATACGCCTAAAACCCTGCCCGGCGCCGACCAGTTCAAGCCCGTTTTGAACCCGGATCAGGACCTCCTTGAAATTTTGGCAATGGACGAACTTGCATTCAAGAACCGCTTTGGCCGCACGCCTGTAGCCAGGGCGAAACTGAAAGGATTGCGGCGCAACGCAGCGATCTGCCTGGGCAACAGCCGGCAAACCTGGCTGCTGCCGGTGTTGCAGGAACAGCTTGTCGAGGAGATGGATAGCGTGGTTGCCGAAGCGCTCACCTGGGCCATCCAAACCCTGCAGGAGAGCCCAAAGGCGGCCTAATAAAACCAAGTATGGGATAATAGCCGCTGAACTTCCAGATCAAAGGAGCGCTCATGCCGGCTGAACAACAACCCTCTACCCTGCACATCATCTCTCATACCCATTGGGACCGCGAGTGGTACCGCAGTTTTCAGCAGTTCCGGCTGAAACTGGTGCATTTGGTGGATAACCTGCTCACCATCCTGGATAACGACCCGGATTACCTGTATTTCATGCTGGACGGGCAAACTATCGTTTTGGAAGACTACCTGCAGATGCGCATGGAAAAACTGCCCCTGCTGCAGAAGTACATCCACGATAAGCGCATTCTCATCGGGCCCTGGTACATCCTGCCGGATGAATACCTGGTCTCCCCGGAAGCCACGATCCGCAATTTGCTGATCGGCAAGGAGATTTGCGCGCTCTTCGATTCGCGGATGATGGTTGGTTATATCCCGGACCCGTTCGGGCATATATCCCAGATGCCGCAGATCCTGAATGGCTTCCGCATGGATACCGCCTGCCTCTGGCGTGGCGTGCCGGCCGGGTCTCCCCTGGTGCTCAACTGGCAGGCGCCGGATGGCAGCACCGTGCTCCTGGCGCATTTGTATTATGGGTACGGCGATATTGCCGATTGGCCCAAGCCAGATCTGGATGAATCCGTGCGCAAGCTGGACCAGGCAGTGGAACGCCTGGCCCCCTACAACCCCACCAATCAATACCTGCTGATGCGCGGGACGGACCATCTCGAACCCCGCCCGGCAACACCCAAAGCCATCGCGTATTACAACCAAAAGCGCGGCACCGACCGGCATGCCATCCACTCCACATTGCCGGCTTATCTGGCGGCCGTCAGCGCGGAAGCGGCTGGGCTTGAGAACGAACTTAAGACCATGCGCGGCGAACTGCGCGACCCCCAAAAGGCGCACATGCTGCCAGCGGTACTCTCCGCCAGGATGTGGATCAAGCAGCGCAATTGGTACAGCCAGAACCTGCTTGAACGCTGGGCAGAGCCCTTTTCCACCTGGGCGGAACTCACGGCCCGCGGCAAGCAGGCTTTCAGCCCAATTGAGGTCCATCAAAAAAGCGAGCGCCTGGCCGACCCCGGCGCGATCATCCACCAAGCCTGGAAACTATTGATCGCCAACCATCCGCACGACTCAATTTGCGGCTGTTCGATCGATGAAACCCATAACGACATGGTCTCCCGCTTTGACCAGGTGGACCAAATCGGTGAGGAGATCACCCGCCAATCCCTTGATTCGATGGTAGAAGCCATCGATCACCATGCTGCCGCGCCAGCCGGAGCCTACGCCGCTATTACGGTATTCAATGCCGCGCCGGTGGCCCAGAGCGATGCCCTCACCATTGAGGTGGAACTGCCCGCGAAGCAGATTGTGAAACTGGTGGATGCCGAGGGGAATGTAGTTCCCAGCGTTTGGGGTGAGGCGCGTCGCCAATTTAAGGAAAGCAACACCTTCCCCTTCGCAGACCTGGGCGAACTGCTTGCCAGCGCTGCCAGCGAAGGCCGCGATTCCCAGCAGATGGTTGCTGCTTACGTTACCGAGGAAGATGGTATGCCCACTGTGGAGGCCCAGTTCTCCAGCATCATCAAGCCCGACGAAGAGGCTTTAGGCGCTGCTATGTTCCAGATCATGGAGCTTTCTTCCAGGCTCAAGCCCAGCGACCTGCTGCGCGCCAAAGTGTTCAGCGTGGCCAAAGCCGAGCTGCGCTTTAATGCTCTTAACGTTCCTGCCCTGGGCTACAAAACCTATTATCTGGTGACCCAAGCGGCCAGGCTTGAAGCCAATGAAACCGAACTTGTGTCCAGCAGTATTGAAAACCAATGGTTTAAATTGGAGCTTGCGGACGAAGACGGCAGCTTAAATCTGCTGGATAAGCGTAACGGCGAGCGCTACCTGGGCCTTAATCAGTTTATAGATGTGGGCGACCGCGGCGACGAGTACAACTTCACCCCGCCCGAGAATGACCGGGCTATTCTGCCGGAATTGCTCTACGTGGAAAGTTTTGACTCGCCGGTGGAGAGCAGTCTGGTGATGCATTGCGTCATGGACCTGCCCCTCAGCCTGACTGAAGCACGGGATAGCCGCCAGGAAGAAACCGTGGAATGCCCGCTGGAGTTGGTGGTGACCATGAGCAAGGCGATCCCCGCGATCGATTTTGTAGCCCGCTTTGAGAACAACGCCATGGACCACCGCCTGGAAGTGCGCTTCCCGAGTGGATTGAAGCTGGAAAAGGCGCGCTATGACGGGCACTTTGATGTGCTCGAGCGCGATATCGACCCGCCTGCCGCCGACGCGAATTGGTCCGAGCTGCCCCGGCCGGAAGTGCCCCAGCGTGACTTCGCGGACCTGAGTGATGGGCAGCGCGGTTTGATGCTGGCCAATCAGGGCCTGCCGGAGGTCGCCGCCCTGCGCGATGATCAAGGCAAGGCAGTTCTGGCGCTCACTTTGCTGCGCTGCGTGGGCTGGCTCTCCCGAGATGACCTCTGGAACCGCAAGGGCCATGCCGGCCCGCCCCTTGAAACACCCGGCGCGCAGGAGCAAGGCCTGCACGAATTCAGTTACCGCCTCATCCCGCATTTGGGGGATTGGCGAGCCGCGGTGGTATTGGCCCGCGGCTTCCAAATGCCGCTTGAAGCCAAACTAAGCGGCCTGAATTCCGGCAGCCTGGCCCCGAGCGCGAGTTTGGTCGAGGCCGACCACCCGGCTTTCCTGCTCTCCACAGTCAAGGAAGCCGAGGATGGCAGCGGAGCGATCGTGCGGGGCTACAACCAGGAAGGCAGCGAGATAGAACTCTCCCTGCGCTATAACGGCCTATACAGCAAGGTTTTCAGCGTGTTTTTGGATGAAAGCCTGGCGGAAGAACTGAGGCCGGAAGCCGATGGCAGCCTTAAGCTCAAGCTCGGCGCGCATAAGATCCTCAGCCTGCTTTTCCGACTGGAAGACCTTGACTGAAGCTGCTTTTTCCATCGCTGATATTCCCATCTACGGGCGAATCCTCCTGGCGCCGATGGATGGTATTTCCGACGCGCCATTCCGCTGCATCACCCGCCGCTTGGGCTCGGCGTATACCGTCTCGGAATTCATCAATACACATGACTTTTCAAAACTACGCCATTACCAAATCGCCCGGCTGGCATTTCAGGAAACGGAGAGGCCGTTTGGCTTTCAACTTCTGGATAACGATGCCGGCCGCATGGCTGAAGTAGGCGCCCGGCTTTACGAACTCTTCAAGCCGGATTTCTTTGACATCAACATGGGCTGCTGCGCGCCGAGAGTGACCAGCCGGGGGGCCGGCGCCTGCATGATGCGCAATCTGGATCTCATTCGGGATAGTTTCCGCCGGCTTGGCCAGGCTGTGCCCGTACCGCTCACCGGAAAAATGCGCCTGGGTTGGGATGAGACGGACCTGAACTACCGCGCGGTGGCCGAGGCTGTTGTTGCCGAAGGCGCCAGGCTGGTAGCCCTGCACGGGCGGACCAACAAGATGAAATACGGGGGCAAAGCCCGTTGGGAGCCCATTCGGGAGCTCAAGCAGGCCCTGCCTGTTCCGGTGATCGGCAATGGGGACGTCAACAATCTGGCAGATGCCCGGCGCCTCTTTGAGGAGACCGGCTGTGACGGTATCATGATCGGCCGGGCGGCGATGGCCAACCCCTGGATCTTCGCGGGGTTGGATCGGGATGAAGTACCCATCGCGGAGGTCTTCGCGCTGGCCCGTTATCAGGTGCGGGCCATGCATGCCTTTTATCCCGGCGAAAAGGGATTGGTGGCATTTCGCAAGTTCATCAAGGCATACCTGGCCCCCTGCGGCCTGCCATACGAAAAAATCGTACAACTGATGAAGGTAACTGAGCTGGAAGGGCTGCTGGAGATGTTGGCAGACATTGAGGCGGAACTGGGCGGGCAGGGCCAAAGCCGTTTTGGATGGGAAGGTTTGGCCAATCCCTTTGAAAAGGAGCAGAAAGCTTAATTACTGCTTTGCATATTCTTAAGCTATCCCTACTATAATAGGCACGTTATCATCCATTGATCATCCCGGAGGGAGCATGGAAACAAACCCAAAAGCCTATGCCCGCAGCGTGCGCGCCTGGACGATGTACGACTGGGCGAACTCGGCCTTTGCCACCACGATCATGGGCGCCATCCTGCCCAACTATTTTGCCACCTACATTGCCACTGAGAACTCGCTGACCCTATGGGGCCTTACGGTGGCCATCGGCAGCCTGATCATTGCCCTGATCAGCCCGGTGCTGGGCGCTATCGCGGATTTTAAAGGCTCCAAGAAGCGTTTTATGGGCGTGCTTGCCGCGTTGGGCATCATCTCAACGGCCTTATTCTTCTTTATCCAATCCCCGGACCAATGGCTGCTTTGCTGCATTCTGTACATTTTGGCCACGATTGGCTTTGCCGGTTCCCTGGTTTTTTACGACGCGCTCCTGCCGCATGTAGCCAAGGAGGAAGAGATCGACCAGGTTTCCTCCCGCGGCTATGCCATGGGTTATGTGGGCGGCGGCGTTTTGCTGCTGATCAATGTGCTGATGATCTTTTTTGGGCCAAAACTCGTACCGCATATGCCTGAGGATGAGGCTACGCAGCTGATGATGCGCCTTTCCATGGCCTCAGTCGCGATTTGGTGGGCGGTTTTCTCCATCCCGATTTTCAGGCTGGTGAAGGAACCTCCGCGCAAAGCCGAGGAGCATGAGATCGGCCAAAGCGTGCTCACCGTTGGTTTTTCGCGCTTCGCGAAAGCCCTTGGCAATATCCGCCAGTTCAAGGACCTTTTCCTCTTCATCCTGGCCTTCTTTGTTTACGCCAATGGCATCGGTACCATTATCACGATGGCTGTGGCTTTCGGTACGGACCTGGGTTTCGGAACCCTGATCCTGATCGGCACGCTTCTCCTGGTGCAATTTGTGGCTGCCCCATTCGCCATCCTCTTTGGCAAACTCAGCCAAAAAATGGGCATCAAAAACGCCATTACGCTTAGCCTGGTAATCTACACCATCATCGCCATCATCGGCTATTTCATGACCAAGGAGTGGCACTTCCTGCTCCTGGGCTTTGGGGTAGCCACCGTGCAAGGCGGCAGCCAGGCGCTCAGCCGCTCGCTGGTGGGCCAACTGATGCCCAAAAGCAAAACCGCGGAGTTCTATGGCTTTTACAGCGTATCGGAAAAGTTCAACACGGTGGTTGGGCCATTGCTCTTTGCGGCGGTGAATTACTTTACGGATAACAGCCGCCTGGCGATCATCTCGCTGGTGGTCTTTTTCCTGGCGGGTATCGTCCTTTTGCGCAAGGTGAACATCGAGCGCGGTGTGGCCCAAGCCGCCGCCGAAGATGCCAAGATGATCAGCCTGGATTAAGCTCGATTTAAGAAATTTTTCAGGTCCAATAAGACTATAATCGCTCTGGTTTGAAATATTAGAGTACCGAGGAAAAATGAAAAAATTCCGGGTCGCAGTGCTTGCGAACCTAAAACAAAACGCGCCCCATTTTGAGGGCATGAGCAAAGACCAGTGGGATGACCTGGATTCCGAATCGACCGTGATGGCGCTCTGCGAGGCCATTCGGTCCAAGGGGCATGAAGCCGAATTTCTGGAAGCCGATGAAAGCATCATCGATACCGTCAGGGAGTTTGACCCCGATATCTGCTTCAACATCGCCGAAAGTCAT
>DHPL01000035.1:0-340 GCA_002407905.1 Anaerolineaceae bacterium UBA5365
AGCATGAGGATTAACCCCAAGAAAGCAGAGAAAACGGAGCGTGGTTTTCTCATCAAACCTCCATATAAAGTTAGGATGGGCGATAAGGACAATCAGGCGATGAACAAATGCAATGACAGCAGGTACTGAGCGTACGATCTAACATATAAAAGATATGTTTTTAGTCTTATATTTTCAAGATATTTGTAAAAGCTTTTAGATTGAGTACATTCTTTGGCTTATTCAGGCAAACCATTGCTAAATACACTGAACGAAGCCACAAGCCACGCAAACAGACCGCCGCTGCAGAATCACAAAAACCCGGCAGTTCAGAAAATCATCTGCCGGGCTGATAATCGGT
>DHPL01000035.1:535-702 GCA_002407905.1 Anaerolineaceae bacterium UBA5365
AGCTTGGCGGCAATGTGATATGCCAGAATCTGCAAAGGCACCACAGTAATTACCGGGCTCAGGAGCCAGGGCACGGGAGGCACCCATAAGATCGCGTTCGCCAGTTCCGCGATTCGCTCATCCCCGTCAGTCGCAACGGCGATCACCTTGCTATTGCGGGCGCGGGC
>DHPL01000035.1:928-15978 GCA_002407905.1 Anaerolineaceae bacterium UBA5365
AGCCGGATAGCCTTCGGCATGGATGTAGGAGATTTCCTTCAGCTTATGCGAGCCCTCATAGGCGATCGGCATGCTGATTCCCCGGCCGATATACAAAGTACCCTTGATGTCCTTAAAGGCTTCGGCAACCTTTTCATAATCCGCCTCGCGCTCCAAAACCTTTCCCACCAGGCTGGGTACGGTAAGCATGTCCCGCACCAATTCACGGCGCAGCTTGGCAGGCAGGGTTCCGCGCAAGTCCGCCAGGTAGATCGCCAGCATGTAGGCATCCACAATGGGCGCGGTGAAAGCCTTGGTTGACGCAACGCCAATTTCCGGCCCGGTCTGCATGGAGATATAACCATCGGCCAGGCGCATCGCCTGGGAACCGATGGCATTTACAACGGACCAGAGGATGGCCCCCTTCTTCCGGCCCTCTTCCATTGCCGCCAGCGTGTCGGCCGTCTCGCCGCTTTGGGTGATGGCCATCACCACGGTATCTTCATCCACGATGGGGTCCGCGTAGCGAAACTCGCTGGCGATCATCACCTCGGTGGGGATGCGCGTGAGGTGCTCCAGGATGATTTTGGCCACCATGCCGGCGTATGCCGCGGTGCCGCAGGCAGTAATGAAAATCTTCTTGATCTTTTTGGCTTGCTCGGCGCTGAGGTTCAAATCGTTCAGCGTAATGCTGTAGCGGTCAAAATCCACCCGGCCGGTCATAGTGTCGCTCAAGGCGCGCACCTGTTCGTGGATCTCTTTCTGCATGAAATGCCGGTAGTTCCCCTTTTCCGCTGAGATCGGATCCCAGGGAATGGTTTGGGCCTGAACCTGCACTTTTTTGCCCTTCAGGTCCGTAACAATTACGTTCTCCCGGGTGAGCACCGCCATCTGCCCGGATTCCAAAAACACGATCTGACGGGTATGCTCCACGATGGCCGGAAGGTCGCTGGCGATGAACATCTCGCCATCTCCCAGGCCGATCGCCACACCGCCGGCATTGCCCAACCGAGCGGCGATGATCTTATCCGGTTCATCCGCGCTCATCACAACAATGCCATGGGCTCCGCGCAGCTGCCGCAGAGTTTGCTGCACGGCCTTGGTCAGATCACCTTCCACTTCATAGAACTTTTCCACCAGGTGCACGATGGTTTCGGTATCGGTCTCTGATTTGAAGACCACGCCTTCGGCGCTCAGTTCCTCCCTTAGCGCGAGATAGTTTTCAACGATTCCGTTATGCACCACCACTACGCGTCCCGTGGAGCCAAGATGCGGATGAGCATTCTGCTGGCTAGGCGCGCCGTGAGTGGCCCAGCGGGTATGCCCGATCCCCAAATGTCCGTGGATCGGGTCGGTTTGGACCAGGGTTTCCAGGCGGCTGATCTTGCCGGCATCCCGCCGGACCTTGATCTCACCGTCATCCAGCACGGCAATGCCTGCCGAGTCATACCCACGGTATTCAAGCTTTTTCAAGCCATTCAGGACGATAGGCGTGGCATCACGCTCACCGATATAGGCTACGATTCCACACATAGACACTCCTTCCAGTATCTGGCACGCCGCGGGAAGAACCCGCTTTGGCATTATTTAGTTTTGTCAGACCCAGGAAATCGGACTTTTTGAAGTCCGGGGGGCATCCGCCGATCTTTCGATTTTCCCAGTGGAACTGGTTAACCTTTCCTCGCGGAAAGGAACCCCCGCCCTCGTCACTTGCTCGTGCAAGCCAGGCGCTACGTTTCCAGGTCGGTCTGATTATACAGTTTTTAAACTCAGGCAATTTTGCCATACAAATGGCAGAGCCTGGCGTAATCCGCTGGCGTATCGATATCCAGCGCCATTCTTTCATCCAACCATTGCAATTGCTGTGCCGGATGGAGGTGCATGATCGCCCTCCCGCCTTGATCCCCGCTGATCGTCATCAGGTCCACGAAGGCTGCCCTCGGGAAATACACGGGGTGCGCGCGCCGGTCCGCGATGATCGGCTGGATAACCCTTCCGGTCCTGAGCCCATAGGCCGCTACAGTATGGATGAGCAAGGGTGAGATTTGCGGTTGGTCGGTGAGTAAAAAGAGCGCTCCCGCGTTATCTGGCGGAACTGCTGCCAAACCAAGTTTGAGTGATCCCGCCTGGCCGCTTTGCCATTCGGGGTTTTCAACGATACGAACGCTTAAGCCTTCCAGGCTTTTTCTGACTGCTGCCGCTTCAGCGCCTAGAACAACAATGGGTTCCTGAAAACCTGCAATCTTTGCAGCCAGAATGACCGCCTGCAGCGTGGTCTGGTTTCCCCAGGGCAGCAGTTGTTTGGGCTGCCCAAAGCGCCGCGAGCCGCCGGCAGCGAGGATGATCGCGCTGATTTTCCCAGACATCCCGGCAAAATCAGCCAATCTTGCCCAAAGCCCGCAAAACCCGTTCGGCAGTCAGTGGGAATTCGGCAAAGCGCACGCCTGTCGCCTGGGCTACCGCATCCACCACCGCAGATGCCAACGGCAGATAGGGCATTTCTCCCATTCCGCGCGCTCCGTAAGGCCCGCGGGGGTCCGGGTATTCCAGAATTACAGACCGGGTCACATCCGGGATATCCATTACGGTGGGGATCAGGTAAGTTGAAAGCTCGTGGGTCAGCGCCTTGCCCTCAGCGTTCTGCTTCCAGTCCTCCAGAAGCGCGTACCCGGCGGCTTGGACCACAGCCCCCTCTATCTGGCCTTCCACCAGCTGCGGGTTGATGGCCTTGCCAACATCATCGGTGCAGATCACTTCCCGCAGGTGGATCTCCCCGGTGCTCAGGTCCACCTCTGCCAAAACCGCTTCCGCCACGTAACCATAGGCAAAATTGGGGTAGCAATGCCCGTCAACCGGGTCCATTTTGCAGGTTGGCGCCGGCCGGTAAACGTAAGCGCCGATCGCCGGCCGCTCACCGGCTTCCCACTTGGCCAGGGCTTCCTTTGCCGCTCCAATGATGGAATTGCCGGCCATAAAGGTCATGCGTGAGGCCGAAACAGAACCGGCATTCAGGGAAGAGGCGGTATCGCTGAGGTGCAGTTCCACTTTTTCAAAGGGAATGCCCAGGGCTGTGGCGGCAAATTGGCCAAACACGGTATGCGCGCCCTGGCCAACTTCCGCGCCAGCATGAAAAAGCCGGGCCTTGCGGATTTCGTCGCCCTCACCATCCAGGATGATCGTAGCGCCGCAATTTTCCGGCGCCCCGTAGGAGAAGCCAATATTCTTATAGCCGCAGGCAAAGCCCAAACCAAATACTTTGCGGCCGTATCCAGGGGGCTCCAAGGCCGGTTTTTCCCAGCCGATGGGTCCATTAGCCCAGCCGGCTTCCTGCGCGCAGTTTTCCACAACCTCACGGATGCTCACACCCGGTGGAATCGCGGAACCCATGGACTGTACCGAACCCTCCTTGAAGAGGTTGCGCATGCGCAGTTCCACCGGGTCCATGCCCAATTTTTCCGCCAGGCGGCTTACCTGGCCTTCACACATAAAGTTAGCCTGCGGTCCGCCGAAGCCCCTGAAGGCAGCCCCGGGAATATTGGTGGTGTACACGCAGTAAGCATCGGTAGCTACATTAGGAATCTCATAAGGGCCTGTTGCCAAAAGGGTGGCGTTGCCCAAAACCTTGGGTGAGGTGTATACGTAGGCCCCGCTATCAGCCCAGATGCGGCATTCGGCCGCCAGTATCTTGCCTTCGCGGTCCGCGCCCCATTTGGCCCACATGCGGTAATGATGGCGTTTGCCGTGGCCAAGAATCGATTCTTCGCGGGTCCAGATCGTCCGGACCGGGCGGCGAATACTCATCTCGCGCAGCTTGAACACAGCCAGCGCCAGGACGATCTGCACACTCATATCTTCGCGGCCGCCAAACGCCCCGCCAATGGCCGGGTAGATCACCCGGATTTCGTCCAACGGGATCTGCAAGGCGTGCTGGATCTGTTCCTGGTCTTCATGGGTCCACTGCCCGCCGACCACAACGGTGATCCTTTCTTCTTCATCCAGGTAGGCAACGCCTGCCTCGGGCTGTAAGTATGCATGCTCCTGCACGGGGGTGTTGTAGGTATGTTCCACTACAACAGCGCATTCCTCGAAGGCTTTATTCACGTCTCCCATGCGCACGATATTGTGATGGAAAACGTTACTCTCACGGTTAGGGTGCAAAATCCAGGCATCCGGGGCGAGGGCCTTATCCAGCGTGTCTACCGCCGGCAGGTCTTCAAAATCGATCACCAGCAGCTTGGCAGCTGATTCGGCGATCGCCTTGGTTTCCGCCACGATCACCGCAACCTGGTCACCCTCAAAGCGTACAATATCGCCGCCAAGTTTATTGCTTCCCGGCCCGCAGAGCACCGGTTGGTCCTGTGTGCCCAGGCCGTACTCGTTGTTCGGCACATCTTTAGCAGTCAGAACGAGGTGTACACCCTGGATGGCTTGAGCGGCACGGGTATCGATGGACACAACGCGTGCATGCGGACGGCCGGCAAAAACAACCTTCAGCCAGAGCTCGTCATCATGCCGGATATCGCCAGGGTAATTTGCTTTTCCGGTCACTTTATCCAAAGCGTCTACGCGCTTGCGCGCTTCACCGATGCTCATGCGGCCTCCTTTCCGTTGGCCTCAGCCGCGTCTTCGATCGCCTCGATGATCTTGTAATAGCCCGTACAGCGGCAAAGGTTGCCGGAGATACCTGTTTTGATCATTTCGCGGGTGGGATGCGGGTGTTCCTGGAGCATCTGCACCGCGCTCATCACGAACCCGGGGGTGCAGTAGCCGCATTGGATGGCACCGTGATCGATGAAGGCTTGCTGCACGGGGTGCAGCTGGTCGCCTTCGGCAATGCCTTCGATCGTCCGGATGACGGCGTTATGCGCGCGGCCGGCAGGGATCAGGCAGGAAACCACCGCCTTGCCGTCCAGGATCAGGGTGCAGGCGCCGCATTCGCCTTCCTCACAGCCGTTTTTGGTGCCGGTAAGGCCTACATGCTCGCGCACGAGCTGCAGCAAGTTTTGCCCCTGCGCGTTTTCAACGCTGTAGTGTTTGCCGTTGATCTCGGTTTCGATATGCTCGCCATCCCAATCAGCCGTGGGAGCTGCTTTTACAGGCATATGCGTATTGAGAGTCACCGGGTTCAGCGGCACCTGGTTTTTCAGGTCGGGGTCAGCCAGGTCCAGTACAGCATCGTGGACCAGCGCGGCCACCATGTAGCTGCGGTACTCCTTGGAAGCCCGGATGTCGCTGATGGGCTTGGCGTCTTCGCTGGCAGCCAGGCCGGCAGCCTGCGCGACCTCGGGGTCCACCCTGCGCATCGTAAGCATGGCCTCAGCGCCTGTGGCATGGATGATCGTCGGCGCCACGGAACCCAGGGTCACGCGTACATCGTAAAGTTTGCCATCTTCCTGCCGGGCAACCACACAGGCGTTCAGGGTGGCGATTGCCTGGGCACGCCTGAGGGCGCTCTTTCTAAAGGAACCCACCCAGTCCGGGGTAAGGGCATTAAAAAATACCTCGCGCACAAATTCATCCGGCCTTAATACGGTCTTGCGCACGCCCAGGTAAAAATCGGCCAATTTCACGGTGCGTTTGCCGCTCTTTGAAACCAGTACCAGGCTGGCATCCAGAGCCATCAACGGCGTGATCGTATCGTTTGCCGGGGAGGCCGTGACCAAGTTGCCGATAACCGTCCCGCGGTTGCGCAACTGAGGCGTTGCCACGCGATAGCAGGCCTGCACCAGCGGCCAGGCTTTATCATGCAGCAGAGCAGAGCTGACCACATCGTTATGGGTCACCAGCGCGCCGATGTGAACACTGCCATCGCCATCTTCCCAAATCCGGTTGAGGCCTTCGCAGCGCGAAATATCTAAAATGGTGTCCAGTTCCGGCCACTTGCCGTTGCGCAGTTCCACCATGAGGTCCGTTCCCCCGGAGAGAATGCGCGTCAGCCCCTTGGCCTCTGCCAGGCGCTCGCCCAGTTCACTGGTGTTTTCTATGATGTGGTAATGCTTCCACATAATTGACCTTTCAATTCGTCTATTCCTTTTTGCGGTAAGCCTGGATGACTTCTGCCAAAATGCTGATCGCGATCTCCTCCGGCGTTTCACCGCGGATATTAAATCCAATCGGCGACTTTACCCGGTCCAGGCGTTCGGCTGGAATCCCTTTGGCTATCAGGGAATCGCGGGTGGTCTTCCAGCGCTTCAAAGAGCCAATCACGCCAAAATAAGCCGGCTCAAAGTCCAGCAAGGCGCCCATCCCCTCCACATCCACCTCGGAACCGCGGGAGACATTGGCAATATAAGTCTTGCCATCTATGCGCAAATGCTGTGGAATTTCAGACATCGGTATCGGTAAAAACTCAACTCTGCCCGGAATATTCTCCGGGGTGCACAAGGCCGCGCGATCATCCGAAACCACCACCCTGAAGTCCAGCGCCTGGGCAGCGATGGCCAAAGCCTTGCCAACATGCCCGGCGCCAAGGATGAGCAGCACCGGCCGCACGCCTTGCGGTTCAATATAAACCTGCATCTCGCCGCCGCAGGTGCCGGCGGAGTAGTGCTTGCCATCCAGTTTAAAGTCCAGGACTCGCGGCTGGCCATCGATCAGCGCTTTCAGTGCCAGAACGCGGGTTTCCTGTTCTACCTTGCCCCCGCCAACAGTGCCCTCAGTGCTTCCATCGCTGAAAACGAGCATTTTGGTGCCCTCCCGGCGAGGGACGGAGCCCTTGGCTTTCACAACAACACAAAGACAAACCGGTTTGTTTTCCGCGATCGTCTGGTTCAGTAACGCGTAAATCTTCAACTGGCCTCCAACAAACTCAGGAGTGTGGGTAAAAGCTGTTTCTTGCGCGAGACCATGCCTTCCGCAAGGTAGGAACCATCCTGCAAGGGCTGGTAAGGCAATTCCTCAAGCGCGGGCGGCAAATCCACAAAGATCAGCCGGCTGGAGCGGTTGACCACATCCGTGATCATCAGGCCGGCAAAGTCGAGCCCGCGCTGCTTCTGCAAAGCCTTAAGCGCCTCTCGCAGGCGGTCCATGTATTCCTCGATCTCGTAGGTATCGGCAATTTCAGTTTGGGAGACGGCAAATTTGTAGCCGGATTCCTCGTAAACCTTCATGTCTAGGCCAACCACGGCTTCGGGCTCCTGGGTCATCAAGCCGGTGCCGGCGCCTACCACCTTATCGCCGTAGCTCTTGATGGTCTCCCCCGCCAGCGGCGTGCCCGGCACAAAAGCCCAGCGTGCCAGGCGGGCTGCTGCTTCCTGGTCCCGCGGCGTGGTGGTGGGCGAGGTGAGGATGAGCGTGTCCGAGACCAGCCCGGCCAGCAGAAGGCCGGCTATGGCGGGCGGCGCGCTCATACCCGTGTCTTCGATCGCCTCGGAAACCAGCGTAGAGGTTGAACCCACAATGTCTACCGTGAATTTGATTGGGTTATGCGTGCTCTGATTCCCCAGCCGGTGATGGTCCAGGATCTCGAGCAGTTCCGAATCCTCAATCGAGGCGATCGCCTGCTGCGGTTCGTTATGGTCCACCAGCACGATCTTCATTCGCGGCGGGTTAAGCAGGTCCCGCTGACGCACCACGCCTAAATAGCGCTTGTGTTCGTCCAGGACCCAATATTCCATGTGTTCCTGGCGCAGCAGGCGGTTGAGCACATCCTTGATCCGCGTACCTGCTGGAAAGCGCGGAATATCGGTCTCGGCGGCTTCCCGGCAGGGAATGTCCAGGAGTTGCGCCAGGGTCATATCGCGGTTGCGCGGGTGCGGCCCCATCATGCGCCGCAGGAAATCAAAGAGGCTTTGCCCGGTCACCATACCATAAGGGGTGCCATCCGGGTTGACCACCGGCGTGATTCCGCCCGTCCGGGAGAGGATGCTCCAGGCCTCTGCCAGCGATTTTTCCGGTGAAACCGAGTCCAACCGGCGCATCACTGATTCAAAGCGCGGGGAGGCATCGGTCAGCAGCACTGGCTGCTCAAGCTCCAGCAGTTTGAGTACGTAACTGGTCTGCCGGTTCACTGCGCCGGCCCGGGCAGGCAGGGCTTCAACACCATCGCGCTCACTGAGCAGCCAGGCGTAGCCCACCGCCGAAGCAATCGTATCCGTATCCGGGTTGATGTGCCCCACCACATAAATAGCCCCATCTTGCCTCTGGGGATTCCGTCCGCGTTCTACCACCATTTATGCTCCTTTTGCCCGGAGGGCTTTCCAAACCTTTTCCGGGGTCACAGGGTTATCGTAAATCTCTGCACCGCAGGCATCCAGCACCGCGTTGCCGATCGCCGGCGCGGCGCCATCCAACGGGATCTCGGCCACAGCCTTCACCCCAAAGGGGTGCGATTTCTCATAGGTCTGCACGAATATCGTCTCCATCGCCGGCATCTCGTCAGCCCGGAAGATATGATAATCGTAAAGGTCGGTCTCGCGGGCCTTGCCGGTTTCATCATAGACCATCTCTTCACTTACGCCATAACCCAGAGCCTGGGCCATGCCGCCTTCGATTTGCCCGGAAGCGGTACTGGGGTTGATGATCACACCCGAATCCACGGCGAATACCAGGCGTTCCACCTTCACCGCGCCGGTTTCCTTATCTACCAGCACCTCAGCGAACTGCGCGCCGAATGGCGGCGGCGAGGAAGGAGAAACATAGGAAGCAACGGTCATCAATTGCTCCTGCTTGCGATGATGCAGGCTATCCAGGGCGATGGCCTCCATGCTCACGGACCGGCCATCCGGAGCCCAGGCCTGTTTATCCCGCAGGGTGATCTGCTCAGGCTGGAGTTCAAGCCCCTGGTCCGCAAAGAGGATCGCCGCGCGGCCTTTGATCTTTTCAGCCATCCGTTCGGCAGCCTGGCTGACGGCATTGCCTGAAATATAGGTGGTGGAAGAGGCATAGGCGCCCTTGTCAAAGGGTGTGAAATCCGTATCCGAGGAGTAAATCAGCACATCCTCGAGTGGCACACCCAGCTTTTCCGCTGCCATCTGGGCCAAAACTGTATCCGAACCGGTACCCAGGTCCGTAGCGCCGACCATCAGGTTGAAGGACCCATCGTCGTTGATCTTCAGGCTCGCCCCGCCCATATCCAAATAAGGAATGGCCGTACCCTGCATCACCAGAGCCACACCGATGCCCCGGCTTAATTGCGGCTTTCCAGGTACTTCGCGCCACTGCGGGTTGCCGTATTTTTCATCCCAGCCGACCGCCGCGCGGCCCTGACGCACGCACTCCGCCAGGCCAACCGTGTAGATCACTTCCGGAACAGGCTCCCGGCCTTCGTTCCATGCGGTACTGAAGGGATGATACTCACCCGACCGCAGGGTGTTTTTCAGGCGGAAATCCAGGGCATCCCAGCCCATTTCCCGGGCAATGTGTTCCATGTGGCGTTCCAGCGGCCAGAAGCCCTGGGGCACGCCGTAGCCGCGGTATGCGCCGGCCGGAGGGGTGTTGGTGTAAACCACGTCTGCGTAGAAACGGATATTCGGGGCCTTGCGGAACTCCCCGTCCCCCACGTAGAGCGCCATGGACTTGTGCCCGGTATTGCCGGTAACCGTCAATGCGTGGCAGCCGTAGGCCCCGGTATCGCTGAGCGCGATCATCTCGTTGGCGGTGATGGTGCCGTCCAGCTTGACGCCGGTGCGCATCTTGACCCGCATGGGGTGCCTTGAGCGCGAGGCAATGAACTCTTCCTTACGGTCCATCTCGTAGAGCACCGGTTTCCCGGTGGCGATGGTGAGATGCGCGGCAACATCCTCCAGGAGCATTTCCTGTTTATTGCCGAATCCGCCGCCAATGCGCGGTTTGATCACCCGGATGCGCTTGACCGGCAAGCCGAGGATGGGGGCGAGCATCCGCCGCACATGGAAGGGAACCTGCGTGCTCGTGCGCACGACCAGGCGGTCGTCTTCGTCCCAATACGTCAAGGCAACGTGCGGTTCGATGTGCGTTTGCTGCACCTTGGGCACCACGTATTCCTGCTCAAATATGCGGTCAGCAGCTTTAAAGCCCTCGTCTACATTGCCGATATCAATACGGATTTCCGCGGCCAGGTTACGGCTGGGGTCGCAATCGCCAAAAGGCACATACTCGGGCTCATCATGAATGACCGCCGCACCGGCTTTCATGGCATCCTGCAAATCCAGAATGGCGGGCAGCACTTCGTAGTCAACTTGGATCAGTTTCAGCGCTGCTTTGGCAATTTGCGGGGTCTCGGCGGCAACAAAGGCCACCCGGTCGCCCACAAAGCGCACTTTATTGTCCAGGCTGAACATATCCAAGGGTCCCGGGATGGGGTCGCTCTGGCCGGCAGTGGAATAAACCACCCGCGGCAGGTCCTCCCAGGTGAGCACCGCCGCTACGCCTGGCAAGGCCCGGGCCTCGCTGGCATCAATGCTGAGGATGCGCGCATGGGCATGCGGGCTTTTGAGCACCGCCGCGTACAAGGTGCCCGGCAGCTGCAAGTCGGCCGTGAACGCGGCCTTGCCCTGCACCAGTTTTTGGGCATCCACTTTGATCTCGGGTTTGCCAACGGTTTTTAGCTCAGGAATCTCGTCCAGGTCAATTACTTTGTAATCCGGCAATTCAATGCCCTGCGCTTCCGCATCCCGCAGCTGCCTGGCGGCGGCCAAAACGGCCTGGACCGGTTTGACGTAAGCGGTACAGCGGCAGAGCACACCGCTGAGGGCTTCCCGCACTTGCTCTTCGCTGGGGTCGGGCTCGCGGTCCAGCAAAGCCTTGGCTGCCAGCACCATGGCAGGCGTGCAATAGCCGCACTGAATGGAACCATTGGCTACAAAGGCTTCCTGGATCACGCTCAAGCCGGAACTGGGCTTCCAACCCTGGTCAGGGCGCTCGCCTTCAGCCTCAATCGTCTCTAAACGATGCCCTTGCGCCTGGACAGCCATGAACATGCAGGCGTTGACTGCCTTGCCATCCATGATCACCGTGCAGGCACCGCATTCCCCGCGTTTGCATCCGCCGGACTTTACCCCCACCAAGCCTTCCCGACGCAGAACTTCCAACAGGCTTTCTGTACCTTGGATCTCCAGGACCTGACTGAGGTCATTCAATTCAAGTTGGAGTTTCATGGTCTCTCCTCCTCAACCGCTGCCGCAAGCTTTTTCAATGCCCGCTCCAGGAGTGGATGAACCACCGCCTGGCGATACTCAGCGCTCGCCCAGGCATCACCGCTATCGGCAAGAGCATCCACCAGCGCCTGGTAATCCGCCTGAGAGGAATTCTCGAACTCGAAGACCTTCACGCCAGCTGCAGAATGACTAATGCCTACGCGCAAATCATTGTTTTTTGAGCGGTATACTGCCAAACACAGGATCGGTTTATCCTTGGGGCTGCGGCCGATACTCTCAAAAGCAAGGGCGCCGCCTTCAGGAAAAAGCAAGTATAGCGGTAATTTTCCGGCCGCAAATTGGGCTTGTGTGTCTGCCCATTTACTGGGATCTTCCTGGTTCAGGAAACCGGTTTGCACACCCAGCGCTGCCAGGCAGACCCGCAATGGGCCATTTGCGTCCCCATGGCGTAAATAGTTTCCCAGGCTCAGGCTATTGCGCAGGTTCCGGCCGCCTTCCAGACTGGCTGCTTCAGCCAGTGCCGGCAAGCCTTCCAGAGCCTGTAAGGCCTTCTGAATGCTCACCATGGCCGGCACAAGGCGCCATCCCTGCGGCACAGCCTGCGTCTCCAGGTCCAGGTCCTGCAAGTCCACCAGATTTTTCAGTCCCGCCGGCGGGTCTACGTTGTAGTCACCCCCGATCAGGTAGTACGCGTCCTCAGTTTGCAGAGCGCTTAAATCCTGCAAACTGCGCACGCGTGAATAATTGAGTTCATGCTTCATCAAGGTAAACCCTCCATCCATCCGCTTCCGAACGCATGGCTTCAACCTGCGCAGGGGGGATGTCTACAAAAACCGCGTCGGCTTCTGCCAATATTTCCAGGCTTTGATCACGCAGTTCGCTATGGCTCCAGGAAACCCGCCCCTTGCGTTTGCTCGGCCAGGCTTTAAGCTGAAGCTTCTGGCCCACGGGGGTCGGTTTACGGTAGCGTATCTTGAGTTCGCTGGTGACCATAAACCGGTCGGGCTCGTCGCCCCAGGCCCGGCCAGCCGCCTCGTCCAGCATCGCAGCGATCACGCCGCCATGCATCACCCCGGGAAAGCCTTCGTGGCTTTCATCCAGCTCCACATCGGCCTGCACGATTGCCGCTTCGTCATCGTAGAAAAACTCGAGGCGCAGGCTTTTGGGGTTTTGCCGCCCGCATACAAAGCAGTTGCGGCTTCCGGGTAATTTTCGCATTAAGCTCCTGGCGCAAAGGTGTCGATGAGCAGTTTGGCATTCCCGCCCACCGGGTAGAGGATCGGGCAGGTGCAGCCGTGATCGATATACTGCTGGACCTTGGCCCGGGCTTCTTCCGGCGTGCCGCTGGCGGTGATCCGGTGGATGAGGTCCTCCGGCACCAAGTGCTTGGCAGCCTGAATCTGCTCGTGCGTGGCAGGCCAGCCCAGAATGCTCTGGATCTCGGCCACGATGTCCATAGAAACACCGGATGCCTTGGCAATGTGCGGTTGCTGGGCCAGGTACTGCGTGAGCAACTCCCGGGTGGTATCAATGGCCTTATCGTGGTCTTCATCCACGCTGCAAACCACCAGCTGCGGGCGGTCAAAATCTTCCAGTTTGCGGCCGCTCTGTTCCAGCCCCTTCATCAATTGCTCGATGGCGGAGTCGTTGTACTCGACGGGTACGCAATAGTTCATCACGATGCCGTCCGCGATCCGGCCGGTCATTTCGATCATCTTGTCGCCGGTAGCCCCGATGTACACCGGAACATTCCGCGGTTCACGGCGGCCATGCACCACATCCAGCTCGATGCCATGCACGTTCACAAACTCGCCCTCAAAAGTCACGCGCTCCATGTTGAGCAGCTTTTTCATCACGGTGATGGTTTCTTCCATCGCCTTGAGCGGTTTGGTCCGATCGATGCCCACATTCTTGGCCAGGGGGTCCCACCAGGCACCGATACCGCAGATCACGCGGTTGGGGGCCAGGTCGTCCAGGGTAAGGAAGGTGGAGGCCAGCAAGCCGATGTTGCGGGTCCAGTTGTTGATCACGCCGGAGCCCACCTTGATCTTTTCGGTCACAGCGGCATAGGCAGCCATCGGCACGATCGCGTCGCGCACCAGCCGGCTTTCAGCCTGCCAAACAGCTTCAAAACCTTTCTCTTCGGCGTAGCGGGCAATGTCCAGGCCCTCACGCAGGTCGTGCGAGTCTTGCAAGTAAATAGCAACACGGTCAAACATGGGTCAGTGTCCTTTCATGGTGAGAAGTTAAGGATTCCAGGTTTTCTTTATAAAAACGGCTCTCCATCAGGTCGGCCGGTGTATCCAGATCATTCATCATGCGCTGGTTAAGCACAATTTTCAAGCCCGCCCCGGCATCCAAGATAGCCTGGGTGTGTTTCTGAAAAGAGGATTGCCCAAATTGGGGGGATATCAAATCCGCGGGCTGGAGGTAGATGGCATTGGTGCCTTGCTGGGCATAGTCAGGCACAAGCATGCCCAAGGGTACCTCTTCGCGTTCTTCCAAAAAGAGCCTCAAGTCCCTTTCCTGTATTTGAGTAAGGTCCACCGGCAGAACCAGCATACTGCCCCCGCCTTGTTCCCGAATCAAAGCCTGAGCCTGGCGTACCGCTGAGTTCAAACGCCGGGGCGGCTGCTCAAGCAGGGTAGCACAGCCCATTCCCGCGGCAAGCAGCAAAACTTTCGGGTCCCGGCTGACCACCAGAATGCGATCGATCCCAGGGCAGTCCATGGCTATCTCCAGGCTGTGCAGAAAGAGCAGCCGGTTGAAAGCGTACAGTGCCGATCGCGGCATTGTCTCTCGCAGGCGCGATTTGCCCTTGTGCAACGGTTTAACGGGAATGACGGCCCAAGTGATCATTTTTTCTTTGCCAGCAGTTCTGCGCCAAGCTCCAGCACAGCCTCTGCCAGGGCAATTTTGTCCTGGCGGGTCTTCATCAGCGTCTGCTGCTGTCGTACGATTATACCTGTTTGAACTTTGGGGGCGATGCGCTCCGGGTCGGTGTGGTCGTAGACCAAAGCGTCCAAAAACGGCTTGTAATAATGGATGATCGCCGCCTGTGTCGCTCCAAAACCCAGCTCGCCGGCGATCTTGGCGGCCGGTCCTTTAACCGCCTGCCCGGCGATCAGCGGAGAAACTGCAATCACTGGTTTTTGCTTCAACACCTGCTCGACGCCCTTTAATGCCAGGATGGGAGCGATGCTCAGCCAGGGATTTGACGGACAGATCACGACCAGATCGGCCGCCTGCAAGGCAGCCATGGCTGCCGCGCCAGGCAGCGCGCCCCGGCGGTAGCGCAACCCCAGCACTTTTGGCCGGCAGGCCTCGCGCACAAAGTACTCCTGAAAGCTCAGCCAGCCATTCTCAGTCTGTACCTTCGTTGGGCAAGGCTTATCGCTCATGGGCAGCACTTTGCTGGCAACACTCCATCGGCCTGCCAGTTCTGCCGTGGCCTGGCTAAGAGTCAAACCGCTCTCCAGCAGCCGCGTGCGTTCCAGGTGAGTGGCCAGGTCCCGGTCGCCCAGTTGGAACCAGGTTGGCGCATTCAGCCTTTTCAGGGCAGCCAATGCTTCCCAGCTTTCATCAGCTACGCCCCAGCCTCGTGCTGGGTCCGTCAGCCCGGCCAGGGCATACAAAACCGAATCCAAATCGGGGCAAATTTGCAGCCCAAACCAGCGCATATCATCGCCGGTGTTGACGATTGTGCTGAGGTTTGCCCCTAGAACGGCATCCAGGCCCAGGACTAATTTGGCTCCCCCAACGCCGCCTGCCAATGCCGCAACCTTATGAACCACCTTGCCCATGCACCTACCTGAACAAATCGCGCGAGCGCTCGCGCACCAGTTCGCTTGCCTGCCCCTCGCGCAAGGCATACGGAAAGCCGCGCGCCAGGACCACGGGAGTGCCTTCGTTGGCCTGGCCCATCATCAAGGATGCGGCAGCAGCCAGTTCATCGGCAGCGGCAATGGTTGTCACGCGCAGTTTGTAATCGTTCAT
>DHPL01000035.1:16152-32597 GCA_002407905.1 Anaerolineaceae bacterium UBA5365
CCCACGATCCCGTTGCGCCAGGCCCGGCCGTGGCTGTCGATGATCAGAATGCCTACCTGCTTTCCTGTCCGGCCGCTAAGCGCATCACGGATTTGCCGGGCGGAGGCATCCGAATCCTCGGGCAGCAGCAGTACCCAATCGGCAGGGTCGCCCCAGGGGCCGCTGACGTTGCTGTGATCGATGCCGGCGTTGGCGCAGACAAAACCGCTTTTATGCTCTACGATGATCGTCCCCGGGCGGGTCCGCAGCACCGCGTTGCTTTCCTGGAGGATCAGTTCCACCAGTTCCGACCGTTTATCCAGGTAGGCAGCCAGCTCTCGGGCTTCAGGGCGCGGCTTTACTTCAGTAAGGTTCACCAACCGCCCCTCAGCCTTGCTCACGATTTTCTGAGCGAGCACCACGACGTCACCGTCTTCCAGGGTTAGGTCTGCTTGTGCTAACGCGTTCAGGATGAAGGCTGCCAGATCGTCCCCGGGCTGCACCAGCGGGATCCCCGGAAGCGCGGTGAGGCAAAGCTGGCGGGCTTTAGTCATGAACACCTGTTATACGGATTCCGGAAGAAGGCACCTTGTACTTGATGTTTAAACCGATCAGAATGGAAGTGAGCCCTTCCACTACAACGGCGTTCTCGCTCGGGCCGGCATCCCAGCCTTTTAAACCCACATCATCAACCAGGCCAATCACTAGTTCCCGGGTTTCTTTATCCGCTCCGCAAACAAGTACGTCGCTATCGATTTCCTCGCCGGAAAGCAGGCGTTCGTAGGAGATGGTCTGAAAAGCGTCCACAACCTTCACGTCATCGCCCAAAACGGCTTTGGCCTGGGCCAGGGCGCTGCCCTCCGGCGGCATTTGCACCCGGGTTACCTTCGGCGGGACCAGGGGCACCACCACATCAATAAGCACCTTGCCCTGCAATTCCTCCTTCAAGCCCTCCAGGGTTTCCTTGTGCGCGGCAAAGGGCACCGTAAGCACCGCGATCTCAGCCTGGCTAACTGCCTCGGCATTGGTCATGCCTTGCAGCTCACCCTTGCCCTCCAGCTTTTCAAGCAGAGACGCAACGGCTGCCTCAGCTTTCTCAGCCGTGCGGGAACCGATCAGGATGCGGTGGCCAGCCTGGACCCAGCGGTACGCCAAACCCTGGCCTTCGCGGCCAGTGCCGCCGATGATTGCGATCGTTTTACCCATTTATTCCTCCACCAGGCCAACTTTGGCCCAGGTTCTTTCAGTATGTTCACGTGCTTTGGCAGCTATTTCTGCCTCATCCAGGGTAAGCAGCTGGCGGTCCTTCATCAATACCCGGCCATCCACGATGGTCGATGTGACCATGCCGTCCCTAAAGCCAAAAATGATATGCCAGGGCAGGTTGCCTGCCGTTAGCGGAGTGATTGGGTGGTAGTCCACCAAAATCAGGTCCGCGGCGGCACCTTTCTCAATCTTACCGATCGGCAATCCTTCCCAGGTTTGGGTAGCCAGGGCGGAGTTATTTTCGATGGCCAGTTTCACCACATCGTATCCGCCCATCGCGCGGGGGTCGCCTTTGACATGCTTTTGGATGAAGTAAGCGGCCTTCCATTCGTCCCACATGGCGTTGCTAAAACCATCGTTGCCCAGGCAGACCTTTACGCCCTGTTCCAGCATTCGGGGCACGTCGGCTGCCCCCACCGCGTTATTCATATTGGAGCGCGGCTGGTGGGTAAGCCAGGTTTTGCTGCGTGCCAGAATTTCCGTTTGGTAGGCATCGGCGTGCACGCCATGCACCATGATGCTGCGCTCGCCTAAAACGCCTGCTTCGGCAAAGCGTTCAATCACGCTCTTGCCATACTTTTGCAGGCTGTCTTTCTGGTCCACAATGCCCTCAGCGGCATGGCTGTGAAAACCAGCCCGTCCGGCATTGGCTTCCAGGGCCTTATCCAATGTTTCTTTGCTAACTGTAAGGCTGGCATGCAAGCCAAAATGCGCCTTCACCTTGGGGTCGGCCTGGCCTGCCAGGACCCGACCGATAAAGCGGCTGTTCTCCGCGATACCGGCATCGGCCTTATCCAGCCCATCCCGGTCGGTCACCTCGTAACACAGCGAGGCGCGCAATCCAGACTGGACGATCGCGTCGTGGATCAGGTCCAGCGAGCCCTCAATGAAGGAAGGCGAAGCGTGGTGATCAAAGAGGGTGGTCGTACCGTATTTGATGGCGTCTACCAGGCAAACCAAGGCGCTGTAGCGCACGGCCTCGGCATCAAGCGCCTTATCCAGGCGCCACCAAAGCCGCTCCAGGATCTGCATAAAGTTCGTGGCCGGCTCGCCCGGGTAGGCCCAGCCGCGGCTGAACGCGCCATAAAAGTGGGTATGCGCGCAAATATTGCCCGGCATCAGGTATTGACCGCGGGCATCCAGGATTTCCTCGCCGCTGTAGGCCAGTTCTCCATGTGGGGCAAACTCAGCGATGCGTCCTTCACGGATCAGCAAATCGTGGTTTGGCAGGATTCGGTTTTCCTCGCCCCAGGTGATGATGCTGGCATTGGTGATCAGCATGGCTACCTCCATTTTTCTTTTATAGGGAAGTTCCATTGAGATGGTGAGCCGGAACTTTGACCTATTTTAATACATCCCAGCCATATTATTGTTAAACATCTGGTTCGGATGAACGAGGCGGTCCTCGAATTCCAGGAGTGGATCCTGGATCTTGGGATGATTAGAGTCGCAATCCAAGGCAAGCCCATAATAAACAGGCGGCCGGCACCATTCTGATGCGGCCGCCCACCTGAACTCATTGCTTAAACAGGGCTGCTAATTAGTTTTACCTACCAGGCCATCGCGCTTTCAACCTTGTTCGGGTCCGTGGGGACACCGGTAAAAGGCGATTTGCGATCCAGCGCTTTGAGCGCGGCCATGTCTTTTTCATCCAGTTCGAAATCAAAGAGGTCGAAGTTCTCCCGGATCCGGCCTGGATGCACGGATTTTGGAATCACCACCACTTCGTTTTGGATCAGGAAGCGCAGCAGCACTTGCGCGGGGGTTTTGCCGTACTTTTGTGCCGTCGCAACCACATCCGGCTCCGAAAACATTTCGTTAGCCTTGGCCTGACCAAGCGGGGAGTAGGACTGATGGGTCACACCGTACTTTTTCTCCCATACATGTTCATCATGCCGCTGGCAATACAGGTGCGTCTCGATCTGGTTGATCGCTGGTTTGATCTTGTTGTAACCGATGATGTCCACCAGGCGGTAGGGTTCAAAGTTGGAAACACCAATCGAACGCAGCACACCCTCCTCGTAGAGTTTCTCCAGGTCGCGCCAGGCGGCATAAACATTGGCAAAGGGCCAATGCAGCAGAACCAGGTCGAGGTAGTCCAAACCCATTTTTTCGAGTGAGGCCTCAACACTTTTACGGGCATGCTCAAAAGACTTAAAACTCACTTTTGTGGTGATGAAGAGTTCCTCGCGAGGGATGCCGCTTTTGGCGATCGCCTTGCCCACAAATTCCTCATTGCGGTAGGCCTCAGCGGTGTCGATTAGCCGGTAACCGGTCTCGAGGGCTGTCAATACCGCGGCTTCGCATTCGTCGCCCGCGGCTCGGAAGGTTCCAAACCCCAGGAGTGGGATCTTTATTCCATTTTCAAATTGGGTGTATAGCATTACTTTCCTCCATAAGCTTTTGATGATTAATGGGTTCTTTTACTCAGCTTAAATACTATGGGCTTGCGGGAATAAGTCAAATATAAGCATCTACCCCATCCCCGGAGGGATCTGCCCTGTTCGAACTTAAAGTAAAAGGGCCTGCCAACAGGCAAGCCCTGCGGTTTCAAAGATTAATCGGTTAATTCGTACAGTTCCACCAACACACCATTGGCGGATTTTGGGTGAATGAAGGCCATCTTGCGGCCGGGAAGCACCTGGGGGGCCTCATTGATCAGGCGGACGCCCTTTTCCTTCATCTGTGCCATAGTGGCCTCAATATCTTCCACTTCCAGGCACAGGTGGTGCATGCCTTCGCCTTTGCTTTCCAGATATTTACCCATTCCGCTTTCAGGGTCCGTGGGCATCACCAGCTCTACTTCGCTATCGCCCACCGGAAAGAAGGCCACCTTGGCCTTCTGCGAGGGAACATCCTCAACGTGGTCCAGCTTCAGGCCAAAGGCCCCTTCCCACACCTTGATCGATTCTTCGATATCGCGCACAACGATCGCAACGTGATTGATTTTCTTAATGCCTTCCATGCTCACCTCTTATAAAAAGTTTGGCGCGCGGTACTCGCCCCACACCTTGCGCAGCAAGTTGCAGGTTTCACCGAGCGTGGTCTTGTTTTCAACACAGGCAATGATCAGCGGCATCAGGTTTTCGCTGCCGCGGGCCGCGGTTTCCAACCGCCCCAAAAGCTCGGCCACCTTGGCATTATCGCGGTTTTCGCGCAGCCTGGCCAGCTTAGCCCGCTGCGCGGCCTCGATGGACGGGTCGATCTTCTGCGGTTCCAGCACGATTTCCTCATCCACCTGGAAGCGGTTCACCCCTACCACTACGTCTTCCTCGGTTTCAAGCCGCCGCTGGGCTTGGTAGGCGCTATCCTGGATCTCGGATTGCATGAAGCCGTTCTCAATGGCCCGCATCGCGCCGCCCATCTCATCGATCTTGGCAATGTATTCCGCGGCCTTGGCCTCGATTTGATCTGTGAGGTATTCCACGGCATAAGAACCAGCCAGCGGATCGATCGTATCCGCCACGCCGCTTTCATTGGCAATGATCTGCTGGGTGCGCAAGGCTACTTGCACACTCTTCTGGGTGGGCAGCCACAGCGCCTCGTCCATGCTGTTGGTGTGCAGCGATTGCGTCCCGCCCAGTACGGCAGCCAGGGCCTGCAGGGTTACCCGCACAACGTTATTTTCCGGCTGCTGGGCGGTAAGTGTGCTGCCTGCCGTTTGGGTATGGAAGCGCAGCTTCATGCTGTTGGGTTTCTGCGCGCCAAAGCGTTCTTTCATGATTTTGGCGTAAAGCCGCCGTGCCGCGCGGAATTTGGCTACTTCTTCCAGGAAATTATTGTGCGCGTTGAAGAAGAAGGAGAGCTGGTCCGCGAATTCGTCCACATTCATGCCCGCCTGGGTAGCCGCTTCAATGTAGGCAATGGCGTTTGCCAGGGTGAAGGCCACTTCCTGAACAGCGCTGCTGCCGGCTTCCCGGATGTGATAGCCGCTGATGGAAATGGTGTTCCAAAGCGGTACATCGGTGCGGCAAAAGTTGAAGATGTCCGTGATCAAGCGCATGCTCGGTTTGGGCGGGAAAATATAAGTGCCCCGGGCTACGTATTCCTTCAGGATGTCGTTTTGGATCGTGCCCCGCAGCTTGTTCGCCTCCACGCCCTGTTTCTTGGCCACCGCGATGTACATCGCCAGCAGCACCGAAGCCGGGGCATTGATGGTCATGCTGGTGCTTACCTTATCCAGCGGGATCTCCTGGAACAGGGTTTCCATATCCTCAACGGAGGAGATCGAAACGCCTACTTTGCCCACTTCGCCAAGGGCGATGGGGTCGTCAGCATCGTAGCCGATCTGGGTGGGCAGGTCGAAGGCGACTGAAAGGCCGGTCTGGCCTTGGTCCAAGAGGAAGCGGTAGCGCTTATTCGATTCCTCTGCCGTCGAAAAGCCGGCATACTGGCGCATGGTCCAAAGCCTGCCGCGGTACATTGTGGGCTGCACGCCGCGGATGAAGGGAAATTGCCCGGGAAAACCCAGCTCAGCATATTGTTCCGGGTTGATTTCCTGAGGCGGAACTACCGGAGGCAGCGGGATATTGGATGAAGTCTGAAATTCCGGTTTGCGCTCCGGGAAGCGTTGGATGGAAGGATTGTAGGTTTTCTCGTGCCAGTTCTGGAATGCGTTTTCTTCGGTCATACCTACCTCGTTTTGATAGATTCAAGCAATTAGTATACCTGATGGGTCCCCATTGGCGGTAAAAGATGCCAAGGGCGGCTCTCGCAATCACCTGGTCGATCGAGCCTTCTCTCAATAGATTGCCTTATACGTGAAAAACATGCTAGGCAAACCGATTAAAAACCTGACAATAAAGGGGATTTAGCCCTTGGCATCAGCAGCCAGGATGTGTTATATTCATCAGCCGCGCTTGTTGTACCCTTCAGGCGCAACAAAAACAACAACATTCGAAGAAAGGGCTTGACATGAGAGTACTCCTACTCAAAGACGTATACAAACTGGGCCGTGCCGGAGACATTAAGAAAGTTGCTGATGGGTATGGCCGCAACTTTTTAATTCCCCAAGGCCTGGCCATCCCCGCCACTGCCGGCTCAGTCAAACTGGCTGAAACGATCGGTAAAAAGGCCGCTGAACAGCGCGCGGTCCTGAACAAGGAATTGGAAGGCGTTGCCACCCTGTTGAACGGTTTGGTGGTTGAATTCTCGATGAAAGCCGGCGAAACCGGCAAGCTCTACGGCTCCGTAACCAGCCAAATGGTTGCCGACAAGGTCAAAGAGCTCAAAGGCATCGAATTGGAACGCCGCGACCTGGTGATGGAACCCATCCGCGTGACCGGTGAGCATGAAGTGCCTGTGCACCTCACCCTGGACCTCGTCCCCGCCCTGAACGTGATCGTCCGCCGCGAAGGCGAAGCCGTGAAACCCAAACCAGTGGTTGAGGAAATGGTTGAGGCAGAGGAAGAACTCGAGGCCGTGGTTGAGGAGATCGACCAGGTTGTCGAGGAAGTCATCGAAGAACTGGAACTTGAGGAAGAAGCCGAATCCTAGGTTTTGTCCACTGAACCGGCCGGCGCAGATTGCCCGGCCGGTTTTTTGTTAGAATCCCAGCCATGCCGGAACTCAACGGGGCAGCCCTTAAGCGGCTGCGTGAAGAACGCCAGATCTCCTTGGAACAGGTGGCCGCTGCCACACGTATCCGTTTGCAGATTCTCCAGGATTTGGAGGATGAGGAATACGGTGAACTCTCGTCCCCTACCCAGGCACGCGGGTTTTTGAAAATCTACGCAGATTACCTTGGCGTAAGCGCGGCAGACCTGGCCGCGGAACCAGGCAGCCAAGAAGAAGGGCCGGCAGCAGCCCAGCAAGCCCCTAAGCCGGAGGAATTTTCTGCTGAAGTTAGCCCTGAAGCCCAGCCACCGCTGGAAATTCCTGCGCCCCTGGAGCCAGACCAGCCGGAAAGCAGTAAAGGTAATCAAAGCGCAGCAGCAAAACCGCTTCCCGCCAACCCTGGCAGTTTGCCCAGCCAACCCCTTGCAGAAAAGGCAGGCAGAAAAGCCAAAAAGACAAAGCCTCAAAAACAAAGCCCGAGAGAAAAACTCACACCCGCTGCCAGCAAGCTATCCGCGCCAGCACCCTCGCAGCTCATCATTAGCGAGATCGGCCGGCAGCTGGCCGCCCGGCGCAACTACCTGGGTATTCCCTGGGACCTCCTGGTGGAGCAAACCCACATCAACAAAGATCAGATTCTTGCTCTGGAACAAGGCGACCTGGACGCACTATCCAGTCCCATCCAGGCCCGCGGCCTCCTGAACACCTACGCCCGCTTCCTGAACCTGGATAGTGAGATGCTCCTCATCCGGTATGCCGACGCATTGCAGCAGCGCCGCCTGGAAAGCCAAGGCGCGCGCAAACCGCGCCGTTCGGCCCGGGTGCTGCCCCAGGTCCTCACCACCCTCAAACGCTACTTTACCCTGGACCTCTTTTTCGGCAGCCTGCTGGTCCTGGGTATCCTGGGCTTCTTGGGTTGGGGCATGACCCGCATGATCACTGAACAACGCGCCATCGACACAACGCCTACAGGCGCCTTGCCTGCGGTGATCGAAGTGCTCATGTCCACTGCCACGCCTGAACCTACCTTGGAAGAGGAAACCACACCTGAGGGCACACCCCAACCGGCAGGTTTCATCCCGACCCCTTTTTATACCCCCAGCAGCCTGGAGGCCGGCTTTGAGATCGTGGTATTCCCGCGGGCTTACACTTGGGTGCGTGTGGTCACC
Source organism: Anaerolineaceae bacterium UBA5365 (assembly GCA_002407905.1). Lineage (GTDB taxonomy): Bacteria > Chloroflexota > Anaerolineae > Anaerolineales > Anaerolineaceae > Mesolinea. Next base: position 24,123 of record DHPL01000035.1, read on the forward strand.
GATGGCGAGCTTAGCTTCGAAGGGCGGCTGGTACCGGGCAGCGCCAGGGCTTTCGCAGCTGAGGACACCATCGAGCTGCTCACCGGCGATATTGCCACCCTGCGTATCGTCTATAACAATACTGAGATCCCGAATACCGTCACCGAATTCGGCGTGAGCCGCCGGCTGCGTTTCGACGCGGAGGGTATTCAGGAGTTACCGCCGGTCCTGGACCGCGAAGGCACACCCATCGCGCCCCCGCCCCAGGCAACCAGCACTATTCCCCCTCTGAAACATTAGATCATGGCAATCAAACCCCGTTCCTATTACTTAACCTCCCTTGGCTGTGCTAAAAACCTGGTGGATTCGAACCTGATCGCCCAGGAGCTGGAATCCCTGGGCTATCAAAGCCTGGACGATCCCAGACGCGCGGAATTTCTGATCGTGAACACCTGCGGATTCATCCATGACGCCCGGGAAGAATCATTGGAAGCCCTTGGATCCCAGGCCGAGGGGAAAAAAGCGGGCCAGTATCTGCTGGCAGCTGGCTGCCTCTCGCAGCGCTATCAGGATCAGCTGCTGGAAGAAGTGCCCGGCCTGGACGGTATGATCGGCACGAGGGACCTGCGCGCCATCCTGCCTCTTGCTGAAGCCCTGCGGGAAGGCAAGGGCAATCCTGGCGCCCAAAACACCTTCCTCACCCCCAAGATCCTGCCCATGCCGGGCCGAGGGCATTTCGCCCTGCAAGGCAGCAGCGCTTACCTGAAAATCGCGGATGGCTGCCGGCGCCAGTGCGCCTTCTGCGCCATCCCGCAAATCAAAGGGACACTCGTAAGCCGGGGCAGCGCGGAAATCATCAGGGATGCCCGCACCTTGCAGGAGCAAGGCATTTTGGAGCTGAACCTGATTGCCCAGGATGTCACCGACTATGGCCGCGATCTGGGCCGGAATGACGGCCTGGCAGACCTCTTAGAAGAGATGCTCCCGCAGATACCGGATATCCCCTGGGTGCGCTTGCTCTACACCTTCCCCGGATCCTTGACCGACCGGGTGATCAAACTCTTTGGCGGTGATAACCAATTGCTCCCCTATCTGGACATGCCGCTCCAGCACGCCTCCCCGGAGGTGCTGCGGAGTATGCACCGCCCCGCGGATATGGACTGGGTGCGGAACACATTTACCCGGCTGCGCGCGCAGGTGCCCAATCTGGTCACGCGGACGACGCTCATTGTGGGCTATCCCACCGAAACCGAGGCGGATTTTGAGCTGCTCTGTGGTTTTGTTGAGGAAATGCAATTTGATCACCTGGGCGTCTTCACTTTTTCCCCCGAACAGGATACCTTCAGCGCCCAGTACGGCGACCCCATTCCGGAGGAAGTGAAGCAGGAGCGCATGCAGAGGATTATGGCCCTGCAAGCCCAAATATCAGCCCAAAATTTGCAAAAACTGATAGGGCAGGAATTTGAGCTTCTGGTGGAAGGCCAGGACCCCAGGCAAAAAGTGACGGTTGGGCGGATCTTTAGGGACGCGCCTGAGATCGACGGCCTAGTGATCGCGAGTGGGCTGGCAAGACCGGGCAAAATGGCGCGGGTGCGCATCACCGCTGCCAGCGAGCACGACCTCTACGGAAAAATCCTAAAACATTAAAAATCAAAACCGGCCAAAAAGCCGGTTTTGTTGGAGATCCAGACTGCCTAGGGTGTAGGATCGGCAGGCGGTTCGGTTGGAGCTTCAGTCGGAGCCGCGTCCGGGCTGGGTTCGGGCGGGATAGGGGTTGGCTCTGGCTGCCGGCTTGCATCGCAGGCTTGCTGGATGTAACTCAGATTCTGGCGCACCTGAGCATCCTCACCCTGCTCCAGTGAGCGCTGATAGAAGGCAGCCGCGCTGCAGGGATCGCCCTGGCCATTAAATTGGTCACCCAATCGGTAGAGCGCGATGCGGTAGCGGTCTCTCGCCGTTAACCCGGATTCATCTGAAAGGGAGGGCATTTGCTGCGAGAGCGGTTCAAAAATCTCAAGCACTTGCTGCCAGTTCGTATCCCAGTGCGAGGCGCCGGTGAGATAAACGCTGGCCCAGTAACGCGCGCCGTCAGCCTGGCCGTCCAGGGCTCCCAGGCGTTCCGCTACTGAAAGTTCGTACATGCCCTGCTCCAGGCGGCCGCTATTGATCTTCTGCACGCCGTCATTGCGCAGCGCTATGAAATGCAGGCCGTCCACCTCGAGCGTGCGGTATTCGTAGAAGTTCTCCTTGAGTGTGGCCACCGTTTGGATGGCATCGCTCCAGGCCTGGCCTTGGATCTGTGCCACCAGGTGGTTGTAAACCTCTTCCGCGCCGCGCAGGTCAGGCGTTGGGGTAAATTCCGGTTCCGGAGTGGCCTCAGGTAAGATTGGCGTGGGTTCACTGGGGATGGGGGTGGAGGCGAGCAAGTTCGTTTCCACTTGAGCCAGCAGTTCCGCAGCCCCAGGGAAATTCGGTGAGATCCTCAGAATATACAGCAGCCGCTCCTTGGCGTTCGCGTAACTGCCGGCAGCCATATCAGCATAAGTGAGTTCCAGTTGGTTGGACACCCGGGTGAGCACCGTGGATTCCTGTTGTTTCACCCGCATGGCCACACCGCGCTGGTAGCCAAAGAAAATGGCCAGCGCCAGAGCCAGGAAGATGAACCCGATGCCGATCCAGGTCCAGGGTCCGCGTTTCACTTTTGCCGGCTTGACGTCCTTTGGTTCAGTGCTGCCAGCATGCAAGTCAGCTGGCTGCTCATCGCTGGCAGGCTCCGCTGCCGATACTGGTGCGTCTTCACCCACTCCAGCAGGAGCTTCAGGAGTTAGATCCGGTTCTAAAGCTTCGTTCATCGGAGCGCGCAGTTCTTCGGGCGCCTCCTGATATTGTTCATTGCTATTCTCAGTCATGCGGCGATTATAACCTTCCTTTAAAGGCTCACTAATTCCCTTAGATCTTTCAAAACCAGGAGCGCGGCAACGCCGATTCCCAGCACAAACGCAAGCAGGGCAGTCACCAACCCGCCGCCGATAGAGGGCAGGAAGCGCATCGCCAGAAAGGCTACCGCGCCGCCCGCCAGGGCTCCGGCCACTCCGCGCAGGAAGGCCGGCAGAAGCAAGATCCGCTCTCTCAATGTTTTATTCAAAACCACGTAGAGAAACGCGGCCTGGATGGCGAAAGCCAATCCATCCGCCAGGGCAATGCCCGCTGCCTGCAGCGGCTGCCAGAATATGGCCGCAAAACCCACAAAAAGCACAAAGACCCCGGCCGCGCCGATCAACGGGTACTTGGGATTCTGCAAGGCGTAAAAGGTACGCACAAACACCTCAACCAGTGAATGCCCAATGATCCCCAGCAGGAAAACGCGGCTCACATCGGTTACTCGCTGGGTGTCGATGGGGTCCATACCCAACACGCGCTGCACGAAGGGGTAAAGCACAATCCCGGCAATGATTGCGATCGGGATCGTAAGCGCCAGCATGCTCCGGCCGGCCTTTTCTACCTTTTCCCTTAATTCCGCCAGCTTGTTGCCGCTGGCAAGCTCTGCCAGGGTTGGCAGAATAGCCGTGGCGATGGCTGTACCGATCAGCGTCTCGGGGACCTGCATGATCCAATATCCATAGGTAAGCGCCGATACCGACCCAGGGTTGAGCCGGCTGGCGAAGTTATCGCGCATGATGAAGACCAATTGAATGAAAAACATGGAAATCACCCGCGGCCCCATCAGCCGCAAAACGCTCTTAACTTCCCGCGTCTTCAAACCGAAGCCCGGGTTCCAGCGGAACTTGTGTTTGACCAGGCCCGGAACCTGGATGAGCAGATGCAGCAGGGCGCCGATGATCACCCCATACACCAGCCCGCGCACGCCCAGACCGAAAGCAGGAAGGGTAATCGGCCCGAAACGGTAGGGTTCGGATGGTGCCAGCACAAGCGCGCCAAAGATCTGGCCAAAGTCGAAGAAGATCGGGGCCAAGGCCGGGAAGAGGAAATGCTGGTTGGCCTGCAAACCGCTCATCACCAGGCCGCTGACGGCAAAGATGAGTGTGGCAATCAGGTTCAGGCGCAGCAGCTGAACCGTGAGTTCGATCTGTTGCGGGGTGAACCCCGGCGCGATGCCAATTCGGGAACTAACCAAAGGCCGGGCAAAGATCGCCACCACTATCGCGATGAGCGCGGTCAGCACAAAGGCCAGATTAAGCACATGACTAAAGACCCTCCAGGCCTTTTCCCGGCCTTCCAGGGTGAGTACCTCACTCAGCACCGGTATGAAGGCGATCGCCAGCGCGCCGCCCGAGATGAGCATGAAAAGCATGTCCGGCACATTATTGGCCGCGTTGAACACATCGTATTCCGCGGAAAGTCCAAATTGGCGCCCGATCAGCATCTGACGCAAGATGCCCAAGGCTTTGTCAACGGTAAAAAGCACCGCCAAAAGCAGGGAAACTTTGGTTAATCGGCTCAGATTTTTCATGCAGCTCCTCTTGGCAAAAATCAGCCCCTATTATCCCATAAAAGGTCAGGCGGCTTTTCGAGGGAGGCGCCTGCGCTATAATCAGCAGCGATGCCTTCTACTAAAGACGCCGGAAAACTGTATATTGTTTCCATTCCCATCGGCCATGCCGACGATATCACCCGCAGAGCGGTCAGCACCTTGCAAACGGTGGACGCCGTCATCTGTGAGGAGCGCCGCGAAGGCCAGAGAACGCTCAAAGGACTGGGCATTGAAAAGCCGCTGATCGAGCTAAATGAGCACAATGAGACGGAGATGATCCAAACCGTGCTCCTGGAACTGATGAACGGCAAAAACCTGGCTCTGATCTCGGATTGCGGCACGCCGGTCTTCGCAGACCCAGGGCAGCAGTTGCTCACCCTGCTCTACGACGCTCAGATCCAGGTGGTGCCGGTACCGGGAGCCTCCTCCCTGATGGCAGCGATCTCGATCTGCCCTTTTGAACTTAAAACATTCCACTTTGCCGGCTTTCTGCCGCCCAAAACAGAAGAAAGGGCAGCAGTTCTGCAGCGCCTGGCCGGCTTAAACCTGCCCATCATCCTCATGGATACACCCTACCGCCTCGGCAAATTGCTCCAGGAAGCCGGCAAAGCCTTTGGCCGCAAACAGCAAGCATTCCTTGCCCTGGACCTGAGCCTGCCGCGGGAACAAGCCCTGCTTGGCCCGCTGGATGAATTGGCGGTCCGCACGCAGGGCCGCAAAGCCGAGTTTATATTGATCATCGACCGGCCTCAGCGCCGCCGCGGAAGCCGATGAAAACCCTGAGAGTACGCAACCACGAACTGCAATTACCGGTTTTCCTGCCGGATGCCACTTACGGCTACCTGCGTGCCGTCTCCATGGCCGACCTGGCCCGTTTAGGCCTGCCAGCAACCATGATGAATGCCTTCCATTTGATGCAAAAGCCGGGTTCCACCGTGATCGATGCCTTGGGCGGGGTGCACGCAATGAGCGGCTGGCGAGGCCTGGTCATGACCGATTCAGGCGGCTTCCAGGCATACTCGCTCATCCGTCAAAACCCGCGCTTTGGCAGCCTTAGCGAAAATGGCATCATTTTCCGGCCAGAGGGCTCGCAGCGGAAATTGCAGCTCACCCCGGAAAAAAGCATCCAGCTGCAAATGGGTTACGGCGCCGATATTTTGGTTTGCCTGGATGACTGCACCCACGAAAGCGCGCCTTACAGCGAGCAAGAGCTCTCGGTGGAGCGCACGATTGCCTGGGCAGGCCGAGCCAGGCAGGCCTACGAGCGTTTACTGCAAAGCCGCAAATGGGGCGAAGCAGACCGGCCGCTGCTCTTCGCAGTCGTACAGGGCGGCAGCGAGAAAGACCTGCGCAAAGCCTGCGCCGAAGCCCTGCTGGAGTTTGGTTTTGATGGCTTTGGCTTTGGCGGCTGGCCGCTGGATAGCGAAGGCCAGTTGCTCACGGAGATTCTGGAATACACCCGCAGCCTGATTCCGCGCGAATTCCCCATCCACGCGCTGGGCATCGGCCACCCGGTAAGCATCATGACCGCCTTCCGCCTGGGTTATGAGATGTTCGATAGCGCCATGCCCACCCGGGACGCGCGCCACGGGCGGCTCTATGCCATTAATGCTGAAACTCTGCCCCTTAGCACGGATGGCTCCTGGTTCTCCTATAAATACATCAACAACGAAACCAATACCCGGGCAGCAGCCCCAATTTCCCCCGGCTGTACCTGCCCCACCTGCACGGAATTGAGCCTGGGTTACCTCTACCACCTTTACCGCATGAACGATGCCGGCTACCTGCGCCTGGCCACCCTGCACAATCTGGCAATCATGCGCCGTCTGATGGAATTGCTCCAGCAATATGGCTAAGCCAGCATTCGGCATTGACGAACTCACCCAAGCGGTGCGGGCTTCGGCAAAGTATCAGGCATTCGACCCGCATCTGGTCAGCCGGATCGCCGCTCAGGAACTTGGGCGGCACCGCAAGCTGGATGCCGCTGTAAAGGCTGTGCGCACACGCTTGCACCAGGCAGCCGGGGCTTATCTGCCACCGAACTACAACTACGCGCAGCTCAGTTCGGAGTTGCTGGAGATTGGCACAGAGCCGCTGCCAGGGCAGAAAACCAGGCTAAAAGAAATGATGCGCCTGCATGCCTCCACACGCGAGCGGATCCCCTATCTGGATCTTTTTTATCAGCGCTGCCTGGAGGGCTGCGGAGAGTTCAGCTCAGTGCTGGACCTGGCCTGCGGATTGAACCCATTAGCCATCCCCTGGATGCCCCTGGCGGAGGGGTTTAGTTACCTCGCCCTGGATGTTGTAGAGCCGATGCTCAGCGCCCTGCAGGCATGGTTCGGCGCAGCAGAACTCAACGCCCAAACGGAGGTTCTGGATCTCAGCGCCAAAATTCCAGCGCAGCAAGCCGAGTTAGCCCTTTTGCTCAAGACGATCCCCATCCTGGACCAGCTGGATCCCGGCGCGGCCCCAGAGCTGCTTGCCAGCCTCAAAGCCCGGGTGACCCTGGTAAGTTTTCCCGCCCAAAGCCTGGGTGGCCGCCAGAAAGGCATGCGCGCCACTTATACCCGCCGCATGGAAACCCTTCTGGCCAGTCTGGGCCTTACCGCTGATTTTTTTGAGTTTCCCAACGAACTGGTTTGGCGGATCACCAAGAGCGGATAAATGGACATTCACCCTGAATTGATGGAAGAACTCATTGCAGGTGTGCAAAACTCCCGCAAATACCGCCAGCTGGACCTGCCGCGGGAAACCTTGGAAGACCTCCTGCAGTACGCTGCCCCGCTCAGTCGCAATAAGGCGGAACTTAAGCGCCGGCTGCGGGAAAAACTGCATGGCATTTTAGCCCCTTATCTTGAAGACCTCGATTACGCGCACGAGTTGGACGCCCTAAACACTTTTGCAGCCAGTTCCCCGCAACTGCCGGCCTTGAAGCCCTGGGCAGCAGGCTTGCTCAGCCGGCACGCCTCCACCCGGGAAAGGCTCACGGATCTGGAGGCCTTGTACCAAACGATCTTCCGCCATACCGGCATCCCGCGAAGTATCATGGACCTCGCCTGCGCCTTGAACCCCCTTGCCCTGCCCTGGATGAACCTCGCCCCCAACACAGACTACTTTGCCTACGACCTCCACGGACCCCGCGTCGGTTTTCTGAACGCCTTTTTCAAAGCCTTTTACCCACAGGCAACTGCCATCAAGCAGGATATTCTGGTCCAAGCCCCCATCGAACCCGCCGAGATTGGCTTTTTCTTCAAGGAAGCTCATCGCTTCGAGAAACGCCAGCCAGGCTCGAACCGGGCCTTCTTTGCCAGCCTGCCTATCCGGACCCTGGTGGTCAGCCTGCCTGCACGGGACCTGGCTGGACATCATTCCCTGCAGCCCTATCACGACCAACTGATCGCCTCGGCCATCGCGGGCCAGGGCTGGGGTTTGGAGCGTGATCAGGTGGGCAGCGAGCTGCTCTACTTCATCCATAAAGCATGAAAACCACCCCGGGTATCAACGAAGCGCTGCAGCGCTACCAGGCTTACCTTAGTCCCGCGGACTACGCCCGCTTATTGGCCGCTTCCCGTCAGGCTGCCCCCGGAGCCCTACGTGTGAACCGCCTCAAGGTAGCCAACCCGGTTGATTTTGCCGCGGACCTGGCTGCGCGTTATGGATGGAAGCTCCAGGCCCTGCCCTTCAGCGCCGATTCCTGGCAAGTGCTGGAGAGCCAAACCTCTCCCAGCCAGACGCCTGAGCACCAACTGGGCTGCTACTACCTGCAGGATGCGGCTTCGATCCTGCCTGCGGCCATGTTCAATAATGTCTCTGGCCCAATCGTCACGCTGGATATGGCTGCGTCTCCCGGCGGGAAGACCACGCAACTGGTCGATTTAGTCCAGGATGCCAGCCTGGTGATCGCCAACGACAGCAGCGCCGGCCGTCTGCCGGCTTTACGCACCGTGCTGCAGCTTTGGGGCAGCGCGAGCACCGCGGTCACCAACTTCGCCGGTGAGCGCTGG
>DHPL01000035.1:32707-35167 GCA_002407905.1 Anaerolineaceae bacterium UBA5365
CAACTTCGCCGGTGAGCGCTGGGGAGATTGGTACCCCGAAAGCTTCGACCGGGTGCTCCTGGACGCGCCTTGCTCGATGGAAAGCCTCCGGGAGACCAAAGGCCAGGCCTTCCGCCCCACCAGCCAAACAGAGCGCTCGCGCCTGGCCCTCCGTCAGGAAGCGCTTTTGGATTCTGGCCTGCGGGCCTTGAAAACCGGGGGCGAACTGGTCTATTCCACCTGCAGCCTTGCCCCGGAGGAGGACGAAGCCGTGGTCTCCGCCCTCCTGGAGCGTTACCCGGGGCTGATCGAAGTTGCCAAACGTACCGTGCTCCAGAAAGCCCCACCGGCCCTCACCCGCTTTGAAGGGCAAAACTTCCTGCCGGAACTTCAAAAAGGCCTGCGGCTCTGGCCCTTTACCCTGGATACCAACGGTTTTTTTGCTATCAAACTGCGCAAAACCGGTGCTCTCCCAACCCAGGAAGCAACCAGGGCGCCCCAACGGCCTTTCCGGGCGACCGGTTTGCGCAAGCCCGCCGCGGAAACCGCTGCCTCCGTGATAAAGCAGATCGAAGATGATTATGAATTTAACTTGGCCAGTCAAATGGCGGAGCAGAACCTGGAAATGTACATCCGCGATGGAAATTTCTGGCTTCTGCCGGCTGATTGGCTCGACAGATTCTCCAGCCTGCCTTATCACGCCCTGGGCATGGAACTGGGCAGCATGCTCAAGGGAATTTTTGAAGCCTCAGCGGACTTTATTTTGCGTCACGGCCACCTATTCAGCCGGGGCAAAGCCATACTGCCGGATGAGGCCTTGCAGCAATGGCTGAATGGGCACGACCTTCGGGACCAGGAACTGAGCCATGAGGGCACAGCCAAACTGGCAGCAGTATTTTCCCAGAGTGGATTGAACCTCGGGCCAGGCAAGATCCTGCCTGGACGGGTGCGCAACATGCTCCCGCGCCGTAATTTGCGGCTTAATTAGCCTTCGAATTCGTGCAATACCAAGGTAGCCGCCGCGATGCAGGCGGTCTCAACGCGCAGCACGCGCGGACCCAAAGAAAAAGTGCGGTAGCCTGAACGCATGGCCAGTTCAACTTCCGCCTGGCTAAAACCCCCTTCCGGCCCTACCAAAACGATCGCGCTTTTCACCGCATCGGCCCCGCCTTGCCGGCGCAGCCGATGGTGGGCTTCATCCCGCTCCCAGGCCATCAGGCGCAGCTCATCCTGGGCCGCTGGGAGTAAAGCCTGAAATTCCATCGGTGGCAGCAGCTGCGGCAGCCGCGAACGTTCGCTTTGTTCCGCCGCTTCCCGAATGATGGACTTAAGCCGGTTTTGCTTATCCGCCTCAAGCTGGCGCACAACGCTGTGCGCAGAAATAAAAGGCTGAAAGCGCGTCACCCCGAGTTCCGTGCCCTTCTGCAGGATCCACTCCAGCCTTTCCCGGCGGGTGAGGCTGAAAGCCAGGCAAAGGTCAATGCGCGGTTCGCTTGCCCCCATGTCCTCGCCCAAAACCTCCCCATACAGGCTTTTACCTGCCATTGGCAGCAATTGCACCCGATATTGCCTGCCGCTATCGTCCAGCACCATCACCTCGTCCTGCCCGGGCTTCAGGCGCAGAACGTTCAGGATTTGGCGGCTTGTCTCGGGCGGAAAACTCACCCGGATTCCATCGATCGCTTGCGGGTCCAGAAAAAAGCGTTGCATGCTCATCCCTGCTTTTCTAACTCAGCTCGTGGTAGCGGCCGTACAGCGCCGCGCCTACGGCGGTGGCAAACTCCGCTTCCTGCGGGATGATGATTTCCTTTTGGTAGAGTTGCCCAAAAAGCTGCAGCACTTCGCGGCCCTTCGGCAACCGGGTCAAATTCCCGGTGAAAACGATGCTTTCCTGGTTCATCAGCCGCGCCGTCAGGATGGCAGCCGTGCCCACCGATTGGTAAACCAAGTTTACGATGCCGGCAGCCAGGTCCGCCTGGCCAGCCTGATCGTCCAAATTGCCAAAATTGGACGCCGTTGTATCCGCGGAGAGGCCGGGAATTTCGATGCGCGAAATATCGCCGATTGTCAGGTCCGTCATGCCTAGGTCGCCGGTTTCGGCCAGTTCGGCGATCGTCTCGAAGCTTTGGGAGTGCAGGATCGCCTGCCCCAGCCCAAGCAGCGTTCCGCCCCCAACGCCGGAACCGATGATATGCTGCACATTTTGGCCTGCCGCGTACACAAAGGAAGTCCCAGTACCCATGCTGACCACGATGGCCTGCTCGCGTTTGGCCAGGTATAAACCGCCCAGGCCCACGGAATCGAATTCCGGTGCCAGGCGTGTTTCGCGCTCCAGCAGCTGGGGACCCAAGTAGCTGGAACCCACACCCGTGGCCACAATACGGTTCACATCCCCCAGGCGGATGCTATTCAGATCCAGAAATTTTCCCACCCCGCCATAAGCGGATGCCAACGGGTCGTTGGCCTGAACCAAAGTAGATT
>DHPL01000035.1:35342-38428 GCA_002407905.1 Anaerolineaceae bacterium UBA5365
CCAATCACGATTCGCATTGTTTCCTCGTAAATATTTACTCTCTTTAATAGCCGATTGTAGTATAACTTAGCCTCGATGACCTCAAACCCTGCAGAACAATCCTCCCCATCACTATCGAATCAGAGGCTTCCCGCGTTCAAGTATTTGGACGTGATCTCGGTGATATTTACCCTGGTACTGGTGCTAAGTAACATCGCCTCGAGCGCAAAGATTATTGACTGGAAGCTGAGCATTGGCAAGCTGCCCCTGGCGTTTGATGCCGGCACGCTTTTCTTTCCCGTCGCCTATATCTTTGGGGATATTCTCACGGAAGTTTATGGGTACCAGCGCTCCCGCCGGGTGATCTGGTTGGGTTTTGCGGGGCTTACTTTTAGTTTTTTGATGTTCCTGCTTATTCGCTACATGCCCGGTGAAGCCAGTTGGGAAGCCAGCGTGGGCCAGGAAGCCTACGATGGTGTTCTGGGCGGCTTCTCCATGGGCGGGCTCGCGATTGCCAGCATCCTCGGGTACCTGGGGGGCTCCTTCTCGAACGCGGTGGTCATGGCTGTGATGAAATACCGCACGGAAGGCCGGCAGCTATGGGCTCGCACGATCGGCAGCACTATCGTGGGCGAATTTGTGGATACCTTCCTCTTTGTGCTCATAGCATCCCTGCTGGATGTCTTTAGCTGGGAATTATTTTGGACCCTCGTTGTGACCAATTACATCTTTAAAGTGCTCTGGGAAGCAGTCATGACCCCCGCTACGTACATGGTGACCAAATGGCTCAAAAAGACCGAGTCTGCGGACGTTTATTCCAACCTGAACGATCTTAATCCTTTAAAGTTTTAGCCTTGGGGTCAAACCCGGCGATACAGACCGTGTATTCTCCCTGGATGCGCGCGTTCAGCAGCGCTTCCTGCAGTTCGGTGAGTGAACCCCGCAGCACCGTCTCAAATTTCTTCGTCAGGTCGTTGGCGATGCTGGCCTGCCGGTCCCCCAGGACTTCGATGGCAGTCTTGATGAAGGCTTGCAGGCGGTAGGGGCTTTCGTAGTAAACCAGGGTGTAGGGCAGTAACTTATCCTGATCCAAAAAGCGCTTGCGCGGGCCTTCCTTATTGGGCGGAAAGCCGCGAAAAGTAAAAGCGTGCATGGGCAGGCCGGAAAGCGTAAGCGCCATGATCACCGCCGAAGGGCCTGGGACCGCGCTGATTTCAACCCCTGCATCCAGCGCCGCCCGCACCAAGAGGTAACCCGGGTCGCTGATGCCTGGGGTGCCTGCGTCGGTCACCAGGGCAATGTTCTCCCCAGCTTCCAGCCGCCCAACCAGCTGCGGCACCACTTTTCTCTCGTTGAACTCGTTCAGCGCCAGCTGCGGCTTGCTGATGGCGTAATGTTTGAGCAGGATACTTGTCTTGCGCGTGTCTTCGCTGGCGATCAGGTCCACATCTTGCAGCACGGCGACGGCCCGCTGGCCCATATCCCCCAGGTTGCCGATGGGTGTTGCTACCAGCCAAAGCATGGTCAGGACCCCTTTCTCAGAAAGGTAGACATTTGGCCGGGACTTTTCCGAGAAAAGCAACTCATAGTTGGCAAGATTATACAAGACCAATTACTTTGCAGGTGAAGTTAGCTTTTTATTGAAGCTTTGGATTTATGGATAAGGTAGCGCCGGTGCTTGTCCTGGTGGTGGATAAGCCTGGAAGCTGCTGGAATCAGGTGTTGGAGCGCTGACCTCACTAGGATTGGTGTTCGGATGCGAAAACCAATCTTTGGTCACAGATTCCGCTTGCTTCCATTGCTCGGTCTGCGTGCGATTATCATAAAAATAATCCATCAGGCGGCCTCCGTTAGCGTCAAATAAGACAAGCCAGAGACTCGTGATCGGCAGATCATTTTTCGTGAATACCGCCCTGGAAGCTTCTGTAAGCGGCGTTTTAGGCAAAAAGACATTCAGGTTTTGCACATCTTTTACCTTAACTGACAGAACCAATTGATTGTCAGAAAGGCCATCCCCGTCTAATCCGGCTTCAGAGATTGTCCAATATTCTGGAAAACCAAGCCTCTGCGCCGCAGATCGGGCTAGTTCTGCCTCACTGCCAAAAACCTTTATTTCAATAAGAGGTAACGGAGTTAAACTCTGGGTTGGCAAATAAGTTTCGGAAAAACTGACAGGTTCCAAACGAGCACCAACAACCTGGATTGCAAAGTAATCCAATTCAGGATAGGCAGCCTTGAGTTCAGAGCATTTACGTTGGATGTAGAAAAGGTTTCGTAGATGGATGTCCCGCTGCATCTCATCAAAACCGGTCATATTATAGAGTTGGATCAGTACACCCAGGTCCTCACCGATCAAAGCGCGGACCTCATTGTGTAATACCCTGTTTTCATTGAGATCTTGTGTGAGCGCCTCTACGATTTTGGCGGAATTTACTGTTTTTACCCTTGGATAAAGAACCAATGATCCCACGACCAAGAAAAAGAGGATGGTTCCGAATAACCATGTCATTTTGTCTTTCTGAATCATCCTTACCTGCGGTCTTTCTTCCAATGGGCTATCATCAAAAATTCGGCAATCAGCTGTTTCTCTCTCTATATTCCATTTTAGAAAACATTCTTCCCTAATACAAGACGGATACGGATAAAAACCTATGTTCATAAATAGTGTAAGATAACAAAAAACGTCAGGGAAAAAAAACATGGAAAGAACCGTCCCCGTTCGCTCATCAGAAGAAATCGAACTTTACCTGCGCACGATCTACTCGCTCCTGCGTTCCAGCACGGAAGTGCAGATCCGCTCGCTGGAGGAAGCCCACCAGGGCATGGGCTCCTCCCTGCATACCCTTGCCCGGGAGCAGCGCCCGGACCTGCCGGCGCTGAGTTACACCCTGCTGCGCCTGCCGGAGTGCATCCTGCAAGTGGAGCGGGTGATCCTGGGCCAAAACCTGTATAACTTCCGCGAACATGGTTTGGAAGATGTAGAGCAATGGCAGGAAGTGGCTGCCAGCGGCCGCCGCCGGCGCTCATACTTTGACGGGAAAAACCAATTGGCAGCCTACATCGCCAGCCGCTCCGATATTGACGACATCGTACCCATGCTCACCGCT
>DHPL01000035.1:38649-40038 GCA_002407905.1 Anaerolineaceae bacterium UBA5365
GCCGATCACGAAGCGTTTACCGAACTGGCCGCCCGCCTAGCCTCGCCCATCGGGGACCTGGAACGGCTGGCCCAGGCCCTCGGCAGCCGCTTCGGCCAGATGCTGCTGGCCATGGCCGCCCGCCCGGCAAACTTTAAACTGCGCCTGCTCAGCGGCTCCTTGAACGATTACCGCCGGGCTACTCAGGACTGGTGGGAGAACGTTGAAGCCAACTTCCCGCAGCTGCGCGAACGCCCGGTCTACTTTGTGTCTTCCAACACGCACAGCCTGCCCAACCTGCTCAGCGCCTATGCCGGCAGTATCCGCCCGGAGCTGGAAGCTTTTCTGCAAACCGAAGGGCAGGAAGATCTGCTGCAAGAGTGGGAAGCCCTGCAAACAGAAAACACCGGCATTGGCTCGGAGAACTTTTACAACTACGTGTTAAAACGCTACCTGGCCAGTGAGGACGGGGATAGCCATCGGGAGGCCATCACCGGCCTGGAAGCCGAGCGGGGAATCGTTCGCGTTCCCAGCCTGCACAGCTTCGATGTTGAAGCCAGCATCATCGACCTGGCCAAACTGGATCCGGAAAGCCTGGACCCGCGCCTCCTGCGCGATCTGGGGCCAGACGCACGCAGTTTAAAACACCTGCGCAATAGCAACGCGCTCATCCTGAATATTGACTTCCCTCTGGGCTTCGCGGCCTACAACCTGCTGACCAAAATCGCCGAAAACGTGCCCCAGTTTTTGGGTATGTACATCATGGGCAAGGCAGGCAGCCTTAACGGGGTCCGCGGAGACGTTATTCTGCCGTCTGTGGTTTACGACGAGCATTCCCGCAACACCTACCTCTTCAACAACAACTTCAGCTCCTCGGATATCACCCCCTGGCTCACCTATGGCACCGTGCTGGATAACCAAAAAGCCGTAAGCGTGCTGGGCACCTTCCTGCAAAATGCCAAGATCATGAACGTGGTTTACCGGGAGGGTTACACCGATATCGAGATGGAAGCCGGGCCATACCTCTCGGCAATTTATGAGCTTTACCGGCCCCAGCGCCACCCCGTGAACGAGATCGTAGATCTGCACCGCGTGCCCTTTGACCTCGGGATTTTGCACTATGTTTCGGATACGCCGCTCACACAGGGGCGCACTTTGGCAGCGGGCAACCTCTCGTATTATGGGATGGACTCTACCTACGCGGTTTCGGTTGCCATTCTGCGGCGGATCTTCGCCCTGGAACGTGCCCGCCAAGCCGGAATGAACGCTTAGGCTGCCCTTAGGTAAAATTCAGCCGATGGAAACGAAAGCCAGGCCAAACTGGCTCGACTGGGGCTTCAGGCTGCTCTTACTGCTCTTGATAGCGGCAGGTATCTTTTTCCGCTTCTATCGGCGGGATTGGAACGATGG
>DHPL01000035.1:40146-47497 GCA_002407905.1 Anaerolineaceae bacterium UBA5365
ATTGGAACGATGGCGCGGACCTGCACCCCGATGAATACGGGCTCACCAATACGATCAGCCAATTAAGCCTTCCCCAAACCTGGGATGACTATTTCAATACGCGTCTCTCCCCGATCTCACCTTACGCGCGTTACAATGACCAGGGCGCAACCATCGGCAACGGTCCGGACCAGGGAATGCGCTGGGGCCAATGGCCCATCATCCTCATTCGCAGCGCGGCGGAACTGACCAATACCAGTTCCTACTCAGCCCTCAGGCTCACCGGCCGCAGTTTCTCGGCCGCATTGGATACGCTCTGCCTTCTTCTGGTTTACCTGATCGGGAGCAAACTTTACGGTGCTCAAATCGGCTTGCTTGCTGCTGCCTTATCCTCCCTGACGGTTTTGCAGATTCAAGGCGCCCATTTCATGACCGTCGATTCCTTCGCCACCTTTTTTGCTACTCTGGCGATGTACATGGCGTTAAGGATTGCGGGTCAACCCTTCTTTAGCCGATCATCCAAAGACGTAAAACCCAACACTTCCTTCATGGCTACGCGCATATCAGCTTCTATTTGGGGCTATACCCTTGGTTTCGGAGTCGCTTTTGGAATGGCGCTGGCAAGCAAGATCAATTTGCTGCCCCTCTTTGGCCTTTTGCCCCTGGCGTTTATCCTGAGCGCCTCACGCCCTTACATTCGAAAACCAAGCCTCCAGGCTGCATCCTGGCGCGCGGTAGGACTGACGTTCCTGGCATTATGCGCTGTTCTAGTAGTTTTCAGGCTTACCCAGCCGATGAGCTTCAGGGCGCCTACCGGCAATACCAGTGTTTTCACGCTGAACCCTAACCCGGACTGGCTGGCTAACATACGGGCCGCAGCTGCAGAGAGCGGCGGCGCTTCCACTGCCCCTCCCGCGGAGCAATGGACTGACCGCCCCGCGATCCTCTTTCCGCTGATGAATATGATCCTCTGGGGCATGGGCCTGCCCCTGGGTCTCGCGGCCTGGGCTGGCCTTGCTCTGGCCCTTTGGCAGGCATTTAAGCTCCCCGGAGCCTGGAGGCAGCACCTGCTCCCTCTGGTCTGGGGCGGCGGTTTCTTTTTCTTCATGGCAACCCGTTGGGTAAAGTCCATCCGCTACTTCCTGCCCATTTACCCATTTTTCGCGATTTTTGCTGCCTTTTTGCTCTTCTGGATCTGGCGGCAACCCTTCAGCAGCCGAACCAGAGCCAAGCTGCCGGCCTGGCTGCGAGCCCTGCCGCTTGCCCTCGTTCTGGCGGGAAGCCTGGCTTATTCTGGCGCCTTCGTCCACGCGGTTTACCGGCAGGAAAACACCCGCGTGACTGCCTCCCGATGGATCTACGCCAACTTGCCGGCGCCCATTCAGCTGGATGCCCGCGGCGCGGAAGGCGGCTTCAAGATCCGTTTCGCCCTGGGGAATGGCACCGCACTCAACGGAAGTATGGAATTGCCCTTTATCAGCCAGGAAGCCGGTGTGGCGGAAGGCTTGCGTTTTGCCCACCTCCTGGGTCCGGAACAGGCAGGCTTGACAGTTGAACTCCTTGCAGGCGGAAGCGTGATCGGCAGCGCGGCCGTGGAGCTCCCCGGCGCCAATAACCCAAAGGGAGACGAACTATTCATCCAGCTTCCTCCCGTCGTACTGACGCCCGGCCAGGCCTACACGCTCCGGCTCACCAGCAGCGCCGGCCTGACCATCAACCGCAATACCATCCTGGTTGAGGATTGGGATGAGGGCCTGCCCTTCCGCATGGACGGCCACGACCCTTACGGCATGTATTACAACGGCTTGATCCTGCCCAACCGCTGGGGCGACCGCCCTGAAAAGTTGGCAGTTTATCTGGACTATCTTGAGCAGGCGGATCTTGTGGCGGTTTCCAGCCAACGCGCAATCTGGTCCATCAGCCGGCTGCCGAAGATGTACCCCCTGACCATCCGTTATTATCGGGCGCTCTTCGATGGCCGCCTCGGCTTTGACCTCGCCTTGCACCAGCAAAGGCCGTTTAAATTCGGCCCCTTACAGGTTTCAGACCTGGCTGGAACGGCAGCCTGGGGCAGTGCTCCCCAATTGCCGCTCTTCAATTTCAACCCGCTCGCGGCTGAGGAAGCCTTTAGCGTTTACGACCACGCGCCGGTATGGCTCTTCAAGAAAGGCGCGGGTTTCGAGAGCGGCAGCGCTGCGGCCATTCTGGGCAGCGTGGACCTGAGTAAAATCGAGATCCAGATCCCGAGCGAAACCACGCTTGAACCTTTTCGATAGCTTTTCCTATTGCCATCCCTTGTGTACCCCCTGCTTTTGACCACAAAACCACAAAACCCGCCTGATCTCCTCGTTGGATCCGGCTGCTCAGCTCTGCTGGACCACAAAACCCTTCCCCATTCCTGGGAATAAGCCGCTCTCTGCCGCAACCCTCCCGGCGTTGGCTCTTGCCCTCTTGCCTCCAAAGTTCGGTCGCCTGAAAGCACAATAAAAAAGGCAGGTTATTAGGCCTGCCTAAAGCTATCCATCAAGAAATCTTATCCCAATTGAGCCCGTAACTTGACAGCCGTTGCCCTGAACCCCTCCAGTTTTTCCCGTTCAGCAGCCACAACTTTCTCAGGTGCTTTTTGGGCGAAGGGGCTGCCAAGCAGGTTTTCCAGCCTTGCGATCTGGCTCTCAGCCTCAGCCAATTCACGTTCCATGCGCTCGCGTTCCGCGCCGGCAAGCTCAGTTGTATCCTGCCGGATGTAAACTTCGGTATCCCCCACTACCAGCACAGCCATTTCAGCAGCATTCGCAGGCGCTGCCGGGCTGAAACCGAGTTTTTCCAGGTTCAGGCCGGCTAATTCTGCAAGCAAACTTGCCTGGGAAGAGAGCAAATCTGTCTGCGCCCCGCCCAGAATCGTGGCTTCCAGTTTTTTGCGTGGCTCCACCTTCGCTTCAGCCCGCCAGTTTCTGATCGCCCTGACGAGATCCTGCACCAGGCTGAAGTCCCGCAATTTTTCTTCTTCCCAACCTTCCGTCTCCATCTCTTCAGGCCAGCGGGCAACGATCAGCGCTTCCTCCCAATCCCCCCGCGCTGGTATCGCGAGCGGGCTGGCAAGGCAGGCCTGTTTCAGGTAGCCCCAGAGTGCTTCGGTGACATAGGGGGTAAAAGGATGCAAAAACTTGAGCATGATGTCCAAAACGCGTGCCAGGGTGTAGCTTGTGTAATAAGCACGCTCGCCGCCCTGGGCCAACTGACCCTTGGAAGCCTCAAGGTACCAATCCGCGAAATCGTTCCATAGGAATTCGTAAATTTGGCGGCCTGCCTCACCATACTGGTAATCCTTGAAGAGGGCATTCACACTATTGACGGTTTCCTTCATGCGCGCCCAGATCCAGTTATCCGCCAGGGTCCAGTCTGCTGGGTTCTCTGCCTGGGTTTGCAGCGCGTCGATTGCCCCGATGGTATACCGGCCAATGTTCCAGACCTTGTTGGCAAAATTGCGGTTGCTTTCCACCTTTTTGATGCCCACGTTCATATCGTTGCCGGGGGTTGAGCCCACCATCAGCGTAAAACGCAAGGCATCCGTGCCAAATTCATCCATCACCACCAGAGGGTCGATGACGTTGTTTTTGGTCTTGCTCATTTTCTGCCCTTTTTCATCGCGGATCATCCCATGCAGGTAGACCGTGTGGAAGGGCGCCTTACCGGTAAGCTCGATTCCGTCCATCACCATTCGGGCCACCCAGAAAAAGATGATGTCATAGCCTGTTTCCAGCACCGAAGTCGGGTAGAAGTAGCGGTAGTCCGGCGTTTCTTCCGGCCAGCCAAACACACTGAAAGGCCAGAGCCCGGATGAGAACCAGGTGTCCAGCACATCTTCATCCTGGACCAGGTTAGCGCTACCGCATTTGGGGCAGACTTGCGGCGTTTCCCGATCTACGATGGTTTCGTTACAGTCCTGGCAATACCACACCGGGATGCGGTGGCCCCACCAGAGTTGCCGGCTGATGCACCAATCCTGGATATTATCCATCCAGTTCAGGAATACTTTGGTAAACCGTTCGGGTACAAAGCGCACTTCGCCCTGCCGGACGGCCTCAGCGGCATTGGCGGCCAAACTGTCCATTTTCACGTACCACTGCTCCGAGATCAGCGGCTCCACGATCTCGCCGCCGCGTTGTGAGCGAGGCACGTTCATCGTGTAAGGTTCCTCCTTGATCACCAGGCCCGCCGCCTCCATATCGGCCCAAATGGCCACGCGGGCTGCAAAGCGTTCCATCCCCGCGTAAGGGCCGGCGTTCTCATTCAGGGTGGCGTCTTTATTCATGATGTTGACCAGCGGCAGATTGTGCCTCTGCCCGATCTCGTAATCGTGCGGATCATGCCCTGGCGTGATCTTAAGCGCCCCGGTCCCAAAATCCTTTTCCACGTAGGTATCCGCCAACACGGGCACCTCGCGGCCCAGGATGGGCACCAGCACGGTCTTGCCGATAAAAGCCGCGTAACGTGGGTCCTCCGGGTGCACGGCCACGGCTGTGTCTCCGGGGATCGTTTCCGGGCGGGTTGTGGCCACCGGGATGTACGCTCCGGAACCGTCCGCGAGCATGTATTTGAAGTAATAAAGTTTCCCGGCTTCTTCGCTGTACTCCACCTCCAGGTCGCTGACGGCTGTTTGCAAGCCAGGGCTCCAGTTGGTCATTCTGGGGCCGCGGTAGATCAAACCCTTCTCGTACAGGCGTACGAATGCTTCACGCACGGCCTTGGAAAGGCCTTCATCCAGGGTGAAGCGTTCGCGCTCCCAATCGCAGCTGGCCCCTAAACGGCGCAGCTGATTGGCGATCTGTCCGCCGTATTTATGCTTCCATTCCCATACGATGGCTTCGAATTCTTCGCGGCTGTAATCAGTGCGTTTTTTGCCCTCTGCAGCCAGCATTTTCTCCACCTGCAGCTGGGTGGCGATTCCGGCATGGTCGCTCCCGGGCACCCAAAGCGTAGGCACGCCTTTCATGCGGTGGTAGCGGATCATGATGTCCTCAGCGGTCACGAAGGCCGGATGGCCCAGATGCAGGGCGCCGGTGACATTGGGCGGCGGGATAACGATTACAAAGGGTTCTATGCTCGGGTCATGGCCGGGCAGGTTTGGATCGTTGGTCGGTTTAAAGTAACCCTTTGCCTCCCAATCCTGATAGAGAGCTTCTTCGTATTCTTTGAAGTTATATGCCTTTGGCAGTTCAGTCATCATATCCTCGCCGTTTAGATTAATTAAAAAGTTCCGTCCTGCTTGAGGACGGAACGGATTCCGCGGTACCACCTCTGTTCGGCAATGTTTGCCGCACTCATGAGCGCGATATCGGGCGCAGCCGTGCCGGTCTACTTGCGGATGCGTTCTTCGGCATTCATTCTGGCGACTTCGTCCTGTGAACCGCGCGGGCTTTTCAGCTTTTGCGCCCTTCTCTGTTCGCGTTCTGCAGGCTTACTGCTCCAGACACGCAGGATATTACCACAGCTTCCTCGAGCATTCCAGGCAAAGCGTGAAACGTATGGATACGAACTCTTTTCGAAAATCGAAGGACACACTAAGTCAGGTTTTATTACTGTGTTTGCGCTGGCCGGTCTGGAGGAGCTTCTTCACTTAAGCCGGGTTTAGCCGGATTCTGCAGATACCCAGCCAAACCAAAAAGTAATTCCGCGGCCACCCAGATGATCCGGTTCATTGCCGCGTAAACACTGATTTGGGCTGCAGAGCCGATGGAGGCGAATACCAATACAAGCATCGTTTCCCGAATGCCCACGCCGCCTGGGGCAAACACGGCAAGGTACCCAACAGCCCAACTGATGGCATAGCCGCCTATAAAAAGTCCAAATTCTTGCAGCGGGAAAGCTTCAAACATCACAAAAAAACTCAGGCCGGCAAAAATCCAAAGCAGAATTCCTGCCAAGGCAACCTGCCACACAGGCCGAATGGACATTTGGGTTTGCCTGCCTATGAATCCCCGCACAAGGATCAGCCCGGCAATCCAAAGGCAAAGTGCGAGAATAAAAAGCCCTATCGCTATCCCAGTCGAGAGGTTTATACCCAACCAAGCATTTAATAGGTCCAGTCGGTAAAAAAGCAGGGCTGCAAGTCCCACGACCAATGCCGCTGAAAGCATCCAAATGTTCTCAAGAATAAATGCCCTGAGGGTTTGTTTACTATTCAGCCCCTTGGCCCGATAAACCGCGAAACGCCCAACGAAATGCCAAACCCCGCCTGGTATATATTTTCCCAGAGCGGTGCTGCCATAAATTCCCAAAGTTTCCCAAAAGTTAAGCGCCAAACCTTCTGCCTCAACCGAGAACTGGACCAATAAAACAATGAAAAGCTTGGCGACCAAAAGCAAAAAGAGCGACGCGCCGATGCGCAGCGCGGATAACTGCCGGATCAGGGCCAAAACCGTTTCCTGGTTCTGAAAAAAATAAAACCCGGCACCTGCCAGCACGGCTACCAGCCAGACCCATTTGATGATGTTGAGGACTTTATTATTCAAAGCGGCTCTGCTAATTATTCGCCGAAATACTTGCGGGACTTTTCGTAGTACAGGATTTTCTCCTGATTAAGGCGCACACGCACAAACATATCGGCTAACAAACCCACGATCCAAAGGATAATCGCTAATGAAACAAGGTAGATAGCTGCCAGACCAACCGCTTTATACGGCGTGAAAGCGCCATTCAGCAGGTAATGGACCATCACAAAAAGCCCCAACATGATCCCCAAGGCACCCGGAAACACCCCAAGAACACCGAAAAACCTCAGGGGACTGTAATCCCGGTAGGCCCTAAAAATGATCTTTACGGTTTGCCAGGTATACTTAAGGATGCTTCCAGCCATCTTGGATTGACGTTCGGGGTAATAACGCACGTCCACCGGAACGGTCTCGATCGCCAGGCCTTTGTTTGCAAGGTCCAGGAACGATTCCTGAGTATAGGTAAAGCTGCCGGTAAGGTTTAGGCGCAGCATCGCTTCCCGCGAGTAAGCCCTGAAGCCGCAGCTCACATCTACAAATCGGCGCCGGGCAAGCATGCTCACCAAGGCTGACATTCGCTGGTTGCCCCAAAACTTGATCCTGGACATGTATTCCGGATGGGCCAGACTGCCATCTATCTTGCTAAAGCGGTCGCCGCTCACAAAATCAGCCCGCCCGCTTAGGATCGGGTCCAGCAAAGCCTGGATGTCATTGGGGTTGAACTGACCGTCAGCATCGATATTCACGAGGACATCGGCGCCAAGCTCCAACGCTTTGGTTAAGCCGGTGCTGAATGCCTTTCCCAGACCATGGTTGTAGGGATGCCTGACTACCATCGCACCTGCTTCTGCAGCTACTGCGGCCGTATCATCTTTTGAGCC
>DHPL01000023.1:0-3341 GCA_002407905.1 Anaerolineaceae bacterium UBA5365
CGCGTCTCAATGGCATTGAGAAGGCCGGGGGTTCGAATCCCCCTGGGTCCACTTGAAAAGAGCACCGCGGTGCTCTTTTTCTTTTATTATGGAGCCGGCATGCCCGTTGACGCGCATGGAAAATTAGCAGCAGAACCCTTTAGCTGGTACGCCAGCCCGGATGGCAGGCTGCGCATTTATTGGGAAGGCAAACTCGTGCGCACCCTGCCAGCGGCTAAAGCCACTCTCTTGTTGAGCAAGCTTGAACTCGCCTCAGCTCAAGAGGCCCAATTGCTGCTCGCCAAGGCCACCGGCAACTTTAAACGCGGTAACGAGCAAAAACACCCCAAATAAACCCCAAAAAAACAACCCGCACGGCTACAATTGAGCAATGGAAAGCACCAGCAAGGTCAGGGGGCGCATTCCCTGGGTGGACACGCTCCGGTTTTTGGGCATTTATTTCATCTATCTGGCGCATTACGGCGAGGCTGCGCCACGCATCCACCCGATCATCTTCATCTTTGCCATGCCGCTCTTCTTCGGCCTCTCCGGGGGCATGGAAGCCATCAGCACGGAAAAGGAATTCTGGCCCAGGATCTTCAAGAAGATTAAGACCATCCTGCTGCCCTACTTCTTTTTCATCGGCATTTCACTGATTCTGGCTACCATCCTCAACCAGAGCTCCTTCCCAGGCGTGCTTTCCACCCTGCGGGAAATTCTGGCGGCCCAACGCAACACTCTTTTTGCTCCCATGCTCTGGTTCCTGCCGGCCCTCTTCCTAACCGAGCTGATCTTCATGCTGATGCGCCTGGTGCTCAAACCGGCTTGGGCGCTCCTCCTGGCCTCCACCATCATCTATATCTTTTTGCATCTCTTCATGCATGACCCGCTGATCACCCCCCAATGGTTCTGGAACCTGGACACCTCCCTCTTCTACCTTTTTTACTACGCCTTGGGTTATTGGGGCTTTCCCAAACTGCTGCGCGTTTTGGGCGATGGCAGTAAACGGCCTCCCCTTTGGTTCACTGCCGGAGGCATGCTCAGCGCAGGATACAGCTTGGCGCTGCTGTTCGATAAAGAGTTCCTCACGGAAGCCCTGGCCGCGATAGATCAAGTCCCGGTGATCCGCAATGGTGTGCCGGTGGCTAACGCGCTGATCATCATCTGGGCCTTGCTCCTCGCCGCCTTGATCCTGCAGCCCTTCAAGCTCCTCCAGAAGATCGGCCGGGAAACGCTTTACCTTTGCGGCAATGAATACATCGTCAAACTGCTGCTCAACCAGAGCCTGGGCTTGCTGGGGTTGGCCGTCGCCCCGCAGAACCCACTGGCGGCGTACTTGCTTTCCTTTTTCCTGATTCTGGCAGCAGTTTTTATCCTCATCCCATTTGAGCGGCGGCTCTACCAACGGCTGCTCCAGTTTTTTGGCCTTGAAAAATTGCCAGCCCCGGGCGCATAAACCAACACCGTCCTCCTACCCAGAATGCTTCAACGCTTAGATCAAACCTGAATAACCAGCCCACTCCAGGCGTAACCACTCATCGCAGATCCTTAAACAAAACAGGCCATCGCGGCCTGTTTCTGTTTTGCCCTCCCACCGGGAGAGCGGATCTAGGTGTCTCAGCCACCCTCCGGCAGGGTCTCGGCAGCCACGAGTTTCACATACTCCGGCACCACGATCGCGTTATCCTTCAGCAGCTTTTCCACCTTCGCCGTATCGTGGGCATAAACCTCCAGGCGGATCGGGTCCATCAAAATGGCAGTTGTGATCTCTTCGCCCAATTCGGCCAGCCGTGTTTTCAACGCCTCCCGTTCGGCGCGTAACTCCTCACGGCTCACCTCTGCAGCAGCCAGCTTAACGTATGGCCGCAGTTCGGGGTCAGTCAGAAAGGCATCCAATTCCGCCTGGCTTGCGCCTTTGTGGAAAACCGTGACTTCCGGCGTATACGGGTCGATGGTCATGCCAGTGTATTTGCCCTTCAGGCCTTCGTCCAAAGCGGTTTCAAGGTCAGCAGCCTTGTACTGGATCAGGTTGCTGATCGCCTGGGCAGTGGCGGCGGCCGCCCGCTGCTCGGCGCTGGGCTCGCTGGCTGGGGCAGGGGTAGGCACATTGGGCGCCAATGCCTGGCAGGCGCCAAGCAATAAGGCGAGCAGGAGCGTGGTAAGGATAAGGGCGCGCTTCTTCATGCGATCTCCTTTATTTCAGGGGGTTCAAGTGTGGTTAATTGTATGCCAGCCCTGCACCAAATATCAATAAAATCCAGGCCTCCAGGCAGGGAAACCTTACACAAATTTCAGCTGCGCCCCAGGTAGAGGTCGTACCTGTCCCGGATCAGTACCTTGTTCCCGTATATCTCAAGTACCCCTCGGATAATCGTTTCCAAACGCAGCCGTTCGTCCGGCCCAAGGCCATGATGATGAGCGCTGCTGCGCAGGAGGGCAATGTAGCCATCCGCGTCCAGTTGGCGGCTTTGCTCATAATAGTGAGCCTGCACCCCCTTGAACCCTCGTTTGCGCAGGCCATTGGCCTTACGCTCCATACGCCGCGGGAAGTCCGGCGCGGCAGGCGAAAAGGGAAAACCAAGGCTTGCGTAAACCCGGGCAAGTTCTTGGGCCAAAAGCTCCTGCCCGGGGCCAAGTGCGGAGTGCGCCCAAAAGAGCGCCGCCGTACCGCCAGGTTTAAGCAGGTACCTCAAGCGCCCGTATGCCCGCCCCTTGGGCAGCCAATGAAAAGCGCTAGCCGAGAATGCCAGGTCAAAGGCTTGCGCAGGCAGGTCCAGTTCCATGAAATCGCCGGCGTGCAGGTAAAACGCCGGCCACCGGGCAAACTTCTGCCGGCTGAACGCCGCCAGCTTCGGCCCCAACTCCACGGCATCCACCCGCAGCCCTGCCTGAAGCAAGGGCAGTGTAGCCTGCCCGGTCCCGATCCCAATCTCCAATGCACGGCCCCCAGGGTTCAAGCCGGCGTAAGCCAGCAGGTCCGTAAATAGCTTATCCGGATAGCCAGGGCGGCCGGTTTCATAGCCGGCTGGGTCGGCATCAAAGCCCTTTCGCAGGTCTTGCATAGGCAAATTTTATCGCCATCGGGGGCCTCTTGTGCTATAATCCCACGCGCAAAGGCGAAGGCAGAACACAGGTCATCCCCCAGAAAGCAAGGATTTGCTGCGAGCTTGCAAGCGCCCGGGGAGCGCTCCAGACCTTACTCACCTGCCACCCGTAAAACCGGGAAGCCGCCGCGGTGATGCCCTTCAGCCGTGGACGCCAGGGCCCGTTAACGCCCCCACGAGCGCCTGCCAAAAGCAGGAAGCAGGGTGGTACCGCGAGAAAACCTCGTCCCTGCGCCGCAGGGATTTTTTATTTAACAG
>DHPL01000023.1:3469-5235 GCA_002407905.1 Anaerolineaceae bacterium UBA5365
AGGGATTTTTTATTTAACAGGAGCCGTATGATCGATCCAACCGCTATACCGTTTTATAAGCCCGAAGAAATCGAGGCCAAATGGCAGGCCCGCTGGGAGGAAGACAAACTCTACCAACCCTGGCGCGACCCCAACAAAACCAAGTTCTATGCCCTCACCATGCTGCCCTACCCCAGCGGCGATCTGCACATTGGGCACTGGTACGCCATGACCCCGTCGGATGCCCGCGCGCGCTTCAAGCGCATGCAGGGCTACAACGTCTTCTTCCCCATCGGCTTCGACGCATTCGGCCTGCCTGCCGAGAACGCCGCCATCCGTAACAAGACCCATCCCCGCCTCTGGACCTATAAGAACATCGAGCGCATGCGCGGACAGCTGCGCAGCATGGGCAACAGCTTCGACTGGCGCTCCGAGATCGTCACCAGCGACCCGGAGTACTACCGCTGGACCCAATGGTGGTTCGAGCAATTCTACAAAAACGACCTGGCCTATCAAAAACTGAGCCCGGTGGATTTCTGCCCTTCCTGCAACACCACCCTTGCCCGCGAACAAGTCAAAGGCGACGACCGCGTCTGCGAGCGCTGCGGCACCCCTGTAGTGCGCAAGGACCTCAAGCAATGGTTCTTTAGGGCCTCCAAGTACTCCGAGGAGCTGCTGGGCTTTGAAGGCATCGATTGGCCGGAGATGATCCGCACCCTGCAAACCAAGTGGATCGGCAAGAGCGAGGGTGCATCCGTTGTTTTCGCCACCGAAGTCGAAGACGAAATCGAAGTCTTTACTACCCGCCCGGATACGCTTTGGGGCGCCACCTTTATGGTGCTTTCCCCGGAACACCCCTTGGTGGAAAAACTGACCTCCCCCGAACAGCGCGCGGAAGTGGATGCCTATCGCGAGCAGGCCGCCCGCCAGTCCGACATTCAGCGCGAGTCAGCCGAGCGTGAAAAAACCGGCGTCTTCACCGGGGCTTACGCCATCAACCCGGTCAATGCCGAGCGCATCCCCATCTGGATCGCCGATTACGTGCTGATGGGCTATGGCACCGGCGCCATCATGGCCGTGCCCGCCCACGACCAGCGCGACTTTGAATTTGCGCGCAAGTTTGAGCTGCCCATCATCCCAGTCATCCAACCCGAAGGCAGCCTGCCGGTGAACGCCAATGAGATGGATACAGCCATTGCCGCCCATGGCGCGATGGTCAACAGCGGCCCGCTTACCGGCACACCTGAAGCAGAAGCCTTCGATAAGGCGGTTGATTTCGTTGAAAAGCTGGGGCGCGGCAAGCGCAACACCAACTTCCGCTTCCACGACTGGCTGATCAGCCGCCAGCGTTATTGGGGCGCGCCGATCCCGGTGGTCTACTGCGAAAAATGCGGCCCGCAACTGGTGCCGGATGAACAGCTGCCCGTACTCCTGCCGGACGACGTGGAATGGCTGCCCACCGGTGAGAGCCCCCTGAAACTCCACCCCACCTGGCGCTTCACCACCTGTCCGGCCTGCGGCGGCCCTGCCGAGCGCGAGACCGACACCATGGACACCTTCATGTGCTCCAGTTGGTATCACCTGCGCTACCTCAGCCCCCACTACGATCAATGGCCGTTCGACCCGGACCAATACGCCTACTGGATGCCGGTAGATACCTACACCGGCGGCAGCGAACATGCCACCATGCACCTCATTTACACCCGCTTTTTCCACAAAGCCGGGCGAGACTGCGGAATATTGACCGGCGCAGAGCCCATGCTGCAGCTGCGCAACCAGGGCATGGT
>DHPL01000065.1:0-1590 GCA_002407905.1 Anaerolineaceae bacterium UBA5365
ACCGCCGATCACGCGTGTCTGTATGAAACCGTCCCCGCCACTCGCATGTAGGGGCCGACCACTTGTGTCGGCCCGTTTCAACCACCCAGACCCGCCAGCAGGCGGTAGAGCCTCCCTGCGGTCGTCTCTCCCCTACAAAACACTCTTGGAGTTTCCACAGGCAATGCTCAATACACGGATGCCTCCCCCCAGCGGGGGAGGTGGCACGCAGTGCCGGAAGGGGGGTTGAAAAACCAACCCTACTCAGACCTCGATCTCAAACCCCAGTTCATACAACTTACTTTTAATCGCCAAATACACAGCGTAAGGGTCTTTTTCAACATCAACATTGTAGAAGCGCATCACGCTCACCCCCGCTTGCTCAAGCCAGTCTGTACGGGCTTCGTCTTCTGCACTGATTTCATGATGAATATGGTGTAAACCATCCAACTCAACCGCTAGTCGGGCCTTTTGACAATAATAATCCAGGATGTACGGTCCCAACGGCACCTGCCTGCGAAATCGAACAGGACAGAATCGCAAATACTCATACCAGAGCCGCTTCTCATACTTCGTAGATGCTTTACGCAACTTTCTTCCCAAATCAATGCGCTGGTGCGGAGACGTTGGATCATCAGGAGCCATACCTTGATTCTATTTCAGATCGGCAGATTTGCACGCCCCCTCAGTCAGCCAGGCTAACAGCTCCCCCGCGTGGGGGAGCCGACCAACACCCGCACTCTTCCTCAACCAATAAAGCAGGCTTCCATTGACCCCCAAGCTATAAACGATTATTCTACACACAGATGACCCAGCCCCTGCCCCTCGTTGTTGATGACCTCTCCTTCCGGTATAACGGCCGGGACGATATCGCCCTGCGCCACGTCAGCCTGGAACTCCAGCCCGGCAGCATCACCCTTCTGGCCGGCAGCAGCGGCTGCGGCAAAACCACCCTGATGCGCTGCATCAACGGCCTTATCCCCCACAGTTACAAGGGCAGAATGCTGGGCGAGGTACGCCTCTTTGGCCGTCCCAATAAAGGCCAGCCTCTCGCCGCGATCTCCAAACATGTGGGTACGCTCCTGCAGGACCCTGAACGTCAGATCCTGGGCACCTACGTGCTCAACGAAGTCTGCTTCGGCCTCGAAAGCCAGGGCATGCCCCACACCCAGATGCTCGCCCGCGCGGACGAAGCGCTGGAGCGCCTGAACATCGCCCACCTGCGTGAGAAAGAAACCGCCGCGCTTTCCGGCGGCGAGAAACAAAAAGTTGCCCTGGCCGGCGTCCTGGCAATGCGCCCCAGCATCCTGCTACTGGATGAACCCCTGGCCAGCCTGGATCCCGCCAGCGCGGAAGAAGCCCTGCAGGCCTTTCGCCGCCTGGCCGATAGCGGCCTGAGCCTCCTGATCGTCGAACACCGCGTGGAGGATGTCCTGCGCATCGCCCCGGAACAGATCCTCTACATGGACGCCGGCGAAATCAAATATCAGGGCGATGCCGCCGGCCTGATGCAGGTGGTGGATTACACCCGCATCAAGCTGCCCGCCGAAGTGGTGATGCAGCGCGCCAAGGCAGCGCCCGCGCCAAAATTCCTCTCCGCCGCCCCCACAC
>DHPL01000065.1:1701-14657 GCA_002407905.1 Anaerolineaceae bacterium UBA5365
ATTCCTCTCCGCCGCCCCCACACCCGCCCCGGAAAGCCCGCCCCTCCTCCAATTCGAGGACGTACACTTCAGTTACCGGCCGGAGCTGCCTGAAGTGCTTCATGGGCTCAACTTTGAAGTCCACACCGGCGATGTGATCGCCGTTTTGGGCCATAACGGCAGTGGCAAAACCACCACCGTCAAGCACGCCCTGGGCCTGCTCAAGCCCACCCAGGGGCAGGTGCTCCTGGAAGGCCAGGACAGCAAGAAACAAAGCGTGGCCGAGGCCGCCAAAACCATCGGTTACGTTTTCCAAAGCCCCAGCCAGATGCTCTTCGGCCGCAGCGTGCGCGAAGAACTGGCTTTCGGTCCGGAAAACCTGGGCTTTGCCAAACCGGACATCGAAGCCAACAGCCTCTGGGCCATCCGCTCCGTGCACCTGGAGGAGGAGATGGCCAGCCCCCCGCTCGCCCTCAGTTTCGGGCAGCAAAAGCGGGTGAGCATCGCTGCCATTCTATCGATGCGCAGCCGCATCCTGGTCATGGACGAGCCCACCGCCGGCCAGGACTATTGGAATTACATGAGCTTCATGGATGCCATCATGGGCATGCCCGGCTTCGATGCCATCCTCTTCATCACCCACGATGTAGACCTGGCTGCCATCTATGCCAACCGCGTGCTGGTGATGCACGGCGGGCGCCTGGCTGCCGATGGCCCCCCGCAGGAAGTCCTCGGCGACCACGAGGCTCTACGAAAATGGCGCATTTTGCCTACCTCTCTCTTAAAATTGAATCAGCAGCTTTATCCGCTCACCGGTCATTACGCCAGAGCTGAACACCTGGCGCTTTATTCATCTTAGTTTCGAGGAGGAAATTATGTCTCAAGAACTGTACGATAAATCCCTGGAAGCGCTCCGCGGCGACACCCCGCCCGAGAAGCGTAATATTTGGAAGTTCGGCACGCGCGAAGTTGTCTACAGCGCGCTGGGGGCAGCGCTTTTCGCCGCGCTCTCCTGGGTGTTCAACATCCTGCTGCCCATGGTTGGCACAGGCAACGTCAGCTTCCGCGTCCCCATCGTGGTGCCCATGTTCTTCGGCATCGCCTTTGGCCCGATCGTTGGCTTTATCACCGGTTTCCTGGGCAATATCCTGGGCGATTTGCTCTCCGGCTACGGCTTCTGGTTCTGGTGGGACCTCGGCAATGGCATCATCGGCCTGGTGCCGGGCCTGCTTTCAGCCTTCACTACGGACATGATGGCCGGCCGCTCGATCCTCATCGGCGAACTTGGCGTTATTCTGGGCTCCTTCTTTGGCGTAGGCGTGGCCTCCCTGTCAGAGATGTGGGTCAGCGGCGCGGATTGGGCTACCGTGGTTGGCGCCAACTTCGTGCCCGCTTTCCTGGCCGATATCACCAGCGGTTTGGTCCTGCTGCCCCTGCTGATGCTGGCCTACGGCGCGGTGGTTAAATCCCGCGGGAGAAACTAGCGCTAATGCTTCCATTGGGGCGGCAATATCCCTTGCCGCCCCAATTTTCAGCTGCTCATGATCGCCGCCTTCAGCTTTAGAGACCGCAACAGCGTGATGAACCGCCTTGACCCGCGGGCGCGCTGGATATTCTCGCTGGCCTACACCCTGGCCATGATGCTCAGTTGGGACTGGCACATCATCACGCCGCTGTTTATCCTGGGGGTCATTTGGTACAGCATGGCGGATCTCAGTTTCAAAGAAACCCGGCGCTCCTGGATGATGGTGAGCATGATGCTTTTCATGATGGTGCTGGTGAATACCATCCTCACCGGCGGTGGCGCTGGCCGCATTGTTCCGGTGACTCAAAACCACATTTGGGCGCACGATTTTCAGATACTGGGCCGCAGTATCCACTTTGGGCTCACCGCTGACAGGCTCTGGTTTGCCATCTGCCAATTGATGCGCATCCTCGGCATCTCACTCGTTTTTCTGGTAATCCCCTTTAGTATGGATACGCGGGCCTACGGCGTTACCTTCAGCCGCCTGGGCTTGCCGGACAAAGGCGCTTATACCATCGAACTGGCCATGCGCTTCCTGCCCACCCTGATGCTGAATATGAACACCACGCTGGACGCGCAAAAAGCCCGCGGCTACGAGATCGAGAAAGTGAAAGGCGGCATCATCAAACGCATGGCCCGGGTGGCGCCATTTTTAGTGCCGGTGACCATGAACGCCATCTCCTCCAGCGAGGATGTGGCCGATGCCATGGACCTGCGCGGCTTTGGCACGCAAAAGCGCAGTTGGCTCTACCAGTTGAACTGGAAGCCATGGGATACTTTTATCGTTGCTTTGGGGCTGCTGGCATTCGCGGCTGTTCTGCTGCTCGTCACGCTCCGGGGCATGGGGGCCTTCGTCACGCCGGCCTGGTTCCTGCGCGCGCTGGGTTTTTGAGCTTAGCTGGTCCGCAGCGGCGGGTCACCCGGTAGTTGTGCCGGGCGGTTATGCCGCCTGAGGGCCATTAGCACTCCGGCGATCAGTAAAACGATCCCTCCCACCCATATGAGCGATTCCAAGGGCTTATCTTTAACCGTCACACTGATCTGGTTATCGGATGTTCGCACCATATCCAGGGTCACCTGAGTGCTGCGCCAAAACGTGTCGTAAGAATCAACAGCGCGGATATTCCGCCCCAGCTGGGGGTAAACGTCCAACTGCGGGGCCAAGTCGGCCAGATGTCCGCCGCCCTTGCTGAGCGAGAGGGGTACATAACGGCTCTCATGGTCCGGGTAAGAGAAAATCACCGGATTTCCATAGTAAGAAAGGGTAAAGTCCCCCCAGCTAATCTGGTCACCCGGCTGCATTTGCCGTTCGAGATTTGTCGAGAAGTTCTCCACGCCCGTTACGCCAACCACCATCAGCAATACGCCTAAGTGGATCGCGCCGGCTGCCGTGCGCCGCCAGGAACGGAAGTAACGGTGGGAGAGCCAGGTGATCAGCCACGCGGAGATCCCAATGAAGGCCGTAGTCAGGACAAATAAAGACAGAAGGCTGGGTTTTCCGTAGTACCGCCAGGTAATAAAGGCCAGTAAGGTCCCCAGGCCAGTCGAGGCGATGATCAGGGGCATTTGCAAGCGCCGGAACCCGTAGCTGAGTACTGGGCAGAAACCGAGCAGCAAGGCAAAAAGCAGCAAGCCTGTGCCCATGGCGCTTGTGAAGGCCGGGCTTTCCGCCAGCGGTTTGCCAATCCCCAACCGCGGCAGCAGGATGGCGCCGATTGCGAGTAGGATGAAGACCGTGAGCAGTGTGGAAATCGAGAAAAGCAGGCTGTCCCTTCCAATCGTGCGCCGAAAGCCGCCCGGGCGCCCCATCGTTTTCCAACGCCAGATTATCAGGCCGATCGAACAAAACAGGGTGAGCAAAAGGATCACCAGGAAAAGCATGCTGATATCTCTTTCACCAAAGAAATGCGCTGAATTGTAGGCTGGAGAACGGGCAATATAGGTGGCAAAAAGCACCAGAATCCAGGTGAGCAGGATATGCCAGGTGTCCAGAACCGTCATCCGGTCACGCGTGCGCCTTGAAAGGTTGGTGTGCATTTGCGCGGTGGAAGAAAGGAAGGGCAGCAGCGCGGCGGTTTGGATCGGATCCCAGCTCCAATAATGCCCAAAGTTGGATGCCTGCGAAGCCCACCACGCCCCCGAGAGCAGCCCTGCAAGCAACAGGACCCAGCCCACCATATTCCAGCTATGCATGCGCATGATGTAGACCCGGTCCATGATCTGGCCGCGGATGCGCAGGGCGGCGGTGATCGCGGCGGGGGGCATGAAAGCCGCAAAGCCCATAAAGATCAGCGGCGGGTGGAAGGCCATGGCGGAGTGTCTGAAATTAGGGTCCATACCCGCGCCCTGTAAAAACGTGGCCGCCTGGGCGCCCGCTGGACGCAGGATCGCGTCTACAAAACTGCCATCCGGCCGCACCCAAACCTGATTGAAGGGGTTTGCAATGAAAAAACAATGCAGGGCAAAGATAAATACTGTACCTTGCATCAGTGCGACAGTTTCGGGAAATAATTGCTTGCGGGCGAAGACCATGGCAAACATTGTGGCAGACTGCAAACTCCACACCCAGATGAACAGGGAACCCGGCGTGCCAGCCCAATAAGCCATCGCACGCTCGTAGATGTTCATCGAATCGTTAATAATCTGGCTCACGTAGCTTAAACGATAGTTTTCACCCAGCAATTGCATCAGCAGCCAGATGCCCGCGATATTAAGAAAAACAGTGCTCAGGTTCACAATGCGCACGTTCGCCAGCAGCACGTAAGGTCTTTTTTTGTATGCCCGGTAGACAGACACACCAATGGCGATGCCCTGAAAAATGATGGACAAAACAAAGAAGACCAGGCCTAGGTTTGGCATAGACCCCCTTTGCGATGTCGGTCAATTTTCGCAAGGACCCTGCAAGAAAAAGCCATTATTCTCCTTCAGATCAGGCTGGCTTGGGTGCTTCGCGAAAACTAATACTACGAAATGAATACCAATAAAAACACTTCATTCACACCTAAACATAATTCATTGTAGTCCAAGGCTTAGTCATTAACTGAGTGGTATAAGAAAAAAGTCATAAACGTTTTATGTAGTTTGTGAATTTTTGGATATATAGGCAGATTATCCGTAAATTTGGGAATATCTTAACAATTATCATCATTTTTATCCCTACCCTAGTGCAGTTTTTCACTTTACAATTTACCCTCAATAAAAAATTCCGGAGGTGTCTGTGACACAAAGAGTTTTTATTATTATTCTCGCCATCATTTTGGCCGGCTTGGTTGGCTTTGGTGTTTGGGCTACCCAGCAAGAGGTTCAGGCCGAACCAGTGCCCCAGGTCAGTGCCAAGTGGTGGGGCTCTGCCCACGCCGACGCGAGCTCGGAGGCCTTCGTCCATTGGAACGAAGACGACCCGGCTGAGGTGCCCCCCACCTGCGCCAAGTGCCACAGCGGCCACGGCTTCATGGATTACGTGGGCCAGGATGGCAGCACCGCCTTCAAGGTGGATGCCCCCGGCCGCATCAACGATGTCGTCAGCTGCACCACCTGCCACAACGATGCTTCCTGGAGCCTGGATAAGGTGATCATGCCCTCCACCAAGGAAGTAGCCGGCGAAGGCAACAACAACATCTGCATGACCTGCCACAGCGGTATGGGCGCCGGCAGCGGCGTGGATGGCCGCTACGCGGAAGCAGAGCCGGATACAGTCCTGCCGGATGCCTCGATGATGGGCCCGCACTATTTCCACGCGGCTGCCACCAACCTGGGTTCAGACGGAGCCGGCGGCTACGAGTACGAAGGTAAGACCTACGTGGGCAGCTTCAAGCACGTTGGCAGCGCCAATACCTGCCTGGAATGCCACGACGCGCACTCCCTGCACATCCAGAAACCCAGCACCACCGACGCCGATATGTGCAGCACCTGCCATACCGAGGTCGTGAACGGTTGGCAGGATTACAAGAAGATCAGCATCTCCAAGGTGGACTACGACGGTGACGGAACCGTGGAATCGGCCTACGACGAAGTGGAAGGCATGCGCATGAAACTCATGCAAGCCATTTCTGCCTACAGCAAGAACCAGACCGGCACCATGTGGGGCTTCTACGGCGACTCCTACCCTTACGCCTTCATTGATACCAACGAAGACGGTACCATCACCGAGGACGAGGCCACCTTCCCTAACGGGTTC
Source organism: Anaerolineaceae bacterium UBA5365 (assembly GCA_002407905.1). Classification (GTDB taxonomy): domain Bacteria; phylum Chloroflexota; class Anaerolineae; order Anaerolineales; family Anaerolineaceae; genus Mesolinea. The sequence continues at coordinate 7,383 of DHPL01000065.1, forward strand.
AAGAGCTTCACCCCCCGCATGCTGAAGGCCGCCTTCAACTTCATGTTCGTTACCAAAGAACCCGGTGCCTATGTGCACAACGCTAAGTACGTTCTGCAATTGATGTACGACTCGATCGAGGATCTCTCGGCGGTCAGCGGCGTAAGCACCCAGGGCCTCACCCGGCCCTAAGCCCAGGAGCGCCATGGCAGCCTCGACAAAGAAAACGATATTTCTGGCAGTTTGCGTGTTCATCGCGCTGCTGCCGCTACTGGCCATGTTCATCTTCCCGGGTACGCCGGAACAGCAAGCCCTCAACCAGCGCAACTGGCTGCTGACCCTCAGCGTGGCTTTGGGCTTTGTAGGCCTTTCAGTCGCCGGTTTGCAATTCCTGCCGGTAGCCAAGATCCCCTGGCTGGCCGACTCCTTGGAGCTGGACGATATGTACCATTTTCACCATGTCGTCAGCCTTGGCTCGGTGATGCTCTGCATCCTGCACCCGGTGCTGCTGGTCTTTAACAACGTCACCACCCTACAGCTTTTCAAGTTTTGGGAAGCGCCCTGGACAGTCCTGGCAGGCTGGATTGGGCTTTTTGCCTTGATTCTCATTGCCTTCTCTTCGATGTTCCGCAAGAGCATCAAGCTGGACTACACCGGTTGGGTGGCTGTTCACGCCATTTTGGCCTCCAGCATCCTCATCTTTGCCACTATTCACCTCTTCAAGGTGAACAAGTACATGAGCAAGCAAGCCATGCTGGTGATCTGGATCGCCCAGATCGTCATTTGGGTCGGCATTGGCATTTACCTGCGCGTGCTTAAACCCCTGGCGATCGCCAAGGTCCCCTTCGTAGTTGAAAAAGTGGTCGATGAGAGCCCGGATACTTATTCCCTCTACCTCAAACCCGAAGGAGAAGTGAAGCAGTTCAGGGCAGGGCAGGTTGCCTGGATCAGCGTGGGCACGCAGCCCTTCAGGGTGGCCCGTAACCCCTTCTCGTATTCCGGCTCAGACCAGGCCAGCGATGGCTGCCTGCGCTTCTCCATCAAGGAGCTGGGCGAGTTCACCCGCAAAACCCGTTCCCTGAAACCCGGCGATAAGCTGCTGGTGGATGGCCCCTATGGTACCTTCGACCTGAAAAACCCGCATATCGATAACGGCCTGGTCATGCTTGCCGGAGGTATCGGCATCGCTCCCATGATGAGCATCTTGCACACCATGGACGATACCGGCGATAAACGCCCGGTTTGGCTCTTTTATGGCGACTTCAACGAAAACACCAGGCTCTTCGAAGAAGAACTGGCCGATTTGGAAAGCCGCCTGAACCTGAAGGTCCTGCGCGTTCTGGAGAAACCCCTGGACGCGGATTACCCCCTGAAAGGCTACGTTTCCCAAGGCCTGCTGGATAGTGAACTGCCTGCCGAAGGCCGCGAAAACCTCTATTACTTCATGTGCGGTCCCATCCCGATGATGGTCGCCATGGAGCGCATCCTCGAGCGCATGGGCATCCCCGGTGAGAAGATCTCCACCGAAAAATACGAGATGGCCTAAACCCAGGATCATCCTTATCGCCAGGGCAATTCCCTGGCGATTTCTTTTTAATCAAGTAATCACTTGCCAGAACAATAAATAGTACAAATGTACCTCCCCAGCGATTGACCCAACTTCAGCTCAGCGCCTATAATGTTAATAACGCCTGCGCACCAGGTACATTTGTACATCCACGCCGAGATATGAAAGAAAACCCGGAATACATCTTCTTATACAGGATCGCTCAGCAATACTACCTGGAAGGCCGCTCCCAAGGTTACATTGCCAAACAGGAAAACATCTCTCGGCCGCATGTCTCGCGGCTCTTAAATAAGGCCCGCCAGATGGGCATCGTAAGCATCAGTGTTGAATTGCCGGAGAGCCTCAAGCTCCGTGAGATCGCGGAGCGCCTGCAGCGCCAATTGGGGCTGCTGGAGGTGACCCTGGTCAGCACCCCCGCGGAACCCGGTACTGACACCCGTTTGGTTTCCGAAGCAATCGCCCACACAGCGGCGGAAGCCCTACCCCGCATCCTGGCCAAATCCCACTTTGTGGGCGTCGGCTGGGGATACACAATCTACCAAACCGCCCTCTTGCAAGCCCGCCAGGAATTCCCCGGCAAAATGACCTTCATCCCCCTGGTTGGGATCTCGGATGAGAACAACCCCTACCTGCAAAGCAATGTGATCGTGGACCGGTTTGCTGAAAAATTCCAGGCTAAGAGTTACTACACCAGTGTTCCCGCCTATCTCAAGCGCGGCAGCCCGCGCATGAGCATCGAAGAAGACCGTTACTCCCGGCTTAAACAGCAATGGGAGAAGTTGGACGCGGCCATCGTTGGCCTGGGCCCCCGTTTCTCCAGGGGCGATTTTTTGATCAGCGAGGCCAGCGAGGAATATAAGAGGCTCATCGCCTCCAGCCAGACCGTTGGCGATATCCTGGCCAACTTTTTCTATAAAGATGGCAGCGTGCTGGATTCCAGCGGCTTCTACGAACAGGTCTCGCTGCCGCTTGCCCGCCTGAAAGGGATCCGCAATGTGGTTTGCCTCTCCGGAGGCGCGGCCAAGGTGCCCGCGCTTGTGACAGCGGCGCGGCAAGGCTACATCAAGACCCTCATCACCGATAGCCAAACCGCAGAAGCCATGCTGGCTGCCTGCGAAGCTGAGAACGGAACCAAGAATGGCTAAGATTTTGATCGTTTCACACGCTAACCTGGCAGGCGCGCTCCTGGAGAGCGCGGCCATGATCGCTGGAGACCTGGGAGAGCAGGCCGCGGCCATTGGCCTGGAAACGGGAGAAAGCCCCGAACAGCTCGAAGATCGGGTGCGCGCGTTCCTGGACCGTCAAGGCGGGGAAGACTTGCTGGTTTTCACCGATCTGGTTTCCGGAACCCCATTCAACGTAGTCGGCAGCCTGATGCAGCACTACGATTTTCAGCACCTCAGCGGGGTTAATTTAGGCATCCTTCTGGAAGCATCCCTGCTGCTGAACGACTTACCGCTGCCAGCCCTAACGGCGCATCTGGTCGCCGCTTTTCCAGGTACATTCCTGGACGTTACCGCTTTGATGAAGGAATAGGAGGTCTATGCGAAATATTGTACTCGCGAGAATCGATGATCGGCTGATCCATGGGCAGATCGTCACATCCTGGTGCAAGCTCAAGAACGCCGATGTGATTCTGATCGCCGATGAGAAACTGCCGCAGGATACTTTCCAGCAGCGGCTGCTGAAAGCCGCCGCGCCTCCCGGGATCACGGTCGAAATCCGGGACCTCGCGGGGAGCGCGGAATACCTCAAGCAGGAAGACGCCGGCCAGAAACCCATCATCCTGCTCACAAAAACCCCGCAAATGATGGAAGCGCTCATCGCTCAGGGCGTGCAGCTTGGCTCCATCAACCTGGGCGGCATGGGCGCCAAGGCCGGCCGCAGCCAGCTCAACAAAAACATCTCCGCCAGCCCGGAAGAAATTGCATCGTTTGACCGCTTGATGCAGAGCGGTATTGAAATTTATTACCAATTGGTACCAGCTGAACGTTCAACGAATTTAAGAAACATATTAAAAGGAGAGAAATGACGCTTACGCAGGCTTTGATTTTGGGGCTGCTTTATTATTTGGCCAATAGCCCCTGGCCCTTTGGCGGCTTAGGCAACTATGCCATTATCTATCGCCCGATGGTTTTGGGTCTGGTTGTGGGGTTCATCCTTGGCGACCCGGTCACCGGCACCATCATCGGGGCAACCATCAACTTAATGTACATCGGGTTCATCAGCGCGGGCGGCTCCATGCCCGCGGATATGTCCCTGGCCGGTATCCTGGGTACTGCCCTGGCCATCTCGCAGGGCCTGGAAATGAACGCGGCCCTGGCCGTGGCTGTGCCCCTGGGTCTGCTGGGCGCCCTGGTATGGGTGGGCAAGCTTACCTTTAATACGGTCTTCGTCCGCCTGGCCGATCGCTACGTGGAAGAAGGCAAGCCTGAAAAGGTTTGGATTGCCAATATCCTTCTGCCTCAAATGGTCCTCTTCCTGATCACGGCAGTTCCCTGTTTCCTCGCCGCGTATTACGGCGCGGGTGCCATAGCCGACCTCATCGCCAGCCTGGGCGGCAATTTCCTGCGCATCCTCAGCATCATCGGCGGCATGCTGCCGGCAGTTGGTATTGGCATGATGCTCCTGGCCATCTATAAAGGCCCGGCCCGGATCTTCTTCTTCCTCGGTTTCCTTGCCGCCGCCTTCCTGGGCCTCAAAACCCTGCCCCTGGCCCTGATCTTCCTGGGCATCACCCTGCTGTATATCGAGCTCAAAGAAGGCAAGGACGAAGGGCAAGCTGTTGAAGATGTCCCCATCGCGGAGACTGGCGCGCTAAAGGCCAGCAAACTGCTGGAACCCAAAGACGTGCGCAGCGCCTGGTGGAAGTGGATGTACTACTTCCAATCCGCCTACAACTACGAACGCATGCAGGGCATTGGTTTTCTGCACTCCATGAGCCCGGTGCTCAGCCGCCTCTACAAGGACGACCCAGAGGAAATGAAAGCGGCCATGCGCCGGCACGTCGAGTTCTTCAACACAGAAAATGCCACCGGTTCAGCCGTAATCGGCCTGGCAGCAGCCATGGAAGAACAGAAAAAGTTAGGCGCGGACCTCACCGACGAGGCCTTCACCTCGATCAAAACCGGTTTGATGGGCCCCCTCGCTGGTGTAGGCGACACGATCTGGCAAGCCGTGATGATCCCGCTGATGATCGTGCTCTTCTTAGGGCCGGCGCGCGAGGGTAACATTGGCGCTCCCATTTTGTACTCAGCGCTCTTCTTTGCCCTGTACTACGCCTACGGTTACTGGCTGCTCAAGTTGGGCTATAACAAAGGCAGCGAAGCGATCCTCAATCTGATGGAGAACAAGGCCATCAACAAGGTGATCGTTGGCGCCGGGATCATGGGCGCGGCAGTGATGGGCGGATTGGTTTCGCAGTACGTGAACGTGAAAACCGCCATCCAGTTCCCCATGGGCGGGGAGAAGGTCTTCTCCCTGCAGACCGATTTCTTCGATGCGCTCGTGCCGGGCTTGCTTTCGCTCCTGCTCACTTTGGGCGCCTATGCTCTGTTGAAACGCGGGTGGAAGGCCCAGTATGTGATCCTCCTGGTCATCGCCATCGCGGTGATCGGCGGCCTTGTGGGCATCTTCTAAAAACATATGATCAGAGAGCAGGAGCAGTCTTGCTCCTGCTCTGCAGGGAGACCAAATGACCGAAAAAATGTCAGCTGTTGTCGTTACGGGGGAGCGCAAGGCGGAGGTAATCAGCATTCCCAAGCCGGTGCCAGCCAATAATGAGATATTGGTGCAAGTGAAAGCAACAGCACTGTGCACCTGGGAACAGCGGGTTTTTATCGGCGAAAAAAAGGTGCCCTTGCCCCTTTTGGGCGGCCACGAAACCGTGGGCATCATCAGCGCTTTGGGCCAGGGAGTGGACCCGCAGGCCTACCCCATCGGCCAGCAAGTGGCTGTGCGCGTGGTCAAGCAATGCAATAGCTGCTATTACTGCCGCAGGGATTTGCCCAATTTGTGCGTGGAATTGAACAGTTTTCATCTGAACGGCCCGGAGGTTTACGGCATGGGCGGCCTGGCCGAGTACATTAGCCTGGACCGCAGCGCCGTCTGGCAGTTCAGAAACGATGTGCCCCTCAAAGATCAGGTTCTCACCGAACCCCTGGCTTGTGTGATGAACAGCATCAGCAAGGCCGACCCGCGCCCGGGCGACGATGTGGTCATAATCGGCGGCGGGGTGATGGGTCTTCTGCATATCATCGCTGCCCGCCTGCGCGGTGCCTTCACCATCCTCAGCGAACCAAACCAGGCCCGGCGTGAGGTGGCCAAGGCCCTCGGTTGCAACCTCACCATTGATCCAATGAGTACGGATTTACAGGCTGAGATCATGGCCCTCACCCAGGGACGGGGGGCTCAATCGGTGTTCAACACCACGGCCATTTCCGCGGTGGCAGAGCAAGCGGTGGCCCTCACCGGAAAAGGCGGTACCTGCGTCATGTACAGTTCGCAGCATCCGGACCAGCCCATCCAGCTAAGCCCCAATTGGATCCACAACACGGAAGTGCGCATCACCGGCGCGGTAAACCCCAGCACCCAATCCTTTGACCAGGCCGTGAACCTGATCGATAAGGGCTTGGTAAGGGCCGGCAGTCTGGTACGCGCCAGTTTCCCCTATACGGAGGCCCAGCAGGCCTTCGAGGCCTCGCTGGACCCCGCCAATTTTAGAACGATCATTACCTTCGCTTAGTTTTTTTAGGGGGCCATTCCAATACAGCCAAATTGGCTCATCTTCGCGATTGCCGCGAGCCTGATCGCGTCTTTCACCTGCATGCTCAGGCCAAAGTAAGGCGTTTTGCCCGTCAGGTCCGCCTCCCGCAGCGTGCGGATGGCAGCCAGGGTGAGGTCGGTAAAGATATTAACCTTATTGATCCCGCTGGCGATGATTTTCTTAAAGTCCTCATCGGAAAGTCCGGAGCCGCCATGCAGCACCAGGGGCAGGCCGTCCGTTTCCGCTTTAATCTCGGCGCAGCGGTCAAAGCTGAGCACCGGCGTGGATTTATACACCCCATGCACTGTCCCAACCGATACAGCCAGGGCATCCACCCCGGTTCGGTCCATAAATTCCCGGGCTTGCGAAACCTCCGTGTACACGCTGCTGTCATCGGTGTACATGCCTTCGTTCCCGGCCACGTGGCCCAGCTCCGCTTCAACGGAGATTCCCAGGGCGTGGCTAAGCTCGACCACCTGGGAGGTAATGCGGATATTCTCTTCAAAAGCTTTGTCCGAAGCATCGATCATGATGCCCGTGAACCCAGCCTTCAGCGCGCGCTCGATCACCGCCAGGTTCGTGGCGTGATCTAGGTGGATGCAAACCGGCACGGAGGCCTTTTGGGCGTAATCGCGCAGGGCAGCCGCAAAGGCTTCCATGGGAAAGAGCGTATCAAAAACCTCAACATAAGCCAGGATGACCGGGGAGCGGTTCTCCTCCGCGGCCTGGATTACGGCGCTGGCCATCTCCAGGTTAAACACGTCGTAGGAGCCCACGGCATAACCCTGGGCATTCGCGGGTTTCAGGATCTCGGATAATGTAACAAGCGGCATTGGGCTGCTCCTTTTCGATCGAATCTCTGGCTAAATACTAACACTCCGGCAAGCCCATTGCAGGGCACACTTGTGTAAATCTGTTTCAGAGCGGGCGAAGAATTAATAGTGCGGCCGAAATTTCGGCCGCA
>DHPL01000065.1:14745-22034 GCA_002407905.1 Anaerolineaceae bacterium UBA5365
GTGCGGCCGAAATTTCGGCCGCACTCTGTTTAAGTAACTATTGCGTAATGCAATCCTTGATGAAGGCCGGCAGTTCCTTGCCCAGTTTGCGCAGCGAAGCCATCTGCAGGTACATCATATGGCCGGCCTCAAAGTAAGACATCTGCAGGCGTTCCGAGAGCGGATGGGGCAGGCCCAGGTGGTTCACGGTGTACTCCGTGGAGAAGTAAGGCGTGGCCATATCGTAAAAGCCGTTGGCAACGTAAACCTTAAGGTTCGGGTTGATCAGGAAGGCATTGCGCAGGTTGCCGGTTACATCGGCATAGCGCCCGCGTTCCCAGGTCCATTTATCCAGGTGGGCGATGATCTCGTAGGGGATATCAAAGGAAAAGCCCAGGTCCCCGCGCACGTAATCGTAAAAAGTGCCGGTGTAGGGTCCCAGGATGGCGCTGTAGGATGGGTCGCGTACGATGCTACTGCCGCTGGGGTTTTGCTCGTAACCCGTCATGCGGCTATCCAGGCGGCCCACCGTGATGTTCTCGGAGCGGCGCAGTTCCTTGCAATACTCACCTACGGTCACCCGCAGGTCGTGGTCGTCCAGATAGGCGCTGGAAAGACCGGTTAGCCGGCTGAGCTGTTTAAGCAGCTTGGACCGCTCGGTCTTCGTGAGCGCGCTGCCCTTCATCAGCCCCAGGGTATAGTCGCCGGCCGCGAAGGCCTCGCTCTCCTTGAGAGCGGCGCTCAGGCTGCCCTGCAGGTCTGGGCCCAGTTTATTGTGATACCAGGCGGTGGCGGTGTAGGTGGGCAGCAGCAGGGGATAGGGCAGGTCGTTGCCGTCGTCGAATTCCAGGGTGGCAAAATTGAGCGCAGCGCTGATCAGCATGATCCCGTTCAAAAAGAGGCCGTGGCGCTCCTGGAGGTATTGGGCCAGGCCGCTGGCCCGGGTGGTGCCATAGCTCTCGCCGATCAGGAACTTGGGGCTGGACCAGCGCAGGTTGCGGGTGGTGAAAAGGGTGATGAAATCGCCCACAGAGCGCACGTCTTCCTTGACGTTGTGGAACTCCTCGGGCTTCTGGCCGGGTACCGCGCGGCTGTAACCGGTGGATACGGGGTCGATGAAAACCAGGTCCGAGTCTTCCAGCAGGGTGAATTCGTTATCCACCAGCTCGTAAGGCGGGGGCAAGGGCAGACCTTCATCGTCCATTTTGACGCGCTTGGGGCCCAGCAGGCCCATGTGCAGCCAAACCGAGGATGAACCCGGGCCGCCATTGAACGAGAAGGTGATCGGGCGCTTGGCCCGCGGGGTGTCGGTTTTGAGGGTGTATGCCACGTAGAAGATCGAGGCGCGCGCCTTCTCGCCCTCTTTTTCGTCCTCGGCCTTCAGCACCATCGTGCCGGCGGTCACGCTGTATTCCAGGGTCTTCCTGCCCAGTTTCAGGCTGTGCTCAGTGGTCACGGCCTTGTCTTCCGGGACGGGCGGTGTGGTGTTTGCAGTATTTTGGGGGGTCTTTTCTTCGCTCATTTCTTCCTCCTGATTGGCAAGCATTATACGGTCAGAAGCCAGTTTTGAGCGCCTTTTCTACACAAAAGTTAATCACTGCCATGCTTTCCGGCAGAGCCTGATCGCGTGTGTTGGCCTGTTTACTGTCCTATGTGGAGGCCGGCCGCTTATGTCGACCTGTCCAACGCCAACATGTAAGGGCTGACCACTTGTGTCGGCCCGATCTCGCCCTCACGTCACCATCGCGGTAGAGCCTCCCTGCGGTCGCCTCTCCCCTACATCACACCTTTTGAATCCCTTCCGCCAACCGCATGTCCCCAGCGGTGGCTGTCCAAGCCCCATCGTAGGGGCCGAATCTTGTGTCGACCCGTCCAACACCAACATGTAGGGGCCGACCACTTGTGTCGGCCCTGTGTCAGTCCATTGGCGGCCCGGCCCAGCAAACGACTCGGTAGAGCCTCCCTGCGGCCGTCCCTCCCCTACATCGCACGCGAGCTTGCGGTTGATCCAGCCCAGGCCAATGTGCTTGAAGTTCTCGCTTAATAATGGCGCGTTGGTAATCTCAACGCAGTTCCAGCTACTCGATGGCCCACAATTTCATGCCTGTTCTCCCATAAAGGCGGTGCACAGAAGCCGTCTCCGTGCGTCAGGGACATCTTTATCAAATGAATTGTAGGCGATCACTGGCGTGCCGGTTTTGAGATTAAAAGTGAGGCTACTTCTATAATCGAGAAACGAGACATTGCCGGTTTGTTTATCAATGGTTTGGGTGACCCAGCCACTTTCCAGGCGATCGTTAAATTTATCGTAAGCATTGTAAGCGTAATAGAGTCTTCGCTGATCCAATCCATGATAGGAGATGCCAATCATGATTCGGTCTTTATTGTTAAGGTCAGGAAAGGCGGCGATGGAGGGGTTTACCCCCACGTTCATTCTGTCATCAACGTCCATGCAGGCCCACTCCTTGGATTCGCCGCAATTGCCGGACCCCTTTCGAACCTGGATGGCAAATTTAAGGACGAAGGAGCCAGTACTGCCCTCTCTTCTGCCGGCGTAGGCCACGGCGAGCCTGTTTGTTCCCGGCAATCGGATCATGGAGACACCTACATCAACAGAGATGTCCCAGCCATCGATGACCTTGGAGATCCAGGGGTTATCAGGGGGCCAAACGGCCGCTTGACTGGCCCCCAGAGCTGCCGGGAGCCAGGTTTTGTGTTCATCGGCGAATGAGCGGCAGGCTCATTTTGTAGTCTTCCTGCCTGAGGATCTGCAGGCCGTAGAACGGCCACGCCGGATAAAACTGATTATGGACAATGCTGACCAGATTGCCGCCATTGACATCGATTGCGGCAAGTTCGCCTGGTTTTGAATACCGCTCCGCGGTGAGCGCTACATCGCATACCCAGGTACCCATGGTAAAGCCGCACCCGTCCCCAAAAAGCATGCCATAGGCAGCAGCTGGGCGGGCGAGCACGATGTCATTCCCGTAATAAGATGGGCTTGAAAAAGTGGCGGCTGCGAAATAATTGGCGTCCGTGCTTACCGAGAGACTGGACACATCGGCTGTGCCATAGGAGGCAATATCACTGACCTTAAAAAGAGGCCCAGTCTTTGGCGTTGTGGCAAATTTAATCAGGTTATTGGGTTCGTCCTTATAGACGATGTTTACGCCGTTTTCCCTGACCAGAGGGTTGTAACCGGGTGTACCGGGCAGGTTACCGCTCCAGGAGCTTACTTTTAAGTCCTCGCCAACCACAGTGTTGGTATTATCGATAACCTCACAGTAATAATCTGGGTTGTGGCAGGACATGCCGGGGGCAAGCGTTGCATAGGATAGCCCATTCTGCGATGTATAAAAATAGTAGAGCTTGCTGTCGATCCATCCCAGGCCAATGTGGGTGAAAGCTTTCAGAGTAAGATCGGTGGTGATCTGAACGCAGTTCCAACTATTGGAAACCCCGCAATTTCCATTACCTGCACCCACATAGGTGGTGGTATTAAGCCAACCTTTGTTCATTGGGTTGCCCAGCAGGTCGGCCTCTAATGTATCGTAGGCAATCACCGGCTTGCCGGTCTGGGGGTCAAAGGTGAGGCTGTTTACCCAAGCTGCCCGATAGATAATAGGCGTAGGGCCATCGATGGTTTCTACCTGCCAGGAACCCGTGAGCTGAGCGGTTTTTTTGTCGTAAACATTGTTCGCATACTTGAGGGTAAGTTCAAACATATCCATATAGGAGATGCCAATACGCACCAGGTCTCTATTCTTGGGGTCCTGGACAACGGCGATGGAAGGACTCCAGCCGGCAAAGGGGGTGTTATCCACCTCCATGCAGTACCAATCCTTGGGTATGCCGCAATTGCCGGTGCCTTTTTGCACCTGTATGGCAAATTTAAGGATGCGGTGATTAAGGCTTGGTCTTTCGCCGGTATAAGCCACGACGAGTGTGTTCGTGCCTGGCAGTCGGGCAATGGAAATACCTTCACTAACGTTTAGGTCGTCGGCTTCAATGACCTCGGAGAGCCAAGGGTGGTCTGGGGGCGGCGGGGCAGCTTGGGCGTGGGATGATGGAAAGGCGGAAAACAATACAAACAAAATCAGCAGAAGCCTCAAAACCCTTTTCATGATCCCTCCTGGTGGTTTCTAATTAATGGCCTGTCGATTAACGGGTAAAACAACCCCTTTTCCATTGATTTTTAGAGAACTGTCTAATAACAAATTAGACATCTCTAATAAATCATTTCTAAATGCCCCGAGTTCATTTTTTGGGCCGGCGACCGATCATTTAGGAGCCGAATATTGTGTCGGCCCAATGCAAATCCGGCTACATCCCCGCCTATCTAGTGGCCGAATCCTGTGTCCGCCCGATATCTGCCGACCGGTGCCCCCTACGCGTCTGGTAGGGTTCGGGCCTACTGCCCGAACCGCTCCTGCCGAACCAAATAACCCGATGGAATAGCCAAATCTTGTGGCGTACCAACCTCAATCCGGCTTGGTAACCCCGCCCATGTAGGGGCCGAATCTAGTGTCGGCCCAATGCAAATCCGGTTCCTACATCGCGGGAGAGCCTCCTTGCGGTCGTCTCTCCCCTACATTGCACTCTTGGCTTTTCCACAGGCAACGCTCAAAACACAAGGATGCCTCCCCCGCTCGGGGGAGGTGGCACGCAGTGCCGGAAGGGGAGTGAAATCCATCACACACACCATGTAGGGTTCGGGCCTACTGCCCGAACCTCCCCACCGAACTCATTTAACCCAACGGACGTTTCCCAACACCCCAGGTAGGAGTCGCCCACTCGTGTCGGCTCGGCGTCAATCCGGCCCGCCAACTCCGCCTATGTTGGGGCCGAATCTCGTGTCGGCCCAATGCAAATCCGGTTCCTACATCGCGGGAGAGCCTCCCTGCGGTCGTCTCTCCCCTACCCTGAGCTCTTGGATGATGATTTGGGTTTTCGCGGCCGATGTTCGGTGAGCAGCACGAAGAATCACATACCCCCGGGGTAGGGGATGATCGAACAACGTGAGGTCATCCCGCAAGATTGGATGAGTTTGGGTGCCGCCGGTGAGATGCGGGAAAGCCTCCCTGCGGTCGTCTCTCCCCTACCCTGAGCTCTTGGATGATGATTTGGGTTTTCCCGGCCGATGATCGGCGAGCAGCGTGAATAATCACATACCCGCAGGGTAGGGGATGATCGAACAACGTGAGGTCATCCCGCAAGTCTGGATGGGTTTAGGTGCCGGCGGTGGGATGCGGGAGAGCCTCCATGCGGTCGTCTCTCCCCTACATTGCACTCTTGGCTTTTCCACAGGCAACGCTCAAAACACAAGGATGCCTCCCCCGCTCGGGGGAGGTGGCACGCAGTGCCGGAAGGGGAGTGAAATCCATCACACACACCATGTAGGGTTCGGGCCTACTGCCCGAACCTCCCCTCCGAACCCAATAACCCGATGGAAGTTACCCAAAACCTCATGGAATAGCCAAACCTTGTGGCGGACCAACGTCAATCCGGCTTGGCAACCCCGCCCATGTAGGGGCCGAATCTCGTGTCGGCCCAATGCAAATCCAGCACTAACGTTGCGGTAGAGCCTCCCTCCGGTCGTCTCTCCCCTACCCTGGGCTCTTGGATGATGATTTGGGTTTTCCCGGCCGATGTTCGGTGAGCAGCATGAAGAATCAAATACCCGCGGGGTAGGGGATGATCGAACAACGTGAGGTCATCCCGCAAGATTGGATGGGTTTGTGTGCCGGCGGTGAGATGCGGTAGAGCCTCCCTGCGGTCGTCTCTCCCCTACCCTACAATCTCGTATGTACTGCCGGAATCCGGTGCAGAAACTCATTCTTGGGGTCGACACAAGATTCGACCCCTACATCTGCATGACTGGAGGTTGATAGGGTAAAAGACATGAGTTCGGAACGTGTCGACCCATACGTTCAACAAAAATCAGCCTTACGGCTGATTTCTATACGTTCAATAAACGCTAAACCCTCCGCTTACGGATATTGGTCGCGCTTCCAATCAAACGACGGGATGGCCATGTCCGAGAGGTCCTTCAGCAGTGCCGGGCTGGTCTTGCCCATCACCTTCGCCAGCGAAGTGGACAGATAGTTCAAAATTGAAAGCGGGGCCACAAAACTGTTCTGGTAGCTCGCCCCCACCACCTGACAGGGGATGATCACATTCCCCGTAATGCCTTCCTGCATCGAAGTCACACTGGTGATCAGCACCACCGGCACCTGCTTGCTGCGCAGCCAATTAAGCATCGCCACCGTCAGCCGCGAGATGCGCGGAAAGGCAAAAGCCAGCACCACATCGTCCTTGGTGGCGCTTACGATCTCCTCCGGGTAAGCCCCGGCCAGGTTCGTGATCACCTGCACGTTGCGGCGCAATTGCCCCAGGCGGATGAAAGCATAATTAGCCAGCGCATAGGAAGTTCGCATGCCCACAATGTAGATCCGCTTGCCCTCCGCCAGGTAGCGCACCGCTTGGTCAAGATCGCTTTGCTTTTGGGCCTTAAGCGTCAGCTCCAGGTTTTGCATATCCACCTGGAAGGTTTCCGTGAGGGTCTTGCTCAGGCTGTGGTCTTCCAGTTCCGGAATTTCAGGCAGGGATTTCTTGAGCAGGATATCCCGGATATCCCCCTGCATATCACTGTAGCCTTCATAGCCCAGCTGCCGGGCAAAGCGGATGATGGTGGTGGTACTCATGCCCACGGCATCGGCCGTTTCCTGCAGGGTGTTAAAAGCCGCTTCGTCCAGATGGTACAGGAAGAAACCTGCTGCGGTTTTGTGCGCCGGGCTGAATTTGCTGCTGTGCTCGTTAAGCCGCTGAAAGAATGAAGGCATATCCTCCCCTGTCACCGACTGATTTTGCCTGGTGTACACCAACTGATTTTACCTGCGTCCCTTCTCACGGTATTGCTTGATGTATCCGGGAACATCGGCCGCCAGCAAGGGGTCCACATCGGTCAGCAGGAACTCGCCTTTGGCAAAGCGTTCGCGCATCACTACTTCGCGGGCCTCGGCGGCCTCGGCCTGCTCCAGCAGTTCCATGTAGTTGGGGTTATTGATCGAGATCACCCCATCGGCATTGCCCAAAATAAGGTCCCCGGGGTTCACCGGAATGCCGCCGCACTGGATGGGGATGTCGTACTCGCCGCTCACGCCCCAAACATTGGTGGTCATCACCGAAATTCCCGTGGCAAAAACGGGGAAGCCCATCTCCACAATGGCCAGACTATCCGTTACCATGCCATCCACCACAAAACCGGCCATTTTGCGCGCGGCAGCGTTGCGCACCACCATCTCGCCCAC
>DHPL01000065.1:22289-33737 GCA_002407905.1 Anaerolineaceae bacterium UBA5365
AGGTCCATGGGCCGCACGCGCGGGAGCATGCAGTTCACGCCCATAAAGTGGCCGTAGGTTGCCGGCTCGGTCTTGCGAAAACGTTCGATGATTTCAGCGCTGAATTCCATCTTCTCTCCTAGTATTCCTTGCCGCCGTAAGTGATGCGGTAAACGTCGCTGCGGCGGTTAACTAAACCGGGGATATTCCGCTGAACCTTGTCCGCGTAATCCAGGTCGATATCGGCATAGATCACGCTGGGGCGTTCCGGGGCCTTGGCAACCACGGTCCCCCAGGGGTCGGCCACCAGGGTGGAGCCAAACTTGTCCTGGGTGCCGCGTTTGCGGCCCATCTGGGCGGAAGCCACGATGTAAACGCCATTCTCGATCGCCCGGGCCCGCAGGATCGGCTCCCAGTGGTCCTTGCCGGTGGGCAGGGTAAAGTTGGCGGGGGTGAAGATCACCTGGGCGCCCATCAATGCCATGGCACGGTAAAGTTCAGGGAAGCGGATATCGTAGCAGATCGAAAGACCCAAATGCCCAAGCTCCGTTTCCACGGTAACGATCTCATTCCCGGGCTGGATCTTGTCCGATTCGCGCGCCTCGCTGCCATCCGGCATGGTGATATCAAAGAGGTGCAGCTTGCGGTAAACGGCGATCATCTCGCCCTGCGGGTCGAGCAGTACGGTGGTGTTGTACTTCTTTTCAGCGCCTTCAACGCGCTCGGCAATGCTGCCGCAATGCAGGTAGAGTTTGTGCTTGCGGGCCAGTTCCTGCATGAAGCTGATCGTGCGGCCGCCGGCCAAGTCCTCCGGAGCTTCAGCGCCCTTATCGATGACGTTAAAAACCTCCGGGAAGCTCACCAGGCTTGCGCCGCGGGCAGCTGCCGCTTCGATGGCTTTTTGGGACCAGTCCAGGTTGGCGGTTTTATCGTCCTGGCTGTCCATTTGACAAACTGCGATGGTGTACTGACGTTTCATGCTATCTCCATTTTCCATTGTTCACGCAAAAAGCTCAGAACGCGTGCCAAACAGGCTTCAACAATCTTTTCGCCTTTTTCAGGCGTGCCCGCCAAAGCATTGCCCACGATGCCGTTCGGCGTTCGCGAGCTCAGCGGGGCAAAGTGATGTAAATCCGTGAAATTGGCGGCATCGGGCGGCACCTGACAGGTAGCCTTGCTAATATCCACCAGATCCGGGTAGAGGTGCATCATCACCGAAGTGCCGGCCTCGCTGGCGTGGCCATTGGCCATCCGCCCGCGTTCCTGCATGATCGTTTCGGCATTGATGCCCACAAAGCGCCACCAGTCCACCTGTACAAAGCGCAGGTCATCCTTTTCCATCTGCCAGCGGCGGGCCACGGAATTGATCACATCCACGCTGCCGGCATGGCCGGTGATAAAAACAAAGTCCCTGAACCCGTAGCGGTAGAGGTTCTCCATCAGCGCCTCGATCCACGCCTGCAAGAGTTCGCGGCTGATCGTAAAGGTGCCTGGGAAGCTCATCAGGGCCGTTGAATCGGAGAGGTCCATCATCGGGGCCACCAGGCCGCCGGTGCGCCGGGCCAACAGGTCGCTGACGCCTTCAGCAACCAGGCCGTCAGTACCCATGGGCAGGTGCGGTCCGTAAACCTCCACCGCGCCGGTGGGAATAATGGCAAGCTTGGTACCCTGGCGCCTTTCTTCAAATTCGGTCCAGCTCATCTCGCGGATATTCCAGGTTTCACGCTTGCTCATCACTTACAATCTCCTTCTTCTTCAGGTTTCCGGCAAAAAAGCAGGCCGCGAAGTGGCCGGGGCGCTTTTCTTCCAGCGGCGGCACTTCCTTGCGGCAGATATCCTGCACGTAAGGGCAGCGTTTGCTGAAACGGCATTCCTTGCGTGGGTTGACCGGCGAACTTATCTCGCCGGTGAGCAATTGGCGCTCGCGTTTAACGTTGATGGAGGGGATGGGTACCGCCGCCAAAAGCGCCTGAGTGTAGGGGTGCAGCGGCTCGCGGAAGAGCTGCTTGGTATCGGCAAACTCAACCACCATGCCCAGGTACATCACCATGATCCGGTTGCTGATGTGATTGACCACCGACATATCGTGGGTGATGAACAGCAGGGTGAGCCCCAGCTCTTCCTGCAGGTCCTGCAGGAGGTTGATGATCTGCGCCTGGATGGAAACATCCAGCGCTGAAACAGGTTCATCGCAAACGATGAACTTGGGCTCCAGGGCCAGGGCGCGGGCCACCCCAATGCGCTGACGGCGGCCGCCGTCCAGCTCGTGGGGGTAGTAGTTGGCAAAACGCGGCTCCAGGCCAACGGTTTTCATCAGCTGCATCACCCGGGCTTCAAGGTCTTTCTCGTTGGAGAATTTATTGTAGATCCGCAGGGGTTCAGCGATCAGGGTAAAAACATCCATGCGCGGGTTCAGCGAAGCGTAAGGGTCCTGGAAGATCATCTGCATATCTTCGCGCAGGGCTTTAAGCTGCTCGGGCTCCACCTTGCTGATGTCTTTGCCTTCAAAAAAGATTTTGCCGGCAGTTGGCTCTAGCAGGTGGATGAGCACGCGGCCCAGTGTGCTTTTACCGCAGCCAGACTCGCCCACCACACCCAGGGTATGGCCTTCCTCAAGGCTGAAATTAACGTCATCCACGGCGTGCAGATTGCCGCGGGGGGTCTTGAAGTACTTTTTCAATCCTTCCACACGAATCAGTTCGCTCATCTGCCAATCTCCTCTACTCTGCGGCAGCGCACCTTATGGCCGGGACGGTACTCCGTCAGCGCGATCGGCGCAGCGCGGCAGGCTTCTTCCGCGAACTTGCAGCGGTCGGCAAATACGCAGCCAACGGGCAAGTGCGCGGGGTCGGGCATGAGGCCGGGGATGGGGGTCAGCCGCTCGGTGTCCGCTTCCAGGCTGGGCAGGGAGCCGAAGAGGCCCACCGTGTAGGGGTGCGAAGCATGGTTGTAGATCGCGTCCATGTCGCCGTATTCCAAAATGGAGCCAGCGTACATGATGGCCACCTTGTCGCAGGTTTCGGCCACCACACCCAGGTCATGGGTGATCAGCAGCATGGAAGAATTCAGCTTGGCCTTCAGCTCATCGATCAGCTTGAGCACCTGGGCCTGAATGGTTACATCCAGGGCCGTTGTGGGCTCGTCCGCCAGCAGCAGGGCCGGCTCGCAGGCGATCGCGATCGCGATCACGATGCGCTGTTTCATGCCGCCGCTGAACTGGTGGGGGTATTCGTTGTACCGCGCGCCTTCAATGCCCACCAGTTCCAGCATCTCGCGCACTTTTTGGTTTGCCTCGGAATGGCTGAGGGTCTGGTGCAGCTGCAGGACCTCGCGGATCTGGTCGCCCACGGTCATCACCGGGTTCAGCGCGGTCATCGGGTCCTGAAAGATCATCGAGATCTCATTGCCCCGGAAGCTTTCCATTTGGTGGTCGCTCATCTTGAGCAGGTCCGTGCCCTTGTACAGAATCTGGCCGCCGGTGATACGCCCGGGCGGGTTGGGCACCAGGTTCATGATGCCCAGCGCGGTGGTGGTTTTGCCAGCCCCGGTCTCGCCTACGAGTCCCAGGGTTTCCCCCTGGGCAATTTCCAGGCTTACATCGTTCACCGCCTTGCTGTGCACCTTATCCACAACGTATTCAATAGAGAGGTTTTTGATTTCAAGTAACATGCTCACCTCAACTCTTCAGGCGCGGGTCGAGGGCATCGCGCAGGCCATCGCCCAGTAGATTGAAGGCCAGTACAGCCATCATGATGGCCACACCGGGGAAGGTGATCACCCACCAGTAGTCGCGGATGTAACCGCGGCCGGCCGAGAGCATGGCCCCCCACTCCGGCGTGGGGGCGGGAACGCCCAGACCCACGAAGCTAAGGCCGGAAATATTGAGGATCGCGCCGGCAATCGCCATCGAGATCTGCACGATGATCGGGGCCAGGGCATTGGGCAGCACGTAGCGCCAGATGATCCGCCAGTTGTTCGCCCCGGTGGAAACCGCGCTCTCGATGTACTCTTTGTCGCGCACGGTCATCACCGATGAGCGCGCGATGCGGGCAAAGGCAGCAATATTTCCCACCGCGATGGCGATCGTCAGGTTGGTGATGCTGCTTCCCAGGGCAGCCGCGATGGATATACCCAGGAGCAGGTTGGGTATCGCCATCAGGATGTCCATAATCCGCATCAGAATGTTATCGATTACGCCGCCAAAGAAGCCGGCGGCAACCCCGATCGCCACACCAATCACGGCAGCAATGGCCACCGCGGTCAGGCTGATCGTGAGCGAAGTGCGTGTGCCCCAAACCATCCGGGTAAGGATGTCGCGGCCTACCTCATCGGTGCCCAGCAGGTTCTGAGCGCTGGGGGGCTGGAAGCGGTTGCGCAGGTTTTGGGTGGTGTAGTCGGGGCTGCTGATCTGGCCGGGAAAGATGGCCAGGATGAAGTAAACCACCACAACAACCAGTCCCACAACAGCGGAACTGTTTTTGAAGAAACGGCGGACGATATCCTTGCCTTGTCCGCGGCGTTTGAATTGAGGAGCAGCCTGGGTAGCAGTGATGTCGCTCATTAGCCCATCTCCTCCTCTTCCATCTTTTGGCGCATTTCCCGCGCGGATGAATACCGCGAGCGGATGCGCGGATCGATGAAGGCATACAAAATATCCACAATCAGGTTGACCACGGCCATGGCCACCGCGATGAAGAGGATGCCGCCCTGCACCAGCGGGGCGTTTTTGACCTTGATGGCGTTGATGATCAGGTTGCCCAGACCCGGGATGGCAAAAACCACTTCAGTCAGGGCGCTGCCGCCCAAACTGCGGCTGAAATTGATGCCGGCCACGGTGACCACCGGGATAATGGCGTTGCGCAGGGCATGCCGCCAGATCACCACGCTTTTCTTCTGGCCCTTGGCCCGCGCGGTGCGGATGTAATCCTGGCGGATGGCCTCGAGCATGGTGCTGCGGGTCATGCGCATGATCGAAGCAGCCGCATCCCCGCCCAGGGTGAAGGCGGGCAGGATCCAGTGCTTCCAGGAGGTAAAGCCCGAAGCGGGCAGCCAGTTGAGGTAAACCGAAAAGACCAGGATCATCAGCATGCCTTGCCAGAAGTTGGGCATACTGATGCCGATCATGGCCATTACCCTGCCGGCATGGTCCCAGATGCTGTACTGATTGACAGCGGAAATAATGCCAATACTCACCCCAAGGATGATGGATATCGCCGTACTCAAAAGCGCCAGCTTGAACGTGGTGGGGAAGCGGGTCATGATCTCGTCCAGCACGGGCTGCTTGGTGGTGTAGGAAGTGCCCAGGTCTCCGGTGACGGCGTTTTTGACAAAATTGAAGTATTGGACGATGAAGGGCTCGTCCAGCCCGTGTTCTTCCCTGAAGAGCTCTTTGTCTTCAGCGGTAGCCATATCGCCAAGGATGTAATCCTCGGGTTTGCCGGGCGAGAAGTACATCATCGAAAAGGCGATGAAGACCACCCCCAGCATCACCGGGATCAACATCCAAACGCGGTTCAGGATGTATTTCCACATGCGCTTGAAATCCTCCTGGAATACTCAGAACCAGGCTTAGCCTGGTTCTGAGTTGATCTTGGATGCTTTACTTGCGGACCTGCCACTCTTTGATGTTGAGGTCGTCGATACTTGTAGTGAAACCGAAGTTTTCGATGCTGTCGCTGACACCGTACACGGTATCCACTTCAGCGAAGGGGATGCTGTAGTTCTTGTCGAAAAGGTAATCCTGGATCTTGGACAGGAGTTCCGCGCGGGCAGCCGAGTCGTAGGTGCGGCGCAGTTCCTGGAGCATGCCGTCCAGTTCCATATCGTTGGCATTCAAGCGGGAACCGAAGGCCGGTTCGTAGATGATCAGGATGTTGCTGATTTCGGTAGCGGTGGCGGTGCGGATGGAAGCTTCCCAGGGGCCCTGGGCTTCGCGGGTGGCCAGCGCGCTCTGTTCGATGCGGGCATTCACGCCGATCGCGGCCCAGTAAGCCTGGACGATCTCGGCCATGCGCTGGTAGTCAGCGCCGGGCAGGATGTGCAGTTCAACTTCGAAGCCATCGGGGTAGCCGGCTTCAGCCAGTTTAGCTTTGGCGCCTTCCGGATCGTAGCGGTAACCGCCCATGTCCTTCCAGCCTTCCACAATGGAGGGGTAGACGCCGGTCATGGCGTGGCCTTTTCCGTCAAAGGCAGCGTCGGCCAGGGCAGGGATGTCTACAGCCATCGTGAGGGCATTGCGAACTTCCTTCTTGCCCAAAATCTCGTGCTGCATATTGAAGGTGACCAGGTAGTATTTTTCGGAGACGCCGGCCTCAACATGGGCGTTGGGCAGGTCTTCCACGCGCTGGCGGTCAGCCGGGGCGATGTAGTAAGCCAGGTCGGCAGCGCCGGTTTCAAGCTCGATCACGCGGTTGGCGGGCTCGGCAACGAATTTGAGAACGATGTTGGGAGTCACAGCGGGTTCGCCCCAGTACTTTTCGTTGCGGGTGAACTCCATCTGGGAGCCCTGGATCCAGTTGGACATGACGTAAGCGCCGGTACCAACGGGGTTCTGGCCGTATTCGGCCTCGCCGATCTCTTCCATGGTCTCTTTATCACCAATCCAGGTGCGGCCGCCGCGCAGGGTGTAGTACACCGCAGCGTAGGGGTAGTTCATGGCGATGAGAATGGTGTGGTCGTCTTCGACGACTGTGTTTTCGGGGTCGAACCAGGCCATGGTGGACTTGGAAGTGGAATCTTCCAGGCCGCGGGCAAAGCTGAAGAGCACGTCATCGGCAGTAAAGGGGTTGCCATTGCTGAAGACCACGCCCTCTTTAAGGTGGAAGCGGATATGGGTATCATCCACCTGTTCCCAGCTTTCAGCCAGGCGCGGGGTAACTTCGCCCTTGGTGTAGTTCACCAGCGAGTCGTAGATGAGATTCATGGCGATGTTGTTGGAAACGCCATTACCGCGGCGGGGGTCCATGATATCGGGCTCCAGCTCATTGACCAGGTTGATCGTGTCTTTGTACTCTGCGGCAGGCTCAGCCGGAGCAGCGGGAGCTGCGGGTGCGGCAGGTTCCGCGGGGGCTGCGGGAGCGGCAGGCTCGGCTGGTTTGGCCGGCTCGGCGGGGGCAGCAGGGGCCTGGGTGGCAGGCGCCGGCGTACCGCAAGCGGCTGCTGAAACCAGGATGACGATGGCAAAGATGAGGGAAACAATTTTCTTCGACATGATAGGAACTTTCCTCCTTGGGTGAGAGACGCTACACACGCGGTCGCGCATGTATTAGATAGTACATTGAGTATAATTTAGTACGCAAAGGCTGTCAACGGTGAATCACGTTATCTCGGGGGCTACTTTTTTCTCCGCGGCCTGGTCAAACACATACAAAAAGAGCCAGGCTTGCGCCTGGCTCAATATTCCGCAGCGGTTCTATTTACGAACCTTCCAATCCTTGACGTTCAAATCGCTGATGGCGGTGGTGAACTCAAAGCCTTCCAGGTTGTTCGCGATGCCGTAAACGCTGTCTACTTCCACGAAGGGGATCGCGTAACGGGCATCGTAGAGATAATCCTGGATCTTATCCAGCAGGGCCAGGCGCTCCTGTTCATCATAAGTACGGCGCAGGGTTTGCAGCATTTCATCCAGCACCGTATCGTTGGAATTGATGCGTGATCCAAAGGACGGCTCGTAGATGATGATGATGTTGCTGATCTCGGAGGCAGTGGCGGTACGGATGGCAGCCTCCCAGGGACCCTGGGCTTCACGGGTGGCCAGGGCGCTTTGTTCGATGCGTGCCTTCACCCCAACTTCAGCCCAATAGGCCTGGACGATCTCACCCATGCGCTGGTACTCAGCCCCGGGCATGATGTGCAGTTCCACTTCGAAGCCATCCGGGTAGCCCGCTTCGGCCAACATGGCCTTGGCACCTTCCGGATCGTACTGGTATCCGCCCATGTCCTTCCAGCCCTCCACAATGGAGGGGTAAACACCGGTCATCGGATGGGCCTTACCGTCGAAAGCGGCGTCCGCCAGGGCGGGGACATCAATGGCCATGGTCAGGGCGTGGCGCACTTCCTTCTTGCCCAGGATCTCGTGCTGCATGTTGAAGGTGATCAGATAGTATTTCTCTGAAACGCCTGCCTCAACATGCGCATTGGGGAAGGCATCCACGCGGTCGCGATCGGTACTGGAGACGTAATATGCAAAATCTGCTGCGGCAGTTTCCAGCTCGATGATCCGGTTGGCTGGCTCGGTAACGAATTTAAGCACTACATTGGGTGTGCCCACTTCACCGCCCCAGTAGTTCTCATTCTTGCTGAACTCCATTTGCGATCCCTGCAGCCAGTTGCTGAGCACATACGGGCCGGTGCCAATGGGCTTTAAGGCGTAATCGGCCTCGCCGATCGCTTCCATGGTCTCTTTATCGCCGATCCATGTGCGGCCGCCAGCCAGGGTGTAGAAAACGGCTGCATAGGGGTACTTCATCGCGATCAGAATAGTGTGATCGTCTTCGACGACGGTATTTTCAGGGTCGAACCAGGCCATCGTGGACTTGGATGTGGAATCATCCAGGCCGCGTGCGAAGCTGAACAGCACATCGTCCGCAGTCATGGGGTTGCCGTTGCTGAACAGCACGCCTTCCTTGAGATGGAAGCGGATGTGGGTATCATCCACGATGTCCCAGCTTTCAGCCAGGCGGGGAGTTACCTTGCCGCGGTAGTAATCCACCAGGCAGTCGTAAACCAAGTTCATGGCGATGTTGTTGAAGGCACTGTTGCCGCGGCGCGGATCCATTGAATCCGGTTCGGTCTCAGTGACCAGGCGCAGCGTATCGGTGTAATCAGCCGCCGGTTCTGCTGGGGCTGCCGGCGCGGCAGGCGCGGTTGGCTCTGCGGGAGCAGCAGGCTCAGCCGGTTTGGCCGGTTCCGCTGGAGCGGCAGGGGCAACCGGGGCCTGAGTTGCCGGTGCCGGCGTACTGCAGGCAGCCGAGAACACGATAATGAGGGCGATCATGACGGTGAGCAGTTTTTTAGACATTGGAAATGACCTCCGTGAGAATAAAAGGGACGACGCTTTCAGGGCAAAGCCTGACGGGTAAGCACCTTAAGTATAGACCTTGGCCACACCTTGTCAACGGTGAATCATGGCATCCCGGGGGCTGTTCTGCTTTCTGAACAACCATCTCAATGTATATAACAGAGTCAGGCTTGCGCCTCACACACCTCATGTAGGGTTCGGGCAGTAGGCCTGAACCCCCCCTCCCAACCCAAAAACCCGACGGAATAGCCAAATCTCGTGGCGGACCAACGTTATTCCGGCCCGCCAACACCGCCGATGTAGGGGCCGACCACTCGTGTCGGCCCAATGCAAATCCGGTTCCTACATCGCGGTAGAGCCTCCCTGCGGTCGTCTCTCCCCTACCCTGGGCTCTTGGATGATGATTTGGGTTTTCGCGGCCGATGTTCATTGAGCATCATGAAGAATCACATACCCGTGGGGTAGGGGATGATCGAACTAGGTGAGGTCATCCCGCAAGATTGGATGGGTTTGGGTGCCGGCAGTGAGATGCGCGAGAGCCTCCCTGCGGTCGTCTCTCCCCTACCCTGGGCTCTTGGATGATGATTTGGGTTTTCGCGGCCGATGTTCGGTGAGCAGCATGAAGAATCATATACCCGGCGGGTAGGGGATGATCGAACAACGTGAGGTCATCCCGCAAGGCTGGATGGGTTTGGGTGCCGGCGGTGGGATGCGGGAGAACCTCCCTGCGGTCGTCTCTCCCCTACATTGCACTCTTGGATTTTCCATCGGAATCGCAGCCACCGTCCTAGGTAGGGCCCGAATCTCGTGTCGGCCCGGCGTCAATCCGGCCTCAACCCCGCGGTAGAGCCTCCCTGCGGTCGTCTCTCCCCTACCCTGGGCTCTTGGATGATGATTTGGGTTTTCGCGGCCGATGATCGGTGAGCAGCATGAATAATCACATACCCGCGGGGTAGGGGATGATCGAACAACGTGAGGTCATCCCGAAAGACTTGATGGGTTTGGGTGCCGGCGGTGAGATGCGGTAGAGCCTCCCTGCGGTCGTCTCTCCCCTACATTGCACTCTCGTATTCTCCATCGTCAGCATGCATGGAGGTTGACCTGTTTGAATTCCAACCGGACTGGGAGCCCAGCCTACCCACCCGTTTCCCAAATTGAATACGCGCAGTTTTTCCGGGCTTAATGATTTGCTTCTATTTTCCGGGCTTCAATCGCCTCAAGCACGCCATAACTGGTGCGGGAAGTTTGCACCACCTCCACCGGCAGCTTCTCCAGCAGGGGCAGGCTGCGGCGGGTGAAGTGCTCACCCTGCAAGGGGATGGTGAAGGCTTCCAAAACATACTGCAGAAGCCGGATAAATACATTGGTCGACCCGATATGATCCGCCAGGAGCAAGTTCCCCCCTGGCTTCAGCACGCGCAGCATCTCCCACAGCACCTGGTTCCTGTCCGGAATGCCGCAGAGCGCGAAGGTGCACACCACGCTATCGAAGTACCCGTCCGGGAAAGGCAGTCCCATGGCGTCCCCCAACAGGAGCCGCACGGGAACCGCAGCAGCTTCAGCCCTGCCCAAACTCCCCCTCAGCAGGTCCATGGAGTGCTCCAAACCGGTCAGCACTACTCCCGGCTGGTAATAGGCAAAGTTTTGGCCGGTCCCGGAGGCCACTTCCAGCGTGCGGCCGGTGGCGCGCGGAAGCAGCCAGGCCCGGCTATGCCGCAGGTACCGCCCTTCCATGAAGGCGGTGGTCCTGTCGTATCGTTCGGCAGCGCTCGTGGTATTTGGGGGCATAGGCGGATTATACGGCTCGGACCTCGCAATTTCCTGCTCTGCCCTGGCCATATACAAGGTTAAGAGCGGCGCCCATAAATAGAGGCGCCGCGCGTAGGCTATCCATATCTGCTCAAGTCCAAGCTTGGAGCAGCCGAACCCAGTTCCGCCGGCAAAGGTCAAGCCAGCGTAGCAGCATAAAACTCATGCAGATCGTCCATCACCTTCACCAGCGATGGCTTATGCAGGTACATCATATGACCGGCTTCGTAAAAGCCCCAGTGCACATTCTTGCGCTGGTTCTCCGGCAAGCCCAGATGGTCAAAGGTATAGCGCGTGGAGAAATAGGGTGTGGAAAGGTCGTAATACCCGGCGCAGACAAAAACCTGCATCTGCGGGTTCTGCGCGAGCGCCTTGCGCAGGCTCTCCCCGGCGTTGATGTAGCGGTTCATCTGCTTGTCGTAAGCCCAGCCCTTGAGGGGTTTTAGGATCTCATAGGGCAGATCGGTCTTGAAGCCCAGTTCCACCCTGGCGTATTCATTAAACTGGGTGGCAAAGGTGCCCAGGGCCACATAGTAACTGGGGTCGCGCTCAAAAATGTCGTCCACCTGGTCATAGTCCTGCCCGGTGATGCGGGTATCAAAGCGCCCCACGGTCAGGCGGTCCTTGCGCAGCAGCTCCTT
>DHPL01000065.1:34002-36313 GCA_002407905.1 Anaerolineaceae bacterium UBA5365
TTCGTCAGGCGGTCGCCCTTGGCCAGGGCCAGCATATACTCGCCCAACGCGAACTCCTCGGCGTCCTTTTGCAGGCGGGCCAGGTCATTCTTGTATTCCGGGGCGGTCAGGCCGTGGAACCATGCCGAACTGGCATAGGTGGGCAAAAAGAGGATGTAAGGCCAGTCGTTGCCAGGGTCAAAGCGGGCGGTCATGAAGTTCAGCAGGGTGGATACCAACACCACCCCGTTGAGATACATGCCGTAGCGGTCCTGCAGATGTTCGGCCAGCAGGGCGGCGCGGGTGGTGCCGTAGCTTTCACCGATGAGAAACTTGGGGCTGGCCCAGCGCTCGTAGCGGGTAACCAGAAGGGCAATGAAAGCCCCCATTGACTCAGCGTCCTTCTCCGGGGAATGGAAATCCGCCTCGGCTTCGCCCGGCACCGGGCGGCTGAAGCCCGTTGAAACCGGGTCGATGTAAAGCAGGTCGGTGGAATCCAAAAGCGTATACTCGTTATCCACCAGATTGAAAGGCGGGCGCTTGGGCCAGCCGTAATCCTGCATCTCCACACGCCGCGGGCCGGTCATGCCCATGTGCATCCACACCGATGCCGAGCCAGGCCCGCCATTAAAGCTCACCGTCAGCGGCCGTTCCGCCGCCGGAGTATCACTTTTCAGCTGGTAATAAACATAAAAGAAGGCAGCCTTGGGTTTGAGGCCCAGCTTTTCATCCTCAGCTTTAAAGACCATGATGCCCGTGGTAGCCGTGTAGTCAAGCTGGCGGCCATTAACGCTGATGCTGTGCTCAGTGACCACAGCCTGGTCTTCGGGAATGATCGGTTTGGGGTTGCTTTCTACAGTTTTAGTCTCGTCTTTCGGCGTTTCGGTCATCATTTCCTCCTCAATTAAGGCAAAGCCTGGATGGCAAAATTATACAAGCCAGGGGTCAAATGGAATGCAGATTGCCGCAAAAACTCAACTGCCGGCCGGGTAGCCGATCACCGGCGGCGTGGGGCTGGGCTGCACGGGGATTGTTTCTGTGCCCTCAGGCGCCGCCAAACCGGGTGGCGTTTCCAGGCCGCCAGGCAAAGGGCTGGGAGTTGGGGATGAAAACTCAGGGGACATGAGCTCAAGGCCCCCCTCAGGAGATGCAAGCGGGTCCATTTCAAGCGGGAGCGGCGGAGTATACGCCACGATGTAGTCATCCGCGCTTAGGAAACTCACCGGGGAGCGCCGCAGGGGGTCGAAGCGGATCAAATCCAGGTCACCATCGCAGCGCAAAACCAAAATACTCGCTTTATCCTCATCCGGTACAACAGGGTCCAGGTCCTTGGGCTGCAGACCTTCAAATGGGCTGGCTCGCAGGCCAGGGGCGGCGGCTCCTTCTGAAATCGGCGTGGCTGTGGGCACCAGCGAATAGATCAGGGACGCAAAAATCGGACCGGCCCTGGGCCTGGGTGGCCGCCGGGCTCGGGTTAGCCGGAAGCGCGGTCCTGGCCGGATTGCGCGAAGCCAGAAAGATCACGCCGGCCAAAATCACAAAGATCAGGACGCTGATCAGAATGATGAAAAAGCCCTTCTTCTGCCCCAATGCTGCCTCTTAAGTACACCTCGGTGTAAGCCCTCATTATATCGCCGCATTAAGGCATTAATGATCGCGCAGAAGCCCTGCAGTCCAGGACAAATGGCTCCTGGTGATCCATGCGTTCAGGAAACTTAATTTTCTTCCGGGTTGCCTTTAACGGCTTCTTCAGGCAGGCGCATGATGTATTGCGGCTCGCCGCTGCACCACACCTCCCCTTCCGGGTTGATGCGCAGCCAGACACCGCGTTCCTCATAAACGCTGATCTCGGTATTGCGCTTCATCGAGCCCAGGGTGGTGAAGTGCTTGCCCGGGCCGCTGCGCTTGTACAAAGCCGGCGAGATCACAAGCCCATGCCACAGCACCTTGGCCGGGCCCTTGCGCGCACCAATACGCTCAAAATACTGGGCGTCGTCCATACACCAAACCTGTGCCCGTGGGTCTACGCGCAGCCAGCCTTCCCGCTCCTCGTAAACCTGGCACACTTCGCCCAGGCGCAGGGAACCCACCACCGGGTTCTCGTTCCCGGGGCCTCCGCGCTTGTACAGTGCCGGTACCACGCACTTGACGCTGTAAAGCACCTTGCTCTTCAGCGGCACGGTTTCAGTATCCCGGCCGAAGAAAGTGTTCACCGTCTGCCGGTCCCCATTAAACCGGTTGTATCCCACTGCGCCAAAAGCCAGGCCCAGGCCAAAACCGCTGCCGCGGGCATTGGTACGTTGGATCAGCCAGGAGTCGGCAGCCTTGGGCA
>DHPL01000065.1:36489-47657 GCA_002407905.1 Anaerolineaceae bacterium UBA5365
CGGGCAGGTCCTCCAGGCGGATATGCTTATCCATCCAGGCAGCGCTGCCGTAGAGGATGGGCAGGATTCCGGTGCGGCGCTCGAAAATCTCGATCATTTTCTGGGCAGTGGAGGTGATCAGTTCCGGGGGATTGATGCCCGCTTCGGTCAGCCAGAGCGCGGCCCGGTCCTGGCTCCAGTCTGCCGTGGCGGCCAGCGGTTCGAAAAAGGCATCCATTTGGGTAAGAGCGCTCTCCCCGAAGAAGGGGGTAAAACTGGCGATGCGGCAGGTGCCCAGCCGGGCCATTTCCACCCAATGCCATTCAAAAAGCGGATCGGGCTGGCTGTAGCTGCTGCCCACATGCGCGGAAACAAAAGTTAAGTCATCCCGGGCAGCCAGGCGTTCGAAATTGAGCCGCCGCTTCCCGTTTTTGCCGGCATAAGCCGCTGAAATATCGATGCCAAAAGCGCGTGCTTCCATGCCCGCAAGCGTGCAATTAAAGTGCCAGCCAATTCCTAACCTGATACTTACAACTGGGCATCGCGGAACCCCTTGGATTAAACTAGTCGGGGTCGTTAGCGCTCCAGCTGCCTGAAATTCAATAAACCTGCTAACGCCAAAGGAAACCCATGACCGCCATCCTCGAATCCCGGGCGCTTACGAAACGCTACAAAGACATCACGGCCGTTGAAGACCTCAGTTTCAGCATCGCTTCAGGTGAGATCTTCAGCCTCCTTGGCCCAAATGGTGCGGGAAAAACCACGACCATCGCCATGCTCTCCACCCTCCTGATCCCCAGTTCCGGCGATGCCCTCATCGGCGGTCACTCCATCCTCACCGAGGCCATGGCCGTCCGCCGCCTGATCGGCATCGTGCCCCAGGATATCGCCCTCTATCCGGAACTCAGCGCCCAGGAGAACCTGCTCTTCTGGGGCCAAATGTACGACCTGGAAGGCCAGCAATTGCAGGAACGCGTGGCCCAAACCCTGGCCCGCATCGGCCTCACCGAGCGCGCCAAAGACCGCATAAGCACCTTTAGCGGCGGGATGAAGCGCCGGGTCAATATTGCCGCCGGCCTTTTGCACCATCCCCGCCTGCTCTTCATGGACGAGCCCACCGTGGGCATCGACCCCCAATCCCGCCGTGCGATCCTGGACCTGGTCAAGGAACTGAACCGCGAAGGCACCAGCATCCTTTACACCACCCACTACATGGAGGAAGCCCAGGAGCTCAGCCACCGCGTGGGCATCATCGACCACGGCAAGCTGATCGCCCTGGGCACCCAAGCCGAGCTTACCCGCCAGGTGGGTGAAAATAGCACCCTCACCCTTACCGTGGATGAGCAGGACCCGATGCCAGCGCTCCTGGAAGCGCTGCGCGCTGTGCCGGAGATCAGCCAGGCCAGCGCCCAGGCCAACCTGCTCACCCTCATCACCCCGCGTGCCGAGGCTGCCCTGGCCGCGGTGGTCACCACGCTTAGCAATGCCGGCGCCCATATCCGCAGCGTGGAGGTTCACGAGCCCAATCTCGAGACCGTCTTCCTGCACCTCACCGGGCGCGCCCTGCGCGATTAACCATGCGTAAACTGCTGCTCATCGGGGTCAAAGACCTCAAACTGCTCTTCCGGGACCGCGCCGCGCTGATCTTCAGCCTGCTCGCTCCCTTTCTTTTGGCCCTTGGGCTGGGCCTGGTGACCGGCGGCCTGGAAGGCCCCAATGCCGGCATCGAACCCATCCCCGTGGTCCTGGTCAACGCAGACCAGGGTCCTCTGGGCGGAAGCCTCAGCGCCTTCCTGGGCGGCCCGGATCTCTCAGGCCTGATCGCCCTAAGCCACAGCCCGGATTTTCCTGCCGCCCAGGCCAGGGTGGACGCACAGGAAGCGGTCACCGCTATCTACCTGCCTCCAGAACTCAGCAACACGCTCAACCCCGGCGGGGGATCGCCAGCTGCTCTCAGCGTCTACGAAGACGAAACTCAGGGCTTTCGCAAAAGCCTGGTGCGCAGCGTCCTGCAGCAATTTATTACCGCGTATGAAGCCCGTTCGGCCGCGGCGCAGTTCAGCGTCGCTCTCCTCAGCCAGCACAACTTGCTAAAGCCCGAAGAAGTACCTGCCTACCTGGCCAGCCTGCCCATGGACGAAGCCCCGGAAGCCTACCAATTGCGCGGCAGCGATGGCCAGGCCTTCACGCCCGGCTTCAGCCCCTTGGCCCTCATGGCCCCTGGCATGGCGCTGATGTTCCTGATGTACACCGTGAGCCGTGGCGGCGCATCGCTCCTCCAGGAACGCGCTGCCGGAACCCATGCCCGCCTGGCCGCCAGCCCTACTTCCCAGGCCCAGATCCTGGGGGGCAAAAGTTTGGGCATCTTTATGAGCGGCGCCGCCCAAATGGCCATTCTGGTGGCTGCCACAGGGCTCCTCTTCCGCCTGAACTGGGGGCCCATCCTCCCGCTGGCGCTCCTCCTCCTGGCTGCTGCCTGGGCTGCCACCGGCTGGGGCCTGCTCATCGCGGCGGCCGCGCGTACGCCTGGGCAGGTGAATGCTGCCGGGTCCGCGATGATGCTCAGTTTCGGCCTGCTGGGCGGCTCGCTGATCAGCATCGAAGGCCTGCCGGCCTGGCTGCGGCAGATTGCCAAAATCACCCCTAATTATTGGGGCGCGCAGGGTTTCAAGCTGCTGGCTCAGGGCGGAAGCCTGGCCGGGCTGGCGCCTACGCTTCTGGCATTGATCCTGATGGGCCTCCTGCTTTTTGCCCTGGCGGCCTTTTTCGCCACCCGGCGGGGCTGGCTGCAAGGGGGCGGCGATGACTAAACTTTGGGCGATCATCCGCAAAGATACCCTGGTGCGGTTTGCCAGCCCGGTGGAATGGATCTTCTTTCTGGTCCTGCCCCTGCTCTTCACTCTGGTCCTGGGGGCTGCCACAGGCGCTTACGCTGAAGACCGTCTGCCGCTCACGGTGATGGATTTCAGCCCAGCCGGCGCCTCCGCCCCCTTCCTGGACGCCCTGAAAGCCCGCGAGCAGCTGCGCCTGACGGAAGCCGCGCCTCAGGGCAGCTACGCGCAGCTCAGTCTGGGCGAGGCAGAGGCCCTGCTGGCGCTCAGCCCGAACTTCAGCGCGGGCGGCGGCGAGATGCAGCTGCTCCTTGCCCCCAACTCCCTCAATAGTATGGCCATATCCCAGGAGATTCAGGCCGTCTTGGCAGCATTGAACGCCCAGGCGGCAGCCGTGGACCTGGCCGTGCGGCAGGCCCGGGAGCGCGGACTGCCCCCCGAGGCACTCGAAGCCTTCCGCGTCCAGGCCCAGGCTTTGGCCGCTGAACGCCTCAGCCAGCCAGACTTGCGCGTGAATTACCTCTCCGGAGGCCAAACGGACGAAGTGCGCTTCGACCCCCGCGCCAACAGTGCCGCCGGCCAAATGATCACCTGGGTCAGTGTGAGCCTCCTGGGTATCAGCCAGGTGCTGGCCTTCGAACGCCAGCAGGGCACGCTCAGCCGCTTTTTAAGCACCCCCACCCGGCGGGCGGTCTATTTGGGCGGCACCCTCCTGGGCCAGGTGCTCACCGCCCTGGTGCAAATGAGCATCCTCCTGGCCGTCAGCGGCCTTCTGATGCGCATCAATTGGGGGGCTGACCTGCTCGCGCTGGGGCTGCTTTTGCTGGCTTTCTCGCTGGCGATGGCCGCGCTGGGCACGCTTTTGGGCACCCTGGTGCGCAGCGAGGCGCAGGCCGGCAGCCTGAGCGTGATCTTTGGCATGCTCTTTGGCCTCCTGGGCGGCTGCTGGTTCCCCCGCGAAATCTTCCCCGCCGCGGTGCGCCAGGCCAGCCTGGCCCTCCCCTCCACCTGGGCCATGCAGGGTATGCTGGACCTCACCCTCTCGGGCGGTAAACTGCCCCAGGTGAGCCTTGAGATTCTCGTGCTCCTGGGCTTCGCCGCGCTTTTCTTTACTTTGGCGATCTGGCGCTTTAGAAAGCTTAATTAAACACAGACGCGCCTTTCAGCGCGTCCATTGATCGAATAATCATCACGGCCGAAGCCGCCGGCCTCATTGGCCCGGTTGCCCAAATTCCCAGAGCAGGCTCATCAGCTTCCAATCCGCGTCATCCTTCAGCATCAGGCCCACGCAGTGGCCCTGATTAAGCGGGAACTGCTTCTCAGGGTCGGCATAGCTTGAATAATCGAACGAAAGCGTCGCGATCGGCCCCTGCGGAGCCGCGTTGGTGTCCGTGAGGTCAAAATAGAGCCCGTCTTCCTGGGCCATGCACTCAATTTCGGAAATAAAGGTGTCCAGACGGTAAACGCAAGCCTCTTCATCCGGCGACTGGCAAATAAAAGTGGCGCCGGGATGCGCCAGCGCTTGCAAAGCATCCCAATCGCGCAGGCTGCCCGCCGGGCCGGATAAACCCTGATGGAATTTCTCAAGGACTTGCAATATCTGCTGCTCTGGTGCCATGTTCATTACCTTCCCATCATTGGATATTCAATTTATAAGTATAGTTTGGTACCAATGGATGGATACACAATAATAGATGCTTTTTACTGCTTTTAAGCACACTATTCTTGTAGGATTAAGGACTAAATCGAACGGCATTCCTACATCCGGGCCTGTAGCGCCTCCTATCCCCCCGATTCGCCAGTCTTGTTAGAATTAGGCTGTACTAGCGAAAGGTTGGCCCATGCAAGAAAAACCCTCATCCATCGGCCGTTTTCTGATCTTTTTCTTCCTCGGCATCATCGCCCTGGTCCTCGTGGCTGGCTTCATGCTCTTCGATGGCATTCGCGGGCTCTTCGCGCCCATCGATACCGCGTATCAGGGCATGAGTACGCAGGTCTCCCAGCTGCTCAACCCTACACCCACCATCATGCCCGATCCCACCACCATCGTCCACGAGGTACGCAGCCTCGCCCGCCTGGAAACCATCCAGTACAACATGGAAAAGGTGATCACCGCCGAACAAAACCAGGGCATCTTTGGCGCCCTCATCGGCGATAAACTGCTTTTCGTGGCCCACGGATACGTGATCGCCGGGGTGGACCTCAGCGAACTCAAGGCCGACGACCTCTGGCTCACCGGCGAGACCCTGCACGTGCGCCTGCCCCACGCCCAGGTCTTTGTTGCCACCCTGGATAACGAGAAAAGCTACATCTACGACCGCAGTCTGGGCATTCTCACCAAGGGCAACTCCACCCTGGAGAGCGCCGCCCGCCTGGCGGCCGAGCAGGAGATCCGCAAAGCCGCTGAGGATGACGGTATTCTGGACCAGGCCCAAACCAACGCCGAGGCTTACATCAGCAGCTTGCTGACCCAGCTGGGTTACCCCAGAATCGTATTCGAGGACCCAACCGCGCCTTAACACCCACTCTGGCTAGAGGCAAGGAAACGAAAAACGCCTCCCGCGGGAGGCGTTTTTGCTGCAATCAATCAACTTAAGCCTTGCTGGCCAGGTAGTAGGGAACGCTCATCTGGTCGATCTGATCCAGCTGTTCCTCAAAGAAGTCCACATGCTCTTCCTCGTCCTTTAGGATGGCCTCAAGCAGTTCCTTTGTGCCGTTGTCCTTCAGTTCAACACAGAGCTTGATCGCTTCGTTGTAGCGTTTGACCGCATCGGTTTCCAGAGTATGGTCGTTTTTGAACATCTTGGCCACGTCCTTGCCGATGTGAATGGGTTCCAACTTATCCACGATCGGTTTGCCCTCCAGGAATAGAATGCGGCCGATCAGCTTTTCGGCGTGCTTCATTTCCTCGATGGAGCGCTCTTCCAGGGCCTCGTGCAGGCTGTGGTAGCCCCAGTCTTCGTACATTTCCGCGTGCACAAAATACTGGCTGACGGCGGTTAGTTCCTCAGCAATGAGTGCGTTCAGCATCTCAATAATCTTGGGATCACTTTTCATCTCATGACTCCTTATCTCTGTCCGCCGCGAGGCTAGGATTTGGTGCTCAGGTAGACCTGCAAGCCCATCTGGTCGATCTGGTCCAACTGTTCCTCGATGTAATCGATGTGGTCTTCCTCATCCTTGAGGATGCCATCCAGCATTTCCTTGGAACCGTTGTCTTTTTCATCAACGCAGAGTTTGATAGCGGCATTGTATTTGCCAACCGCGTCCAGTTCAGCCGCGTGATCGTTGGCGAACATCCCGGCAACGTCCGCGCCGATATGGATGGGGGCCAGTTTGTCCACGATGGGCTGCCCTTCGAGGAAGAGGATCCGCGCGATGAGCTGTTCGGCATGCTTCATCTCACCGATGGCACGCTTCTCGGCAACATCATGCAGCGTGGAATAACCCCAATCCTCAAACATTTCGGAATGCACCATGTATTGGTTGATCGCGCCTAGTTCGTCCGCGAGCAGCATGTTCAAAGTGTCAATGACTTTTTTCGAGCCTTTCATATCAAGTAATTCTCCTTTGCAGAATTTCGTTAAGGTTATTATACGCTGAATATCCTTTTCTGGCGCTTCCCGCCTGGCTTACAATAAAGACGTGGGCAGAATTCAGGTTTTGGACTGGCTGGGTTTGCGGGTTTTGGTGATCATGGACCGCCCCATGGGCAGCCTCCACACCGTCTACGGCTTTACTTACCCGGTCAATTACGGGCATTTGCAGGATGAACTCGCCGGTGATGGCGAAGAGCAGGACGCCTACGTTTTGGGCCTCTCCGGGCCCATGCTGGCCTACGAGGGTGTGGTGCGGGCGGTTATATTGCGGGCCGATGACCTTGAGGACAAATTAGTGGTCACCCCGGAGGACTACTGGCCCACGCGTGAAGAAATCAGCCAGGCGGTGGCTTTTCAGGAACAGTATTTCGTTTCGAGCGTTTATTTGCCGGGCGACCCGCCCGAAGGCGGGCCTGTCAAACCCTAAACCAGATCTTCGCGGCCCTGGGATTCCAGCGTAGCCACCAGCTTGCGCAATTCGCCGATCTTATCCCTGGGGCAGACCAGCAGCGCGTCCGGGGTATCCACGACCACCAGATCTTCCATGCCGATCAGGCTCACCAGGCGCTTGCCGGCGCTGAGCACGATGCTGTTCTTGCAGTCTTGCAGCAGCACATCGCCGCGGAAGCTGTTGCCGGCCCCGTCACTGGGTAGGTGGTTTTGCAGGCTGTTAAAGTTGCCAATGTCTTCCCAATCCATATCCACCGGTATCACGGCCACTTTTTTGGCACCCTCCATCACCCCATAATCAATCGATTGACGCGTCAAGCCTTCCCACAAGGGCTGGAGCACCTCGTTATAATCCGGCCTGCCGATCGCTTCTCCGACCTGCGTGAGCACACCGGAAAGTTCCGGCATCTGCAGGGCAAACTCTTCCAGGATCCGGCTCACCTTCCAGATGAACATGCCGCTGTTCCAGGAGAAGTTCTTGGTCGCCAGCATGGCCTCCGCCCGGTCCCGGTCCGGCTTTTCAACAAAGCGCTTGGCTAAAAAGATCTTAAACTCGCGGATCTGCCCCAGCGGTTCGCCAGCTTCGATGTACCCATAATCCGTGGAGGGGAACACCGGTTTGATGCCCAGCGTCACCAGGTAGTCATCGCGGGCCACTTCCAGCGCGGCTCGGATGGCCTGGCGGAAGGTCTCCGGATCGCCAATGGCATGATCGGCGGTCAGCACAGCCATGCGGGCGTTCGGATCGCGCTTGGATAGGTGGATGGCTGCCAGGCCGATCGCTGCGGCCGTGTCCTTGCCCATTGGTTCCAGGATGTAGTTTTCCTTGGGGATGGCGGGGTATTGGGCCTGCAGAAACTCAGCATGATCATAGCGGGCGACCACAACGATCTGCTCCGGTAAAAACACCGGATCCAGGCGTTCCACAGCGATCTGGAACATGCTCTGTTCAGAGTAGAGGGCCAAGCCGGGTTTAGGCATCTTCTTGCGCGAGAGTGGCCAAAGTCGGGTACCCGCCCCACCGGCCATGATAACTGCGTAATCCATGGGAGCCTCCATTATTTTGCGATTGTGCCCCAATTATAATCGCGCCTTCACCTGCCTGGACGAAAAGCATAAGCCCCATCGGTTCTTTTTAATCACCAATGGCTACGCGCAAGTTGATAGGTGAGGACCCTCATTGAACTCGCAATCAGCCACGATTCCTCTGAATCCGTCAATATGATTTAAGAGCAATTCAACGTTCACAACACCCTGATATCAAGTCCCTTATTCAACATTGTTATATCTATGCGCATTCTGTCCGCACAGGTTCAGGACTAATCCCGCTTTCTCCTAATCGACTTCAACGTTTACGGGGGCCTTCACTATGAGCACAAAAGTCTATCTGCCGCGGCAAGATATTGGGGGGTGGCGGGAGGATCGGACCCGGCAGGCATTTTCAGATGGGATTGCTCCACCCGAGCTTATCAACCTGACCGCTCTAAGGCATGCCGTATTCGACAGTCCGTTAAAGGTCAGGCAAGCTTCAGCGCTTTAGGATTAGAAAGAAATGGGATCTCAAGTGGATAGCGCGTCCAACGCGCGTTCGATCAGCGCCATCTGCTCAGAGGCTGGGCGTTGGGGATTCATCAGTTCAGCCAGGGCGGTGCTTTGGCCCATGGCATGCCGGCCGCGATAACCGGCTTGCAGGCGCTCGCGGGCATCATTCAGCTGCAAACGCGCTCCCCCGATGCCCGTCCGGGCCAATTCCATCGCCCAGGGACGCGGGCTCTCCTGCGGCTGCAGGCAGAAGCTCACCGCCATGCTGATCGGCGAGCGCACCTGGGGGGTCAGCGCCCCCTGCAGCAGAAAGGCCAGCAGGCGAGTTTCAAGTTTTTCTTTGCGGACGCGCTCGGCCAGCATGGGGTTGATTCCGGAAAGCAGATACTCGAACTGAGGATCGGTCTGGCCTTCCATCCGCGCCGGAGGCGTATACGGCGTTGGAAAGCTATCTTGGTAGAGTGCAAATTGGTGTCTGAGTCTTTTAAGTATCTTAATTAAGGTCGCGAAATGACATATTCCCGCCCCGACCAAGGTCTCAAAATAACGATTCAAACTGAGCCTCAAAGTCTCATAATGACTTAATCCCAGCCTATCCAATGTCTCATTATGACAAATTCCCGCAGCCACCAGGCTGTCAAAGCCGGGCAGCGCTTCCGGGTCTTGCCGTGCAGCGGCTTCCAGGGCCTGCTGCAATGCGGGGCCTTCAGCAAAGGCCAGCAAAGCCGCGCGCAGACCGGCCTCCGGCTCCAGCAGCCAGGCATGGATCGCCTGACGCAGGGCCTCATCCTTGGGGGTCAGGGCGGTGGGACCCACCTTAAGCTGCCAATCCTGCCCATCCGGACCGTTGCGGGTGGCCTGGCGCAGCAGGTATCCCCGTGCTGCCTCGCGGTTGGCGTCGCGCCAATCCCGGGTGT
Organism: Anaerolineaceae bacterium UBA5365; assembly: GCA_002407905.1. GTDB lineage: Bacteria > Chloroflexota > Anaerolineae > Anaerolineales > Anaerolineaceae > Mesolinea. The sequence continues at coordinate 45,808 of DHPL01000065.1, forward strand.
AGGCCGAAGACTCCTTCACTTGCTTTTGCCGCTTGCGGCCGCGGGTGCTGGCCTGGGCGTGGGGCAGGCGTTTGGGCAAAGCCTCATTCCCGATCCAGCCCTGCAGGCTGGCCAGGCCGCCGCTGACCCAAAATTGGTCGCGGTCCCGCCCCCGGGCCCAGTCCACAAAGCAGCAGTTCCGGGCCATCAAGTAGAGCATGCCCAGGTCGTCGCCCATTTCCGGGAGCACTTTCTGGAACCAATACCAGGGCACGGCCAGGAAGGATTCAGGGCGAATGAGATGCAAAGCCAACTGCTCAGCGGCCGCCAGAAGGGCAGGGCCGGGTTTGTTCAGGCCCATTTCACGCACCAGCAACTCGGTCACGCTCAGCGGCTCACTGAGGTCGCCGGCCTGGGGCAGGCGGTAGGGGAACTGCAAAATTTGATCACGCGGGGAGTCCAGGGCGCTTTGCACGGCTTTAAGCGGGTCGGTGGCAAAACCCTGGGCCAAGAGGTAGCGCTTCAGGTCGCTTGCGTCGCCAGGCGTAAGCAAAAGCCCCCGGTAAACATAGCTGGTCGGTTCCCGCCGCAATTGGCCCTGGTGTACCCGGTGGCTTGGCGCTTCTCGGCGGACGAAAAAGTCCATTTTCCCGTCCTGGAAAACCCGGAAGAACTTCGCCCGGCTGATGCTGCCGCCGAGGGAGCTGAGCAAGGCCGCCACATCCACCCGCACCTTATCGTCCTGGCGCGGGTACAGGGCCTCGCTTCCGCGCTCCCGTGAGGCCCTGTAAAAGGCCTGGCGTAGGGCAGTGGCGATCAGCACCGCCGCCGAGCCCATATAAGGCACATAACGCAGCAGGTAAGCCGGCACCGCGGCGATCGATTCAGGTGCCAATATCGCTTCAGTGACGCTTGCCGCTCCCAGGCCCAGGCTGAGGGCCTCATCATCTGTGCCCATGGGCACACTCGGCTTGAGCGCCAGAAAGAGATGCGCGCCGGTCAGGTCCTGCACGCTGGTTTCCAGCAGGGGGTACACCTGGCAGAGCTGGCTGTAGACCGGAAGGGGGGCTGTGAGCGTGAACGCGCCATCGAAGGCAAGTTCGGATGAATCCAAAAGTGCCGGGATCTCTTCAGGAGCATGGGCTTCGAGGTGCCGGCGAACGGTGGTCCACGAGTTCAGGCTGGCTTTTTGCATCTTCTTTCAACGCGCTTTTTCGATAGGGCAGCGCGCAGCCCCGCTATCATCCGTTTGATCCGGGCATCTGACGGCGCAAGGCCTCCAGGGATGCCTGGGCATTATTGGCTTCCACCTGGCTGTCCAGGGCTTCCCGGGCCAGGTCCAGGGCATGGCGCAGGTTCCCGCGTGCTTCCTGCCCGATCTCCAGCAGGCGGCCCTCGCCCAGGGGCAAAGGCGTCTGCCCGCCGCTCATCAGCATCCGCCAGTAGAGCATGGCGCTCAGTTCCACCGCGCTGGGGCTGCGGAAGGGCAGGTAAAGGCCCAGAAAACTGTTCAGGGAGCCAATGTTGGCAGTGGTGTTATTGATGTCCTGCAGGAAAACGAGGGCCTGGATCTTCTTGAAGTTCTCGGCGCTCCAGTTGAGCAGGAAAGACAGGTATTCCTGGTCGAATGGCGGGCCGTCCAGCACGATCAGCAGGCGGTCGTTGCTATTTTCCAGGCGCTCGCAGATGGCCTCCAGGCGCACCGTGTTGGAGCGGTGGCTGGGGGCGCCAAGCAGCTCCAGCAGGGCCATCAGGAAATGCCGCGGCTCGGTGTAATTATTGGTGTTGAGGTAGAGCCCGTAGGTGCGTTCGCCGCTTTCGTCCCGGTAGAAATCCATGCCGGCCAGCTTCATCGCCAGCATGCTCTTTCC
>DHPL01000065.1:47783-53705 GCA_002407905.1 Anaerolineaceae bacterium UBA5365
TCATCGCCAGCATGCTCTTTCCGCTGGCGCTTGGCCCGGCGATCACCCCCAGGCTTTTGCCCGGGTCTTTGCGGTCTTCCAGGAAGCGCAGCGCTTGCTCCAGCACCCGGCGCTGTTCGGCCAGGCCTGGGTAAAAGAGGCGGGTATCGGTATAATGCTGGAAGGGGTGTTCCAGGAATCGGGCATCGAGCAACTTGGAAGCTGTGAGCATAGCGCACCTTTAACTTTGATCTGTAAAAAGTATCCATTCTGCCGGCACTTAAGTCAAGTTAAATCAAAAAGCAATTTACTTGAATCAACTGCGGCATAAAATCCTCTCTGAACACAGTCTACCTTGAAAAATGGACCAACTCAAGTAAAATAGGAAAGAACTTGGGAGGTTCCAAATGGCGATCATTTCCCTGATCAACCGCAAGGGCGGGGTTGGCAAGTCCACTATTTCACTCAATCTGGCAGCCGGCCTGGCCACGCACGAAGCCCGCAAGCCGGGCGGCAAGTCGGTCCTGCTCATTGATATGGACGACCAGCTTTCGGCTACCATCACCGCCATGGGGGGCGGCTTTGGCCAGGACTTCCAGCGGGCGATCACAGCCCAGCCCAACTTTGCCCAAGCCCTGGCGGAAGGCTCGGTGGCCTCAGAAAGCCTGATCATCGATAGCCTCGTCCCGCGCAGCCGGGAGGAGAAGGTCAAGACCTTTCTGACGAATAAAGCCAGCATGGAGGGCCTGGAAGCCGCCCTCAAGGCCCAGACTGACCCGGCATTCCAGCTAACCTACTTTTTGGAGCCCTTCCGCAACGAATACGCCCACATCATCATCGATAACCCGCCCTCGGCCGGCATGCTGCCCCTGAATTCCCTGGTCGCTTCCAGCCACGTGCTCATCCCCATCGAGCCGGACGGCCTCTCCCTGATCGGCCTGGCAGACATCCTGCGCATGGTCGAGAGCGTGCGCTCCACCACCAATCCGGGCCTCTCCGTACTGGGCATCATCCCCAGCCGCTTCCGCATCGTCCGCCGCCAAAGCCGCGACGTGATCGAATCGATGGAGCGCATGTATGGCCACCTCCTCCTGCCCTACATCAAGGATCTGGCCGATATCTCTGCCGCGACCACCGCCGGATACGACGTTTTTTCCTACTGCCCTGAGAAATCCCAGGCCTACCGCTGCTTCTCCAACCTGGTGGATGCGGTTTTGGGCAAGCTGGGACAGGTTTAGTGCCCACGGGCAAATGAGGCGATATGAGTCCTGAAAAAAGCAAATTTGACGATCTGATCAACCGCACCACCGAAGCTTTCAGCGCTTCTTCTCAGGGTGCCGGCGAGCAGGCCGCCCCAGACGCACCGCGCTTGGTGAACCATCGCCAGAGTGTTTACCGGGTGCCCCTCGCCATGGTACGGCCGGACCGTTTTCAGGCGCGGTACATCCTGCCCTATGCTCTGCGCGAAGGCTTTTACCAGGGCGCGCGCGATTGGCGCCAAACCCTGGAACTCTGGCAGGCCATGGCCGAAACCGACCCGCTCATCCGCCGCGAGCTGGAGGAGCTAACTGCTCTGGGCGATTCCCTGCACGATGTGGGGCAGATCAAGCCCGTGACCGGCCAGGTGATCCAGCAGGACGGGCGTGACTTCTTCATGCTGCTCACCGGCGAGCGCCGTTTTTGGGCCACCGCCATCCGGGCGCTGGCTCAGCCCAGCCGCGAGGATCCGACCGTCCTCGCCCTCCTGGATAATGCGCCCAGCCTTGAAAAGCAGATCATGGAAAACATGGCCTATAAGGAGCTCACGCCGGTGGGCAAGGCCCGCGCCGCGGCGCGCATGGTCCTGGAGGCCAATGGGCTCAAGCCCCAGCCTGGCGCGGATGAAAGCGAGTTCTTCAAACAAGTTGCAGAATTGCGCCTCAGCGAGGAAACCCGGGCCCTCCTCCAAAAGGTGCTGGGGTTGGAACGCACCTACTACGGCCGCCTGATGCGCTTTTTTGAACTGCCCCCTGAGCTTCTGGAAATTGCCGACCGCGCTGAAATGCCCGAGCGTGTCCTGCGCGAACTGATGGCCTACGACCCCAAGTATTGGCAGCCAGCGGTCCTCTACTACGCCGAGCATCCCGGCCGCAGTTACCTGGACATGCACACCTACCTGGAGAAGCTGGTTGGCCGCAGCAAGGAACGCGCCGTGCGCCTGCCCACCGACCCCGCCACCCGCCATGGCCGCGCCATCCGAAAGGCCCTGGCCGCCTTCCATGAGGTGCCCCAGGACGATAAGGCCGGCGCCATCGCCGATGCCTTGCTCTCCGAGACGCGCAAGGAGGACCAGCCAGCCCTGCTGGCAAACCTCGAGGCCCTCCGGGACGCCCTGCGCATCCGGGTTCAAAACCAATAACCTATACCCGAGAAATTAAGCCGGCAGCCGCCGGCTTTTTCTTTTAATCCCAGCCACTGTGCCCATGGGCACAGGCTAAGTCTCAAAATGACATATTTCTCCAACCTGCCCCAAGCCGCAACCTCTTCCACCCAAGAATAGCATCTGCGCGGCACCAGCCTAGCCGCGATAGCAGCGGCCTTACCTCTGCCTGCCCCTAAAATTCCCGCCTGCAATAGGGTAGGCTCGGGTTTATCTCTGTGCTCTACCTGTCTTAACTGCGTATAGATATACAGTGATTTCATCCAGGTCCGAGCCTCTTATTTTTCATCCCCGCAGAACCCTGGATGGCCCCTGGACCATCCTCTTGGCGCGAAACGCCCTGGGAATCCAGGCCAACCCGGCCTTGACTTGGCACATTTCAACACAGCTGCACCAGCCCCGCAGTTCATGATCATGAAGTCCAATATCCTGATACCCACCGTTAATTGCGTATAGACATAACATGGACAAAGAATGTTTTCGATCAAGCGGGTGGGGCAGTACCCCAACTCGTCAAGGTATCCCTCAATCATCGCGTCGATAAAACCCTGCAATTTCTGCTCTCTCGTCCCTCCCAGACACCCATAAAACCCTCGCTCCAGCTGCGTATAAGCGCCTAAAACCGCTGATAGACAGCCGTCCAGCTTCTGCTCAAAGCCGCAACTTGCCCAAAACCATCGGGTTTAACCCTATCAGGCTGCCTCAGGGCTGCTGCTGATAACGCAAATTCCGTCCCGTCCGGGGCCAAAACGCCTGCCAGAGCTCAAATGAGCCGGGACCATAACTGGAGCACAATAATGAACGCAAATGATCTGATCGCAATTGTCGGCCTGGGCGCTATCCTGCCGGATGCCTTTGACGTGCCTTCCTTCTGGAAAAACCTGAATGAGAACAAAGTCTCCATCCGCAACCTCCCCGCCGGCCGCTGGGACCCCGCCCTGTTTTACGACCCGGATCCCGCCGTACCGGATAAAACCTACACCAAGATCGGCGCCTTTGTGGAAGGCTACTGTCTGGATCCCTTCAGCCTCGGCCTCGTGCTCCCGCCCCGCGTCCTGGAGACCCTGGACCCCGTCCAGCACTGGGCCATCGCTGCCAGCCACCAGGCCCTCAGCGATTACGGCTGGCCGGCCAAAGCCCTCGATGGTGAGCGCACCGCGGTCATCCTGGGCAACTCCAACGCCGGCGAAGAGCACTACAACTCCACCTTCCGCCTGCGCCTGCCCCAGTACCAGGCCTACCTGCAGGCCCAGCCGGCCTTCCAGGCCCTGCCCGCGAATTTGCGCCGCGAACTCCTGGCCGGCGTCCAAAACGATGTCTGGCAAGACTTCGGTCTCATCACCGAAGATACCATGCCCGGCGAACTCTCCAACATCATCGCTGGCCGCGTGGCCAATCTCTTCAACCTCACCGGACCCAACTTCACCACTGACGCGGCCTGTGCCTCCTCCCTGGCAGCCCTCAGCGCGGCCGTGGATGCCCTGCGCGCGCGGCGCTGCGACCTGGCTCTCACTGGCGGCGTAGACCGCAGCAACGGCCCCGAAAGCTACATCAAATTCGCCAAGATCGGCGCCCTCAGCCCCGATGGCAGCCGGCCCTATGCCGCCGGTGCCAACGGTTTCGTGATGGGTGAGGGCGGAGCGGTCTTTTTGCTTAAGCGCCTGGCGGATGCCGAGCGCGATGACGACAAGATCTACGCCGTCATCCGCGGCGTAGGTGCCAGCAGCGATGGCAAGGGTAAGGGCATCACCGCCCCCAACCCCGCCGGCCAGCAAAAGGCCATCGAACGCGCCTGGCAGGCAGCCGGGGTCAACCCCGCCCAGGTGGGCTACATCGAGGGCCACGGCACCTCCACCCGCGTGGGCGACCTGGCCGAGGTGAACAGCCTGCAGACCGTCTTTGGCGCCCTGGGCCTCTCAGCCGGCAGCGTAGTGCTCAGTTCGGTGAAGGCCAATATCGGCCACCTCAAGAGCGCCGCGGGTGCGGCCGGACTGCTCAAGACCGTCCTGGCCCTTTCCAGGCAAAAACTGCCCCAAACCCCCGCCTTCGAGGCACCCAATCCGGGCATCAACTTTGGGCAGATCCCCTTCAGCGTCCTGCGCGAACCCCGCGAGTGGCCCCGGCCCCAGGGCAGCTGGCGCTATGCCGGTGTTTCCTCATTCGGTTTTGGCGGAACCAACTTCCACGTCGTCCTGGAGGAGTACGCCCCCGGGATAGCCGGCAGCGAACAAGTTCAGATTGCCGTACCGGCGCTGGCCCAAACTGCCCCGCCGCGCGTCAGTGAAGCAGCCGCCCCCGCGCTTGTTTCCGTGACTCTGGCCCAGCCTGCCGTCACGCAGAACGAGGCCTCCGTGCGGGATTTCGTCCTGACCATGGTGGCTGAAAAAACCGGCTACCCGCCCGAAATGCTGGACCTGGAACTGGACCTCGAGGCCGACCTGGGTGTGGACACCGTGAAGCAGGCCGAACTCTTTGCCGCCCTGCGCGAGCATTACGGCATCCCCCGCAAGGACGAGCTCATCCTGGCCGATTACAACACCCTGTCCAAGGTCATCCGCTTCGTCCTGGAGGAAGCGCCGGCCTCACCACCAGACGCATCCCCGCGAAACGCCGCTGCGCCCGCACCCGCTTCTGCCCAGGCCGCTTCTGCTGTGCCGGCTGCGGAGGCCATCACCCCTGCCTTCCCCATAGAAAAATCTGCGCCCAGCGAGCCCAGCCAGGCCCAGCCGGAGCTCAAACCCTATCAGGGCTTCTACTTCGCCGCCGCCGATGACCCCCAAGCCCTGCTTGCCCGGGTCCAGGCTGATCTCGATGGCTTCCAGGCCGGCCGCTTGCCCGCAAGCCTCCTCCCCCGCCCGGACCAGCTTGCCCGCCCGGAGCGCCTGGCCATCGACTACGCCGACCGAGCCGAACTGCCCAAAAAACTCGAGCGCGTCCTCAGCGCTCTCCAAGCCGAAACGCCGGCAGTGGCCAAAGCCCTCCAGGCCCATGGCATCTACCGCGGCAGCGGCCAGCCCGGCAAGGTGGCTTTCCTCTTCCCCGGGCAGGGCAGCCAGTACGTGAACATGCTCAAGGACCTCTTTGAGGATGAACCCCTGGTCCGTGAGACCTTTGCGGAAGCCGACGCGGCCATGACCCCCATCCTGGGACGTCCCCTCACCAGCTTCATCTACGCCGATGGCGATGAAACCGCGCTCAAAACCGCCGAGGACGAACTCAAGAAAACCGCCGTTACCCAGCCGGCCATGCTGGCGGCCAACGTGGCCATCATGCGCGTGATGCAAAAATTCGGCCTGCGCCCGGACTACCTCATCGGACACAGCCTGGGCGAATATGCCGCCCTGGTGGCTGCCGGCGTGCTCAGCTTTGCCGATGCCCTCAAAATCGTCAGCGCCCGCGGCCGGGCAATGACCAGCATCGACGCCCCCGATCCTGGCGCGATGGCCGCCGTATCCGCCCCGATCGAACGCGTGCAGGCCCTCCTCAAAGAGCTCAGCGGTTACATCGTCATCGCTAATATCAAC
>DHPL01000065.1:53809-54206 GCA_002407905.1 Anaerolineaceae bacterium UBA5365
TCATCGCTAATATCAACAGCCCGGTGCAATGCGTTTTGGGCGGCGAGACTGCCGCCATCGAGGCAGCCGTGGAGGCCTTTAAGGCCCAGGGCCTGCAGGCGGTCCGCATACCCGTCTCCCACGCCTTCCATACCCGCATTGTGGCCCCCGCCAGCACCCACCTGCGCGAGGAGATCGCCGTGCATCCCATCGGGAAGATGCAGGTTCCGGTGGTTGCCAACGTCACCGGCGAGCTTTATCCGGAAAGCCGGGACGAGATCCTGGATATGCTGGCAACTCAGGTGGCCGCGCCGGTCCAGTTTGTACAAAGCATGCAAACCCTCTACGCACGCGGTGCCCGTGTCTACATCGAGTGCGGCCCCAAACGCGTGCTCTCGGCGCTGGCAGCCGATAACCT
>DHPL01000065.1:54337-54573 GCA_002407905.1 Anaerolineaceae bacterium UBA5365
AAGGAATACACGGATGTGACCGTCATCCCCACCAACCACCCCCGCAAGGGCGGCAAGGCCAGTTTTAATGAGGCACTCTGCGCGATGGCCGCTGCCGGCTTGCCGCATGCGGCAGTACCTCAGCCTGCTGCCAGCCCCGCGATGGGGCTCTCTCCGGCCGAATCTGCGCGTAGCCATTCGGCGTTGCCTGCGGTCGATGAGCGCGGGTTCAGCCCGATCACCGGCTCAGTCGTGGT
>DHPL01000065.1:54710-61756 GCA_002407905.1 Anaerolineaceae bacterium UBA5365
TGGGGCGGGCCTCGGTTTGCCCGGTAAGCATCAGGCCGTCTTCGATGACGGCAACATCCAGGCCATCCTCAACGGTGAGATGCGCATCGAAGCCCTCTCGGACGCGATCAAGCAGGACATCCTTGAAAAACGGATCACCCGCCTGGTCAAATCCCAGGCTGGGGCGGTGATGGAAAAACTGACCGACCCCCAACAGGCTCTGCAATACGCCGGCCAGGGAGGCCATTTTGACCTGGCTGAGGATTTTGGCCTGCCGGCCAACCGTGTGGAAGCCCTGGATATCTCCAGCCAACTGGCCATCGCCGCGGGCATTGAGGCCCTGCGCGATGCCGGCATTCCCCTGGTTATGGCCTATAAAACCACCAGCGTCGGCAGCCAATTGCCCGACCGCTGGAAGCTCCCCGCCAGCCTGCAGGACGAAACCGGCGTGATCTTCGGCTCGGCTTTCCCCGGCCTTAACCGGGTGATGGAGGAGCAAGAGCGCTACCTTCAGGCTCGCTTGCAGGAAAGCCAGCTGGCCGACCTGGACGCGACCATCGAGCTCACCCGCTCGCTGAACCTGCCGGATGCCCAAATACTCCTGGACGCTCTTCAGGCCCGCCGGGCCGAACTGGCCGCCCAAGCCGAAAGCAAGCCCTACGGCTTCGACCGGCGCTTCCTCTTCCGCATCCTCAGCATGGGCCATAGCCAGTTTGCCGATTACATCGGCGCGCGCGGCCCCAACGCCCATGTGAACGCCGCCTGCGCCACCACCACCCATGCCGTTTCTCTCGCCGAGGACTGGATCCGCAGCGGCCGCTGCCGGCGTGTGATCGTCATCGCCGGTGACGACGTAACCAATCCCCAAACCATGGATTGGGTGGGCAGCAGCCTGCTGGCCAGCGGCGCGGCCAGCAGCGAAGCCGACCTGCGCCTGGCCGCCATTCCCTTCGATCGCCGCCGCAACGGCATGATCATGGGCATGGGCGCTGTGGGCATCGTTCTGGAAAGCCAGGACGCCGTCCGCGAGCGCGGCATGAGCGGCATCGCCGAACTCCTGGCTTCCTACACCGCCAACTCCGCCTTCCACGGCACCCGCCTGGACCTGGCGCACGTATCCCAGGGCATGGATGACCTGCTTACCACGGCAGAACGCCGCTTTGGCTTCAACCGGGCGCAGATCGCTGGGGATACCCTCTTTGTTTCCCACGAGACCTACACACCCGCCCGCGGGGGCAGCGCCAGCGCCGAGATCCACGCTCTGCGCCATGCCTTTGGCCCCCAGGCGGATCAAGTGCTCATCGCCAATACCAAGGGCTTTACCGGCCATAGCATGGGCGTAGGCATCGAGGATGTGGTGGCCATCAAGGCCCTGCAAACGGGCATCGTGCCCCCTATCGCCAACCTGGACGCGGATTTTGAGCCCGATCCTGAGCTGGGCACACTCAAGCTCTCCCGCGGCGGGCACTACAACCCACAATACGCGCTGCGCCTGGGGGCCGGCTTTGGTTCTCAAATCGCCTTTACGCTTATGCGCCGCCTGCAAGGCGCTGAGGCCCGGCTGGATAGCCCCGTTTATCAGGATTGGCTGGACCGGGTGACCGGTTACGCCCGGGCTGCCACGGAGGTCGTCAAACGTACCTTGCGCGTGCCGGACCAGGGCATTCCCCTGAACACCCCCGCCGCCAGCACATGGGTTTACGGTCAGGTACCCCAGGGCTGGGCGAGCGAAATGGTCCCGCAAGCCAATTCCGAAACAATAACTGCTCCAGTTCAACTGCCCAACGCCACACAAGACAGTCCTGGCGAAACCCCGCCTGCGTCCACTGGCGCGCCATCGCTTTCAGTGCCAAGCCCGATGCCCGCACCACCGGCTGGGGCCGAGGATGCCCGCGCGGTGCTCCTGGCCATGGTCAGCGAAAAGACCGGCTACCCTGCCGAGATGCTGGACCTCAACCTCGACCTCGAAGCCGATCTGGGCATCGATACGGTCAAACAGGCTGAACTCTTTGCCGGGATTCGCGAACACTACGCCATCCCGCGTCAGGAAAATCTGGTCCTCTCGGATTACAACACCCTGGCCAAGGTGCTGAATTTCATCGAAACAAACCGCGGGAATCAGGCCGCTGCTGAATCGGCCGCCGGCCCCGCGGAGCCAGCGGTTTTGGCTCTTCCAGCGCCTTCAAACGAGCTTCTTACCCCTGCCGCGGCGGCAGAAACCCAGGCCTCGGTACCCTGGCACGCGCCGCAGCCCGTGCCTGGCTCCGCCGATGAAGCCGCCATCCAGGCCTACCTCCTCCAGGCGGTCAGCGAAAAGACCGGCTACCCCGCCGAGATGCTGGACCTCAACCTCGACCTCGAGGCAGACCTGGGCATCGACACGGTCAAACAGGCCGAGCTCTTCGCTGCCGTGCGTGAACACTACGCCATCCCGCGCCAGGAAAACCTCATCCTCTCCGATTACAACACCCTGGCCAAGGTCATCGGCTTTGTCCAGGAGGGCCTGCGGGCCCAGGCTAAGGCCATGGAAGCCCAGGCAGAAACTGCGCAAGCCCAGGCAGATGCCCAAACCACAACCGCGGTGCCCCAGCCCGCGGACCCAGGCTCTGTTATGCAAGAATCTACCGCGGATGACCCTTCGGTTACACAGGTACTCATTCCGCGTCAGCCGATCCCCGTCCTCCTGCCCAAAGCCCAGCTTTATCTGCCCGCGCTCACGGAGCTCAAGGGCAAAAAAGTCGGCATTTTGGGCGGCGGCAAGGCCCGCCAAAACGCCTTGCTCAAGGCCCTGGAAGCGGAGGAGGCCCGGGCGGTTCTGCTCGACCCTGCCGCTTTCCAAACCCAATTGGCAGACCTGGACGGCCTTTACTTCCTCCAGGGTATGCAAGCCGCGCCCGCCGAGCCCCAGGCCTGGCAGGATTGGGCCGATGCCCTCCTGGAAACGCTCTACACCATCGCCACGCTCTTGCCGAAAGAGGCCTTTATCCTGGCTGCAACTGCCATGGGCGGTTACCAGGCCGTGATGCACCCCAGTAGGCCGGATTCGGGCTTGATCAGCGGTTTCTTCAAGGCCCTGCGCCGGGAACGCCCTGCCCAGTTGATCAAAACCATCGATTTTGAACCCCAGGTCAAGCCCCCCGCTCTGGCCCGTGCCTTCCTCGCGGAAACCCGCCACGACGGTGTGAACGTCGAGATTGGTTACCATGCCGGCCTCCGATACGGCCTGGACCTCCATGAGCAGCCCCTCCCTGACCACCCCATAGCCCCCCTGGCCGCGGATAGTGTCGTCCTGATCACCGGCGGTACAGCCGGTATTGTGGCCCCCATCGCGCGGGATCTGGCCGCCCACGCTCCGGGCACCTATTACCTCCTGGGCCGAACCCCGCTCTTGCCCGCGGACGACCCCGAGCTGCGCCTCCTTGCCGAAGACTCTTTGGCCCTCAAAACCCAATTGGCCGAGCGCTTGCAGGCCGTGGGCCAAAAAGCCACTCCGGTCGCTATCGAAGCCGCCCTAAGCCGCCTGCAGAAGGCCGCGGGTATGCACATACTCCTGGCCGACCTTACCGCCCGGGGCGCTAAGGCCCACTACCTGGTCTGCGACCTCAACGATCCGGCCAGCCTGAACCAGGCCCTGGCCCGGGTAAGGGCCCAGAGCGGCCGCGTGGACCTGGTAATCCATGCCGCCGGCCTGGAAATCAGCCGCAAGATTGAAAACAAAACCGCCGATGAGCTCAAGCAGGTTGTGGCTGCCAAGGCCCATGGCTTGCAGGCCCTGCAAACCTCTCTGAGCCAGCACCAATTACAGCCCAATCGCTGGGTTTTCTTCAGCTCGGTGGCTGGCCGCTTTGGCAATGCCGGCCAAACCGATTACGCCGCAGCCAACGACTGGCTGTGTAAACAAGCCTATGCGCTCAGCGCATCCGGCGCTCAGGCCATCGCCATTGACTGGAGCGCCTGGGCGGAAGTGGGCATGGCCACCCGCGGCAGCATTCCGCGCATCATGCGCATGGCCGGCGTGGAGTTGTTACAGCCCCACGCTGCCGCGCCGCTGGTCCGCGGCCTCCTGGAAGCCGGTGCAACCGGCGAGTGGCTGGTGGCTGGCAGCATGGGCAAGCTGGCTCCGGACAATGCCGGTCAGGGCGGGGTGGATCTGCTCCGCGCGGATGCTGAGTTGCACCGCCAAAACCCCACCCATGCCATGTTCAGTCATATTTCCGCCTTCTCCTCCGATGGCGGCCTTAAACTCTCCGCTGAGCTGGACCCCAGCCAGGAGGCCTACCTGCACGACCACGCCATCAACGGCATCCCGGTCTTGCCAGGGGTGGTGGGCATCGAAGGCTTTGCCCGCGCGGCCCAGCACGTGGCCGGCGTTTTGGCTTCGGCCCGGGGCTTCAAGGTGCAGCGCGTGGATGACGTGCAGTTCCTTGCCCCGCTTAAGTTTTATCGCAACGCCCCGCGCAAGATCGAATGGACCGCCAAAGGCTTTGCCTCGGAAGACGGCATCCGCGTGGAGGCCGCCTTGGAATCGGACTGGCTGCGGGCCAATGGCGAAAACAATCACACACTGCATTTTCAAGGCGCGGTCTACCTCAGCGAATACGCCCGCCCTCAGCGCGAGATCCGGCGCAGTAAGGCCTGGAACGCTGCGGAAGGCATCTCAGCGGAGGAGATCTACAAGCTCTATTTCCACGGTCCCGCCTTTCAGGTGCTGGCTGGGGCTCAGCTCTCCGGCAAGAATATCGTTGGGCGCTTCAACCCTGCCCTGGCCCACCAGCCGGGCAGCAACATGGCCGCCACCTATCCCCTGCTGCTGGAGCTCTGCTTCCAGACCGCCGGCCTCTTCGAGATCGGCAAAATGGGCAGCATGGGCCTGCCCCGCGCCGTGGAAAGCATCCGCCTCTACAGCCAGCGCATGAACGGCTTGCCGGTCTTTGCCCTGGTTACCCCGCGTGAAAACCCGGGCGGCCTCAGTTTTGACGCCACCGTAGTGGATGGCGACGGCAATGTTTTCCTGGAGATGGCGCGTTACCAAACCAGTGCCTTGCCCTATGCCTTGCAGCCGGAACTGCTGGCGCCCATCCAAAGTCACTTTCAAGGCTAGCCTCGGCTGGCAGAAAGCAGGACAAAATGTTGATCTATACCCTCAATGCCCCCATTGATGATCTGGTGCGTGCTTATCCCCTGCGCGAACAGGCGCTTACAGCCTTCGAGCAGGCTAAATTGGCCCATTTTCACGTGGAGAAGCGTATCTTTGAGTATCTGGGCGGCCGGCTCGCGGCCAAGCGCCTGATGCAGATTCTTTTCCCCAGGCTGGCAGCCTCGGACATCGAGATCCAGAACCTGCCGTCCGGACAGCCCAAACTCTACGTTCAGGGCAAGCCCCAGGGCAGCCTCTCGCTGTCGCACTCCAATGGCTACGCCGTGGCGGCCTTTAGCGCCGATGCCGGCGATTTTGGCGTGGATCTGGAGAAGGTGGAACCGCGTTCGAACGCCCTCCTGGAAACCTTTTTCACCGAGCACGAATGCCAGGCCATCTGGGCCGCGCCGCCCGAGCACCGCGATTTGGCCTCCACCCTGGTTTGGAGCGCCAAGGAGGCCATCCTCAAGGCGCGCGGCGTGGGATTAGGCGTGGACACGCGCAGCATCAATATTGCCTTGCCCCATTTAAGTGAGCTCGCCCGCGGACGCGGCACTCTGATGGGCTTTGCCCGCGATGATGGCAGCGTTTACCGCGGCATTTATCACCAGTCCCGCGGGATGGTGAGCACCTATTGCAGCACGGATCTGGATCTGCGCCTGCAGCAGCGCCGCCTGGATGCCGCCGAAGACCTGGATTGGTTCTCTCCGAACATCGCCTGAGCACGGAACCCCCAACCCGCGCCCCTATCCGCCTGCCAAACGTTAGGTAGGATGGCCATCTACGCACCTCTGATAGGGGAGAGACGACCCCAGGGAGGCTCTCCCGCAAGTAGAATACCGGCCGCTATAAACCCAGACCACCATCCACGTGCCCATGGTAGGCGAGAGACGACCGCAAGGAGGCTCTCCCGCAAGCGGAATGTCGGTCGCGAGAGCCCAAATCAACAACCACGAGCCCAGGGTAGGGGAGAGACGACCAGAGGAAGGCTCTCCCGCATGCGGAAAGTCGGCCGCGAAAATCTAAATCACCTCCCACGAACCTCTGGTAGGGGAGAGACGACCGCAGGAAGGCTCTCCCGCATGACATTACCACCTCCCACCCCCATCCAATCTTGCGAGATGACCTCACTTTGTTCGATCATCCCCTACCTCACGGGTATGAGGTTAAAACACTCTGCTTCCAAATGACGCCTGGAAAACCCCCATGAAGACCAACAACTACTGGTCGTCTAACGGTTTTCCGGATCCTGCTCCCAATTGACCGGATTGTTTTCGATATATTCCCAAGTCGCAGAATAATGCGCGGAGTTTCGGATGATCGTATCGTAATACCCACGTTGCCAAATTCTGATTCGTACATTCCCACCCTTTCGCCTTGCCGCCTGCACCACTCTCGACTTCAACGCTGCCACGATCGTCCCCAATTTGACCTGTTCATCCGGGGACTTATTGTCATCATCCTCCAGACGGATCAGCAAATGGACATGGTTGGGCATGATCACGTAATGCTCTACTTCGCAGAGCGGGAAACTTTGCGTCAAACCTGCAATGGTTTGATCCAATATTTTGCCCATCTGGGAAAGATGCACAGAACCGTTCGTCATCTCACCAAGCCATTGGTTTCGTTCACAACAGCAGAAAACAACGTGGTAAACCCTCGGCAGAGAATAGTCATAATCTGCCAGGCGAAGAGGCTTTCGCTTGGGTAAATTACTTTCAGGCATCACTCTTATTTTAAACGGGGCAGGCAAGTTATTAAATATGGCTGACCCGATTCAAATCACCATCCATGAACCTCCGGTAGGGGAGAGACGACCCCAGGGAGGCTCTCCCGATAACTACCGTACCTGCAGCACCTCGATGCCAAGGAGGATTCAACGTTTCGGGATGACCTCACTTTGTTCGATCATCCCCTACCTCACGGGTAT
>DHPL01000053.1:0-5368 GCA_002407905.1 Anaerolineaceae bacterium UBA5365
AGGTAACCCCCATCCGGTGCAAGGCCAAACAGGAGAGAGAAGCGGCCCGCTTCACCTGATCTCCGGGTAGGCCGCAAGGAGCAGGCTGGTGACAGCCATGCCAAGATAGATGCGGATCCGCGACAGAATACGGCTTAGCGGCTGGCCTGAGCATGCCAGATCCAAGAGATTGGCTTTTCTGGAACAAGGTGCACTCATTAAGCGTCTTAATAGCGATGGACAATCAAAAATTACGCCGCGCCCTTACCTTCATCATCCCGGCCGTGCTTATCGCGCTGGTCTTGATTTTGGTTGCGGTTTCCCAGGCCATGCACCGCGGCGGGACGGCAGTGACCGTTAAAATCATCAGCCCGGTCACTGGAGCGGTCATCCCTTTACATCAGGAAAACGAGATTGTCTCGCAGGTGCAAACCAGCGGCGGTTGGAGCCGGCTGGAACTGCGGGTCAACGGCAATTTGGTACGCTACGACGAGGCCGATAGCCGCTCCCTGAACAATCAGGAGATCCGCCAGCCCTGGATCCCTACGGAAGCCGGCCCCAGTTTGTTGCGTGTCACTGCCTGGGACCGCAGCGGAAGAAACGCGTCCAATGCCGAAGTAACTATTCTGGTAAGCGACGGCCCTTTGCAAACCCCGACCGTGACGCCAACACCCAGCGAAACCCCCACAGTTACGCCAATCGTCACAACAACCGCCAGCGCCTGCCTGCCGAATGCCAGCCTGGTGCGGGAGGTCAACTACCCAGATGGCAGCCAGCTGCGTGCCCGGCAAAGTTTTACAAAATCCTGGGCCCTGCAAAATAACAGTAATTGCACCTGGCGGAATGCCCGCCTGGTCTTCCTGAGCGGTTACCTCCTGGCCGGCAGATCGCCCCAACCAGTCGCGGACCTTGGCCCCAATGGTTCCGTTGAAATCAACCTTAACCTGGTTGCCCCCGCGGTTCCGGGAACTTTCCCGGGTGTCTGGCGCCTGCAAACGGCCGATGGGCGCCTCTTTGGCCCAGAGCTCAGCTATAGCATCGTGATTCCTGGGCCTACAGCCACAACTGTGCCAACAGCCACGCGTTACCCAACTGCCACACCCTGGCCAACGAACACCTTCACGCCCGTCCCAACGATTACATTCACACCCACGCCCACCGCAACCTCCACGCCTGTAACGCCAACAGAACCAAAGATCGATCCCACTGCTATGCCCGTTACTCCCAGCCCTACGCCGCTTACACCTACACCTGTGCCGGCAACTAACACACCCACCTACACACCTACGGCCGCGCCTGAACCCCCACCATTGCCGCTCCCTTCAGCGCCGGTCATCAACCCCACTAAGGCTGGAGATACCAGCGTAAGCGGTTTGGGTGAAGCTGGAGCACGGGTCGAATTGAAGGTTGCCGATGTATCAGCGGGTTCTGTAACCGTTGGAGCGACTGGAGATTGGACGGTAAATCTTACTGCCCCACTGGCTGCCGGCGACCTGATCACCGTAAGCCAAAGCAATTCCAGCGGAAACAGCCCCATCGCCAGTACGCTCGCGGCAGACGCAGATCAACCGGACGCTCCCACAATTCAGCCGATCACGGCGGGTAAATCGGTGTTCATTAAAGGGAGTGGAAGGCCTGAGGCTATAGTGAAGCTCAGTTTTAGCGACCCCACCCTGGATGAAATAACCGAAACGGTCTCAGGCACTGGGGAATGGCTGACCAGCGTGCCATCGATAGCAGCAGGTGTAGAGGTTAGCGTTTACCAAACTGTCACAGGCGTTGTTAGCCCTATCACAACTACGGTCGTAAGCTCTGCGCCTTAACTAGAAACTACCCTTCCAAAAAACGATGTCTTCAAGAGCGCGCTTCGGCACGTAATGTACCTCATTTTCATCGCGGTAATAACGCACCCCATGCGTTTCATCAATTGGTACCAGCACCACTTTCTCAGTAGGCTTTCCCAGAGCCAGCACCAGCAGGATGTCCAGGTTTTCGGGGAGCGCCAGGAGTTTGGAAAGCGAATCGCGTTTAAAGGAACCCATCATTAAGCCGCCGTAACCATCAGCTGTGGCGCCTAACAAGATCGTCTGCGCGGCGATCCCGCAATCCATGTCCAGGTTTGGTTTGATAAAACGGTCCCCCAAAATGACAATGTAAGCAGCTGGCTGTTCGCCTGGCTGCGGTCCTGCCCAATCCCGCAGGTACGCGGCAAATGTGACCGTTTCAAATAGCTTCTGAGCTTCTTCCGGCTCCCAAACCAGGTAATACTTTAAACCCTGTAAATTGGAGCCGCTGGCAGCCTGGCGGGCTAAATCCACCCATTGCAGCAGTTGTTCCTTGGTGATGGTACTGGATTGGTCAAAGCGCCGGTAAGACCTGTTTTTTAGAACAATTTCTTTGAAATCCATCTCAGCTCTCCTTAACTGACCCGCGGGAATGATGCGTCAATAATAAAGCCAAAATCAATAAAAGCAATCCAGCGGCATCAAAAACGATAAACCGCAGGATGCTTCCCCGCAGCGTGCTGTGGGCTTCGGGAATACCCTGGAGTATCCAGGTCTCACCCGCAAGGCCAATCCCCTGCATGATCGCAGCCTGGATCAGCGCGGTGCGCTGCCTCAGAGGATGAACGAGGGCGAAAACATACGGCACCTGCCACATGATGAACAGCACGGCCGTACCTAAAACCGCAACTCGCCCTGGCTCACCCTTTAATTCGAAACCGGGGGCATAGTCATTGGGGGCCAATAAAAAACTGACCGCCGCGTAAAGATTTGAGAGCAAAACCAGCCCCACCAAGATCCGGGCAATCCAAATCCTGGTACTGGCTCGCATCAGCTTGCCTGCGTCCTTCCCACGATGCCGCCCTTAACTTCCCAAACCTGGTGTGCGTCCGTAAAGCCTTCGGGGAACATACTTGTATCCGTGGCGGTCAAAAAAGCCTGTTCCACCTGACCCAACACCTTCAGCAAATCGCGCCGGCGCTGCAAGTCCAGCTCTGCCATGATCTCGTCCAGCAAGAGCACCGGCCATTCGCCGGTCTTGGCGTGCATCCATTGCACCTCGGCAAATTTGAGCGAGAGCAGGGCAGTGCGGCCTTGTCCGCGGCTGCCAAAGTCGCCCAGGTCGATCTTGTTGCTCACGAAGCGGAACTCATCACGGTGTGGGCCCAGGCTGGTTTGCCCCCGCCCAATGTCCTCGCGATAGGCAGAATGCAGGGCGTTGGCGTAGCCTTGCTCCAGTTCATCCGCCTTTAGAGAGCTGCGGTCCGGGTTGGCTGCCACTAATGTCAGCTGGTCCTTGGGGGCTGGCAGCGGCTCATATGCAGGCTGGTAATTGAATCGCAGTACCTCTGCCCCTGCAGTCAGTTCCTTGTGGATCGGCCGGGCAAAAGATTCCAGATCCTTCAGGGCCTGGATGCGCGCGTGCATAATCTGCGCCCCATGGCGGGCCAACATCGCATCCCACGGCTCCAGCTGGCGCACTTCGCCGCCGCCTTCACCCAGCATTTTAAGCAAGGCGTTGCGCTGGGTCAGAACCTTATTAAAGTCCAATAGGTGGCGCGCGTAACCGGGCTGCACCTGGCTTAATACCTCATCCAGGTAGGCACGCCGGTCCGAAGGCGAGCCCTCTACGATCCGGGCCATTTGCGGCAAAAAAGTGACCGCGTTAAATTGGCCATACAGCTCACCAAGGCGTTTGGGCACTCCATCCAGCAATACCTGCTTGCGGAATCGCGGCGCAGCCGGGTTTGTGGTGGCCTCCAGGATAAGGCGCACTTCCAGGCTGTGCGTTCGTCCGGCGCGCTCAAAGTCGCCCAGGATCCGTCCCACGGTGATCTCCCCGTGGGGGATATTAAAATTGATCAATTGGCGGTCATTGCCGGCATTGAACGAGGAAAAATTAGCCAGATAGGCGATCGCCTCCAGGATGCTGGTTTTGCCCTGGGCATTGGCGCCGGAAAAAAGCAGGACCCGGGAAGGAAGCTCCAGGTCCAGCCGTGAAAAAACACGAAAGTTGGTCAGGCTAAGCCGTTTTAACTTCATTTAGTCCCTGATTTGCTCGCTCTCTTCAGGGCTTGGTTCAAAAACACGGGTAGCGCGGTCGATGTAAAGAACCCCATCCAGGTGGTCGATCTCGTGCTGGAAGATGCGGGCCAGCCAGCCATCCACCTTGATCTTCACCGGCTTGCCAAAGCGATTAAGGGCTTTAAGGCCCACGGCTTCGTGCCGTTCCACTTCACCGGCCAGGCCGGGAAGCGAAAGGCAGGCCTCAACATCACTTACGGTTTCTTCCGAGAGCTTGGTCCATTCGGGGTTCACCAGCACATAGCGTTTGGGCTTGGCGTCTTCTTCTTCGCTCTCGGTGTATTCAATGACTACCAGGCGCAGGCTTTCACCAATTTGAGGCGCTGCCAGGCCAACGCCTGGGGCATCCCGCATGGTTTCAAACATGTCGTCCACTAGTTTTTGGAAGTCTTTATCAAACTTGGTCACCGCCTTGGCTTTGAGGCGCAAAGACGGTTCAGGGTAGGTTACGATCGGTAAAATGGCCATAATTCCTCAAGCGGCATTTTACCCTAGGGCTCGGCGGGTTTCAATGGTTGTGTACCTTCCTGAGAGCGCGCATTCAGTTCAGCATGGTACACCCTGAACCAGTCCCCCATGCGCTGGCGTTCCAGTTCGCCTAACTGACGCCGCATGGCTGCAGCGCGCTCTTCCATGCGGGCAAAGATCTCCTGCTGAACCTGTGCGGGCCGATAAACATCATCAAAACTGAGATCCTGCATACCAACATTGATGAACACCGTGCCGTAATTGAAAATCAAACCCAAGAGACCTTTCCGCTTGTACTGCACCGAGAGGATGTTCTCCAACGGCGCAGAGCGGTTGCTTTCACTGCCAAAAATATTCCGATCCAGATCAATCACCTGTGTGTCGCTCAGCTGGTAGAGGTCGTTCCGCCAGTCTGTATATGCCAGCACTAGCCAAACGAATGCCCCAACCATGCTCAGGCCGGCAACCGTCAGGCTGGAGGACGGTTCCATCCAAATAAATTGGTCCGTAAAGGAGAGGTAGGCAAGGTATCCCGCTCCGCCAATTATCAGTATCGGCAATAGAATGTGCATCAATAGCACCAACCAATGCTTGCGGTACGATGTGGTTCCATCCGCTTCCTGACGCAGGCGCAGAAAATCGGAGAAGATCCAGGCCAGCAGCCCGGGGCTGCGGCCTTCGGGTGCCGCGGCGATACGCGAGGCCTCGGTTTCCATTTCCGCGGCGCTAAGCTCTTCCACCGGTTTGCCGATCTTGCGGTTAAGCGCGGCATGCATCTGCAGGGCGCTGGCCTGCGGGTCTGCGGCTCGCTCCCGCTGGGCATAGGCCAGGGC
>DHPL01000053.1:5560-6856 GCA_002407905.1 Anaerolineaceae bacterium UBA5365
GTTTGCAACACCAGGGCAGCGTAACCCCAGAATTTGCCGGCAGAGTTGTATTGGACCTTGGTTTCAGCCAGGGCGGTCAGGGGCAATTCCGTTTGGCTCATGTAGCTCCGCCCGCGCCGCTGCAAACGCAGAATGCGCTGGCTGGTGACGGCAGCGTACTCCCCTGCCCATTTCTGCAGCAGCCAGAATACCCATACCAGGCATGCCGCGAACCCGGCAATCAGCAGCGCTTGAACCACACTTTCGGGCAAGCGCGGGAAGGCGCCCAGCAGCAGCCAGAGCAAGACAAAGCTAAGAACAGGGAGCAGGGAATGGAAGCCAAGCAGCACCGGATGCTGGCGGGTGACCAGATAGAGGCGTTCATCCGGCTTCAGCCAGCTTGCGGAAATACTCTCCGTTAATGTCCTGCTGGCGCTCAGGGTTTCCAGCATTTCACTGAAGCGTTCATCGTCCAGCAAATAACGCTGCACCAGGCTATTGGGCATAAACAGCAGCTGGGCATCAGTTTCGGCCAGAATGCTGCGCTGCCGGCTGGGCTGCAGGTAAAGGCTTTCTTCCCCGATCAAACTACCCGGGCCAAAACGCAACCCTTCCTCGTCAGGGCGTTCAGCGGGCTCGATCAGAGTCCCTTCCTGCAGGATATAAAGCCCGCCGGTACGGTCACCGGCATGAAACAAGGCCTGCCCGCGCGGCAGGGTGATCGGATTGAAATAACCGGCCAACTCCCGGATCTCTTCCGGTGCAAAGGCGCTGAAGAGCACCGAGCGGCTCAGCACATGGATGGCGGCGTTCAAATTGGCTTGCATAGGCATCAAAAAGAGCGAAGTTTTGGCTTCGCTCTTAATGTTGCAAGTTTATTACCCGTTTTGTCTAATCCTGCGCCTGAGGCGTGACGAGCGGTGATTCTTCGGTAGTTTCGGGAGCATCTACCACTGGTGTGGCTGCATCCACAGCTTCCTCGATCGCAGTTTCGTCCAAGTTTTCTTCCGCACCCGTGGTCGGTTCCTCGCCAGGAATGCGCTCAAAGGCCAGGCTATTAGCATCTTTTTGCTTGAGCACCAGGATCGTATCGCCGGCCTTGTACTTGCCCGCCAATAGTTGGGCAGCCAGAGGACCTTCCATGTGCTTTTGCACGGCTCGCTTCAAAGGCCGCGCTCCCATTATCGGGTCAAAGCCCTGTTCAGCAAGCCACTCGCTGGCTTCTTCACTCACTTGGATCATCACCTTGTACTCATCCATCCGGTCTTGCAGTTCGGACAGTTGCAGGCCAAGGATGTCCAGCGCGTTTTCGTGCGA
>DHPL01000053.1:7070-29425 GCA_002407905.1 Anaerolineaceae bacterium UBA5365
GCCCGGTTGATTTTCTCGTGGCTGTCTTTCACATCCACGCCGTCCCCATCGCTCAGGAAGCCCAGGCTTCCGCCCTTGCGCACAAACTCAGTGCCCAGGTTGCTGGTCATGATCAGCACAGTGTTCCTAAAGTCCACGATGCGTCCCTGTCCGTCGGTCAGGCGCCCGTCATCCAAAATCTGCAGAAGCGCGTTCCAAACTTCGGGGTGGGCTTTCTCGATTTCGTCAAAGAGCACTACGCGGTAAGGCCGGCGGCGCACAGCTTCGGTAAGCTGACCGCCTTCCTCGTAGCCCACGTATCCGGGAGGCGCGCCAAAAAGGCGGCTCACGGTGTGCTGCTCGCGGTACTCACTCATGTCTATGCGCACCAAAGCATCCTCATCGTCAAAGAGGAACTCAGCCAGGGCTTTAGCCAGGTAGGTCTTACCCACACCGGACGGGCCAATGAAAATGAAGCTGCCGCTTGGCCGCCTGGGGTCTTTCAAACCTGAGCGCGCGCGGCGGATCGCGTCCGAAATGGCGCTGATCGCCTCGTCCTGGCCGATGATCTTTTCATGCAAACGGTCTTCCATTTGCAGAAGTTTCTGGCTCTCGCTTTCCAGCAGCTGGGTCACGGGAATGCCCGTCCACTGGTGGATCACCTCGGCAATATCGTCCGAATCAACCACCTCATCCAGTTTTTGTTCTTTTTCCCAGGCCAGCCGTTCAGCGTCAAACTCCTGTTCAAGGCGCAAGCGTTCAGCCTTGATCATCACAGCGCGTTCGTAATCGCGTTCAATGCCGGCTTGTTCCTCGTCATCGGCCATGCGGTCTATGGCGCGTTTTTGGTCGCGCAGGCCCTCCGGCAGCGAGTACAAGGCGACTCGCAGCTTGGCTGCAGCTTCGTCCATCAGGTCGATAGCCTTATCCGGCAGCTTGCGGTCGGTCATGTATCTTGAAGAGAGCTTTGCGGCCGCTTCCAGAGATTCGTCCGAAAGGGTCACCTTGTGGTGCGCCTCATAACGGCTGCGCAGGCTGTGCAGCATGGCGATCGTATCGTCGATGCTGGGTTCCTCCACAAAAATCGGGGCAAACCGGCGCTCGAGAGCGGCGTCTTTCTCGATGTATTTGCGGTATTCGTCCAGAGTTGTTGCGCCTACACACTGCAGGTCGCCGCGGGCCAAAGCTGGCTTCAGCATGTTGGAGGCATCCATGGCGCCTTGCGCGGCACCCGCGCCAACCACGGTATGCAGTTCATCAATGAACAGGATGATCTCACCGGCTGAGCGCTGAATCTCTTCGATGGATGCCTTAAGGCGTTCCTCGAACTCGCCTCTAAAGCGGGTTCCGGCAACCATTGCGCCAAGGTCCAGAGCCACTACCATCTTATCGGCGAGCAGCTCAGGTACGTCGTTATTGACGATCTTCTGGGCCAAACCTTCCACAATGGCGGTCTTGCCCACACCCGCCTCGCCGATCAGCACCGGATTGTTCTTGGTGCGCCGGCAGAGGATCTGGATCAGGCGGCTGATCTCAACTTCCCGGCCATAAACCGGGTCCAGTTTGCCATCGCTGGCAGCCTGGGTGAGGTTGCGGCTGTATTTATCCAGGGTTTTATACTGGCTCTTGCGGCGGTGTTCCGTACCTGTGGAGGAACCGCGCATGTTCATCACGGCTTCCATCACGTTGGCTCGGGTGAGCCCCGCCTCTTCGAAGATGCGCGCCAGCTGGGTATTCTTTTCAGCCATGATGGCCAAGAATAGGTGTTCGGTGGAAATATACTCATCACCCAGGCGGTTGGCTTCGGTTTTGGCCAGGTCCACAACCATCTTGACCCGCGGGGTCAAAAAGATCTGTCCGCTGGGGCCGCCAAAGATGTTCGCTTTGGGGCTGGTGCGCAAAACTTCATCCACCTTATCGGCGATGTCATCGGGATCTACCTTCAAATCGCCCATTAATTGACCCACCACGCCCTCAGGCTGTTCGATCAGGGCGAGCAAAATGTGTTCTGTATCTACCTGGTTATGACCGTAACGCTGGATGATCTCGGCAGCGCGTGTAGCCGCATCCTGAGCGCGTTCGGAAAATTTGTCAAATCGCATCATAATGTTTGTCCTTTTATTTTTTGCATGGGCATGCAAAGGCCCATTAAAGCAAACTGATGATACCTGCTGACTATAAGAATAGGATAATAATCATAACAGCAGCATCGCGTCGCCAAAGGAGAAGAAACGGTAGTTCATGGCGATGGCCTGCTGATAGGCCGCCAAAATGCGCTCCCGGCCAGCAAAGGCAGAGACCAGCATCAGCAATGTGCTTTTGGGCAAGTGGAAATTGGTGATCATCGCATCCACAATTTGGAATTGATAGCCAGGCAATATGTAGAGCCGCGTGTCGCCTGACCAGGGCAATACCTTGCCCCGCGGGCTTTGCGCCGCAGCGGATTCAAGCGTCCGCACGCTGGTTGTGCCCACAGCGATCACCCTGCCGCCCGCCGATTTGGCAGCATTGATCTTCTCTGCTGCCCCTGCGTCCAATTCGCACCACTCACTATGGATCTGGTGCTCTCTTGGGTCGGTCTCGGTCACCGGCGCAAAAGTATCCAGTCCTACATGCAAGGTCAGCTCCGCCACGCCCACTCCCTGGTTCTGCAAAGCAGCCAATAATTGGGGAGTGAAATGCAAGCCTGCCGTTGGCGCGGCAGCAGAGCCGGGCGCCTGGTTATAAACGGTCTGGTACCGCTCCGGGTCCCCTTGATAAGCATGGATGTAGGGCGGTAAAGGCATGTGCCCGGCCTGGTTGTAATAAAACTCGATCGGCTGGGCGAAGCGCAGCAGGCGCCTGCTGCCGCCAAGGTCCGCCAGCACGTCCACCTCAGGACCCTGTTCCACCTGCAGCAGGGTGCCGGGTTTAATGTTCTTTCCGCCAACCAAGCCTTCCCAGTTGCCATCCTTTTGCTTGCGCAAAAGCAGCAATTCCGCCTTGCCCCCACTGGGCAATTTGCGGGCATAGAAACGGGCCGGGATCACCCGGGTGCGGTTGATCACCAAGAGGTCGTTCGGGCGGAGGAAATCCCCAAACTCAAAAAAATGCCGGTGTTCCAGGCCTGGCTTAGCCCGGTCCAGCACCATCAGGCGGGAACGATCGCGGGGTTCAGCCGGCACCTGAGCGATCCGCTCAGGCGGCAGCTCGTAATCAAAGTCGCTGGTTTGCATCAAGCGGTGCTGTCGCCAAAAAGTTGGGGTTGGGGCTTATTGTCCGGGTAAACCTTGCCAAAATGCTCATAAGCAAGCTTCGTGGCCACGCGCCCCTGGCCGGTGCGGTCCAAATAGCCCAATTGAAGGAGGTAGGGCTCCACCACATCCATAATCGTGTCTGCCTCTTCCGAAAGCGAGGCCGCGATCGTGTTCAGGCCCACCGGCCCGCCGTTGTATTTATCCAGGATGGTCAAAAGCACCCGTCGATCCAGGTCGTCCAGGCCCACGCTGTCGATATTGAGCATATCCAATGCGGCGTGCGCA
Organism: Anaerolineaceae bacterium UBA5365; assembly: GCA_002407905.1. Lineage (GTDB taxonomy): Bacteria > Chloroflexota > Anaerolineae > Anaerolineales > Anaerolineaceae > Mesolinea. Next base: position 10,571 of record DHPL01000053.1, read on the forward strand.
ACGGGCTCCGTGATCTTCCCGTCCGCGCGTACCTCAGCGTAATCGCGCACCCGGCGCAGCATACGCAGGGCGATCCGCGGCGTACCACGTGCCCGCCGGGCGACCTCGTAAATACCCATTTCGTCATAGGGCACCTGAAGCAAACCAGCTCCCCGGCGCACGATGGCGGCCAAACTTTCCTGATCGTAATAATCTAGGCGGAAAATAGCCCCGAAGCGCGCGCGTAAAGGCGCGGTGAGCAGAGCCAGGCGGGTAGTTGCCCCAACCACCGTGAACCGAGGCAATTTCAAGCGCACGCTCTTGGCAGCCGGGCCCTTGCCGATGATGATATCCAGGGCGTAGTCTTCCATGGCGGGGTAGAGGATCTCTTCGACCTGCCGGCCCAAGCGATGCACTTCATCGATGAAGAGTACGTCCCCAGCCCGCAGGTTGGTAAGGATGGCAGCCAGGTCTCCGGCACGCTCAATGGCCGGGCCGGAGGTGATCTTGATGTTCACCCCCATCTCGGTGGCCAGAATGTGGGCCAGCGTGGTTTTGCCCAACCCGGGAGGGCCGTAAAACAGCACGTGTTCCAGGGCTTCCTTGCGCGCCTTAGCTGCTTTGATCTGGATGATCAGGTTTTCCTTGACCTGGTTTTGGCCGATCATATCGTTCAGGCTCTTAGGCCTCAGCGCCGTATCGGCTACATCCTCGCTTTTCCGCTTCCGGTCGAGTACGTTCTCGTCGTCTTTTTCAGTCATCTGCTTGATTATACCTGTGCCCTAAGGCCGCGTGCCTGGAATTGGCTGGGGCGGTCTTTCAGCGCTTCCTCGAGGTATAATTCCGCCCAGCGAGGCCCTTATGCAAAAATTATCCATCGTCATTCCGGTCTACAACGAAGAGCAGAACCTGCCCGAATTATGGGGGCAGATCCGCGCGGCGGTCGAGCCCCTGGGCATGCCCTGGGACGCGACCTTCGTGGACGATGGCTCCCGGGATGGGAGCGTGGCCGTACTCCGTGGCCTGCAAGTTGCGGATCCGAAACATGTGCGCGTGGTGGTGCTCAACCGGAATTACGGCCAAACCGCCGCGATCAGCGCCGGCATTGACCACAGCGATGGCGATATCGTGGTCCTGATGGATAGCGACCTGCAGAACGACCCCGCCGATATCCCCAACCTGCTGGCTGAGCTTGACAAAGGCTACGACGTTGTCAGCGGATGGCGGAAGGACCGCCAGGATAACGCGCTCACCCGCAACCTGCCCAGCCGCTGGGCAAATTGGCTGATCTCCAAGGTCACCGGTGTAGAACTGCATGATTATGGGTGCACGCTCAAGGCTTACCGGCGCGAGATTTTGGACAAGGTGAAGCTTTACGGAGAGATGCACCGCTTTATCCCGGTATACGCCCATGCCGCGGGCGCCAAAGTGGGCGAGATCGTGGTTCAGCACCACGCCCGGAAACACGGCAAAGCCAATTACGGCCTGGAACGGATCTTCAAGGTCATCCTGGACCTGATCACCGTGAAGTTCCTGATGAGCTATTCCAAGAAGCCGATTTACCTCTTCGGCGGCGTTGGGCTGATCTTGATGGCCATCAGCGTAGTCGTCCTGCTCTGGCTGGCAATCCGGCGGGTGGCTGCGGGGATTTCAGTTTTAGGCTCACCATTTTTCCAGATCAGTGTGATGATGTTCATCCTTGGGTTTTTAGCTATTCTGCTCGGCCTGATCGCGGAGTTGCTCATCCGCACCTATTACGAGGCGCAGGGAAAACCGACCTACAACGTCCGCGAAGTTATTCAGACCAAATAATTCGATTAATTACAATTGAAATAGGGCAGCCGGCTAAGGGGCGGATCTGATTGCTTTAAGGGCTTCGATGAGATCGGTCCTCCCACGAGGAACCAGCAGATTGACTTCCCCGTTTTGCCAGCTGAGTACCGGTTCATAAGAATCCAGGATCTCGTACAAAACGAGCTTCTTCCAGGCATTATTTTCCGCCGCGAATGATTGGCGTTCATTCTGCAATCCGATGCCAACCGGGTCCAGAACGATCGCGCTGAAGTCTTTGGCCTCCAGATGCCCAACGAATTTATCCAGATAGGCGCGGTTGTTCCCCATGGCCATTTCCATCAGGAAAACCTTCTCGTAATCCGGATAGACCGATACCCCGGGCAATTCGCCAAAGCTGAGCAGCTGGCGCTCACTGATGAAAAGCACATCGCCTGGTTCGTCCTGGACTAGCTGCAAGGCCTGACGTAATTCCGCCAATTCAGCCCGATTGATGCTCTGGTCAGGCCATGCCCAGCCGGCGGAAGAAAGAAAAGCAAAAAAGACGGGCACCGCCGCGCCCAGCAACAAGGCAAGCCCGGGTTTGATATATGTAAACTCTGCCTGGTTGGCCCCAGCGCTCTCAGGCGTGTACCCGCCCAGCAGCAAACTGCCGGAAATCAGCGCCCAGAAGACCAGGAAGCCATCCAGGTTATGCAAGTCGCCCCCGCCGCCGATCTTCAGGCTCACTAGAATCCCGCCGCCAAAAAAGGCCAGCAAAATGCCGCCCAGGCCCAGCCAGCGCAGCCAGTGCAGCCGGCGGCCAAGGCCACCGCGCCAGGCCTGCCAAAGCAGGATCATTGCCGGCAGCATTACCAGGAGTATTCCGGGCAGGATACCCAGGAAGAAGGTAGCATTCGGCAGAAGCCGGCTCCAGAGTAAGGCTGAAGAAAAAGCCGAATCAAAATAGGCAGGGGGTTCCCCGGAAAGCTGCATGTAAACCTGCTTGGCAGCCCAGCCTACAGCCAGCCCCAGTACCGTCCAAATCATCGGCCAGGATAGGTACTTCAGCCAATTTCTCTCACCTAGAGGCTCGTCCAGCAGGTACAGGCTCACGGCCAGCAGAGCCGGTGCTGGAATCCAGTTTACCCGGCTGATCCCAGCCCAAACGGAGGCCAGCAGCCCGAATATCAATGTCTGCACTGGCCGCTCGCGTTTGTAGCCCAAAAGCACCAGCAGCACGCAGACCATCAGGTGGTAGTAAACTGCTCCCTGGAAGAAGAAAAGCACCAGCGCGAGTACCAGCCAACCCAACTTCAATTGGCTGCGCTGGCCCCAACGCCGGGCGAGCGCCCAGGCTCCGAGTGCGGTCATGCCCAGCCAGAGCAACACCTGCCATATGCGGTGCAGGAGGATGCTGGTGCTGCCAAAGGCAAAGGGCAGCGCCTGCATCAGATAGCGGCTGGGGTGCAGCACGGGCAAAGGCAGGCTGCGCCCGTAAACCTGGCGGGCAAAAAAGGTGGACGCGTTGTAATACCGCGAACCCTCAGACCAGCCCAAGGAGAAAGGCGTGCTTTGGATGCTGGGCAGGTAACTGGCAAGTTTATATAAGCCGCCCAAAAGCAGCATCACCAGCATGAACTGGGTGTACAGCGATGTGTCTTCATCCCGGGAGGCCAGGAAAACCGCCCCTGCTCCGGCAAACAGGTATGCCAGCAAAAAACGCCCCGAACTGCTGCCAAATACCTGCCAGGGCAGAGTATAGAAGAGCAAGATCAGCACGATGGCTTTCAGTACCGTGCCTGGCCAGATCCAATTCGGGCCTACCAAGAGCGGCAATGCGATCCGCTCAGTCTTTAAGGGTTTCCTCAGGAATGCGAAAGCCAAAACAGCCGCCGCGAGAACGAGTGCAACTGCCGCGAACCAAAACCCGCGATGATGCCGGTTTTCAAACAGGTACCAGGCTGCGATCGCCGCAACGCCAAGCAAGTAATCCCGCAGGAAGGGCTTAAGCCTGGTCAGGGCCATCTGCCTGCCTCATATCTTTCGTTCCGCCCATCACCGAGCCCAGGAACAATGCCCCGGGCAGGCTGCCGACCACCTGAATCACGCGCATCAGCAAGGCGATACTCAGGCCGGTACTCGGGCTCAGGCCCCCCAGCAGGCTGAAGATATTGCTGATGGAAAGCTCCTGTAAGCCCAGTCCGTTAATGGAGATAGGAACCAATGTAATAAAGTAAACCAGCGACCAAAGCCCCGCGATCAGGAAGAAGGGCATCCGTTCCCCAAACCCCTCGATCAGGACCGTCAGGATCAGGTAGAGGCAGGCCTGATGAACCAGAGTGAAAAGCAGGGCCTGCAGCAACAGGCGCGGGTGCTTGAGCCAATAACGCAGATTATCCCCAACCTTCCCTAAAGACTGCCGGATTTTTTGCCCCAGACCAGCGAACAGAGCCGTGCTCTGCAAAGCGCCGCCGGCTTGCAGTTTGCTCAAGGCTGGCAAACTGAAGGGCAAGGCCAGGCTCATACCCGTCATGCCGATCAAGCGGTCTGCCACTAGAGAAGCTGCCGCTAAATGCCCATCGATGCCTAATCGCACAGCCCCTGCCAGGCGTGCCAGGTCGCCGCCGATGGTTGTTGGCAGCACGTTGGCCGCGAATAGCCCGGTAAAGGTCAGCCGCAGGCTATCGCGCCAGGCTACTTTCGGTTGGCTGATGCTTAGGAGCGTATGCCAGCGCCCCCAGGTTGCCAGACGGGAGATAAAAATAAGAGCCAGGCAGGCTGCCACACGCCAGGCTTCCAGGCTTTTAAGCTGCTGCCACACCTTCGCCCAAACCTGATCCGAAAAAATGACCGCGAGAATCAGCACCGAAAGTAATGAACCCCCAATGCGCACGATCAGATTCCAGTTGATTTTCTTTGGTTTTTGCATATTAAGTCAGCAAAACTGCATTATACATCAGCGACCAGGGCAATATTTGTTAGAATAACCGGGGGAAACTGTTCACCCCCAGAGAGGATAACATGGAATTACTCAGCATCGATCCCCGCGAATTTCAGCTGCGTCCGCACGAAGCCTTTAACTACCGCGCCCTCCTGCTCACAGCCGGGTCCTTCGAAGAAGGTAAATTTAATACCATGACCATCGGCTGGGGTTTCACCGGCACCATGTGGTCGGAGCCCATGATGGTGGTCGCCGTGCGGCCCACCCGCTACACCTTCGGTTTCATGGAAAACTACCCGGATTTCACCGTGACTGCCTTCCCAAAGACTTACCAGCGCGACCTGAACATCCTTGGCACCCGTTCCGGACGGGATGGCGACAAACTGGCCCAAACCAATTTGCACGCGGTGGCGGCCAAACATGTTGGCGCCCCAACTTTTGCAGAGGCTGAACTTTCGGTGGAGTGTAAAAAGCTCTATTGGGTGGACCTGGACCCCAAGCATTTCCTGGACCCCGCTATCCATAAGCTCTACGAGCTGAAGGACTATCATCGCATCTATTACGGTCGGATCGAAGCAATTTACGGGACCGTCGAATACAAAGCCTGATACACTTAATTAATGCCCTTTACCTGGAGGATTTTTGATGACCGAGCATAAAATTCGCGTTTTGATCGCCAAGCCTGGCTTGGACGGCCATGACCGCGGCGCTAAAGTGATTGCCCGTGCCTTGCGCGATGACGGTATGGAAGTGATCTACACCGGCCTGCGCCAGACCCCGGAAATGATCGCCGAGGCCGCCCTGCAGGAAGACGTGGATGTAGTAGGCATTTCCATCCTGAGCGGCGCCCATAACGCCCTGATTCCGCAAGTGATCGAAAAGCTGCGCGCCAATGGCCAGGAAGATGTTTTCCTCTTCCTCGGCGGCATCATTCCCCAGGACGACATCCCAGCCCTTTTGGCAGGCGGTGTGCGCAAAGTTTACGGGCCCGGCACCAATACGGCCCAGGTGTGCACAGATATCCGTGAGGCTTTTGCGGAGCGCATCGAGGCATGAAGCCAACCCTTCTTGACGAACTTAGAAAGGGCGATCGTTTGGCCCTTTCTCGTCTTTTAACGCAAGTGGAACGGGACACGCCTTCCGGCCGCGCCGCGCTTGAGGAACTCTTTCCGGCTACCGGTCATGCCCATAAGATCGGCATCACCGGGCCTCCGGGCTCCGGCAAGAGCACGCTGGTGAACGCGCTGGTTTACGCGCTGCGCAGCCTGGAAAACGACCCTAAAGTGGCAGTTGTGGCCGTAGACCCTACCAGCCCCTTCAGCGGCGGTGCGATTCTTGGCGACCGGGTTCGCATGCTGGAAAGCCAAAGCGACCCTAAGGTTTTCATCCGTTCGATGGCCAGCCGCGGCGCCCTGGGCGGCCTGGCCGAACGCACCGCAGCAGTCACACAGGTCTTCGATGCCGCCGGGTACGATTTTGTGATCATCGAGACCGTTGGCGCCGGCCAGTCCGAAGTGGACATCGTGCGCCTGGCCCATACCACCATCGTGGTGGACATCCCCGGCACCGGTGATGATATCCAGAGCATCAAAGCCGGCATCCTGGAGATCGCGGATATTTTGGTGGTCAACAAGTCCGACCACCCCGGGGCGGATGCCACCCTGCGTAACTTAAGTACCATGGTCGCCATGGGTCAGCGCCGTCAATACTCTGCCACCAAGCACGGCCCCAGCCTCAGCACACCCAAAGCAGAAACGGAAGCAGAACCAGCCTGGTATGTGCCGGTGCTCAAAACGATCGCCGCTGAAAAAACCGGCATCGAACGCCTGGCGGACGCCATTTTGCGTCATGGGGCTTACCTGCGGGAAAGCGGTATGTGGGAGCAGAAAGAGGCTGCCGCGCTTAGGGAGACCATTATCAAAATGCTCGCATCCACGCTTTTGAAAAACTGGCGTGCACGCATTCCGGATGAAGAACTTGAAGCCATCCTGGCCAAAGTAAGCGCCCGAAATATCAGCCCTCAGGAAGCCGTTGAGCGGCTGCTGGCATTATAATTTTCACATCTTAGTTAACGGAGCAAGGTTATGGAACGTACACTGATCAAGGACCTGGGCAATAAAATTGGTGAGGAGGTCAGCATTCAGGGCTGGCTGCAAACCCTGCGCGACCAAAAGAGCATGCAGTTCCTGATCATCCGCGACCGCACTGGCCTGGTGCAGGTGGCGCACTGGAAAAAGGGAAATCCGGAGCTGGCCGAGCAGATCTCTGCCCTGGGAACGGAAAGCGCCCTGACCCTCAGCGGCAAGGTGGTAGCGAACGAAGTAGTCAAACTGGGCGGCATCGAGCTGCAGCTTGAAAACCTGCGCGTGGATAACCTTGCCGAGAGCCCCCTGCCCTTCGAACCCTTCGCCGAGGACTTGCCAGACCTGGATTACCGCATGGACTGGCGGTACCTGGACCTGCGCCGCGAGCGCAACCAGTTATTGTTCGATGTAGAGACTACCCTGGAAGCCGGCATGCGCGACTACTGGCTGAACAACGGTTTCGTCGAGATGCACAGCCCCAAAATCATGGGTGCTCCTTCGGAAGGCGGCGCCGAGCTCTTTTCGCTTTCATACTTTGAGCGCACTGCCTACCTGGCCCAGAGCCCGCAATTCTATAAGCAGATGGCCATGGCTGCCGGCTGGGAGAAAGTTTTTGAGATTGGCCCTGTGTTCCGGGCAGACCCTTCCTTCACTTCGCGCCATATGACCGAATTCACCGGCGTGGATGCCGAGATCTCCTGGGTGGAGAACCATGAGGAAGTGATGGTGATGCTCGAGGATCTGCTGGCCCATGCCATCAGCCTGGTCGCTGAAAAACACGGTGCCGCGATTCAGGAAACTTTTGGGGTCGAATTGGTGGTTCCCACAACCCCCTTCCCGCGCATCACAATGAAAGATGCCTACGCCCTGCTAAAAGCCGAAGGCTACAAACTGCCCCCGGAACGCAAGGGCGATCTTGACCCGGGTGCTGAACGCGCCCTGGGTGCTTACGTTAAGGAGGAATTTGGCCACGATTACGTTTTCGTGACTGACTGGCCGGCCACCGTGCGCGCCTTCTACCATATGCGCCTGGAAAGCGACCATTTGCTCACCAAGAGTTTCGACTTGCTGGGCAAGGGCATCGAACTCGCCACTGGCGCTCAGCGCGAGCACCGCGTGAAGCAGCTCACGGACCAGGCACTGGAAAAAGGCCTGGGCCTGGAATTGCTGCAAAACTACATCAACTACTTCCGCTATGGCTGCCCGCCGCATGGCGGCTTCGGCCTTGGCCTGGGGCGCCTGATGATGGTGCTATTGGGCCTGCCCAGCATCCGCGAGGCAGTTTACCTCTTCCGCGGCCCGAACCGCTTGGAACCCTAGGAGACAAATGCCAGAATTTCGTTTTGGCCGTCTGCTTTTGCGCGCCATCGAAGAAACGGATTTGCCAATATTCCTAAGCTTTCTCCAGGACGCAGACGTCGTAGAGTACCTGGGTATGGCCGCATTTCCAACGACCCTGGAAGAAGAACTGAACTGGTACGAAAATGCGCTTAAAGCACCGTTGTGGGAAAGGCCGCTGGCAATCTGCATCCAGGACGAAGAAGGGTCCCCTTGGCGGCTGATTGGCAATTGCTCCTTCAAAAAGATCGATGAACAGGCACGCCACGCCGAACTGGGCCTCCTCATCGGCGATAAGCGCGAATGGAATAAGGGTTACGGCACCGAGGCAATGCAGGCCCTGCAATGGCTGGGCTTCACGGAGTTGAACCTCAACAAGCTCTACCTGAAGGTTTTTGCAGGGAACAAGGGCGGCATCCGCGCCTACGAGAAGGCAGGATTCATTCACGAAGGCAGGCTGCGCCAGGAGCGGTTTTACCAGGGGAAGTACGACGACTCGCTGATGATGTCCGTATTGCGCTCAGAGTGGCAGGAAAGGCAGCAAGACCAGAAAGGTTAAGTCAATGACAGGCGGAATGCACAGTTTACTCTACGGGAATATCCACCTCTTTGCCGGCTCGGCATCCCTGGATTTGGCCCAGGAGATCGCCGGAGAACTCGGCCTGGAACTTTGCGGCCGGGATGTGATCGAGTTTACCAACGAGAACCTTTTTGTCAAACTGCACTCTTCCGTCCGCGGCCAGGACTGCTATGTCATCCAAACCACATCCACGCCGGTGCATCGCAACCTCATGGAGCTGCTCATCCTCACCCAAACGCTCAAACTGGATTCGGCAGGACGCATCACCGTTGTGGTCCCCTACATGTGCTATGGCCGCTCAGACCGTAAAGACCAGCCGCGCGTACCCATCACCGCCCGCCTCGTGGCGGACATGATCCAGGTGGCCGGTGCAGACCGATACATCACCATGGACCTGCACGCTGGGCAGATCCAGGGCTTCTTCTCCATCCCCGGCGATGTGCTTTCCGGGTACCACATCCTCAAACCCTTCCTCCTGGCCAAGCAGGCCGAAATGTACAACCCGGTGGTCCTCACCGCCGACCTGGGCTTCGCGAAAAACGGACGGCGCTACGCCCAGGCAATGAATATCCCCCTCGTTCTGATCGAAAAAAGGCGGATCGATAACAAGGAAAACGCCGAAGCGCTCACCCTCATCGGCGATCTGCGCGACCGCGATGTGATCCTGATTGATGATGAGATCGACACCGGCGGCTCGATGGTGGAAGCCATCCAACTCGCCAAACTGCATGGCGCCCGGGAGATCTATGTCATCTTCATCCACCCGGTGCTCAGCGCCGATGCGGCCGAGCGCCTGGCAGAACAGCCCGTGCGCGAATTTGTAACCCTGAATACCATTCCCATTGACGAACACAAGAAGGCTCTTTTTGGTGACCGCCTAACAGTCCTATCAGTTGGCCCCCTGCTTGCCGAAGTGATCAAAAGGGCCAATGCCGGCACCTCGGTAGGCGCCATGTTCAACGAATAATCATGCCCGAACTCCCCGAAGTTGAAACCATCATCCGCGGCCTGCGCCGCGGCGTAGATGGCGCGCCCACGATCATCGGTCAGGAAATTACCGGTATTTCCCTCTTTTGGCCCAAAACCCTGGCAACACATGACCCGGAAACTGTAAACAGGCTCCTCAATGGCCAAAAAGTGCTGGCGATCAGCCGGCGGGCCAAGTACATCCTGTTGGAACTGGACAAAACCTTTTTGGTGGTCCACCTGCGTATGAGCGGCGACTTGCGTATGGCCCCGGACCTCGGCGCCGAACAAGTGCTGCCGCACGACCGCTTTTACCTGCATTTCGCCTCCGGCTGGGGCCTGGCGTTTAACGATGCCCGCAAGTTTGGCAGGGTGTGGATCAGCCCGGACCCCGCGAGCATTCTGCCCAAATTGGGCCCGGACCCCCTGGACCCCTCCCTGAATGCCGCATCCTTCCACGAAATGCTCACCTCCAGAGGCCGCCAGCTCAAGCCCCTGCTCATGGACCAAAGTTTTCTGGCCGGTGTGGGCAATATTTACTCCACTGAAGCGCTCTACGCAGCCCGCCTGCACCCCTTGCAGAATAGCCGCTACATCAGCCTGAAAGAAGCCAAAAAACTCTTGCAGGCCTTGCGTGATGTGCTGGAATGGGGCATTGCCCATAACGGAACCAGCATCGATTGGGTCTATAAGGGCGGCGACTTCCAGAAATACCTCAAGGCCTACCAGCATACCGGCCTGCCCTGTGAACGCTGCGGCACCCCTATTGAAGATTTGGTGAGCGCTCAGCGCCGTGCGCATTACTGCCCGCGATGTCAAAAGCTACACGAATAAAGGAAAGGGAAATGTATACTCATTTAGCCCCGCTCTACGACCACTTTGTCAATTGGCAAGCCCGCCTGGCCTTTGAAATGCCATTCCTGCAGCAGCAAATCCGCGGTTTGGGCAAGGACCCTACCAAGGTGACCATTCTGGATACTGCCTGCGGAACCGGTCAGCACGCGATCGCCCTGGCGGCTGAAGGGCATAAGGTTTCGGCCTGCGATATCGCTCCGGCGATGGTCGCCATCGCCCAGGCCAATGCCGAGGCTGCCTTTCAAAAAGTGGACTTCAAGACGGTAGGTTTTGGCAAGATCGCCCAGGCGTATAAACCCCAAAGTTTCGACGCGGTTTTCTGCCTTGGCAACTCCATCCCGCATGTTGAAAACGAGCACGAACTCATCGAGACCCTGGAAGATTTCAAAGTCCTCCTGGTCCGCGAGGGATTACTGCTCCTGCAGCTGCGTAATTTTGCCCGGGTTTTGGCCAACCAGGAACGCTGGATGGAGCCTCAATTCTTTGTTGAGGGCAGCGATGAATACCTCTTCCAACGTTTTTACGATTTTGAGCCGGGGGGAAAGATCCAGTTTAATATGGTGACGCTTGCCCGCAAAAAAGGCGGCAATTGGCGTTCCGAAGTCAATTCCAGCATGCTATTGCCCTTGATGGCGGCAAGTCTTGAAAACGCGTTGGCAGAAACCGGTTTCAACCGCATCCAGAAATTTGGCTCAATGGACGGCAGCTCTTACGATCCCGCCCTGTCCGGCGATTTAATCATTACTGCCCGGCTGGAGGCTTAGGCCCCCTTAGCCGCCTGAGGAAGGCCTCACCCCGCAAGGATGAGCGGGTTTGGGCAAGGTTCTCCTGCCACCAGCGCACCGTATCCCGAATGCTCTCCGCGATCGGCATTGGCTGCCAGCCCAGCTCCTCGCGTGCCTTAGCCGAAGAGATCAGCGAATTGCTCTGCAAGGTCTCGATGGCATAGCGGGTGAAGCGCGGACGGGTTTTGGTAAGCCGGTACCAGGCCTCCGCCAGGGGTGCAACCAGTCGCGCGATCCAGGCCGGGAACTTAAATTCCGGACTGCGCTGACCTGTAGTTTCCTGCACAATCTCGATGATCCGGCTCACGCTGATCTGCTCCCCGGAAAGCAAATACCACTCCCCGGCTTTGCCTTTCTCAGCAGCCAATATTTGGCCCTTCGCTACGTCGCGCACATCCACAAAATCGAACTGGCCTTCCATGGAAAGCGCGGGGCCTTTTTTCATCCAACCCAGGATCATTTCACCCATTTCCGAGCGGTTGAAATCGTAAGGCCCGATCACGCCGGTGGGGCAAACGATCACAGTCTCAAACCCTGGCTGATTGGCATTCTGCACCAAAATCGAAGCCTCGGCCTTGGTTTGGTCGTATGGGCCTTCCGGGTTATTGGGGTCGAAATGCAGGCTCTCGTTGATTTCGGTGCCATGCGGCGGCCGTTCCACGGCATGGATTGAGCTGGTGTAAACAAAGCGGCTCGCGCCGGCCTCCCGGGCAGCCAGGAGCAGGTTGGCCGTTCCCTGGATATTCACCTGCCGCATCAGCGCCAGTTTCTCGGGGACGATCGTGACCAGTGCCGCCAGGTGCTGTACCACACTCACACCCTCACAGGCGGCTCGCATGCGGTCTAAATCCAGGATATTGCCTTCGAAGAGTTCAATATCCAGGCCTGCCAGGGAGCTTAAGTTTTCGTTAGGCAGCACCAAGCCGCGCACTTGCTCACCGCGGGCAAGCAGCTCGCGAATGAGCACATTCCCCAGATGGCCAGCAGCACCGGTTACCAGAATCATTTTTTCGCCACCATGGTGCGCAAAATCACTTCAATCCCGTCATTCAGGATCTTGTCCCAGTCTTCCTGTTCCGGGGAAACCCAGGCCGTGAGCAGATACCCCATCGCGGTCGACTGCAATAAACGCGAATAAAGATCAGGGTCGAGGTCCGCGGTAATGCTGCCTTCCTTGATCCCTTTCTCGATTAAATCCTTGAATACATGCCGATACTGCAAATAGGAATTATTGAGGTCTTCGGCAATCCCGTTACCGAGGTTTTGCTGGCGCCAGTACTCCACAAGGATCGGGAAGGCGGCCCGGGTTTCCTTGATCGTCGGGCCGGTGACCATTGCCATCTTGCGGATCGTCTCAGGCGTGGTATCGGCCTCGTTTATGACACTGCGCATGTTGTCCTGTAATAAGCTCAGCCAATCCTCCAGCAAAACGCTGAAAAGTTTCTGTTTTGTTTCAAAGTAATGGTAAAAAGCCCCTTTGCTCACACCAGCGCTTTTGCATATTTCGTGTACGCTGGTAGCCTCGAAACCTTTGGATGCAAAAAGTTCAAGCGCTTTATCCATTAATTTTTCACGGGATTTTTTCATCATTATTCCTCTGTCATCGAATATTTGATACCGACCGGTCGGTTTAATATTATCTTATCGTTTTTACTTTGCTTGTCAAGTCTTTCTTACGATATTCGCAGTGCTCATCAGCAACCGCTATAATCAAGAAAAACGCCTTGAGGTGACCATGAAAATAGCCATCGGTTCCGATACCAGCGGCCTGCCGCTCAAAGAAGCATTAAAGACCTATCTGGATAGCCGCCAGATCCCTTACGAAGACTTTAGTATCTCCGGTGAAGAGGTCTCGCAGTATCCGCACGTGGCAGAACGGGTAAGCAAGGCAGTTCTAAGCGGCCGGGCAGAGCGCGGAATCCTGGTTTGCGGCAACGGGGCAGGTATGTGCATCGCCGCCAATAAATTCCCTGGGATCCGGGCTGTACTCTGCAGCGAACCTTACACAGCTATCACCTCCCGCCGCTATAACAACACCAATGTGCTCTGCCTGGGGGCCAGGGTAGTGGGCAGCGGACTGGCCAGTATGATTCTGGAGGGCTGGCTGAGTGCCGCTTTTGATGGCCAGGCGAACCAGGCCCAACTGGATAGCATTACCCGCATTGAGCAGCGCAATGCCCCGCCTGCAGCCTTGCCGCCTGCGCCTTTGGTCCCACCGGACCAGGAGCTCACCCGCAAACTGGAAGATACCCGCCCGACACGCGCACAGGATTAGTTGAATCTTGGGCGGCTCTCATTTAGAATCAAAAGCGGTCGATCAGAATAGTTCTTAGAGGAGAAATCATGCGATATAAGATTTTTGGGGATAAATTCCCGGCCGTCACCATCCAGTTCGAGGCAGGCGAGAGTGTTTACACCCAGTCCGGCGGGATGTCCTGGATGACCAACAACTTCGACATGCAAACCAATATGCGCGGCGGGCTGATGAAAGGCCTGGGGCGCGTATTCAGCGGTGAATCACTCTTTATGGCCACCTTTACTGCCCAGGCGCCCGGGGCTGAGCTCACCCTGGCCTCCTCTTTCCCCGGAACCATCCTGGCCCTGGAGATGAACGGCAGCACACAGTATATCGCTCAGAAAAGCGCTTTTCTTTGCGCCACCCATGGCGTGGAGCTCTCTACCCATGTGAACCGCATTGGCGCGGGCCTCTTCGGCGGAGAGGGCTTTATCATGCAGCGCCTGAGCGGCACCGGAATCGTCTTCGTTGAGGTGTTTGGGACCTTGGTGGAGAAGGTATTGCAGCCAGGTGAGACCCTCAAGGTGGATACCGGCAACCTGGCTCTCTTTGAATCCAGCGTTTCTTACGATGTAACCACGGTGAAAGGCTTTGCCAACGTCCTCTTCGGCGGCGAAGGCCTCTTCCTCAGCACGGTCACCGGTCCGGGCAAAGTTTGGCTGCAAACCATGAGCCCAAGCAGCTTTGCCTCGCAGATGATCCCCTTCCTGCCGGCTAAAGGCTAACCAATTTTTGCTGATCAAAAGCTGCCTGATGGGCAGCTTTTTTATTCGTAGTCTTAGAGTTCCCGCAACATGTAATACTGGCCTGGCTTGAAGCCGCGCGCCTGATAGTATGCCTGCGTGCCCACCGCCGCAATCACGGCCAAACGCGGGAAACCGGCCTCCTTGGCCAACGCAGCAGCCTCCTCGATCAATCGGGAGCCCAAACCGCTGTGCTGCGCCGCGCCGCTCTTTTCCGCACCAAGCTCCAGCGACTGTCCATACACATGCACTTCGCGGATCATGGCGGTTTGGTCCAATTCAGGCAGCTCCATCAGGTTTTCCTGGGGCAGAGAAAGCCGCAGAAAGCCGGCCACCTTATCCTCAGGGCTTACTAAACTCAGAAAATGCTCCTGGTGGCTGCCGGTTTCATAAACCAAATCGTTTAGCCGCAGGCTGGCCTGGCTTACTTTCTGGCCGCGCACCTCACGGCAGCGCAGGCATTGGCAGGGCGTACCGCGGCGTTCAAGTTCACGGGCAACATCCTGCCGCAGGCTGGTATTGCGGTTGCCAGAGACCACATTGGGCGATGGGATATCGCGAATCACGCGGTTGATGCGGCAATATTGAGGTACGGTGGGTTTGATATCCGCCAGCAGGTCAATCAGTTCAGCCTCGGTATACGGTACATATTCCCCGCGCTGCCAATAGGCGTAAAGCCCGGCGCTGCGCAGGAGCTGGCAGGGGTAAATCTTGAGCTCATCCGGTTGGATGGAGGCTTCCGTCCAGAGGCGGGCAAAGTCCTGCCGGTCACTTTCCGGGGTGGCACCCAGCAAATTCGGCATCCAGTGGGCCACCAGCTTGAACCCAGCCGCCCGGCAAAGGGCGATGGCCTGCCGGGCCTCATCCACAGTATGACCGCGCTGATTTATCGCCAGCACCTCGTCGTCCATGCTTTGGATGCCTAACTGCAGCTTGGTTACGCCCATGCGGCGGTATTCCAGTAGGGCATCCCTGTTGATCAAGTCTGGCCGGGTCTCGATCACCAGGCCTACATTGCGGTGGCGCCCGTGCACGTTGCGGGCTTGCACATCCGCTAGTTTGACCTCAGGCCGGTCGTCGCGCGGATTTTCAAGGTTGAGCGCTTCAAAACAGCGCCGGATGAACCATTCCCGATACCCAGCCGGGTAGGCGCCCCAGGACCCGCCCAGGATCAGCAGCTCGATCTTATCCGTGGGGTGGCCCACCTCGTGCAATGCTTTCAAGCGTGAACTCACCTGGCGGTAGGGGTCGAATTCATTCTCCACGCCGCGTCTGGCACCCGGCTCATCCGGCAGGTAGCTCTGGGGCATGTCAATCTCGGTCGGGCAGAAAAGGCATTGGCCCGGGCAAGGCAAAGGGCGGGTAAGCACTGTAATGGTCGTCACCCCGCTTAGCGTGCGCACAGGCTTCATGCGGATGCGCGCCAGCAGGCTTTCATCGGCCTGGTACTCACCGCGCTTGATCTGAGCCCGATAAGCAGCTACCAGGGCATGTTTGGCCAGGAAACCCGCCCCCCCAGGCAGGGGGTACTGGCGCAGGGCCTTGCGTACATCTGTACCCGCGCGTACTTCAGCTAAAACTGCCTCAGCCAGCGCTATTTCTTCCGTGCTGTAGCTGCGCCTGGCCAACCAGGCTTCTCTTTCAGTCATGGGCATATTGTACCTGTTCGGTCAGGCCGGCGCTGATATACTGGGCGCATGCAGATCGAAGTGCGGGATCAATTGCTGGCGCTCAACCGCCAATTCTATGAGGACCAGGGGGCCTCTTTCTCACGCTCGCGCTATCAGATCCAGCCAGGCGTGCGCCGCTTGCTGCCCCGATTGATTGAAAGCAATGCAATCCTGGACCTCGGCTGCGGGAATGGCAACCTGGCTCTGGCGCTAAAAAAGGCAGGTTTCAAAGGACAATATCTTGGGCTGGACCAAAGTTATGCGCTTTTGGAGCACGCCCAAAAAGCCGGCCTTGATCCACGCCGTTATGGTTTTGAATATTTCGATCTGGCATCCTGGCTGCTGGAAGGGAAGACCCCCCAACTCGCAGATAATCATTGGCCGACGCTTACCTGTTTCGCCACCCTGCACCACCTGCCTTCACAAGCGCTTCAGGCAGCATTTTTCACCACGGTCGCCTCAATGATGCCGCCAGGAGCTCAGTTGCTGCTTTCGGTATGGCAGCCCAGCCGCAGCCCACGGCTTAAAGCCCGGGTACAGGACTGGGGCATGGCTGGGCTATCCGCCCACGAACTTGAACCGGGTGATTTACTGCTGGATTGGCGCGCGAACGATAGCGGGCAGCCCGCGCTGCGTTACGTGCACGAATTTAGGCCTGAGGTACTCAAAAACCTGGGCCTGGCCGCCGGATTGGTGCTGGAAGAAAGCTTCGATTCAGATGGCAGCAACGGCCAATTAGGCCATTATCAGATCTGGCGCTCCTAGCCCAGGGCAACGTCCAGTAACATCATTGCCGCAAACCCAAGCAAAACGCCGATCGTGGGCACGTCGCTGTGGCCCTGAGAATTGGCTTTCGCCTCCGGGATCAACTCCTCGGCAACCACGTAGATCATTGCCCCAGCTGCAAATGCGAGCGCGTAAGGTAGTACGCCACGAATGGACTGCACAGCCAGAACACCAGCCACGGCCGCGATCGGTTCCACGATGCCTGAGGCCGCGCCAAATAAAAATGCCTTCCAGCGGGACATGTCCTCCCGGCGTAATGGAGCACTGACCGCAAGGCCCTCCGGGAAATTCTGCAAGCCGATACCCAGCGCTAATGCCACCGCAGCGGCAATCGTCGCATTATCCTGGCCGGAGGCGGCAGCTCCAAAAGCAACGCCCACCGCGAGCCCTTCGGGGATGTTGTGCAAGGTGATCGCGAAAACCAAGAGCACGCTGCGCTGCCAGCTGCTAGGCGGGCCTTCCGGGCTGCGTTCGCCCGGGTGCAAGTGCGGAAGCAATTTATCCACCAGGAGCAGAAAACCGCCGCCTGCCAAAAAACCAATTACGGCTGGCTGCCAGCCGGGCGTTCCCATCGCTTCAGCCATATCGATAGCGGGTAAAAGCAGGGAGAAAAACGAAGCCGCAATCATCACCCCGGAGGCGAAGCCCAGCATGCCATTGAGCATCTTGCGGCTGATTTCTTTCTTCAGGAATACCCCCGCGGCCCCCAATGCCGTCATGCCGGCAGTGAAAAGGGTGCCCAGGAGGGCCTGGCCTACGGGACTAAATTGTGTGAAAAACTGTTCCATAAGATCACCTTTTATGAGATATTCTTATTGTAAGGCAAGAAGGAGGAAAAAGTCTCCCTGTGGACGAATTGACACTTTTTAACCAATACCTGGCCCGCGGCATCAATGCGCGTTTACCGCTGCTGGGGCAGGATCCAGGCAATTGCTGGCGTGTTTTTAATGGTTTTTACGAGGGTATGCCGGGCCTGGTCATCGATTGGTTCGCCGGACGCATCTTGATCTCCTGGCATCCCGCCAAAGCTGCCCCTGAGCTGGACCCGGTACGTATCAGCCATGCGCAAACCTGTTTGGTGGACCTGATCCCGCAGGCCTCCAGTATCTGGCTCAAGGAGCGCTCCCGTACCGGCAGTGCTGGCCCGCGAATGCGCCGGTTATGGGGCGATGGTGAGCCAATGGAAATCACGGAGGGCGGCCTGCGTTACGGTATTGATATCGCCATCAACCAGGACGCGAGTTTTTACCCGGATACCCGCCTGCTGCGGGAATGGCTGCGCGCCAATGCCGCGGGTAAGCGCGTGCTCAATCTTTTTGCCTATACGGGCAGTCTGGGCATCGCTGCGCTTGGCGGCGGTGCCAGCCGGGTCTTGCAGACAGATCTAAAACAGCGCTTTTTAGCTATTGGGGAGCGCTCGGCAAGGCTCAACGGGTTTGAGGAACGCCTTGGTAGCCTGCAAGGCGATTTTTACCGTGTGGCAGCCAACTTGAAATCAGAGAACCAATTATTCGATCTCGTCATTCTGGATGCCCCCATTTTCTCGCAGACCAAAGCCGGCCAGGTGGACCTTGGGGCGAACTTCATGCGCCTGGTCAACAAAGCCCGGCCATTGGTTGCGCATGGCGGCCGGATGGTTTTGGTGAACAACGCCCTCTACCTTTCAGGAGCAGAACTGATGCAGGAATACGAAGCGCTGACGGCAGCGGGTTACATGCAACTGGAAGAGCAAATTCCTGTACCCGAAGATTGCACAGGCTATGCGCAAACCATCGTAGACACTCCGCCATCGAACCCAGCCCCTTTCAACCACCCCACCAAGATCAGCATCTTCCGCCTCACCCGTAAGGACCAGCGAACTGAATAGATTACTGGCAGATCACTGCCTATTAAATGCCTGAAAAGTAGGTTCTTACACCGGGAACGAATGAAGATCTGACTAGGCCAAATTGGCGTCCTGGAGCGTTGACTTTTAAAATTGCCTGTGTTAAAATCCAAACCCTCGACCCGGGCAAGACGGGTAGCGATATTAACATGCGGGTGTAGTTCAATTGGTAGA